>CAYXMH010000012.1:29377-80195 GCA_964466115.1 uncultured Rhodanobacteraceae bacterium | reverse complement strand
AGCACGCCGTACCACCGGCGTCGCCACCGCACTCCCCGGCAACAGCGCCGACTGACAACAACAACGCACCCACCAAAACCGAAAAACGCGCGGCCATTACCTTGTTCATATATCGCCTTTGTAATCCGATTAAATTCAAATGCATTCGATCCACTCGATGCCAATATAGCATTAATGTACTATTCTAATTGTAAATAATTGTAAATAATTGTATTATGTTTAAAAGAAGACTTGCATTGCGGCAATGGAATCAATGCCGCGGCAGGCTTATATAAGTGCGAAATTCAGCGCAAAATGCGGACATCTTTTTATCCGGGAAATGCAAAGAAATGTTACGCCGGCAGACGCGCACGTAATAACAACCAGAGCATCCATACAAATCGGGGCATTTATTAAAATTTTGACCAGTTTCGTGGGTTTCTTGGTTTTGGCCTCTTAATTAGCCGATGACCTCAACTAATCACCCACTCGATATAACAGCAGTTAGTAGCTGTCGCGGCACCGAAAACGTGCGCGACATGCTTTGACATGGCATAATCTGCGGCCTTTTTACCGACTTGCGGAGTGGATTTAACGCTTCCGCCATACAAAAATTAGAGAAAAACCGATGGATTTTTTGATTTCGAGCGTCTACGCCCAAAGCGCTGGTGGTGATGGGGCATCCAATCCGCTGTCTTCGATGCTGTTTATGGTCGTGTTGATTGCCGGCATGTTTTTTTTGATGATTCGCCCGCAAATGAAACGCGCCAAAGAACAACGCGCCATGATGGCGGCATTGGCCAAGGGCGATGAAGTGATCACCAACGGCGGGGTGCTTGGCCGCATCGAGGAGATCGGTGATGCATTTTTAACCATTGAAATCGCCGCCAATGTGAAGGTGAAATTGCAAAAGCAGGCGGTTAGCGCGGTGTTGCCCAAGGGCACGCTGAAGGCGATTTAATTTGGGTTGGAATGGGATCGGCGCGGCTTTCGCCATAGCGCTGATTTGGCTGGTTACGCAATCGGATAGTGACGCATGAACGATTTTCCAAAATGGAAATACGCATTGGTTAGCCTGGTTTTGCTGCTTGGGGTGGTTTACGCATTACCGAATTTGTTCCCGCAGCAGCCGGCGGTACAAATCTCCGCCAACCGCGGCGCTACGGTGGATGATGCGTTGAAGGAAAAAGTGACCGGCATTCTGCAAACCAAAACCTTGGATTTTAAGACGGTGGAGAACAGTGCCGACCGTTTGTTGGTGCGATTTTCGAATACCGAAACGCAGCTTGCCGCCGCCGATGCATTGCGCAGCGATCTTGGCGATAAATACGTTGTGGCGCTGAATTTGGCGTCGACCGTGCCCACTTGGTTGCGTGCGATCGGCGCGAACTCGATGCCGCTGGGTTTGGATTTGCAAGGTGGCGTGCATTTCCTGATGGAGATCGACCAAAGCGCGACGCTGGAAAAACAAGAATCGCGCTACGTGGATGACATTCGTGCCGCGTTGCTGAAGGGCGGCGTGCGGTATCAATCGGTCAGCCGCAGTCCGCAAGGCGTGGTGGTGACGTTGCGTTCCGAAGCCGACAAACAGAAAGCCGGCGACATCATTGCCAGTGAGGTCAATAAGCCGGAAAAACTCGGCGAGACCCCACCCCTGGAAGTGCGCGACGGCACGGTCACCGCCGATAGCTGGTCGCTGATCGCAAAAGTGCGTGAGGCGGCGGTGCAGGAAAAAGCCAAAGAGACGATCACCAGCAACCTCACCACGCTGCGCAATCGCGTCAATCAATTGGGTGTGTCCGAGCCGATTATTCAGCAACAAGGTGTTGGCCGCATCGTGGTTGAATTGGCGGGTGTGCAAGATACGGCTGAGGCAAAGAAAATTCTTGGCGCCACCGCCACGTTGGAATACCGCGCGGTGGATGAAAGCGTTACCAACCCGTATGAAGCGGAAGCGACCAACCGCGTTCCGCCGGATTCGCGCCTGTACCATATGCGCGACCTGGGACCGAACGGCAAACCGGTGCCGATCGTTTTGAAAAAGAAGGTGATTGTCACGGGTGATGAGTTAACCAACGCCAATAGCGCACCGGATCCGACCAGCGGGTTGCCCGCCGTGCATGTGAATTTGAATGCGGTGGGCGCGAAAAAAATGCTCGACTTTACCGGCCAGAACGTCGGTAAGCGTATGGCGGTGGTGTATATCGAGCGCATTCCGGAAACCAAAATCGTTGATGGCAAGGAAGTGCGTACGGCAAAAATCACCGAGGAAGTGATTTCTGCTGCAACGGTACAAGGTGTATTTGGCAAAGAGTTCCAAACCACCGGCATTGGCAGCAGCAAAGACGCATCTGAGCTTGCCTTGTTATTGCGCGCTGGCGCGCTGGCGGCTCCCGTTGATATCGTCGAAGAGCGGGTGATCGGGCCGAGTTTAGGACGCGATAACATCAGCAAAGGGCTTAATGCGGTATTGATTGGATTGCTGTTAGTGCTTGGATGTGCGGCCGTTTATTACAAATTGTTTGGATTGGTGGCCGATATCGGTTTGATCTTGAACCTGGTGATGCTGGTTGCGGTATTGAGCTTGTTCCAAGCGACCTTAACCATGCCAGGCATCGCCGGCATTGTGCTGACGTTGGGTATGGCGATCGACGCGAACGTGCTCATTTGCGAACGTATCCGCGAAGAAATGCGCAATGGTTCAACACCATTGGCCTCGATTCGCGCCGGCTATGACAAAGCCTGGGCGACGATTTTGGATGCCAACGTCACCCATTTACTTGCCGCGTTCGGCTTGATGACGTTTGGTTCCGGCCCGATCAAGGGATTTGCGATAACGCTCGCGATCGGTATTTTAACCTCCATGTTCACCTCGGTTACGGTGACGCATGCTTTAACCAATCTAATTCACAGCGGGCGCAAGCTCAAAACGTTGTCTGTGTAAGATAACGCCAAGGCGAATTTACTTATGGAAATTTTTAATCCCAATAGCAAGATCGATTTTCTTGGGCTTCGCAACATCAGCATCGCGATCTCCGCTTTGTTGTTGCTGGCCTCGACGATTGCCATCATCACCAAAGGGCTCAACTACGGGCTTGATTTCACCGGTGGTGTTTTGGTTGAGGTGGCCTATCAAGAGCCGGTCGAAATTGCTCAGGTGCGTGAAACCTTAAGCGCCGGTGGTTATGAGAACGCAGTGGTGCAAAGTTTGGGCGGCGTGCGCGAAATCGCGATTCGTCTGCAACCGCAGGGCGATAAGAAGAATGCCGACAACCTTGCCAACGATGTGGTGAAGGTGTTGGCCGAAAAGCGTGCCGATGTAACGCTTAAGCGCCACGATTTCGTCGGGCCGCAAGTGGGCGAGGAATTGCGTAACGACGGCGTGATCGCGGTGATCTTCGTCATCATCGGCATCATGATTTATATCGGCGTGCGGTTCGAATGGCGCTTTGCCGTGGCGGCAATTGCCAGTGAATTGCACGACACGTTGATTACGGTTGGGTTCTTCGCACTGATGCAGCGCGAGTTCGATTTAACGGTGCTGGCATCGGTATTGGCGGTGGTGGGCTATTCGATCAACGACAAAGTCGTCGTGTTCGACCGCGTGCGCGAGCTGTTCCGAACCACGCGCAAGGCGGAACCGGTTGAGATTCTGAATAAAGCGATTAACTCCACTTTATCAAGAACGATCATCACCTCGTTGTTCACCGGCATTACGATGGTGGCGTTGTATTTATTTGGAGGTCCGGTCGTCCATGGGTTTGCCATCACGATGATTATCGGCATCATCATCGGCACGTTGTCCTCGATTTTCTTCGCTAATCCCATTTTGTTATGGCTTGGCGTATCGAAACAAGATTTGATGCCGGTAGCCAAAGACAATCCGGAACTCGCCAGAAGGCCGTGATAGTTGCCGTCATTCCCGCTTGCGCGCGAATGACGGCACTAGCGAAACGGGAAATCACATCGCAGCCAATTCCGGCCCCATCGTTTTTTCGATCATAGCGGTCATAGCCTTGGCTACCGGCAGTGTTCCTGCAATCAAATTACCGCTTGCGGGAATGCCGTCGCGGCCATGGAAATCCCCGTAATAGCCGCCGGCTTCGCGCACCAGCAAACAACCGGCCGCCATATCCCACGGTTTCAATCCAATTTCGAAATAGCCATCTAAGCGGCCAACAGCCGTATAGGCAAGATCAAGCGCGGCCGAACCGGTGCGGCGGATGTCCTCGGCTTCGCTGAGCAACGCTCGCGTCATCTCAAGCTGCGCATTCAAGTGCTGGCGCTGCCGGTACGGGAATCCGGTGGCGAGCAAGGCGCCGGTTAGCTGATCGCGCTTACTTACGCGGATGCGCCGATCATTCAAATAGGCGCCATCGCCACGGCTGGCGGTATAAAGCTCATCGCGCAATGGGTCAAATATCACGCCATAGAGCGGTTCGTTATTTTCCAATAACGCTATTGAGATGCAAAAATGCGGGAAACCACGCAAATAATTGTGCGTGCCGTCCAATGGATCAATCACCCAAACAAAGCGGCCTTTGCCACTGGCGCCAGATTCCTCGGCAAGAATCGCGTGATCGGGAAACGAGCGTTTCAATTCGCGAATGATTTCGGCTTCGGCTGCACGATCCACTTCGGAGGCAAAATCCATACGCTGCTTTTCGACGACAGCAACACTGTCGACGCGATTGAGATAACGCATTAACACGCTACCTGCGGCGCGGGCGGCGCGTACCGCGATAGTAACTGCGGGTCTGGCCATGAAGGCTCCTAGTGGAATCGGCTGAAAAAGAGCATGCCGCGCGACTTCAAGGCCGTACGGCGAGGGCGCGAAGGATAGCATTTTTGTGGAAGCCGCTGCCACAACCGCGCTTTTAACGGTACTCTTCGGTTATGTCACATGCCATCCGTTTCGTTTTAGTGAATACCTCGCACCCGGGCAATATCGGGGCCGCCGCGCGTGCGATTCGCACGATGGGGTTTGATCGACTGGTGCTGGTGGCGCCTAAGCATTATCCCCATCCGGATGTCGTGGCTTTAGCGGCCGGTGCCGACGATGTGCTGGAAAAGGCGGTGGTGGTGCCGGATTTAATGGCGGCCATTGGCGATTGCCAAGTCGTATTTGGCTGTACGGCGCGCCGGCGCGGCGTGCCATTGCCGGAATATTCTCCGCGCGAGGCGGCAGCACAACTGTTGACTGCGGCCGCCAGTGCCGAAGTGGCGCTGGTGTTCGGTAATGAGCGGGTTGGTTTGGACAACGATGAACTTAAGCTTTGCCACGGCGCCGTGCGGATTCCAAGCGCCGCCGATTTCGGATCGCTCAATCTTGCCCAGGCGGTGCAGGTATTGGCGTATGAATTGCGGATCGCGAGCCTTGGTGAACCCAAAGCCGGGGGTTCAGCTGCGCGCGAGGCGGCCGCAACCCTGGTGCAGCTGGAGCATTTTTTCAATCACCTGGCACAAACCTTGGACGATATTGAGTTCCACAAAGGGCGTTCGTCCGACACCATCTTGCAGCGGTTGCGCAGATTGTTCTTGCGCGCGGATATGGACGAGCGCGAGGTGCGTATTTTGCGCGGGATTTTGGACGATGCGCAGCGGATGGCGCGATTGGCGAAGGGAAAATAGCGGCTGCTATTGCCGGTGAATAAACACTGTATCTAACCAAGCTCCACTGGATTGGCGGTACGCGCGACCAAAATTTTATCGATGCGCGCCCCGTCAAGATCGACCACCTCAAAGCGAAAGCCTCGCCAAGTGAACAATTCGCCCACTTGCGGTATGCGGCCGAATTGCGCCATTACCATGCCGGCGACGGTTCGATAATCGTGATCCTCCTCGTTGGGCAATTGGTTTAAAGACAGCAGTTCGCGCAAATCATCGGTGCTTAGAGCCCCGTCAATCAAATAACTGCCGTCCGCACGTTGCACAATGGGGGCATCGCGCGCCTCCGTAAGCGGCGCAACCGCTCGACCAACCACCGCGGCGAGTAAATCGTTCAACGTCACCAAGCCTTCGATCTCGCCGTATTCATCAACGACCAAGGCAAAAGGAATGTCGGCATCGCGGAACTCTTCAAGTAAGTCCAATGCCCGCGCGGTCGCCGGAACATAGAGCGGTTTTGTTAATTTTGAGAATAAATTTACTTTGTTTGAGCCTAGGGTATCGATCAAGCTCTTCAATTCCAGTATGCCGAGAACCTCCTGTTGCCCGCCGCGGCACACCGGGTAGCGCGAATAGGGGGTATCGCGCATCACGGTAAGGTTGTCATCAATCGGCAAGGACAAATCAAGCCAGGCAATCCGTGGGCGCGGCGTCATCAATGAGTTGACTTGACGATCGCCCAAACGCAGAACGCGGTTGACCATATTGCGTTCGTCCGCATCGATAACGCCCTGCTCGACGCCTTCGGCGACGAGCAGGCGAATTTCGTCTTCCGAAACCTGGCCATCGCTGACGCGCTCCATGCCGATGATGCGCAAAACATGGCGCGTAATCCAGATTAAAACAAACGCGAACGGAAACGAAATCCAGGTCAGCACCTGCAACGGCAGGGCGACGGCTACGGCGATTTTTTCGGGGTTTACCAGCGCTAAGCGCTTGGGCAGCAACTCGCCGATCAACATATTGACGAATACCACGCCCGATACGCTAAAAAACATGCCCAGCGGCAATGCGTAGGCGGCAACCAACGGCAGTTTAAGCGTCACCAACCACACGCTGATGGTGGCGCCGATTTTAGCTCCCGAATAAGCGCCCATGACGCTGGTGAGCAGGGTGATAAAAACCTGCACCGTGGATAAGAAGCGTTCCGGCGATTGCATCAGGCGCAACACCGTTTGCGCGCGCCGGCTGGTTTGCGCCATATGCTTAAGGCGGCTTTTGCGGGCGGTAACCACGGCCATTTCCGCGAACGCAAAAAAACCATTCAGCAGCGCGAGCACAACGACAATGGCAAGCTCGGTCAACATATCAACACATCACAATGGGGTTTGTGAGTCTAGCAGCAGTTCGCTCGACCGTAGTGCCCGCATGAGGGGTTATCATCGCCGCAACGCTATCCTTGAGGTTGAAAAAACGCCTATATCATAGCGTTTCCCCATCATCTCGCGTTACCAGCCAAAAATTGCGCTTAGCGCGTCACCGTTCCTACCTCATCAAAGCTCGATTTGTCGCCTTTGGGTCGCGGCGCCGTTAATGGCGTGCCGTTAACCAAATAGTAAATGGATTCCGCAATGTTGGTGGCGTGATCGCCGATGCGTTCGATGTTTTTTGCGATAAACAGCAAATGCGCGCCGGTGGCAACGTTTTGCGGATCCGCCCGCATGTAGTCGAGCAGGCGACGATAGAGAAACGTGTAGGTGTCATCGAGTCGCTCGTCTTGCGCCCAAACCGCCAAAGCGGCTTCGGCATTGCGCGCGCCAAACGCGCTCAATACGTCGCGCAACAAATGCAGCGCCAACGTACCGAGCTCAGATATCTCAGTCAGCATTTCGGTGGCTGCGCTTTGTTGCAGCGCAATCGCGCGTTTTGCAATATTGGCGGCATAGTCGCAAATGCGTTCAAATTCGGATGCAATTTTCAAAGCCGAAAGCACTTCGCGCAGATCGCGCGCAATCGGTTGGCGCAGCGCCAATACCTTGATCGCGCGAATGTCCAATTCGCGCTCGATGTCGTCAACCTCGATATCGGCCTGTACGACACGTGCCGCGGTCGTTGCGTTGCGATCAAGCAGCGCTGAGATTGCATTGCTGAGCTGCGTTTGCGACAACTCGCCCATCCGTGCAATGGAGGTATTGAGCTGCGCCAGCTCTTCGTCAAAACTCTTGATGATGTGCTCAGAGGGCATTGTTACGCGGCCTTATCGATGGGGTTTGATTTCTTCAATTGGGGAAGCAAATGATTTAACCATAGCGTCCGGTGATGTAGTCCTCAGTCATTTTCTGTTTCGGGTTTTCAAAAATCGTTTCGGTTTCGCCGAATTCGATTAAATCGCCAAGGTACATAAAAGCGGTGTAATCGGACACGCGTGAGGCTTGCTGCATATTGTGCGTGACGATCGCGATCGTGTATTGCTCCTTGAGTTCATCGACCAATTGCTCGATTTTCGCCGTGGCGATGGGATCGAGCGCCGAAGTTGGCTCGTCGAACAGCATGACTTCGGGCCGTAATGCAATCGCGCGCGCGATACACAATCGCTGTTGCTGTCCACCGGACAGGCCGAGCGCGTTTTGTTTCAGCTTGTCTTTGACTTCACTCCATAAGGCGGCTTGGCGCAGCGCCTGTTCGACGCGTTGATCCATCTCCGAGCGCGGCAGTTTTTCGTAGTGCTTGATGCCGTAAGCGATATTGTCGTAGATCGACATCGGAAACGGCACCGGCTTCTGGAACACCATGCCGACCTTGCTGCGTAAGCGGTTTAACGCGAAACCCGGCGCGAGGATGTTCTCGCCGTCCAGGAGCACTTCGCCGCTGGCGCGCAGTTTCGGGTAAATCGAATAGATTCGGTTGAAGATGCGTAAAAGTGTCGATTTTCCACAACCGGACGGCCCGATGATCGCAGTGATTTTGCGCTCCGCGATCGACAAGTTGATGTCCTTTAAGGCGCGGAAATCGCCATAGTGGAAATTGAGGTTCCGCGTAACGATTTTAGATGCCAAGGAGTTCGCCGCCAGCGGCGAGGGCTCCAAGGGTTGCAATACAGCTTGCGGGTTAGTCATTTTGAACCTTCTTGCGCAAGATAATGGCGCGCGACACGATGCTTAATAGAAGCACAAACAGGGTAACCATGAAGGCACCGGCCCACGCCAGGGAATGCCAGGAATCGTAGGGGCTCATCGCGTATTGAAAAATCACCACCGGAACGCTGGCCATGGGCTGGCTCATGTTGGTGCTCCAAAATTGGTTGTTCAGCGCCGTGAACAGCAGCGGCGCAGTCTCGCCGCTGATGCGCGCAAGCCCAAGCAATACACCGGTGAGAATGCCGGACATGGCCGAGCGATAAAGCACTTGCACGGTCACTTTCCACTGCGGAACGCCGAGTGACAAGGCCGCTTCGCGCATCGTGCTTGGCACCAGCTTGAGCATTTCGTCCGTGGTGCGCACGATCACCGGCAAAATGATGAATGCCAAGGCGATGCCGCCGGCATAACCCGAAAAATGGCCCATGGTGCGCACCGTCAAGGTGTAGACAAACAAGCCCAGCACAATGGAAGGGGCGGAGAGCAAAATGTCGTTGACGAAGCGAATCGTTTCACCGATCCAGTGCTTGCGCGCGTATTCGCTGAGAAAGGTGCCGGCGGCGATGCCGATTGGTGCGCCAATGGCGATCGCCAGTGCGCACATGAGGAAGCTGCCGAAAAAGGCATTCAGTAATCCGCCATCGGCGCCCGGTGGTGGGGTCATTTGCGTGAACAGCGATAATTTCATCGCAGCAACGCCGTTGCTGAACGTCGTTAACAAGATCCAGCTGAGCCAAAACAGCCCGAACAATGTCGCAGCCAATGACAACGTCAACGCGACTGCATTTTTGATGCGCCGCCGCCGATACAAGGTTTCCATCCCGATGGCCACTAATCGCCCTCTCTTTGCGCCAATTTATTGAGCATCAATTTAGCGATGGCCAGTACGATGAATGTCACTACAAACAAGAGGAATCCCAGTGCAATCAGCGAGGAGAGATAAATATCCGAATCGGCTTCGGAAAATTCATTGGCAATGGTCGCGGCGATCGAATTGCCGGGCGCCAGCAGCGAGGCGCTCAGCAGGTGGGAGTTCCCCAGGACGAAAGTCACCGCCATGGTTTCACCAAGTGCACGACCTAAGCCCAAAAAAATTCCGCCGATTACCGCCGAGCGGGTATACGGAAGCACAATATCCCAAGCCACCTCAAAGGTGGTTGATCCCAATGCGTAGGCTGACTCTTTCAATCGCGAGGGCACGGTTAGGAATACGTCGCGCATCACGGAGGAGATAAACGGAATCACCATAATCGCCAGCACAATGCCTGCGGTTAGCATGCCAATGCCGAGCGGCGGGCCGCGAAACAGCGGACCCATTAGTGGCAGATCACCAAGATGGCTATCCAGCCATGGAATAATATAAGCGCCCATGAACGGCACGAATACGAACAGACCCCACATGCCATAGATGATGCTGGGGATACCGGCAAGCAGTTCGATTGCCGCAGCAACCGGACCGCGCAACCAAGTCGGGGCGACTTCAGTTAGGAATAAAGCGATGCCGAAACTGACCGGCACCGCGATCAGCATAGCGATCAATGCGGTGACCAAGGTGCCATAAATCGGGACCAAGGCACCGAATTTGTGCTGCACCGCGTCCCAATCCGGGCTGATCAGGAAATCCCAGCCGAAGGTTGCAAAGGCCATACGCCCGCCCCACAGCATCGACAGAGCGGCAGCGGCTAAGGTGATCAGCACCAAAAAACCGGCTCCGGTCACCACGTAGCGAAAGAGTCGATCCGCCCACGCGTCGCGAGCGCTCAACGCCGCCAGCTCCATCAAATGGGACGGCGGTTCGATTGCGCTGTTGCGTACCGGTTTTTCGAAGGCCATAGTGGTTGCTGGAAGGGTCATTTAACAAAAATGCGCACGCAGCGTTGCCGATGCGTGCGCGAAAATCCCTCTGACGTTTTTGGGGAAGGATTTTACAACTTGATGTAGCCTTTCAGTAGGTTGGAACGCATGGCCTACGAGCTTGCCGACACCGCACATAAGGATACCTTGGGAACGCGCCTACCAAGGATCTTAAAGTACCTCATGCGTCAACCACGCTGTGGCCGGCTCTTGAGTAGCCTAACCCGGCAGTTTGAAAGTTTTATGACAGTGCCTTTTTAAAATGCATCCCCACCCGCTGAAATGGCTTGCTCTAAACTGTCCCCCAAAGGTCCGATTTCATTGATTAAACGATCGATTTCGTGAGCGGTTAAGAGCTCATACGGGCGATTTTCGCACAGATGCAGATAAGGCGATCCATCAAGATCGCTCACCGCCAAAAACCCGATGCGCTGCTCCCAATTAAAACGCAGGCAGCGTTTCGGGTCCATGCCGGTTAAAGGCCCAATGGGTGTGCTGATGCGTAAGATCTTGCCGCCGTCGTCGTCTTCAAGCTCGGTGAAATAAATGCCTTGATGCCGAGTGCCGTGCGAGGTAATGAGATCAAAGCTGATCAAATACGGATCGTTGATTCGAAGTTCGTACTTGGCGCTGACTTGCGAGCGGATTTGTTCGAAGGTTTGCACCCATGTGCTCCAGAGTGATCAATGCCGGTATCCTAACCGGTATGAACCGGTCTGATAAATCCTTTTTTTCATCCGACGCCATCCGCCTTCAGCATACCGCAATCCGCAACGTCATTGCGCAGATTCCACGCGGTTGCGTGGCCAGTTATGGCGAATTGGCAGTGCGTGCCGGGTTACCGCGGCGTGCCCGCTTAGTTGGCTTGGTGCTGCGTACCGCTCCGGCATCGTTGCGTTTGCCTTGGCATCGCGTTTTGCGTTCCGACGGACGCATTGCTTTTCCACCCGCAAGTGCCGAATTCCGCGAGCAGCGCATGCGGTTGCGAAAAGAAGGGGTCGAGGTACTCAACGGTCGGGTTGACTTACATCGGTACGGTTGGCAACGGGACTTAGACGCGCAGCTTTGGGCGCGTTAAAGAGGGCAGCTGAAGCTGGAGTGTGAAAAAATCATTAATCAAGGATTTGTGGGTCACGTCGTATTTTCTGGGCGAACCCGGTACTATCCTTAAAACCCGCGTTGCGATGGGAGACTGCCGATGCGTCTGCTTCAGGCTCGCTCGTTTCTTGGTCAGGGGATTGCGGCGCTGCTGAGTGTATTATTTGCGAACTCAACTTACGCGCAGCTCAGCCACCGCCCCGATGCGTTGCTGCACGATGGGTATGAAGGCGCCGCCGCCGGCCCCTACACCGATGCGGACGCCGCTCGTTTTCTAACTCAAGCCACGTTTGGACCCACCTTAGCCGACATTCAGCACCTGCGTACGGTGGGGTATAGCGCTTGGTTGAGCGAACAGTTTAGTGCCCCGGCATCGACTGAAGCGCCCTACTTGGCGTGGGTCGCCGGCTTGCCAGCGGGGCAAAATAGCGTTTACCAGCAACAGAGACTTGAAGCTTGGTTGATCAATTCGGTGCAAACCCCGGATCCCAGTCGCGGTGGTGCCATTCCAAACGATGAATTGCGCCAGCGCGTGGCCTATGCGTTAAGCGAAATTTTTGTCGTATCCGACCGCAATGCCGCACTTACCTACAACGCGTTTGCTTTAGCCAGCTATTACGATCTTCTAGTGCGCGACGCGTTTGGTAATTATCGCCAGTTGCTGGAGGATGTAACGCTGCATCCGGCGATGGCGACGTATTTAAGCATGGTCGGCAATCGCAAGCCGAATCCCGTCGACAATATCCGGCCGGACGAGAATTACGCGCGTGAAGTGCAACAGCTGTTTTCGGTCGGATTGAATCAGTTGAACCTGGATGGCAGTGTAAAACTGAGCAACGGCCAGCCGATTCCGACCTATAGCCAGACCACGGTGCGCAGCTTTGCCCACGTATTCACCGGCTGGAATTTCGCCGGATGCACCTCCGACAGCTACGATGATTGTTCACCCAGCAATCCTGAGGACGCCCCGTGGCAGCAACCGATGCAGGCGGTGGAGGCGTATCACGATGAGTTGGGGCCGGAGGTGGACGGGCTGGGGCACCATTACAAACAGCTTTTGGTCTACACCGGTGCGGCACTGACCAACGGCCAGCTACCCGAGGGCGGCACAGCACAAACCGACCTGACCGCGGCGCTCGATAATATTTTTCATCATCCCAATGTGGGTCCGTTTATCGGCAAGCTGTTAATTCAACGGTTGATTACCAGCAATCCCAGCGCCGCGTATGTGCAACGCGTGGCCGCCGTGTTCAACAACAACGGCAGCGGCGTACGCGGCGATCTAAGGGCCGTGGTGAGTGCGATATTGTTGGATCCGGAGGCGCGTTACGGCCACTGGCAGAATCCCGACAGTTTCGGAAAATTGCGCGAACCGTTGCTCAAGTTGACGCATTTGTGGCGCGCAATGGCCTCGCATTCAAGCAGCGGCCGGTTTGACCTAAACGCCGATCCGGCGGAGCAATACGGGCAAGCGCCATTGCGCTCACCGACGGTGTTCAACTTCTTTAAACCGAACTTTCAGCAGCCGGGCGAGATCCGTACGGCGGGTTTGGTTTCACCGGAATTTCAAATCGCGACCGATACCTTGGCCATCAATGGCCCGAATGACATGGGATGGCGCATTTTTTACTTTTACCAAGGCAGCGATTACAGCTATGTCTCCGATCAATCGTTGCTGCTGGACGAAACCCGAGATTTGACCTTGGCGGCGACGCCATCCGCGTTGATTGATCGGTACAACCTGTTGTTCATGGCCGGACAGATGTCGCCGTTCATGCGCCAAGTCTTGCTCACGCGGCTTTCCGCAATGACGTCCGGTTCCGATGGCGCGAATTTGAATCTGCATCGGATTCAGCAGGCGTTGTATCTGATCATGATGTCCCCTGAGTATTCGGTGCAGAAATAGGAGCGCACTATGAACTGCAATCGTCGCGAGTTCTTGAACAAATCCATTCGCGCCGCGCTCGGCGGAGTGGGACTTTATTCAGCTTTGGGCAACCTTAAGCTGCTCGCCGCGGCAACCCAGACGGTCGCCACGTTCAACGACTATAAGGCGCTGGTCTGCGTTTACTTGTACGGCGGCAACGACAGTTTCAATACCGTTGTTCCTTATGACAATGCACACTACGGGGTGTATAGCGCCACGCGCGGCGGTTTGGCCTTGGCGCAAGCGCAGGTGCAATCGCGATCGCTCACCGCGCTCGGTACCCCTGGTGCCGGACAACCCAGTGATGGCGCCAGTTACGGGTTGCATCCGCAAATGCCTGAATTACGCAACGCATTCAATGCCGGGCACGCGGCAATCGTTGCCAATGTCGGAACCTTGCTTTATCCCATTACCCAAGCCCAGTATTTAAACAGCAGTGTCGCGACACCGCCGCAATTGTTCTCGCACGACGATCAAACCAATTATTGGCAAACCTCGCGGCCGGACGACAGCAGCGCCAACGGCTGGGGCGGGCGTATCGCCGATTTGCTCTACAGCGGCAATCCCAGCCAGCAGTTGTCGATGAATATTTCGCTGAGCGGGGAAAATTTGTTTCAGCGCGGCAGTGCGGTTGATCAATATTCGATGAGCTCGTACGGTGCGCCGGCGCTGGAGTATTTGGACGACTACGGCAACGACGCGGGAGTCGCCGCATTCAATGCGTTGATGGCGCAAGGCACTCAAACGCATATGTTTGAGCGCGCGCACGCCGCAGTGATGACTCGCGCGATTGCCAACTACACCTTGGTGAACAATGCGTTGAGTCCTGGGGGCAACCCTTTACCGCCCCTGGCCACCGCATTTCCGGCAAGCGATCTTGGCGGGCAGTTGGCGATGGTGGCGAATATGATCCGGGTGCGCGCGGCGCTTGGCTTGAATAATGGGCGGCAGATTTTCTTTGTTTCATTGGGCGGGTTCGATACCCACAGCGACGAGCTTGCAACGCACACCGAAATATTGGCGGATTTATCGCAAAGTCTAAAGGCGTTTTACGACGCGACCGTCGAGCTTGGCGTCGCCAATTCCGTGACCGCCTTCACCGCATCCGATTTTGGTCGCACGCTTTCCACCAATGCCTCTGGCACCGATCACGGCTGGGGCGGGCATCATTTCGTCGTCGGTGGCGCCGTTCGCGGCCAGCGGTTCTACGGCACGATGCCAAGCTTGTTGCAGAACAACAATCCCGATGACGCGGGGTATGGCCAAATCATTCCGACCACGGCCGTTGATCAGTATGCGGCGACGTTGGCGCGCTGGTTTGGCGTGGATTCCAGCGGCATTGCAACGATTTTCCCGAACCTTGGCCGCTTTGCCAGCGCCGATCTTGGGTTTATGACGTAACCCACCTCGTGCGTTGTCAAAACGGCTGAATTGTGCGCTGTTTGAACCAACCTGCAATGCTCAGGCGCTCGCGCGAGGCGGGCAACACTTCGTGTTCAAATTCTGCGGAAAGAAACAAAACCAAGGTGCCGGCTTTAGGATAAATATCCAAATGGTTGGATGCGCCGTCGTTAAGATACAGTCGCAATGCTCCGCCGTCGCTTTCGCACCAATCGACATTAAGATAACAAACCGAAGACAATACGCGTGCATCGTCGTTGCGAAAGCGGTCGCGATGACGCGCATAGATTTTTCCGGGCGGATACAAAGCGTAATGGGCTTCCAACTCACTAAGACCCAGTAGCAGTGATTGATTTAATGCCACTCGCAAAGTTTCCATAATCTGCCAGTACTGAACCTGCGGCTTGGTTAAGGCAAGCGGATCAAACCAATGGGTGCGATCGCCCCGGGTTGCGTACTCGTGGCGGCGATTAATGCCGCGACCGACCGCAGCGGGTAACAAGGCCGAGGTTTGATTAAGCGCGCGGCAGTCGTGCGCAAGCTGCTCGATGTCTGGCGCATCGAAGAATGCGGGCAGGATGGCATAACCCACATGCTGCAACGACGCGATCAGCGGTTTGAACGGATCGCTATCGCGCATGGGGTTCGTTCATGCGATGAATGAGTGCGGCAAACGGACGAGATCTCCTGCACAATAGCTCAGTTGAGATCGCTGCCGGATAATATGCATGTTTTCCAATTTGCCCCCCATCACCCGTATTGTATTGGTTGTGAACGTTGCCGTTTTTTTGCTGCAGCAAATGACCGGATCGCTGTTGGTAGCGTACTTCGCGCTGTGGCCGCTTGGCCAGCCGCAGGTATTGGATGTTGGTCGCAGCCTTCCGATGTTCGTGGGTTTTGCGCCGTGGCAATTGCTTACCTACGCTTTCTTGCACGGCGGCGTTATGCATCTTGCGTTTAACATGCTCGCGTTGGTGATGTTCGGGGCGCCGATTGAACGCGCTTTCGGCGCGCGCGCTTATGGATTCTATTACTTTGCTTGCGTGCTCGGTGCGGCCGTGGCGCAATTGGCAGTGATCCATTTTTTTAGTGACGGTTTTTACCCGACCCTTGGCGCCTCCGGGGGTGTGTTTGGTTTGTTGCTCGCTTTTGGCATGCTGTATCCGCAGGCGAAAATCCTGCTGCTGTTTCCGCCGATCCCAATGCCGGCGTGGCTGTTTGTGATCGGCTACGCGGTGATTGAATTGTATCTTGGGGTCACCGGTACGGCGGCGGGAGTTGCGCATTTCGCCCATCTTGGTGGTATGGCCGTGGGCTTGGTCTTAATTCAGTATTGGCGCGGTCGATTGCCGGTTCGACCGAAACGGATTTTTCTTCGATAACGCCTGCGGATGCTCATGCGATTCGTTCGGTTGTTTTTGAGATGCGCGCTCAAGTTTGTAAAACATTGTGCCGTCGCTTCGCTGTTCCTGCCACGTAACAATTTGTAACGCCGGTGCGCGAACATAATTGCCCATTTTCGGTGTCGAATTTCGTATATAGATATATGGGATTTGCTTGCAAGGCAAATTCCGCGGCGGCGATGAAGAAATGGTTGTAGTCATCGTTTGAATTTAACCATGCCTCGATGAGAATAAAAGCGGTCGGTTGGCTACAGGTAGGTGCGTTTTACACATCATTTTGCGTTTGCCAATGGGTGTAAAGATCGAAATAAAGTGATTTATATGAGCAATGTTGTGTACATTAAAAGTTATAAAAAAGAAGAATTTTCATCGAATGAAAGCGACGGTTTCGAGGGTGCTGGTGCGTTGCCCAAGCGCAGTAAAGTGGCGGACGGGGAAATCGTTAAAATCAAGCCGATGGCAGCGGCTTTCGCTGCCGACGATATGACATACCTGCAAAAACTGCACGAAATTGAAGCCAGCTGGCTTCAATTGCAGCGTCTTTATGCCGATCTTGAGTTGGAACATCAGGCGTTGCGGGAAATCGTTGAGGCGCTTTGCTGAGTTTCTGCGTAGGGACGGTCGCTAGTAAAACTCTCCAACGATGTCTGCTACAATTGTTGTCTGTGATGTTTAAAGCCGCAACACGTCGGGGCGTAGCGCAGCCTGGTAGCGCACCACAATGGGGTTGTGGGGGTCGAGAGTTCGAATCTCTCCGCCCCGACCAATAGCGGCTTTTCACGTGTACTGCGTTATTAATTGTTAGGGAATTCGCGCACTATGCAAGATAGTGGGAAGCGTCGCGGCCTATACCCCGAAATAGAACCTTACGACAGCGGCTACTTGCAAGTGTCGAGTCTGCACCGCATCTATTATGAGCAATGCGGTAACCCGAAAGGGAAGCCGGTGGTGTTTCTGCACGGCGGCCCGGGGGCGGGATGCAATGCCAAGGCCCGGCGCTTTTTCGATCCTACCCATTACCGTATTGTATTGTTTGATCAACGCGGCTGTGGGCGATCTACGCCGCACGCAGAGTTAACCGATAACACCACCTGGCATCTGGTTTCTGATATTGAACAGTTGCGCACGCACCTTGGTATTGCGCGCTGGCAGGTGTTTGGCGGTTCTTGGGGGTCCACACTGGCCTTGGCCTATGCGCAAACTCATCCGCAGTGCGTTACCGAGTTGGTGCTGCGCGGCATTTTCATGCTGCGCCGGTGGGAGCTTGAATGGTTTTATCAAGACGGCTGCAGTGCCCTATTCGCCGATGCATGGGAGGATTACCTTAAACCGATACCAGCGGTTGAGCGCGGTGATTTGATGAGCGCTTATTATCGGCGCTTAACCCACGAAGATCCCCATGTGCGTCTGGAAGCTGCCAAAGCCTGGTCGGTTTGGGAAGGTGCGACCAGTTTCTTATTCCAAGACCAAGGACATATCGCGGCGAGCGGCGATGATGAGTTTGCGCTCGCGTTCGCGCGCATCGAATGCCATTATTTTGTGCACGGTGGGTTTTTTGAAGCCGATGGTCAACTGCTGCGCGACGCGCACCGATTGCACAACATCCCTGCAGTGATTGTGCAGGGCCGTTACGACGTAGTATGCCCAATGCGAAGCGCATGGGATCTCCACCGAGCGTGGGCGCAAGCGACATTCATCATTGTGCCGGATGCGGGGCATTCGGCGCTCGAGCCCGGCATAACGCACGAATTGATCGAGGCAACCGATCGGTTTCGGTAAAGCACGGGTTGCATGAATAGTGAAGTCGCCGTTTGATGGGGAAGAGGCAATGCCGAAACTGATCTTGGCTTCCAGTTTGGCGCGCTGGCTGGATCACTCCCAACCTGAAGCCAGTGGTGAAATCACCCTCGTTACCGATGGGAATACCGTGGGTGGCGTTTTGCAGCAGGCATTTGCCAAGTATCCATCTCTACGCAGTTATGTCCTGGACGATCACGGCATCGTTCGCCATCATGTGGCGATCTTTGTCGATGGTATATCGATTCGCAATAAGGCGTTGCTGCAAGCGCCGGTGCAAGAACACAGCGAAATCTACATCATGCAAGCTTTGTCGGGAGGTTGATCATGTCCGATCGATTGCTGGTTTCCACGCGGAAAGGGTTGCTCGTGCTCGCTCGCGAGCAAGGCGATTGGCGCGTCCAACGCAACGCGTTTCTGGGCGATAACGTCACCGTGGCGCTGGTCGATGCTCGCGACGGCAGTTGGTACGCCGCACTCAATCTCGGGCATTTTGGGGTAAAGCTGCGGCGTTCGACCGACCAGGGAAAAAATTGGAGCGAGTTGGCGACACCGAGCTACTCCACGGAACACACGGTTACGACCGGCGATGGCAAGCCGCCCAAGCCGGCGACATTGAATTTGCTTTGGTCGCTGGAGGTCGGTGGCGTTTCGGAACCGGGGCGTCTTTGGGCTGGGACAATTCCCGGTGGATTATTTCGATCGGACAATAGCGGAGAAAGCTGGTCGCTGGTCACATCGCTTTGGGATCGCTCCGAGCGCGCGGGTTGGTTTGGCGGTGGCTACGATTATCCAGGTATTCATTCGATTTGCGTCGATCCGCGCGATGCGCGCGTCGTGCGCGTGGCCATTTCCTGCGGCGGGGTTTGGCAAACTCGCGACGCGGGGGATTCGTGGTCGCTTACAGCCGATGGCATGTTCGCCGTCTATATGCCGCCGGAGCGGCGCGCTGATCCGAACATCCAAGATCCGCATCGCATGGTGCAATGCCAGGCAGCACCGGATTATTTATGGGTGCAACACCACAATGGTGTGTTTCGTTCGATTGATGGTGGGCGTGCATGGACGGAGGTGGCGAACGTGATGCCTTCGGTATTTGGCTTTGCCGTTGCCGTGCATCCGCGGGACCCCAATACCGCTTGGTTTGTGCCGGCGGTGAAAGACGAGCGTCGAGTTCCGGTGGATGGACGATTGGTGGTTGCACGCACGCGCGACGGCGGGCAATCGTTTGACATCTGCAGTCGGGGGTTGCCCCAGAGCGACGCCTACGATCTTGTGTATCGGCATGGCCTAGCGATTGACGCCGGCGGTACCCAGCTGGCGTTCGGATCGACCACCGGCAACTTGTGGATAAGTGATAACCAAGGCGATAGCTGGCAAGCGGTGTCGCATTTGCCGCCCATTCACGCCGTGACGTTTTGCTGATGCAAGAACCGCGTTAATGGTTTTTTAGCGTCTCTTTTTTTTTGTAAAAAACACGAATATTAAAAAGGAATTTTCTATGCCGGTTGTTACGATTCAGGCCCTGCCAATTTCCGATGCTGCGCAGATCCAATCGCTGTTGGCTGATGTGTCTAGCGAACTCACCGCCGCCTTAAGCACGGTTCCCAGTAACGTCTGGGTAAACTTTACACCCATGGCAGCGGTGCGCGAGGGAGACAGTACTGGTCACAAGGCCGATTACCACCCGATTGTGACGGTGCTTGCCAACCCGCGCCCGACGGAATCGGTACAGCTTGGGTTGCAGGCGGTGGCGAAGGCAGTGGCTGCGGGGCTTAAAGTAAAACTGGAGAGCGTTTGGGTGCATTGGGTGGATTTATTACCCGGGCGTGTCTTTGGAGACGGTAAGGTAAAATAACGGAACGGATAAAACTCTTCGCGGACAACTAACCAATCATTTCGCGCAACCGCACCGGGGTGACCGCGGCGCTAACGGCGGCCAGCTTGGGCAAGCGATGTCCGGCGAATTCCAGAATATGCGCGAGTGTGGCGGGGAAGTCGGAGTCGTCTTCGGCGGTGGGCTTGCGATTCAGGCGGTTGCGGAATGCAATGGCTATTGCGCGCACTAAACGGTCTTCCAGGCGGACGCTTTCCTCTACCACATCCCCGGCTGCGGCGCGCTGAATTTCGGTGATTGCGCTGGCGATGTCTTCCAGTGGCTCAACGAGTAAACCAAGATCGGTGGTGATGCGTCGCCGTGCACCTTCAAACAACAGGTGCAGGTCAATCAGCATTGCAATATCGTTTGGCAAACCATACAACGCGCTGCGCAATTGCGCAGCGGCGTGAACGATGTCCGATAGATGCTGGGTGATTTCTTTAGGCAAACCCTTGGCTTGGCCACCGACCAGCGCATAGTTGAATGCGTGCAAACATGCCTCAACATCTTCAATAAACCCGATTGCAGCGATATCGCTGCGACCAACATCGCGCAAAAGCTGCGCGCTTTCGGTTGGTGTAAATGTGAATCTTGAATTACCTATAACCATCGGTTTATCCTTCTCGCTGTACAACACGACTCGCTTACTAAGATAGTTTTGTAAGCTATTCGTATTGTGATTTTATGCCGGTTGCTATTTGCGACATTGATCGAAATCAATTTAACGGAAGAGTTGTTGGCTTTCCCGAAAGCCGACGGGGCGGAATTTGGATCCGCATATTGAAAAATTGCAACGACGAAGATACGTTGTGGTATTGAATAATGCGTTGAAACGATCTCAGCGTTATAAAACAAATGGTAAGAATCCGCCGGGCGATCTAAGACGCTCTCGGCAGATTATTTATTGCTACTTTGACTGTAAGAACGCGGCAACCGCTGTCATTTCTTCCGGTTTGAGATCCTTAATAATGCCATGCATGACCGGCGACTCACGCAAGCGCGATTGAATAACGGTGAGTTGCCGCAAGATGTATTCGGCGTGTTGACCCGCTAGGCGCGGGAAAATCCCGTTGCCTTGCGCATTGGCGCCGTGGCAGGTGGCACAAGCGGCAATGCTTCGATCGGGGATTCCTTGTTCAAATAATTTCTTGCCGGCCGCGATGGCTGCAGCATCACCGGAAACGCCGATAGGTGGTTTTTGTCGCGAAAAGAATCGACCCAGCGCTTGGGCTGTTGCATCGTCAATTAACGTGGCCATGCCTAACATATAGTCGTGCGCTTCTTGCTCGCCGCGGGTTTTATTGCGGAACGCTTGGATTTGGGTAGTCAGATATTGTTGTTGTTGTGCGGCAAGTTTGGGGAATGTCGGTGAGATGCTGTTGCCGCCCGGGCCGTGACAGCTCGAACACACTTGAGTGGCGAGCTTTTCCGCAGCGTTATCTGCTTGCGTGGTGGAATCGCCGGCGCTGGAAGTATTTATATAACCTAATAATATCAATGACACAATGTAAATTATATATTTATTCATATTGTACCCTCTTTCGTTAATTCTCTGATGGCCTTGTTATCGTTGCGGTTGCTCCGCAGCAATTAAAAGACCAGCCAGGCGTTGAGGAAGAGCGTATTGTTGTCGCGCGCATGGCGACCCGAACCGTCGTAGTTGCTGCTGCCGCCATTGAATTTATTGAAATCGTAGTACTGCAGCATCAGGCGTAAGTTCTGGATTGGTGAATAGTCCAATTCAAAAACATAACCAGAACTGCTTGGGCTGCCATTGGCGCTGCCGCCGACAGATCCTTCTGGATATAGTCCAGCATCACTGCCGCCACGTGTGGAGAAGTAGGCGATTGTGCCGCCATAAATACGCTCGTAGTAGTAACTGCCTTTGATCTTTGTCGTGCGCAAGGTATCGGTCGAATTATCGGGTGTGGGGCCTGCACCAATTGGGCTACCTGTTTCAGTAGCCGGAAAGCTGGCGCGATAGTCCTGCTTTTCATGAATGTGGGTGGCTTGTAGCGTGAATGTGTGCGGATCCGTGATGTACTGATACTGTGCATCCACTGCAGTGTCGGAGAACCGATCAGTTGCTGTATCGGGCAAGGTGTTGTCCGGATAGCGATCGACGATGAGGCCGTAGGTTCCAAACATCAGCGAATTGGGCCCCCACTGGCGATTGTAGGCCACGCGCCAATACGGATTTATGCCCTTTAAACGTGCGACGCCGCCGGCTGAATTGGTATCTTGACCTGCGCGCAACGGTGAGAACGCGCCGTCGGCAGTACGATAGCCTGACAGCTCGGCATAAATGGTGCGATCCCAATACACATAGGCACCCATTCCAGCAACTTGTTGCGCCAGGCCGCCATCGATGATCGTTGCGGCGGTGGGTTCAATGCCATTTGGCGGACCGGTAAATGGAAAGCCGAAGGCCGGCGTGCTGTTCCATACATCTTGCACAGTTGGATTATTATGCAAAGTTATACCGTATAGCCATTTGAGATCGGTTTTGTCTTCGTTCTCGATGCGACCAACCGCGCGCAGATCAACATTGTCGATTCCACTATGCCCTACGATATGCCCATCACCGTTGACGTTGATGGGTTCATAGGTCCACTGCACAAACCCACCGATGTTGTCGTTGACCTTGCCGGCTAGGAACAAGCTAGCAGCGGAGAGTTCCAGCTTATCGGTTTTAGGTACGATCTCGTTGCCTTCATCATCTTTGTTGTTCTTAACGCCGGTGATACCCGCTTGTGCCATCACCGCTAAAGGAGCCGGTTGACGCGCGCCGATCGTATAACCGCTGAGTTTGAAATCGCGGCCGTAGGGTGTGAGTTCAGGAAAGCTGACATGGCAAGCAACGCAAGCTTGACCGGTTTGACGTGCATACGCGGGTACTGCGTGAACGTATCGAATAGGCAAGATGGTGCAAAGAAAAAATACGCCAACAACGGCAGCGAGAGTACGAGGGAGTTGCAGTGACATAGCGCAGATCCTCTTAAAAAGCAGTCTTGTCAATGACAGTTTGCACTGAAGGACATGCTGGGCATTCTCACAAGTTCTTATGTTGATTTGGATCAAGTTGTGTTGATGCAGGCGTTTTCTTTTATGAAGTTGAATGAAGCTCTATGCGTTGAACATATCACATGTGGCGTACCCAGGTGAGAGGTTGTTTTAATGCTTGACTATGCACTTGATCCAGATCAAGAACATCTAATCGAACATCATCTAAGCTGTAGCGCATATTTGCATACGATATGGGGTGATACGGTGAAGATAAATTTATGGCATTTGGCATTTGGTGTATGCGTAGCAGTTGGGCTGAGCGAGTTATCGTCGGCTAAGCCAGCCGGAGTATCTCCCGCCACGCCTAATCGTATGACTACGAAAGGCGATCTGGGGCCGCCACAAGGTGCGCCAATACAAGCGGTACTGACCAGTCCGCCGAATGTGCCGCCACCGATCCACCGCAACTATCCGGCGAAGGTGATTGTTGAGTTGGAAGTGATCGAAAAAGAAATGCCGATCTCGGAAGGGGTGACCTATACATTTTGGACATTTGGAGGAACCGTTCCGGGCAGTTTCATCCGCGTGCGCCAAGGCGATACGGTGGAATTTCATTTAAAGAACAATCCAGACAACAAAATGCCACACAACATCGATTTGCATGGGGTGACGGGCCCCGGCGGCGGAGCGGCATCCAGTTTCACCGCGCCAGGCCACGAATCACAGTTCACGTTTAGAGCATTAAATCAAGGTTTATATGTGTATCACTGCGCCACGGCACCTGTTGGCATGCACGTTGGCAACGGCATGTATGGATTGATTCTGATTGAACCGCCGGAAGGTTTGCCGGCGGTCGATCATGAGTACTACGTCATGCAAGGGGATTTTTATACAACCGGTAAGTATCGTGAAAAAGGCCATCAACCGTTTGATATGGAAAATGCGATTGCCGAAAAGCCAACCTATGTCGTATTTAATGGATCGGAAGGTTCTCTCACTGGTGACAAGGCGTTGCTTGCGAAAACCAATCAAGCGGTTCGCCTGTTCGTAGGAAACGGCGGGCCAAATTTGGTATCAAGCTTCCATGTGATTGGTGAAATATTCGACAAGGTGCGTTACGAAGGCGGCACGCACGAGCAGGAAAACGTGCAAACCACACTGGTGCCGTCCGGTGGTGCGGTGATGGTTGAGTTTCATCTGGAGGTACCTGGTAGTTACGTTTTAGTGGATCATTCCATTTTTCGCGCTTTTAACAAAGGTGCATTAGCGATACTGAAAGTGGATGGCCCCGAGGATAAGAGCATCTATTCCGGCAAGGAAGTCGATTCGGTTTATCTGGGTGATCGCTCGGCGCCGAATTTGGCCGCAGTGTCGGCGGCAACCAAGGCAGCAGAAAGCGGGACGTTGACGCAGGAGGATCAGGTCAAGGCCGGTCAGGCGTTGTTCAATGGAACCTGCTCGGTGTGTCATCAAGCCACCGGAGCGGGATTGCCTGGCACTTTTCCGCCGTTGGCAAAATCCGATTTTCTGGCTGCCGATCCTAAACGAGCGATCGGTATTGTGCTGAAAGGTTTAACCGGTAAGGTTACCGTTAACAGTGCCGAGTTCAACTCGGTAATGCCGCCGATGAGTCAGCTTAACGATGATGAAATCGCTAACATTTTGACCTTTGTTTTGAACAGCTGGGGCAATCCGGGTGGCCGGATTACGGCTGAAGATGTGGCCAACGTGCGCGCGCAGATGACGCGACCGGCTGGCGCTGCGCATTAATTGATAGAGTGATGGCCTTGGCCCAGATGCGTACCCAATCGCTTATCAATAAGGCAGTTGTGTTGACGCTGGCGGCGTTCAGTCAATGCGTCAGTGCGGCGGATTATGTGCATTTGCCTGGCGGTGAACTGCGCAGTGTGTTGCCGCCGGATGGCAAATCGGCATTGGCGAAAGTCGCGGCGTTCGATTTGCGCCGCTTGCCGGTGACGAATGGTGAATTTATGAACTTTGTTAAATTGCATCCGGAATGGCGGCGCGATCGTGCGCCGCTGGTCTTTGTCGACCGTGGTTACCTGGCGCACTGGGGTGGTGCTTTGTCATTGGGTGATGCGCGCGACGATCAACCCGTGGTTGCGGTCAGTTGGTTTGCGGCGGAAGCTTTTTGCAAAACCGAGGGTGCGCGCTTGCCACGCTGGTATGAATGGGAATTCGCCGCAGCGGCGGATGAAACTCGTACCGACGCGCGGGATGATCCCGCGTGGCGCGAACGGGTGTTGTCTTGGTATGCCCGACCTTCAAATGGTGCTTTACCACATGTTGGGCGTACGCCGAAAAATGCGTGGGGTGTTTACGATCTGCAAGGCGTTATATGGGAGTGGGTCGATGATTTCTCCGGGTTGATGATCAGCGCGGATAACCGTGAGCAAGGTGATTCGGATTTGCTTAAATTTTGCGGCGCAGGTGCGTTGAGCACCCAAGATCGCGAGAACTACGCGGTGCTGATGCGGGTCGCGTTGTTGAGTTCGCTGCAAGCGGCCAACACCACTCGCAATCTCGGGTTTCGTTGCGCGAGGGATTTATTGGAAATCAAACCATGAGTAAGAACAATCCGGCGCAAATAGCGGCTAGAAGCATAAGAGGACAATTCATTGCATTACTGCTGGGCATACTGTTTGCCGTAAATGCCATCGCGGCTCCGGTGTTGCCGACGGAATCGGTCTATCAATTATCAGCGATGCTGACCGATCAAGATGGCATTGATCGTGATTTTGCCACGCTGTCTGGTCCTGTGCGTGTGGTCAGTATGTTCTATGCGAGCTGCCCCTATACGTGTCCGCTGATTATCGACACGATCAAACGCAGCGAAGCCGCCTTGACGGTAGACGAACGCGCACGGCTGCAAGTGTTAATGGTGAGCCTCGATCCCGAACGCGACACGCCGGCGGCGTTGAAAAAACTTAGCGTGTTGCGCAAGCTTGACGAGACACGCTGGCGCCTGGCCCGCACCGATGCGACGAATGTGCGCACGCTGGCTGCTGTATTCGGTATCCAATATCGGCAATTGGAAAACCGGGAATTCAATCACTCCAGTGTGCTAATCCTGCTGGACCCTGATGGCCGAATATTGGCGCGTTCCAGCCGTATTGGTGAGACCGATCCCGAATTTGTAGCGGCTATCAAAAAAGCGCTTGGTGCTGCGGTGGCACCCTAAGGTCGCAGTGAATCGGCGATCGACAGAATTTCCTTGATGAGTAATTGCCATGACCGTTCGATTTCGTATAAATGTTTTGGGCGCCTCGATCGCACTGGGTTTGGTTGCCGTTAGCGGCGGTACGCAGGTACAAGCGGCCAATGATTTGTCCAGCTGGGTGAGCGAAGGCAAACCGGTACTTGATATGCGGTTACGCTATGAGTCGGTGGACGATGACGCCTTCGCCGAGTCAGCCAATGCACTGACATTAAGAACCCGTTTGGGTTTTAAGACAGCGGTTTGGAATGGCTTCACCGCGTACCTCGAGGCTGAGGACGTGCGTGCGCTGCAAGAGCATTACAACTCAACTGCGAATGGTCGCACGCAGTACCCAACGATTGCTGATCCAAAAGGCAGTGAATGGAATCAGGCCTACCTGGCATGGGATTCCGGATCTGGAAACCAGGCGACCGTTGGGCGGCAGCGCATCTTGCTCGATAATCAGCGCTTCTTTGGCAATAGTGGTTGGCGTCAGAACGAGCAAACGTTCGATGCCTTAGCGTTGAATCATCGTTTCGATAATCAGCTGATGTTGCGTTACTTCTATGTCGATGAAGTGCATCGTGTGTTTGGACACGAAAATCCGAATCCGCTTTTGGCCGAGCAGAATTTGGATGCGCACCTTTTCAATTTGGCGATGCCATTTACCACGGGTACGCTAAGCACTTATGGGTATTTCGTAAAAAATCAGGCGTTACCCGCTACCTCGACGCGTAATCTGGGTGTGCGTTTCGCAGGGCAATGCAAGCTTGCTGATGGCATTGATGGGTTATATGCCGGTGAGTTCGCCGATCAAGCCGATTGGCGTGGTGGTGACAGCAAGATCAATGCGCAGTATGAGCTGATCGAAACTGGTCTTGGCATTAAAGGTCATAACGTTAAGTTTGGTTACGAGATTCTTGGCGGTGATGGCCGTTATGGCTTCCAAACTCCTTTTGCAACGTTGCATGCGTTCAATGGGTGGGCCGATCGATTCCTAACCACTCCGGTCAACGGCTTGCGCGACAGGTATATTTCGGCTTCCGGCCCACTGGGGCTGTTGACTTACACGTTGCAAATGCATCAGTACGATGCCGATCACGGTAGCGCTAACTATGGCCGTGAGCTCGACGCTCAACTTGCCTATACACCATCGTCTCATTATGGTTTTTTAGCCAAGTTGGCGGATTATCGTGCCGATTCGTTTGCGACGGACGAAACTAAAATATGGATGCAGGTGGAGTTGCACTATTGATAATGATTATCCGTGGATGAGGTCTTGTAGGTTGGTGCTGAACGAAGTGAAGCCCAACGGTGATCGACAAACGAATTTGTTGGGCTTCACTTCGTTCAGCACCAACCTACCAAAAAGCACCTCGATGCTTGCACAAAGATGGTTTATGCCGAATCGTTTATGACCGCTATCACGCGATTGCGCCCATTGTGTTTGGCTTCGTATAAATTTGCGTCTGCTTGCGCCAAAAGTTCGTTGGCATTGATTCCCGTAGCCCAATTGCTGATGCCCGCACTGATCGTTACGTGTAGACCAGGAGCAAAATGATTCCAATCGAAATGCTCGAAGGCATGACGGATGCGTTCACATACGTTGAAGGCTTTGGCTAAATCTGAATTGGGTAAGGCGAGCGCAAATTCCTCGCCACCGTAGCGTGCAATGATATCGATGGCGCGACACTCGTGGCGCATTAAATGTGCTGCCTCGCGTAGTACGGTATCGCCCAATGGGTGACCGAACTGGTCGTTGACTTTCTTGAAGTGGTCAAGATCGATCATTGCAACGGCAAGCGGTGTTCCGAAACGTTTGGCGCGCTGGATTTCTTCGCGTAGGCGTTTATCGAAATCGCGTCGATTGGCCAGTTGAGTCAGTGGATCCTCGCGGCTGAGCCGCTCAAGCTCCAAACCTTGGGTTTTCAAGTCAGCGAGCAGTGCTTGGTTTTTGCGGTTCGCGCGCTCAAGCTCCGCGGTACGTTCCGTAACACGTTGCTCCAACTGCGCACTGGCGCGTTGGATTTGCGCTTCTAATTGTTTGCGCTCAGTGATATCGATGAGAATAGCAAGGATAAATTTCCCTTCGACGGTGTCTAACGGCTTCAGTGCAATCTCGACGGGAATTTCCGTGCCATCTTTGCGAAGCGCGTGCAGATCGCGTCCGCTGCCCATTGCGCGTGCGTGTGGCGCAGCGTTGAATGAGCGCATATACCCAATATGGGCGCTACGCGAGGGCTCAGGTACCAGCATTTGAATGGATTTTCCGAGCAGCTCGTCGCGTGCGTAACCAAGTAGCGTTTGCAGCTCTCGGTTAACAAATACAATCCGGCCATCGGGGTTGACGGCGATGATTCCAGCTGGTGCCGAGTCGATGATTGCGGTCTGTAGGGTTTGAGCATGGTCTTCCTTAATCGAGAACCCGAGAGTTGCATTTTGGCCTGGGTTGATGGGAGTGCTCATTCCTTAACCGTCACGTCTTGTACCTGCTATTGGATGGTGCATTGAGGTATCGGCGCCTTGATTTGATCGCCGCCAGCCGGTTTTTGGCAATCCCAGGCGGGTGCCCAATGCACACCACTGTGCCACGTCTTGTTCATTCGGCTCAGCGCCCACCAATAGCGGATAGTCGATGGGTTCATCGATCCAGTTTTGCATGGCGGCACGAAGGGTAAGCTGATGCGGCACGCAGCTTCGGTTACTAGTAAGAGTCGTGCGCTGTTCGTTACGGATGGCGGCGGGTTCCACCTGTGCCCTGTTGATGGGATCGAGTGCATCGGCAACATTGTTCGCTAGCAAGGCCAGTTTTTGCTGTGAGGTAATCGCGGTCAAGCAAATGTGCCTTATCGCACTGCCGGCTTTATCGAATGGCTCTAAGCCTAAACCGTGTATTTTTTTGTGCCAATCCTTCGTAAGTGGAATGTGCGCACCGCGTTCGCGCGCGAGTTGCAATGATCCACGCCAGCAACTTTGCGCCAGTGCGTGCGCCATGAGGGTTGCCTGAGCACGCGCCTCGACGCTGTCGTAGGCAAGGCCAAGTAGCTTCAATGCATTAGCGAAACCGATTATCCCAATTTGAAAACCGTGACGGATGGCTGAGTGGTGTCCACTTACCATGAGTGCGTTGTCCAGTGCACGTACCGCTAAAATTGCAACCGCTTCGAAAGCGGTTTGATCAAATCTGGCTTGCGCAGTCAAAGGGCTGCGTACAAATGCCGCGGCATTTAAAACGGCAATCAACTTGCCATTATTCCATTTTGGCTCATGCGTTCCGGCCGTTGCCAGAATGCGTTCGTCGAGCAACAGGCGCCACGTGTGCAGAGCATCGGTAAGACGGCGCTTGCAGATTGGCGCAGTGGCCGCTGATTCAGCTGAGGTTAGTGCGATTGCGATGCGATCCCAGGTTGCATCAATGGTCAGATCGCGCAAAACGCCGCAATCGCGCCAGCGGAACCAAGCATCCCAAGCGTCAACAGCTGCCGCTTCAATAAATGGCGAATCGCTGCTGCGCAGGGTACCGGCGAGCGGCATGTGATTGGAGTTATCCATGCTGCGAGTATCGCGAGAACGGGATGAATGATGTTGAGCTAGATCAAGTCTTTCAAACCCGATTTAGCGCATCGGCGCAATTGCCGTTGCATCGGTTTGTGCATCATTCCGTGTTGTTTTAGGAGTAAGGATTGCCATGTATGTGGCTGTTACACACTGTTACACAACGTTGCGTGCCTGTGGTCATCCAACCAATCGGCGTCGGTTAAGGTAACGTTATATTGCGTAGGTCGTGCAATTGCATTGGGGAGAACGTTTATGATAGCCACAACCGCCTTGCCATATCCAAATACCTCTGCCGCATCGCTGCGCCGATCAACCGTTTCACTCAATGCGAAGGACTGCATTAATCTTGAGGAGTTAAGCGCACATGTTCCGGTATTGCGACGCAAGCTGGTTGCCGGGCAGTATTTGTATCGGGCCGGGCAACCGTTCAATGCGCTGTTTCTGGTGCATGCCGGGTTTCTAAAAAGCTGTCTGATTGCGGAGGATGGTCGGGAGCAGATAACAGGTTTTCGCATGCGGGGTGAACTGCTTGGTGTCGAGTCAATTGGGTTAAAAGTGTATGCCTGTGATGTGATTGCGCTGGATAGCTGCGAGGTTTGGGAGTTGCCTTACCCCGAGGTGCTAACCGCTTGCGCGCAAGTTCCTGAATTGCAGGCGCAGCTTACCGGTGCACTGGCAGCGGAAATTCGCAGTGATCGCTCGTGGATGCTGGCGCTTGCGACGTTAAGTGCGGAGCAGCGCGTGGCTGCGTTTTTGCTTGATGTGGCTGCACGCCATGAAAACTTGGGCTTCAGTGATCAACACTTCGTATTGCGCATGAGCCGTGCCGACATCGGCAGTTTCTTGGCGCTTAAACACGAAACGGTAACACGTGCGTTGACACGGTTGAATGCACAAGGCTGTATTTCGATAAAGTGGCGCGAAGTGCGTGTTTTAGACGCGACGCGTTTGCGTCACATTATGGAAACAGATACACGAGTGCATTGATTTTTTGTTAAATCTCAGGCTCGGTCGAGTGCTCGGCGTGTGGCAGATATGAGTTGCTCACGCGTATAGGGTTTTTGCAGCAGTTCAAACTCGCTCGTGGCACTAGAGCCATCGTCCAACGCTGCGTGTTCATAGCCGGAGGTGAGCAATACCGGCAGGCCCGGTTTTCGCTGGCGGCTTTCGTGCGCCAATTCCACGCCGGTCATACCATTTCCAAGTATTACGTCCGAGAATACCAAAGCGATCGAAGGCTCAGCAGCGATCAGTGCGAGTGCCGCGTCGGCGTCTTCTGCCGCAAGCACAGTGTAGCCGGCGGAACGAAGAAATGCGAAGACGATGCCGCGCACTTCGGCTTCGTCCTCGACCACAAGAATGGTTTCATGGCCGTGGGAATCCGATGGCGTGGAGGACAGACCATCTTTCTGTTTCGCGGATTTTGCGACGGGTAAATGCAGTTCAATACTAGTTCCGTATCCGAGCTGGCTTTCCGCAGTCAAATGTCCCGAGGATTGTTTGACAAAACCATACACCATGCTAAGGCCAAGACCACTGCCTTTCCCGTGCTCTTTGGTGGTGAAAAAGGGTTCAAACGCGCGTGCTAGCACTTCGGGTGACATACCAAATCCAGTATCGCGCACGGTAAACACAACGTAATCGCCCGGCTTCAGTTCCGCATCAACGCCGCCACTGTTTTGGTGGCGTTTGCTTGCAATGATACTTAGGTGTCCGCCGCGTGGCATAGCATCACGCGCATTCAATGCAAGATTAACCAGTGCGGCTTCGAGTTGCCCCGGGTCGGCAAAGATAGCCGGGGTGTCGCTCGGGCAGATGATTTCCAGAACAATGGCCTCCCCAAGCGTGCGCTTGAGCATGATGCCAAGTTCGCTTAATAAGCGTTGTGGGCTGCATGCGCTAGGTGAAAGGTGTTGGCGCCTGGCAAATGCAAGCAGTTTGCGAGTTAACTCAGCGCCACGGCCAACGGCACGCAACGCACTGCTGATCACTTCGCGCGCTTGCGGTCGGTCTGGCAGCTCCGTTTCCAATAGTTGCAAATTACCGGAGATAACAGTAAGTAAATTATTAAAATCGTGCGCAATGCCGCCGGTCAATTGCCCGACCGCTTCCAGGCGCTGCGTATGGGACAGTTGTTCCTCCATGCGGATGCGCTGCATTGCGGCACCGAGTAGGTTTGCGATGGATTGCAGGAAATGCACCGCGTCGTGATCAAACTGGCGTTGCGTGCGCGATAGGGCCACGACCACCCCCACGGACTCGCCGCGATCGATCAGCGGAATTAATACCATGCTGTTAAAGCCTGCCGTGGTGATGGCGCTCAAGCGGATAGGCAGGGAACATTCTGTACAGCTTTCTACGATGATGGGTTCATCGGTTGCGAACAAGCGTTCTGGCGCATCGGGTGATAAAATTGACGGCAGCAGATCCAACAAGTCTGCTGATAACCCAAATGCGGCGCGAACTTGCAAAACCCGGCGCTGTGAATGCCGCAACAGTATCGCCACAGCGTTGACCTGCAACGCATCGGCGGCAAGCTCCGGCGTACGTTCTACCGCCACATTAAGATTCGGAGCGGACAGTGCCAATTGGCCGATTTGCGTAACAAAGGTGTCGTAACGCCCGCGCGCCAACGCTTGGCGTGCGCGCTGGGTTTCTGAAATGTCGCGAATCGATGCCACCACCATTTGCCCATCTGGGGTATTGATCGGGCTGAGTGCGATTTCAACCGGAAATTCATCGCCATTTTTCTTAAGGCCGGTTAATTCTTGACCAGTGCCCATCGAGCGCACGCGCGGTTTGGCCGAGTAATCCGCACGATAACGTTGGTGTGCGGCGTGCGCTCTTTTCGGTATAAGAACCTCAACGGGGGCATCGCGCAGCTCATCTTCGGCATAGTCAAACAACCGCACAGCTTGTGAATTTGCCCGCACGATTCGACCCTCGCGATTGACTACGATCATTGCATCGGGAGCGGTGTCGAACAATTCGCGAAACATAAGATATTTTCAGGATTTATTAGGAATCAACCACGCTGCACGCGTGCGGCAAACAAGTAACCGGCGCCACGAACCGATTTAATCAGTTCAGGTTTAATCGGGTCACGCTCAATTTTGCGGCGTAGCCTTCCGATTTGCACATCGATGGCGCGGTCGAATGGCCCGGTATTGCGTCCGTGCATAAAATCCATGATTTGATCTCGCGACAACACGCGGTTTGGGTGTTCTAAAAATATGCGCAGCAAGTCGAATTCGCCGGTGGTCAGCGGTACTTCGCTGCCGTTTGGGTCGATCAGCATACGTGCGTCGGGATCCAATCGGTGGCCTGCAAATTCGATGGCGGAGCTGGCGCTGGTGCCACTCATACTTCCCGGTGTGGTGCGTCGCAGTACGCTGCGCACGCGCGCAAGCAGTTCGCGTAGATCAAATGGTTTAGTCACGTAATCATCAGCGCCAAGCTCAAGCCCCACCACACGATCCACGGAATCACCACGACCGGTGACAATGACGATGGCGCCACCCCAATGTTCGCGCAAATAACGGGTGAGTTCGAATCCGTCTTCGCGCGGTAAACCAAGGTCGAGCAAGACGATATCGACGCAACCGGCCTTGATGGCGGTGCGCATCGCGGTGCCATTGATGGCCGTGCTGACCTTAAAACCCTGGCTGCTGAAATAGCGTTGGATTAGAGCGAGAATCTCGGTGTCGTCGTCGACGATCAAAAGATGCGGTGGCGAGGACTCCAATGGACCAATTGTAGCCGTCGTTCCCATAGGCATGGTTTAGCTGCGGGAGTAAGGGCAACTAGTCTATCAAAATAGCGGAGTTTCGATACCGATCACTTAGGGTGTTGAGCAATCAAACGGCAGCCAGTGCAAGTCATGCAGGCCGCTGTGTGAAACGAGCCAGGGACCGCCTGCGGTAAGGATTGCAAAAGCCAGCAAGGCGATGGCAACGGTAGATCGAACCCCGCTGCGCCCAAGCAAACTAAGGCTTTTGCCGGCACCAATGGCGCCAAGGACCACCGCAGGTACGGTTCCAAGACCAAACATCACCATGATCGCCGCACTGCGCCAGGGGTCCATGCTGAGCCAGGCGACGAACAATACGGAATACACCAAACCGCATGGCATCCAGCCCCAGAGCGTGCCGAATGCAAACGCTTGCGGAAAGTGACGTACTGGTACGAAGCGCCGCGCGAGCGGCGCGATCCGGCGCCACACACGTTGTCCAAGGCCGAACTCGAATCCGCGGCCCCGCGCAAGTAGGCTTAGACCGATCAGGGCAAACAGCAGCGCGCTTAATAAGCGCAGCGCAACACGTACCCGGTCCTGATCGATGAGGTGCACCAAAGCGGCCCCGATTCCGGCCAGAGCAAAACCCGCGAGCGCGTAACTGGTAATGCGTCCCGCCTGGTAGCCGATCAACAAATCCATGCGTGGGCGTCCCTGCGCATTGCGGTGGGTGGCGAGCGCCAGCGCACCGCTGATGCCGCCGCACATCACCAGGCAGTGACCGCTCGAAATCAGTCCGAGCAAAAACGCACCAATTAACGTCAGCGAGCTCATGGCTTTGACTCGCGATCGGTTGAAGGCGGTGGCGGCTTTGCGTCGTCGCACAGCGGCATCAGCGCGGGGGTTTCAAGATCATCGAACTGAGCGTGATCAATGCTCCAGAAAAACGCCCACACTGCAATCACTAACAAAATTAAGCTCAAGGGAATTAATACCAGGATGATGTTCATGCCGGCACCGGGTTGCCAACGACCGCGGGATGCTGGGGCGGTATCGCCGCCGGCGCTGAAGCGATTCGCAGCGAGTTGAGTATGACCAGCAACGAGCTGCCCGACATGCCGATGGCCGCAAGCCACGGCGGAACTAGGCCAAATGCGGCCAGGGGGATCGATGAAAGATTGTACACCAGTGCCCAAATTAGATTTTGCTTCAAAATTCTGAATGTCCGCATAGCCAGTGTTCGCGCACCGATCAATGTGTCGAGCCGGTCATTGGCGAGTACGATATCCGCGCTGGCGTGAGCAAGCTGCGTACCGCTGCCGATGGCGATGGCGACATCGGCTCCGGCTAACACCGGTGCATCGTTGATGCCGTCGCCAACCACGGCAACGACCGCACCGCTACGGTGCAGTGTCTGTAGGTGATCGAGTTTTGCGGCGGGAGCAAGCTCAGCACGCCATCCATTAATGCGCAGCTTGGCCGCAATAGCCTGCACGCGTGAAGCGCTGTCGCCGCTGAGAATGTGCGTATCCATGCCCATGGTGTGCAACGCATCAACGGTGCCAACGGCATCCTCGCGCAGCGTTTCACTTAACGCAAAGTAGGCTAACACACCGTCTTTATCCGCAAGTACAAGGCGGCTGTCCGCAGGCAAACCCTGCGGCTTTGCGGTGGGCGCTAACGCAAAGTCCGCTCGTCCGAACCGATAATGCACCCCATTTATATCGCCCTCGATTCCAACGCCAGCTATTGCTTTGACATTGGTTGCCGGCGCGCTCGGTTCCTCGGGCGCGTTTGCGCGAATCGCTTGCGCAATCGGATGGGTGCTGGTTTGCTCTAATTGGGCGGCAATGCACCAGCAGTCGGCGATCGAATAGTTCGCCACCGCGGTGATGCCTGTCAGTTCGAGTCGATTGCGGGTTAGGGTTCCGGTTTTATCAAACACAAAGCAACTCACGCCAACCAATCTCTCCAGTGCGTCGGGCTTGATCACGAGCACGCCTGAACGGGCAAGTACTGCAATAGCGCGCGTCAGCGCGGTAGGTACCGACAATGCGAAAGCGCAGGGGCAGGACACCACCAACACCGCCAGTGCCGCCGCAAACGCGCGTGTCGGATCAACCCACCACCACGCGCAGGCGGTGAGCAGCGTCAATACCAATACACTCACCACAAACCCAGCGGCGAAGCGGTCGCCGATTTGCGTCCAGCGCGGGCGCTGCTGCTGTGCGCGCGTAACCAAGCGCACGATCGAGGAAAGCACCGTGTCCGCGCCGATGTGCTCAACACGCAACTCGACCGGTCCGGTGCGTACGATACTGCCGGCCATCAATGTCTGTCCGCGTTGCCGTGTGCGCGGTGTTGATTCGCCGCTGAGCAATGCTTCGTCCACCTCGCAACTGGCACTCAACAACGTACCATCGGCGGGCACTGCGCTACCCGGTGCGATCGCAACGGTGTCACCGCATTGCAGTTCGTGCACGCCGATGGTTTCAAGTGTTCCGAGGCGCGTGCGGCGTTGTGCCAGCGACGGTTGCAGGCAGGCCAGCGCGTCGACAATATCCGCAGCGCGGTGGCGCCCGCGCATTTCAAGATATCTCCCACCCAGCAACAGAAACACGAACATACTGGCAGAGTCGAAATACACGTGGGCGCCACTGCGCAAGGTTTCAAATACGCTGGCAAGAAAAACCAGGCCAATCGCCAGCGCGACCGGTGTGTCCATGCCGAGCCTGCGCACCCGCCACTCACGCCAGGCGCCGGTGAAGAAGGGTTGCGCTGCGTAGGCGACAACCGGCGTGGTGATGAGCAAGCCAACCCAGCGGAAAAAATCGCGGGTGGTGGGTGGCATGCCTTCGAATGTCCCCGCATACAAGGCAACCGTATACATCATCGCTTGCATCATCCCCAAACCGGCTACGGCGAGTCGTTTTAGGGCCGCGCGTTGTTCGCGCTGCCCAAGTGCATCGAGCGATTGGGCGTTTAATGGATGCGGCACGTAACCCAAACACGCCAGCCGGCCCAAAATGGCGCTGAGGCGGATTTGGTCCGGTATCCATGCGACATGCAGGCGTTTGGCCGCGATATTGACGCTGACTTCGCGTACCCCCGGTAATGAGCTTAGCGCTCGGTCGATCAACCAGCTGCACGCTGCACAATGCAAACCTTCCACGAGGACGCAGGCCTCTGAGAAATGATTTGCATTGCTGCGAACATACAAACGCTGCAGTTGCGGCCTATCCCAGGTGGCGAAATCGGCACCCGAGACCACACGGTCCGCGGGCCTATCGCGCATGCGGTAGTAGTCATTCAGTCCGAGCGTGGCGATCCACTCGACGGCCGCTTGGCAACCAATGCAGCAAACCTGGTGCGGCTGATCGTTAAGCCGTGCAATCAGCCGCACTCCGGTTGGAATGGGTTCACCGCAGTGGAAGCAAGGTCCGGATGACATAACTCGTCTGCGAGCCGACTACGGGGGAGCCGGGTCGGTGGATTTGGCTGGCGAATCGGGCGGCAGCGCAGTGGCAATGGCTTTCGGTGTGCTGAGCAGTTCATCGGGATGGCGCATCGCGCTTGCGACCAACGCAAGCGATCCGATCATCGTGGCGCCAAGTAGCCCAATGATCAGCCATACCTCCGGTACACGATACCAACGGTTCAACTGCGCATTCATTTGGCCTCCGGTGCATAAAATTGTGCAATTTGTTCTATGTGAATGGAACCGTCGGCACTACTGACCGTCAATGCGATTGCCCGCATGCCGGTGGGGGCGCCGTTCTGCGTGCGTAACGTTAGCGGCAGACTGCCCACTTCACCGGCGGGAAGCACGATGTTCGGATTGCCAGTTATTGATACTGTGGCGTCTGCGGCCAGCGTTAGATGCTGCGTTACTTGGGTTTTATTGACGAGCTTGACGGTGTAGCTGTTTTCGATGGCGCCGTTGCTGGTTTCGCGATATAGCGCATTGCGGTCGCGCAGAATTTCAACAATGAGTGGCGCCCGGTGCATTACACCCCATGCGAATGTCACCAATAGCAGTCCCAGCACAGTGCCGTAAATCAGTGTGCGCGGACGTACCACCCGAGACGGTTTTCCGATTAACGCGTTTTCGGTCGAATAGCGGATCAGTCCGCGCGGGTAGTGCATCTTGTCCATTACGCCGTCGCAAGCGTCAATGCACGCAGCGCAGGCGATGCACTCGATTTGCAAACCTTCGCGGATATCGATACCGGTGGGGCAAACCTGGACGCAGGCATCGCATCCGATGCAATCACCGAGATTAAGCGATTTTGGATCGGCATTTTTTTTCCGCGAACCGCGCGGTTCGCCGCGTTGTGCATCGTAGGAAATAACCAAAGTGTCATGGTCAAACATAGCGCTTTGAAAGCGTGCGTAAGGACACATGTATTTACACACTTGTTCGCGCAAATAGCCGGCATTGCCGTATGTGGCGAAGCCATAAAAGAGTATCCAGAACATTTCCCAACCACCGAGTGACCATTGCATGACTTCGTGGCCGAGTGCTGCGATCGGCGTGAAAAAACCGACGAATGTGAATCCCGTCCACAAGGAGAATGCAATCCAGATGAGTTGTTTGGTGCCTTTGCGCAGCACTTTGGTCCGCGTCCAGGGACCGGCGTCCAGTTTAATCCGTTGGTTGCGTGATCCTTCGCAGATGCGTTCAACCCAAAGGAACACTTCGGTCCATACGGTTTGCGGGCAGGCGTACCCGCACCACAGCCGACCCGCCAGCGCGGTGAAAAAGAACAAACTCAACCCGGCGATGATGAGCAACCAAGTCAACCAGAAAAAATCCTGCGGCCAGAAGGTCAATCCAAAGATATGGAATTTGCGTGCGGGCAGGTCGAACAATACCGCTTGATGGTTGTCCCATCGCAGCCACGGGAACAAATAGAAAATGCCGAGCAGCGCAAACACGGCCGTTACACGCAAACGCGCAAATCGCCCGTCTATTTCACGCGGATAAATCTTTGGCTGCGCGGCGTACAACGAGCCACCTGACGTTTCCTCGGTTGCGATGAACCCGGACTCCTTCCCCCTTGAGGGGGGAAGGTTGGGATGGGGGTGAGTTCGAAGCATTGCCATCATATGCTCCGTATGTGGTTATATCGCAGCCACCCCCACCAGCGCGCGGTGCGCGCTGACTCCCCGCTCAAGGGGGAGTGAAGAAATACAAGGTCGTGAAGGTTCATGATCGTCGAGTCGTTACTTTTATTCGCTTGCGCTCAGTGTTGATGTTGCGCCGCGCAACGGCCGCAACAACAGCGCAGTGAATAAGCTCGAACCGAATGTACAACCCCAGAACATAAAAAAACCGATGCTGTAACCAAGCTCGCGCGAGACAGGGAAGTGCGGCCATGCGATCTCGGCAAGATCTAAGGGATCGATGATGGCAAAAAACACCATGGTAGCCACACCCGCCGCAAAGAACGACGGCCAGGCGATTGCGCCAATGCGCGCAAGCATCGCACTGCTTGGTTGCACGTCCATTTTGGCGTTAGCCTCATTCACGGTTTGCTCTCGGCGGTCCGCTGTGCCAATACCCAAGCGGCGACAAGACGTGCGCGATCCTTGCCGATCACCGGCTCCCACGCCGGCATCTGCCCGCCGCGGCCGTCGCGGATCGATGTTTCGATGTCCTTAAGGCCGCCGCCGTACAGCCAAATATTGTCGGTAAGATTAGGTGCACCGACCGCCGTATTGCCTTTCCCATCAGGCCCGTGGCAGGCAATACAGATCGTCATATAGCGCGCCTTGCCAGCAACAACTAGGGCCGCGTCGGCGTTTTGTCCAGAAAGCGTCATGACATAATTTGCCACTTCCTCCACGCCAAGCTCGCCGAGCGCCCCGCCCAATGGCGGCATAACACCCTGGCGGCCGTTGAGTATGGTGGTGAGTACCGTGTCCGGTTGACCGCCGTATAACCAGTCCTCATCGGTGAGGTTCGGGTAGCTTTTTGCGCCATGCGCATCGGAGCCATGGCACGCTGTGCAATTATTAACAAATATATTATGACCCAGCGTCAGCGCTTGCGGATCGCGCGCTAAGCTCTCCAGTGGTTGATCACGAAAGCGCGCAAATATTGTTTCGAGTTGGCGGTTGTTTTCGGCAAGCTCGGTTGCGGCTTGCTTGGCCGAGCTCCATCCGAGTGTGCCGGGATTAGCGCCAAGGCCCGGATAGAATACGAGATAGGCCAGACCAAATAAAACGCTCAACAAAAACAATCCCAACCACCACAAGGGTAACGGGTGGTTGTACTCGGTCAAATCTTCATCCCAGGTATGGCCGGTGGTATTGTCGTCATTCGCATTGACTTTGGCGCGCGCGGTCGCCAGCAGCAACCAAACCAGCGCCGCAATATTGATAATCGAAAGTATCGCGATGAATAAACTCCAAAACGTACTCATGCGCGTGGCTCCCGATCTTCTAAAGGCAACTGTGCGGCGGCGGCAAAATCGGCGCGGCGGCGCGTGCTGTAGGCCCACGCGACAATGCCAATAAACACGGCAATCAACAATGCGGTGAGAATGCCGGTGATCATGGCGACACCCCCGATGGTGCAAATTTTCCCAATCCTTGCAGATACGCGATGAGTGCATCCATTTCAGTTTTTCCATCGACTGCGGAAGTAATCGATGCGAAGTCCTCATCCGTGTAAGGATCGCCAAGTGCTGCGATGCCACGCATATGTGCCTCGATTTCCGATGCGGATACTTTGGCTTGCGCAAGCCACGGAAAACCGGGCATGTTCGATTCGGGTACAACGCTGCGTGGGTTGGTCAGATGCACGCGTTGCCAATCATCGCTATAGCGCCCGCCAACGCGCGCAAGATCGGGGCCGGTGCGCTTGCTACCCCATTGAAATGGCCGGTCATAAACCGATTCACCGGCGACCGAGTAATGCCCATAGCGCTGCACTTCCGAGGCGAGCGTGCGGATCATCTGCGAGTGGCAGTTGTAACAACCCTCGCGGATATAGACGTCGCGTCCGGCAAGTTGCAGCGGTGGATAGGGTTTCAGTCCCGCTACCGGTTCGATGATTTGCGCCTGGAACATTAATGGGACGATTTCCACCAATCCGCCGACGCTGATGACGATGGCAACTAACACTGCCATTAGGCCAATATTTTTTTCGAGCAACGCGTGATTCATAGGGGCGTCTCCTTACGCGGCCGTCAAGGCGGGAATGGGTGCAGCGAACGAGGGGCGTGCGGATGCCCAAGTCCTCCAGGTGTTGTAAGCCATAATGAACATACCGCTCAGCACCATTACCCCACCGATGAGGCGTGTTACGTAGTACGGATAGGTTTGCGCCAGGGATTCGATAAAGGTGTAGGTCAACGTGCCATCGGCATTGGTGGCGCGCCACATCAAGCCCTGCATCACGCCTGCAATCCACATCGATGCTATGTAGATAACAACGCCAATCGTTGCAATCCAAAAATGCAAATCGATCAGCTTGGTCGAATACATGCGCTCTAACCCGAGCAGGCGCGGGATCATGCAGTACAGCGAACCGATGCTGATAAACGCAACCCAGCCAAGTGCGCCGGCGTGCACGTGGCCGATCGTCCAGTCGGTATAGTGCGATAGCGAGTTCACGGTCTTGATCGACATCATCGGTCCTTCGAATGTCGACATCCCGTAGAACGACAGCGCAACGATCATGAATTTCAGGATCGGGTCGGTGCGCAATTTATGCCAGGCGCCGGACAGCGTCATCATGCCGTTGATCATGCCGCCCCAGGATGGCGCCAGTAGAATCAAGGAAAACACCATGCCTAGCGATTGCGCCCAGTCGGGTAACGCGGTGTAGTGCAGGTGATGTGGCCCCGCCCACATGTATACCGAAATCAGCGCCCAAAAATGCACCACCGAAAGACGGTACGAATAGATCGGGCGCTGCGCTTGCTTAGGTACGTAGTAATACATCATGCCTAAGAACCCCGCGGTTAGAAAAAAACCGACCGCGTTATGCCCGTACCACCATTGCACCATGGCATCGACCGCGCCCGAATAGACCGGATAGGATTTCCACAACGACACCGGAATGGCGAGATTGTTGACGATGTGTAAAACGGCGACGGTGATAATGAACGCACCGTAAAACCAATTTGCCACATAAATGTGTTTAACGCGGCGCTTGACGATGGTGCCGAAGAAGACAACGCCGAACGCCACCCAAACCAGCGCAATCAAAATATCGATCGGCCATTCCGCTTCGGCATATTCCTTCCCTTGAGTGATGCCAAACGGCAGAGTTACCGCTACCGCAACGATCACCAGTTGCCAGCCCCAGAATACAAAAGCCGCGAGTTTGTCCCCAAACAAGCGCACTTGGCAGGTGCGCTGGACGACGTAGAACGCGGTGGCCATCAACGCGCAACCGCCGAAAGCGAAGATCACCGCATTGGTATGTAGCGGCCTTAATCGGCCATAGCTTAAATAGGGGATGTCGAAGTTAAGCCACGGCCACGCCAATTCCGCCGCGATAAAGGCGCCGACCAGCATGCCGACGATACCCCAGACGATGGTAGCGATCGTGAATTGCCGGACCACTTTGTCGTTATAGGTCAGTGTTGATTGCATGCGCGCTCCGAATGGCTTGATACGCGCAGTGTCGCCGGATGGGCGGGGGGAGTAATTGATCGAAATCAAATTCACTGCACTCGCGTCGAGCTACCGGCGCAAGCCAAGGTACCTAGGGCGATAACCCCTGAATGGCTGGGGTGAAGTGCGATTTCCAAAGAATTTGCAATTCGTAACAAATTTTCGTGTCGGTTTAGGGGTGACTTGCACGCTATTGATCTATGTACGCACCACTTTGGGTGTCTGGATCAATGGAGTTGCTATGGGTATCTCAGCACGTATTACAGTTCGTCATTCACGGCACAAATCGCCTTCAACCGGTGCCCTGCCGCATCGTTTTGCAGGCCGTGTGGGTCTGGCACTGCTGGTCGCAGCACTGTTTCCGCTGACGGCGCCGGCAATGCCGGAGGCGGCGTCGAGCGCTGCGGCGGCGCAGACGCCCGCGGCGGGCGGGTCAGGTTCAGTGTCGGCGCAGGGGCAGGTAACGCAAAGTTATGCGTTTGCATTGCCGCCGGCGCGGCTGATGCCAAGCGTGAGTTTAAGTTACTCCAGCGCGGGCGGGGATTCGGATGTCGGCTACGGGTGGAGCTTGGCGGCGGGTGGACGGATTTCCCGGGATTTTCGGCGCGACGATGTGGCGTTGGACATGCAGGACGATTCCTACGTGATCGACGGGGTTTCGCTGTTGCGGGCTGCGGGAGACCACACCGGGTCGATGGTGTTTGAACGTTGGGGCGATGCGACGCGTTCCCAGATTGAATTTGATGCGACGAACAACGTATGGATTGAGCACCGCTCGGACGGCGTGATCCGCCGTTACCAAGCGCTGTTGCAGCAACAAGGGACGTCCTCCAATGCGTTAATGACCGAAGACGGCCCGGCGCCGTTGCACCGACGGGCGGGGTTTAAGGCGCAAGCAGACCGCAGCGCAGCGGACCGCACCTTGGTGTGGGCGCTGAGCGAGGAAGAAAACGTCGAAGGCGACTTGGTGTCGTACTACTACGAAAAGCCGCCGGTCAACCCGGCGTACCCGAACGTGCAGCAATCCTCCGTCTTGGTCGAGATTCGTTACGGCGGAAATGTGCGCTTAGGAACGCAGCCGATGTTTGTGGTGTCGATCGGGCGCTATATGCACGAGACTCCGCGCCTGTTGCAGGGCTCGGGTTTAGCACCGGCGAACGGGTTTGCCGGTCAGTGCGCAGGCCGGAACAGTTTGATCGGGGAAGGTTTGCGCAGCCACCGTTACGGCGGCGAGCTGTTCGGGCCGGAAGGGCAGAGGGTGTGGGGTGTTGGCGTGAGCGTTGGCAACGGCGGAAGCACGGACGCCTCAGTCGCGGCGTTGCCCGGAACGCTGAGTGCGTACTGGCGCCTTGGTTACAACTACGATCGCGTGGGCTGCCTGAACGCTGACGAGTTGCACGCGAACTTGGAAAGCGCCGAACCGTTTGGCCGCGATCCGCAAACCGGGGTGATGATCGCCGGTGTCAAGACAACTTACGAATACAACGGCTGGGAGCGGCATTGGACCTCGGTCCCGACGGTGTTGCCGGCGGACGTGGCCAAGCCGGTGTTCGGCCACTCGGCGCTGACGCGCCAAATGCCGACGGAACCTTCGGTGATGGAACGGGAGATCTACAGCGGCAGTTTCGGCGGCAGCGGTGGTCGCTATACGGGGCATTGGCCGTCAACGAATGTCGATTGCAGTGGTGAGGAATGTTTGTACAACGATATTGCCGGCGCTCCTTCAACGGTGCAGATGCTGTCGGACCAAAATGGCGACGGAATCCCGGATTACGTGGACTTCTTCTCGGCGCAAAGCTGCGATCGATTTGCCAGCGGTGCGATGCCGACGTTTGCACCGGGACACACGGACGGCAGCTTTGGTGCACTTCAAGCGCTGTCCTGGGCGCCAGCAGCGATGAACGCCACCCTCGGCGATGGACCGATGGCGGCGTTCTGCGGTGCAGAGTTGTGGCGCTCGACACTGGGCAGTGCTTACCCGACGGCGTTGCCGAGTCAGCGCGCGCCGTTTTTGGCGATCACCGGCAATGAGTCGTTTCAAATCGACACCGATTCGGATGGCTACGCCGATACGATTCGCCTGATCGGCAATCATCAGTTGTTTCAATGGATGTTATTGAACCCACCGGCGGTGATCGACGATCTGCAATGGCGCACCTATCGCACCAATCCGATTGATTTATCGATGCAGGCACCGCGGCCTTGGGCAAACACGCCCTGGTCGGTGACGGTGGGCGGCTTGGCGGCAACCTTATTGAAGGCGCCGCAGCAGAACGTGTCGGCGACCGTGCGCAACAGCGACCAGCGCGAGTGGGACGATCTGAACAACCTCGACAACAACGGCGTCGGGTTCGATTACTCATCGAGCGAGTTGGGCTCGCTGGTGGATGTAACCGGCGACGGCATCCCCGATCGGATTGCGGCGATGAAGGTGGGAACGCTGTTGAACCAGCCATTTCCCCTACTTAATACCACCTATGGCGAGCACGCCATCCCGGAGCAATACGCGCTGACGGTGTACCGCGGCCAGCTGCTGCCGGGAGCCGATGGCCAGATGGAACTGCAATTCAATGCCATGCCGGAGTTTTGGTGGACGCGGGCGATGGCCGGGGACGGATGGAATAACGGGTTGGGTGGGAGCTTCGATCCGGAGCAATTGGCACCGGCCACCAGTGCCACGATCCGCAATCACTGTTACGGGAACAATGCGGATCGCTGCGATGAGACCGGGTTGTCGGTGTCACAGACGATCGATATGGACGGAGACGGGTTGGCGGACATTGTGACCACGCCGGTGAAGCTGCACGCGGGATTCCGCAGGAGCGAGCTGCAGGGCGGCGGCTCGTACCAACTGGAGCCATTGGGAGTGCTGTTCAGCACCGGGCGCGGATTTAAGGGATCGCAACTGGTGCCCTCGACCTTAGGCGGTGACTTACCGGGGTATTTATCGAACGTGCGCATGCGCGGCAATGCGAGCGACATCACGGGCGAGAGTGGATTTCATTTTGAGCACACGGAAGAGGTGCTGGAGCAGTTTGTGGATTTTAACGGCGACGGATTTGCCGACATGGTGCAGCCGCATGGCGTGCGCCTCGGCGGCAGCGGTCAGCTGAGCGCACCGCTTCAGGTTTCGTTGCCGAGCGCCGCATTGTTGCCCAGCGGCTGGATGGAATCGGCGCGCGTGGTGCGCTGGATGGCGCCCGCGGCCGGTCGCCGGACGCGCGAGTGGCAGGAGACGCGTGAGCAGACCACGCAGATGATCGATATGAACGGCGATGGCCGTCCGGATTTGTTGGTGTTGAACCCGACGACGCGGCAAACAACGCTGATCACCGATGCGGACCTGACATTGGCGCCGGGAAGGATGAGGGCAGTGCACGACGGCTTAGGCGGAACGATCCAGTATCACTACCAAACGATTGCGCAAGCGCTGATGCGAGACCCACGTGGGGTACCGAGCAAGGGGTTTGTGCTGGAATCGATCCAACAGACGTTGGGTACCAGCAGTGCCAGCGGTCCGCAACAGACGACCAAGGTCGCGTTTTCGCAAGGCCAATACGGCCGCCACGGTGAAGGGCGTGAAGACGGCCAGCTGGCGATCGCCGCGGCCGGGTTTTTGGGCTTTGGGGTGGTAACGACGACGTTGCCGACCAATCAAACGATCGTTGAACGCTACGACACAAGTTTTGGCCATGAAGGGTTGTTGTTAAGCCGTGAACTGAGAAGCGCAAGCGGCCAGACCTTGGAACGCACGACGCACACGTATCAGGACGTGGCCGCGCACACGCGAGCCTGGAACGGACAAACGATCCAACCCGCGGATGTGCATTTGCCTCAAGGAGTCATCACAAGCACCTGGCACGAGCGCTCACCGGGTGTGTACGACCCCACGCCGGTGACCACGGCGATGCACTATGTGTATCCCAGTGGCGATGCGCTGGCGTATTTGGGTGCGCCGGTTGAGGTGGTGGATGAGGGTGATATTAACGACGACCGCGACAGCATGCGCACGGTGATGAGTTATCAACGCGGACGGTTTAGCGATGCGCGAGGCATTTTTTACACGCAGGTGCCGACCGAGTCGCGCAGCTACGGAACAGCCGCCGACGGCACGGTGACCAAACTTTTATCGCACACACGCAGCGATTACGACTGCAATCCGGACAACTTCGAATGTCCGAGTGCAACGATCAATAAGGGACGTTTGCGCCAAAGCGTGGTGTTTTTTGATGAAACGGCACCGAACGACGAAGGGCACGCGCTTCGAACGCGCTATTACTACGACGACCGCGATGGCGTATTGGCGCACGTAGCCGATCCGGCTGGCCGGGTGACGAGCTATTGCTACGACCCGCATCATCTTCAGCTGAACTTGGTGCGCCAGCCGGACGGTCGGCGCACGGAGTCGGTGATCAATTTAAGCAACGGCGCAGTTATTGAGACGCGCGGACCGGTGGGTTTATCACCGCGGCCATTGGTTGGTGGGCCGGTATCGAGTGCCAAAGCGGACGTGTGCCCGGCGATCGATACGCAGGCCCCGGGTTTTGGTGGGGTGTCCCCGTCGATTCCGGCGTTGAGCAAGTACCAAACGAGGGACACCCTCCCGGTACCCAAAGCCGATCGTCCCATTCCGCCGCCAACGTCGGTGACGGCACCGAGCAACGCGGAGAAACCGCAGCCGCCGGATCCGGCGGTGCCGTACAGCAATTCGAACGACCCGATCACGGCGGCGTTGCGCGATCGCCGTCCAGTGCCGCCGGGTTACAACGCGGCGCAATCGACGCTGCGGTTGCCGTGGAAGCTGGTGGGTGTGGATCACTTACCCACCGCGTTGAGCAATGCGTGGGTGGCCCCGGCATCAATGGTTGAAAGCCGTCAGCCTTATACGCCGACGGTGCATACCGACTATGACGGACTGGGACGTGTGATTCGTAGCTTAGCGACAACCAGCCGTGGAACCGATGGCTCGTACCGGTTCACGCAGTTAAATCAGAACGCCGAATGGTTTGGTGAGTCGGCATGCCCAATCAACGGTAACTGGGTAGGGGGTATTTTTCATATCAGCCAAACCTTGGTAGCGGGCGATAGCTACGATGCACCGAATGCCAAAAAGCATGTCAGTGGCAGTTGTGTCGATGGTGCGGGACAAACGCTATGGACGCAGAGTTTAGCGACGGCCATCGATGCACCGCAGCAGTTTGCCAATTACGGAATCGAAGGTGCCGCGACGCAGACCATAACTCCGGATCCGCAAAACCCGGCTGCGTATGTGTCGAGCACACTGTCGCAATTTGACGATCGCAACCAACCGCGCACCCTGGCGTTGTCGGCGGGGCGCACGTTGCATCACGAATCGAGTTTTAGCTGGAATAGCGATGGACCGCACCAAATTGCCAGGACCTATCGCGGGCTAAGCGGTACGGCGACAACGCGCGTCAGCGAGAGCGAAGCGATTCCGCGCCAGCGCACGGTGATACACCGCGCGTTTGTGCGGGAGGGCAGTGACGATGCAATGGTGACGAAAGCGGTGACGGACGAAATGGGCCGCACGCTCGCCGTGACTAATGCGGAAGGCCAAGTAACGGGGTATGAGTACGACCTGGCCGGTCGGCCAACGATCGTGAGCCGTTACAACAGCGAAGCGGATCGAGTGGCTCATCGTCCGATCGAGACCACGCGCACGGTGTACCCGGATGTGAACGACCTGACATCGCCCACCGAAGAGATGCATTCGATTGGGACGCACTATGCGGCCGATGGCACGTTCACGACGACCGATGAGGTGGTCCAACTTGATCGCGTGACCGGCAAGGTGCTGCGCACGATCAAGCCACTCTCGGACGACGCGTCGTTGATCGGTTATGGCGGAGTCAATTTAACGTACATCAACAACTCCGCGATCGACGGTTACGGTCAGGTCTACAGCGAATCGAACCCGAGTGAAACCAAGACCTACACCTACAACGCCAAGCAACAAGTCGAGAGTGTGACGATCGACACCGTAGTGCGTTGGCCGGGGACGGCGACGACGCTGGTCGATCGGTTGATATACACCACCGAATATGAACCGAGCGGCGCCGTGCGGCGCACGACGATCGATACGGACGGTTCGTTTGCCGGGCGTTTGGTCACGCGCTACGAGTACGACGAAGCCGGCCACATTGCCAAGATCTGGGACGAGACCAACCCATCGGCCACACCGGTCGAATCCTATGACTACACCGCATTGGGTCAACTGTATCAACGTCATGACAGCCGCGGCGGGACCAAGACGGTGTCGTACGACCATTACGGGATGTTGAAGGACATGACGCTGACGGCACCGGATTTACCCAATCCGTACACGCAGACGATTGGGCGCGATGAAAATACCGGATTGCCGATCTCGATTACGACCAATCGTCCGGATGGTATGTCCTTAATGGCCGGGTATCAGTACAACTTGGCCGGGCAATTAACCACGGCAACCGAGAGCGGCTATGTCGGGCATGTGACCTATCGCTGCAACGCAGAAACAGGAACCTGTGATGAGCGCACCGACACCTTGAACGAGGTGATACCGGGAGGAAATCAACGGCATCTGCAGTACCGTTACGCCGAAGGTTACGACGCGACGCAGCTGAGTGATCAACTCAACATCAAGGATGGAACTCCGATCCATCACTACGACTACGATCCGACCGGATCGTTGACCAGCGATGGCACGCCAAGTAGATGAGCACGGCAACCGGTGTTCGGTATCTCAATGGAGTTGTTATGCGCGGGTTGCCTCGAGTTCACGTACGCCAATCGCGATTTCCAATAGGAGTCGCGACGGTCATGACGCATCGCTTTGCGACGTGCGCTGCATTGACGTTGTTGGCTTCGCTGCCTTCTTTTGCCAACGCCACCCAATACGGCAACGATCCTTTGGGCCAGGTCTACACCCATGACGGCGGCGGTTACGTCTACGACGCGAACCAGAACCAGACGTTCCAATACGTCAAGGCGCCGGGCAGCACTACTCCCACCGTCGCCTATGCGGCGTTCCCCGGGTTGGAGATTGAGTATCGATTGGATGCCAGCAGTAACTTGACCCGCCAAGCACTACGCAGGCACATGGGTAGCGAACGCAAAACCGTGCTCGGACCGGGCGATGATGCGATGATCGAGTCCGACGTGCTTGGTAATGTGGCGATGGTGCGGCACGGTGGCAGTAGCCTTAGCACGGCCTATGCGAACTACACGCCGTTTGGGCAAATGATACAAAGCCGTACTAGTGGTTTTAGCGCCGAATGGTACGGTTACAAGAGCGGGCGCATCGATCAAACCGGAACTGGGCTGTATCGCTTTGGTGCACGCAGCTACGCTCCCGCCACCACTCGCTGGACCAGCCGCGATCCGATCCGCAATCGACTCGCCGCCGGCGATGCTTATGCCGCATTCGATGAAAATCCGATAGTCAATGACGATCCTTCTGGATTGCAATCAATGCCGGGTAACGCGATCGAACACCCGGCGCCCATTCCTCCGGCGGATGTGGCCACTGCGGTTCGCCAGTTCTGCCAGGCGAGCCCCTCCGAATGCATCAACGGCATTCCGAACAGCAGTGCTCGTGCGGCGTACTATACCCAACACGGACACCTGCCGGCGATCACACCTTTGGCCGCTACAAATGGTACGTTGCAGCCCGGCAGTGGCGTAACGCCCATCGCCGCACCATCGCATGTGGAAGCGCTGCCCTCAAGACCCGAAATCGGTATGGCCGCGGGAGCAACCTTAGCCGCTGAAGGCGTCGGTGCCACGATTTTAAGATATGGCTCCAGAGCGTTGCCGTACTTGAATGCGGCTCGAGCGGCGGCAGCGCGGCAATGGGCAGCAACGTTTTTTAGCGCTGGGTCCACTGCTGCGGGATCAGGTCCCACAGGCCAAGCGCCAAGTTATAACAGTACCCGTCTCACCAATAACAGCGCCGCCCAAGTACAGCAGAGCTCGCCCCCTCCTTCTGGAAGCACTGGAGGAGGCGGAGGGAATGGCGGCGGTTTCAGTGTAGCGAATTTGGGCTGTGGGAATGTGCTACGAATTCCTGAATTCACTTGGCGTTATCCGGGAGCTCGCATTTCATTAATTGATCATGACGCACTGGTAATGAATTCGGGGGTTAGATTAGCGGCCCGTCGAAATGGCGGAGAGCTGCCCGCCGGCGTAGAGGTAATAATAGCCAGCGGCCAATCCTTGCCTTCTGGGACCTATGATCGCGTTTACGTTGAGAATGTTTATCCTGATTATATTAATGCCCCGATGGATGTAGCACGGCTTCTTCGACCAGGAGGTCAAGGTTTCATAACTTTCGATCAGTGGTTTGAGACACCTGAGTTGATTAGCCGCATACCGAGAGCGCGAGCTCAGCTTGAGGCCGCCGGCTATCAAACACAGCTGATGGGATACGATGAAGCGGTTCACTTGCTTCCTTATGATCCAGCAACATCTAGTATGTATACTTTTTCAAGCGTGTTAGAGATACGACGTGGCCCTTAAACTGAAAGCCGTAAGACGTAAGACGTAAGACGTAAGACGTAAGACGTAAGACGTAAGACGTAAGACGTAAG
>CAYXMH010000012.1:0-29277 GCA_964466115.1 uncultured Rhodanobacteraceae bacterium | reverse complement strand
ACGGTATCCACTGGTCTATTGATTCTTCAGACATGACTGAATTCATAGCGTCGTTGACGTAAGGCCATAAGGCGGCTTGACGTAGAGCGGAATCCGCGCAGCGGTTTCCGCCGAATGTGGGGTTTGCGACAATTACGGATTCCAATAAACGCGATCCGTCATGCCCAACTATCGCCGCGCGACAACCAAAGGTGCAACCTGGTTCTTCATCGTCAATTTGCTGGAAAGGCATAACAGCGATCTGCTACTGCAAGATGTGGATTTACTACGTAACGCGTAAGACGGCATCTACACTCTGCGCGTTATGCGGATGTTTCGGTCCGCTTATTGCCCCAGCGATTTAATCTTGCATTGAAGGGCAAGCTGATCGGCTATCGCCTGCGCTTGCGTGTCTTGGCCAAAGCGGTAGGTAAGCAAGGCATAGGTGTATACGGCTTGGCGTTTGCTGTTGGCGGTAGTCGGTGTGAAACGCCAGCCGCGTATGGTATCCAAGGCTTGGGTGTCGTAAACGGCGTTGGGCAGTGAGCGCAACACGCGCAAGCTGGAGGGATGACCATCCGCCTCGACGATAAAACCGACCGCGACGCAACCGGTTTGGCGCTCGGCGCTGGCGAACTCGGTGGTAAAGCTGTTGCCGGATTTCGGGCGCCATAGGGTATCGAGTTGATCGGGCAGCAGGGCCAATAACTCGTCGTTGTTGTTTGACGATGCGTCGGCGGTTTTTTCCGGATTCTGCGGTTTGGGCTTTTCTGGACCGGTTACGACTTTTTCATTCGTTCGATTGGGGGCGGTGGTTGGCGAATTATCCGAAGGTGAATTCTTCACATTTGAATTGGTGGACGTTTTTGAATCGACTGTGGGCTTGATTTCACGCGCGGAGGTTTTGTCGGTAGAGGACACTCCGCGTGGAAGGGGTGGGGCTGGTCGGGCCGGGTTGCTGGCGGCGGCATTGATTAAACCGCTGACCTCCACCGCGTATAACGCGCGGCGGCGCAATTCGATCAAAGCACTGTCATCGGGCATTGCACTTAAACCGGCATCGATGAACGGGAGCGCCTCTTTCGGCGCGCCGCGCGTTAGCGCTTGTTCGGCATCGTTGCGGGAACGCTCGGCGATGGCGGTCAGACGGGTACGCGCTGCTGTATTGTTGGGATTCTTCGTTAGGATTTGGCGCAAAACAGCAACGGCATTGTCCTCGGCGGGCGCCGCGATCTTGCCGCTGGTAACCAACGAATCGGCGCGGTTAAGTGCGGCGGTAATCAAATGCTGCTTTTCCGCTTCAGCCTGTGCTTTAAACCAAAACCAACCACCTACCGCTGCGGCAAGCAATAACAACGGAGCAACCACCATCCAATAACGACGATGGCGTGGACGAGCGGTGGTGAGGGTGGGGGTTGCCGCCACTGCTTCCGCTGCGGGCGGCGGCTTCACTCGCGAACGCCGGCCGGTGACCAATTCTTTCACAAAGGCTTCGCCGGGCTCCATGTCCGAAGCGGGTGAGTTTGCCGGCTCATTCATCGGCTGGGGTCGTGAAGCTTTGCCGGATGGCTTTATCGGTTTGGTGGATTGGGGCTTCGGCACAGGCTCTTCGCCGGTATTGATGAACCCTAAGGCGCGGATTTGTTCCGAAGCGCTGAGATTGGGATCGCTGCGCAAACGCAGCATCAAGGTGTTGCTGGTAGAAATTAAGGAGCGCAGCGCGGACGTGAACTCGCGCATATTGGTGTAGCGCTGCTCGCGGTCTTTGGCCAGCATGCGTTCGATCAAACCTTGAAAATGGCTAACCTCGATCGGCAACGGCGCCGCTGTCTGGGTAAGGTGCGCCATCAGCATGGAGATGGGCGAATCCCCACTGAAGGGCGGGCTGCCACTTAAGAGTTCATAGAATAAAATCCCTAAACTGTACAAATCTGCACGGCCATCGACATCAAGACCGTTGATCTGCTCCGGGCTCATATAGGTTGGTGTGCCGATCAGCATGCCGGTTTGGGTTAAGCGAGTGGCGTCGACGCCTTGTTGTCGGGCAATGCCGAAATCGGTTAATACCGGGGTATCGCCATCGCGGAACATGATGTTCGCGGGTTTTAAATCGCGATGAATGACGCCGTGCTCGTGGGCAAACCCGAGCGCCCCGGCTATTTGCACGATCACCGATACCGCTTCGGCCAGGCTTAAACCTTTGTGCATGCGCGCGGCGAGAGAGCCGTCGGCAAGGTATTCCATGACGATGTAGGCCAATTTGCCGTCGCTGACGATGTCGTATACGGCAACGATATTGCGGTGGGGCAATTTTGCGATGGTGCGCCCCTCCAACAGAAAGCGGCGTTCCAGCAATTTACGTTCGTGCTCGTCGTTGCCGAGGTTGGCGTTGAGCACTTTGATGGCGACTTGGCGCTCCAACGCGCGCTGGATCGCAAGGTAAACGGTGGACATACCGCCGGTATTGAGCGGGTACAGTACGTCGTAACCTGGTATTTCGATGTGATTGGCAGCTGACACGGCAGCACCCCTGTTGCCGTAAACTATAGCAAATTAGCCAATTGGTACAAATCGCGCGAATTTGGGACGGTCTAAAGCGCAGGAGTGAGCCTATGTAACCCGCAGGCCGGCACGATCTGGTTCCACGGAAACAAAGGACCGGGATCGCGTTTGCGCGGCAGCTGTATGTGCGGATTATCGCTAGATGGGACAAGGCCCAAATCCAGATCTTCGTGGCCGGCTATTTCGGTAATTTTGGGGTAGTGTTGTTTAAGCCATTTCAATAACGCGAGCAGTGCGCCGATTTGCGGCCCCGGATACGGCTCAGACATGGTTTGATGGCGACTGTCCAGCCAGTTGGGGTAGCGGCCGAGATTGACCATCTCAATCCCGATCGAGCGGGTGTTGTATCCATGCACATGGTGCGCAATGCGCGTATCGGCGACGAAGCGATGCACACTGCCATCACGATCGATGTAGTAATGACCGCTGTTTCCCGTGCGCGATGCGTCGTAAATAACACGTTCACCATACACGCGCGCCATTGCAAGATCGGGAAGCTCGGTTGAATGTACGACCACGAGGTCAATGGATTCGGGGGTGCGCTGATCCAGGCAAGTTTCGTAAGGCAGTGGCCAGTCATGGATGATAACGCTTTGAGACATAAATTAATGGCCAGACAATGCGCTGTTGTTCGAAGGGCGTTGTGCGCCATGGTATCATTTGCGGATGCACAACCAGGATGCTAGCGCCAATGTAATAGCAACGTTTTATCAATTTACCAGGCTTGGTGAATTGCAAGAGTGGCGTCGCTGTGTGTGCGAATTTGGCGAAAGCCATGGGTTTTTCGGAACGGTGCTGCTTGCACCGGAAGGCATCAATGCGACGGTGGCAGGCAGTGCGCAAGCCATTGCTAAGCTGCACCAATGGTTAACCGTAGATAAGCAATTGCGTTTATTGCAGTGGCAGCAAACCGAGTGCGGGAACGTACCGTTTCGGCGCTTTAAAGTGCGCATTAAACGAGAGATTGTGCGATTGGGTGTGGAGGCGCTTGATGTCGAGCAAAAAACCGGCGTTTTTTTAAACCCGCGGGAATGGAACGCGCTGCTTCAGGATCCTCAATTGTTGTTGATTGATGCCCGCAATCGTTACGAAGTCGCCATCGGCACTTTCCCCGGCGCACTCGATCCAGATACGCGTTCATTTTCTGAATTTGTGGAATTTGTAGAAACCAAACTGGCCGGGCAACAAGAACATAAGATCGCGATGTTTTGCACCGGTGGGATCCGCTGTGAAAAAGCGTCTAGTTATTTGATCAGTCGCGGCTATCGACATGTTTTTCAATTGCGCGGTGGAATCTTGAATTATCTTGCGCAAACGCCTGCCGCAAGCAGTCGTTGGCGTGGAGAATGCGTGGTGTTTGATGAGCGGGTTGCGGTTGACGAAACCCAGCAGGGTGGCAAGCATCATTGGTGTTCCAATTGCGGAACGCCGATTGAAAATAACGAAGGCGCGCGTTGTGCGCGTTGCGTGGCGTTGGCAGAAACTCGTCCATGAATGGCCATGTGGTGTTATCGCATGGCATGAACAGCAGCCCATTGGCCAGCAAAGTCAGCGCAATGGCGGCGGTTGCGCAGCGCTTGGGATTCCGTACTACGTTGCCGGATTATCGCGATCTTGATGCCACGCAAGATGTTGCATATATCCCTAATCGTTTACTGCGATTGAAAGAACAAGCGGGTGGCAAAGAGCGCTTGATATTGGCCGGCTCCAGCATGGGTGCGTTTATTTCCGGATTAGTGTCGCTGGAATTACCTTGTGCGGGATTGTTTCTCATGGCGCTACCGTTGACGATCCCTGGGTTTGCACAATCCTTTGATGCGGCGCCAATACCAACTACTGTAGTGCACGGTTGGGATGATGAGTTGATCCCGGTTAGCAACGTGATCGCGTTTGCGCGCAAGCGTCACGCCAATTTGGTCTTGTTACCGGATACTCATCGGTTAAGCAATCATGTTGATTTCATTGCGACACAATTCGAACTGTTCCTTACCCGGTTTTTATTGGCATCTTCGTGAATAGTGATTATATATACTTTGCTACTTGCCCTAAAGGTATCGAATATCTTTTGGTTGACGAATTAAAGGCGCTGGGTGCGTTAAATCCGCATGAATCGCTCGCGGGCGTGCATTTCGCCGGTTCGCTTGAAATCGGTTATCGAGTCTGTTTATGGTCTCGTTTGGCCAGCCGCGTTTTGTTGCGGTTGTTGGAATTTGAAGCGGAAAGCGAGGCGGCTTTATATCAAGCGGCGGGCTCAATTGATTGGGATCAACATCTTTCCGCCGAGCAGACGTTTGCGGTGGACGCCGTGGGCACCAACGATGGGTTGCGCAACAGCCAGTTTACGGCATTGCGCGTAAAGGATGCGGTTGTCGATCAATTCCGCGAGCGCTTGGGTTTACGGCCCAGCGTGGATTTGGAACGGCCGTCTATACGGCTAAACATCGCGGTGCGTCGCGAGCGGGCTTTTCTCAGTATTGATTTGTCAGGGGAGCCATTGCATCGGCGCGGTTACCGCAGCGGTACCGGAATCGCGCCGCTTAAGGAAAACCTTGCCTGCGCCATGCTGTTGCGCGCGGGATGGCCTGAGATATTCGCAGCCGGCGGTGCGTTGGTGGACCCGATGTGTGGTTCGGGCACGTTGGTGATTGAAGCTGCGCTAATGGCGGCGGATGTCGCGCCAGGGTTGAGGAGGGAGTATTTCGGTTTCTTAGGCTGGAAACAGCACGATGCGACGTTGTGGGAACAACTGCAGAATGACGCAACGCAGCGGGCTGGTGCCGGATTGAAGGATCTCCCGCCGCTGTTTTTTGGATTTGATCACGATGCCACTGTGCTTGGGCAAGCCAAACGCAACGCGCAGGCGGCAGGGGTTGCGGGGTTCATTCACTTGGGTCGGCAATCGCTATCGCATCTTACCCGCCCGCACGAGTGCGCTGAACCTGGGTTGTTGATTGTAAATCCCCCGTATGGTGAACGCATGACCGCGGATGCCTCGTGGGAGGAGCTTTACCGTGGTCTGGGTGATTGCCTGAAGCGCGAATTTTCAACGTGGCGCGCCAGTGTGATCACCTCGATTCCAGATCTTGGGCTGGCCATTGGTTTGCGCGCTGAAAAAAAATACAAACTCTACAACGGCGCTTTGGAATGCCTGCTATTGAATTTTGATCTTGCCAAGGAAACGGCACCGCGCGTTAAACCCGAACCGAAGCCGCTTTCCGCTGGCGCACAAATGTTGCGTAACCGGTTGGAAAAAAATCTGAAGCACCTGCGCAAGACGATCGCTCGTGAAGGGGTGAGTTGCTACCGCGCATACGATGCGGACCTGCCCGAGTACGCGGTGGCGATCGATGTGTATGAGCAATATTTACACCTTCAAGAATACCTCGCTCCCGCCAGTTTGCCGGAATCAGTGGCGGCGACACGTTTGCGCGAAGCCGTGCGCGTGGCCGCTGAGGTGTTTGATATTCCGCGCGACCGCATTGCGGTAAAAACCCGCAGCCGTGGAAAAGGCGGAGAGAAATACGGACGTATGGCGCAGCGTGGGGAGTTTCTCGAGGTGCGCGAGGGAGGACTGCAGTTCTTGGTGAACTTGTTCGATTACCTTGATACGGGGTTGTTTCTCGACCATCGTCCGCTGCGCGCTCGCGTGCGGGCGCTGGCGAAAGGCTGCCACTTTTTAAATTTATTCTGCTATACCGGGAGTTTTACCGTATATGCTGCGGCCGGCGGCGCCCGATCCAGCATCAGCGTTGATCTTTCCGCCACGTATCTTGATTGGGCCGCCAGCAATTTGGCGTTGAACGGCTATCGCGATTCGGACCATCAACTGATTCAAGCCGATTGCCTAAGCTGGTTGGAACAAGACAGCGCTCAATATCAATTGATTTACGTCGATCCGCCGACGTTTTCCAATTCAAAGAGAGCCGATGACTTCGATGTGCAGCGCGACCATGTGCGATTGCTTAACCTTTGCGCCAAGCGTCTTGCTCCCGGCGGGTTGATTTTATTTTCCAATAATTTCCGCCGCTTTAAGCTTGATCATGGCGAATTACCCGATCTTGCCGTTGAAGAGATCACCCAGAAGACGATTCCCTTTGATTTCACCCGCAATTCGCGCATTCATCGCTGCTGGGAAATTCGCCGGCGCGGAGGATAATGGGCATTTCAGTCTGGATTCAGTCACACCACGGCACAATGCCCACCAAGCTCAAAGGAGGGCTTGTTATGACAACCAATCATCGTTTTCGCATGTTGCTTATCGGCTTATTCGCCCTGTCGGCGCTGGCGTTAGCTCCGGCAGCTATGGCGCGGAGTCACTCGTATGGCAGCGTTAGTATTTCTGGTCCGGGTTACAGCGTCGGTTATTCCGACTGTCGCCATTGCGGTTATCATGGTAGCCATGTCAGTGTAGGAGTCTATGGCGGTTATGCGCCGGCTTATTATGGCCCCGCTTATTATGATTACTACGATTCGTATCCTTCCACTTATGTGGTTTATGACCGTCCGGTGCGTCGGGTGCGTTATTACGAGCACGATCGCCATTACGATCGCCATCGTCACTACCATCGTGATGGATATCGTTAATATTAAGTCAAAGTTATAAGATCTTTGGCAAACGACGAGCCCTGTCAAATTTGACAGGGCTTTTTGTTATAAAAAAAGTGATTCTTATTGAGTATTCAAACTAATTTGTAAATATTCCGTTCAAATCACTCGAGTTGCGATACAAACACTGGTCGCGAAGCGAATACCGAACTATGATAGCTCTCAATATTGTTCGTGGATTTCCGCATGTCTTCCCCGCGTCGGCAAGTTTCTAAAGGCGGCTTTGCTTCAGGCACACCTGTGGCGTGGACGTTTTTTCGGCAATGGTTGAAAAACCCGTTAGGGATTGCCGCGCTCTCGCCTTCGGGCCGGCAATTAGCGCGCCAGATGATTCAGGAATTACCGAAAGGCGCTCGGCGCGTGGTTGAGCTTGGTGGGGGCACCGGGGTATTTACGCGCGCGCTGCTGAAACACGGTATCGCCGCTCAAGATTTATTGGTGTTGGAATTGAACGAGGCGTTGTATCAGCATCTGCACAGCAGTTTTCCCAATGTGCAAGTGGTTTGCGGCGATGCGCGCGAATTGCAAACGATTGCGCAAAAGAGTGGCTACGCTGATGGCGGACTGGCCGACGCGGTATTAAGCGGACTTGGTTTGCTATCGATGTCGCGGCGGACTCAACGCGAAATTCTCGAAGCCGCATTTAGCGTGCTAGGCCCGGAAGGCCGATTGATTCAATTTACCTACGGACCGACGTGCCCGGTATCGCGCGAGGTGTTAAGCGAATTGCGTTTGTCCGCCAGGCGGGCTGGCTTTGCGCTGTTGAATGTCCCCCCTGCGGCGGTGTATGTCATTACCCGCAATCGGTCGAAGGCGATTCACGCGGTGCGAGCGTCGAAAAGCAAATAAGTACCACTACATGTTGAATTAGGTGGACCCTCCCAGTGCCGCCAGCAACTCAGTCGCAACGCGTATGCGTTCGGCAGTGCCGGGCATGGGGAGTTTTAATCGAAGCTTGTCCTGGCCATCCAATGCGTAAGTTTTAGGTTGAGATTGAATCAATCGGATAACCTGCATCGGATCGATGTCGGGTTTGGGTTTAAATAAAGCTCGCCCACCCGTTGCGCCAAGTTCCAATTTGCGCAGGCCCAATCGAGTTGCCGTCAATTTAAGAGCAGCGACCGCAAACAGGTTCTTGGCGGCCTCGGGCAATAGACCGAAGCGATCAATCATCTCCACCTGCAGCTCGCGCAATGTCGGTTCATCGCAGGCACTGGCAATGCGTTTATACAACGTTAAACGGGTGTGGACGTCGGGCAGGTAATCATCGGGAATTAATGCGGGAATATGCAGCTCGACATCGGCATCGTGTTCGGAGGCCAGATCGAAATCCGGCGTCTTGCCGTCTTTAAGCGCTTTTACTGCGCGCTCGAGCAAATCGGTGTATAGCGAAAAACCGACTTCTTGTATTTGCCCGCTTTGATCTTCACCAAGTAGCTCACCGGCGCCGCGAATTTCTAAGTCGTGTGTGGCGAGCGTAAAACCAGCTCCGAGATCTTCCAACGCGGCGATGGCCTCAAGCCGCTTTTCGGCGTCTTTGGTCATAGCGCGCCGCTCAGGCACGATCAGATACGCGTAAGCACGATGATGCGATCGCCCGACACGGCCGCGTAATTGATGCAGCTGTGCCAAACCGAATCGATCGGCGCGATTGATGACAATCGTGTTTGCGGTGGGAATGTCGATTCCCGATTCGATGATGGTGGTGCATACCAACACGTTGTAGCGCTGGCGGTAAAAATCGCCCATGGCTTGTTCCAGTTCGCGCTCCGGCATCTGGCCATGGGCAATGCGGATGCGCGCTTCGGGAATCAGTTGTTCCAATTCGCGAGCGGTTCTTTCGATGCTTTCTACTTCGTTGTGCAAAAAATATACTTGACCGCCGCGCGCAAGCTCACGTTGGAACGCTTCGCGCAGCATCGCTGGATCGTAGGGGCTGATAAATGTCTTCACCGCCATACGATGCGCTGGTGGCGTGGCGATAATGCTTAGGTCGCGCAGTCCGCTCATTGACATGTTCAGCGTGCGTGGAATGGGCGTCGCGGTCAGCGTCAGCAAATCCACCTCGGCGCGCAGCTTTTTCAGCTGTTCTTTTTGACGCACTCCGAAGCGGTGCTCTTCGTCGACAATCACCAAGCCAAGGTCTTTGAATTTGACGTCGGTTTGCAGCAATCGATGGGTGCCGATGATGACGTCAATGCCGCCGTTGGCGAGTTTTTCGATTTCCGCTTGAATTTCTTTTTTGCTTTTGAATCGCGACAATACTTCAATCCGGATTGGCCAATCCGCGAAGCGATCGCGAAAATTCTGGTAATGCTGTTGCGCCAATAAGGTGGTTGGCACTAGCAAGGCCACTTGTTTTCCCGCGATTGCCACGACGAAGGCCGCACGCAGGGCTACTTCGGTTTTACCGAATCCGACATCGCCGCAGACGACGCGATCCATTGGTTTTGCCGCAGTAAGGTCGCTGATTACGGCCTCGATTGCGTTTAATTGATCGGGAGTTTCCTCGAAGGGGAAACTTGCGGCGAATTGTTCGTATAAGGCGCGATCGTAGTTAAACGCATGCCCGGGGCGCGCTTCGCGTTTTGCGTACAGAGCCAGCAATTCGGCCGCAACATCGCGTACTTTTTCAGCGGCCTTGCGTTTTATTTTCGCCCATTGTTCGCCGCCCAATGAATGCAAGGGGGCAAGCTCCGGCGCGGCCCCGGTATATCGGCTCACCAATTGCAATTGCGCCACCGGCACGTAGAGTTTGTCACCTTTCGCGTACTCGATCGCGAGAAACTCTCCGGGATCGCCGCCGATATCCAGCTTCAAAAGCCCTTGATAACGCCCGACTCCGTGGTCGGTATGGACCACCGGCGCACCAAGCGCAAGATCAGCTAAATCACGAACGATGCTTTCGGGGTCTCGGCCGGCGCGTTTGCGGCGGCGCGTTTGCTGTACGCGTTCATCAAAGAGCTGGCGTTCGGTGAGGACGGTTAGAGCGGGATCGATTAGCGCCAGGCCATCTTCAAGCGGCGCCACGGTGATGGCAAAACGCGTGTCGCTCACCAGGAATTCATGCCACGAGCTCAGCGATTGCGGCTTTAATCCGGCGCTGTTGAGCTGATCGAGCAGGGCTTCGCGTCGGCCGGCCGATTCGGTTGCGATCAACACGCGTCCTTGGTAGGCATTGAGAAACGATCGCAATTCCGCAGCAGGCGCTTCCCCTTTTTTGTTAAGCGGCAGTGACGGTGCCGGTAACATCGCCAATGCGACTGCATTTGTTTTTGTGTGCTCAGGCACCATCTCAACGCGCACAGATGCATTCAACTGCTCCCGCAATTGCTGCGGGGTTAGGTAAAGCTCTTGCGCAGGCAGGATGGGGCGTTCAATATCGTGGGCGCGTTGTTCATACCGTTGCTGGGTGTGCTGCCAAAATTGCTCAGCTGCATCGAGCACGCCTTCGGTCATCACGACCAAAGCCCGTTCGCCCAGATAATCGAATAGCGTGGCGGTTTGTTCAAAAAACAGTGGCAAGTAGTACTCGATGCCGGCCGGAGTTGCTCCTTGCTTCAGATCTTGATAAATCGCGCAATGGCGTGGATCGATCGGGAAACGTTCGCGCAATTTGTGGCGAAACGCCTTGATCGATTCTTCGTTTAATGGGAATTCGCGTGCCGGAAGCAATTCCACGGAATCGGTTTTTTTAAGCGATCGCTGTGTCTCCGGATCAAAATCGCGAATGGATTCGATGTTCTCATCGAATAACTCGATTCGATACGGTGTGGCGGTGCCCATCGGGTAGATATCAATTAACGCGCCGCGTACCGCGAAATCGCCCGGTTCAGAAACTTGCGGTACGTGGTGATAACCGGCGGCCTCCAAACGGCGTTGTTCGAGGGCCAAATCAAACGATTGGCCGAGTTTTAATACCAGACTATTGCCGCCGATAAAACGCAATGGGGCAAGTCTTTGCATCAATGTGGCAATCGGCACGACCAGCACGCCACGCGCCAGGGTGGGTAGGCGGTAAAGAGTGGCTATGCGTTGCGAAACAATTTCTGGATGAGGGGGGAACAGATCGTATGGCAACGTCTCCCAATCCGGGAAATGCAGTATCGGAAGCTCCGGGCAAGCAAATACGCGCAGGTCCGATTCCAATGAATGAGCCGAATGGGTATCGCGCGTGACCGCGAGGATTATCCCTTGATGTTTTCGACTGCTCTCAACCAGCGCTAAAGCCAAGGCCGTTCCGTGCGCCGGCAGCCAATAACTGCGGCGCAGACTCGGAGTGGGTAAAGTTAAGTGCAGCAAGCTCGGTTGATTCATGGACAACAACGGCAGACAAACGCACCCGTGTGCGAATTTAGTAAGTGGACCCGAGCAGTGTATCGCGTCGGCGCAAGCAACGTCACCGCTGCGTTTGGATAAGCGGTGCTTGACCCCAGCGTCACCGGGCCTTAATACCGGGGAATCTTCACGAGTCTTTACGAAACTTTTCCTTAGTGCGACGAACAACGGGCGTGGGCTTGTGTCATATATAGCCGTATCCGGAAACTGGGAGTCTGATCGATGTCTGTAATGCCATATGCTCGCTTGCCCACCGTTGGTCGAAAGGCGTTGGTATTAAGCGTTGCGCTGTTGGCGGCGTGTTCCCAATCGCGAACCCCGCCGCCGGATGTTGCAGTGCCGGTGAATGCTAGCAGCGCGGTGAAGAAAGCCGTGCCGGAACTCATCACAGCGGTTGGAACAGCCGAGCCGATAAACAGCGTAGCGGTGAAATCGCGCGTCGACGGCCAACTTTTGCATGCACTGGTAAAGGACGGCGATGCCGTCAAAGCAGGCCAACTGCTGTTCCGAATCGACCCGCGATCGTTCCAGGCGCAAATCGAGCAGGTGCGCGCCGCCCAAGCCAAGGACGAAGTGCAATTGGCGCAAGCGCGCAGCGAAGAGAAACGCTATCAGGAGTTGGTTAAGCGAGGGCTGGTATCGAAAGAGCAATATCAACAGATGGCCACAGCGCGAGATGTTGCGCAGGCCATGCTGAAGCTTGATGCTGCCAATTTGGCCAGCGCGCAACTGCTCCTGGATTATTCGCAGATTCGCGCCCCGATCAGCGGGCGTATCGGGCGGGTTTTGGTGCAGCCAGGCAATCTGGTGAAAGCCAACGATACCCAAGCGTTGACGGTGCTGAATCAAATCACGCCGATCTACATCAATTTTTCGATCCCGGGGAAAACGGTGGATAGAGTGCGCACTGCGCAAGACAGCAATCCGCTGGCGGTCCGGGTTTTGGGGGCGGATAAAAACAAAGCAATAGATGGAAAAATATCTTTTATCGACAATGCGGTTGACGTTTCCACCGGCACCGTGAAACTGCGCGCTTTGTTGCCAAATGAAGATGAGCAGATATGGCCGGGTCAATTCGTCAATGTGAGCCTGATTCTTGGGCAAGACCAGGATTCGGTCGTAGTGCCGGAGCTCGCCGTAAAGGCCGGGCCAAACGGCAATTACGTGTTTGTGGTGGGGCCTGACAGCCGCGCGCAGCAGCGCGATGTAACCGTTGCGCGCACCGTGGCGGGAGACGCGGTGATCGATCGCGGCATTGTTGCCGGTGAGATGGTGGTGACCGATGGCCAATCGCGCCTAAGCCCAGGGGTTCGCGTCGCCGTTAATGGAGCGAAGCGGTGAGCATTTCGAGCGTGTTTGTGCACCGGCCAGTCATGACCACACTGGTCATGGTCGGTATTCTGGTCTTTGGGGCCGCGGCTTATCGATCGTTGCCGGTGGCCGATCTGCCAAATGTGGATTTTCCTACTCTGCAAGTCTCCGCAAGCTTACCTGGTGCATCACCGGAAACGATGGCGGCGGCGGTCGCCACGCCTTTGGAAAAGCAATTCTCCACGATCCCCGCGTTGGATTCGATGAGCTCAGCAAGCGTGCAGGGGCAAACGCAAATCACCTTGCAGTTCGCGCTCGATCGCAATATCGACGCGGCCGCGCAAGACGTGCAGTCGGCAATCTCGGCCGCTTTGCGTCAACTGCCGCCAACGATGACGATCCCGCCGACGTTTAAAAAAGTAAATCCGGCCGATTCACCGGTGTTTTTTGTGGCGATGACATCAAACACTTTGCCCTTGAGTAAAGTCGATGAATTTGCGGAAACGATGTTGGCGCAGCGATTATCGATGGTCAATGGCGTGGCGCAAGTGAATGTGTTTGGAGCGCAACGCTATGCCGTGCGCATTGATCTTGATCCCTTCGCTCTGGCAAGCAGAGGATTGGGAATTGATCAGGTGGCAAGCGCGGTTGCGCAGAGCAATGTGAATGGCCCCACCGGTACGTTGTATGGCGCTAATCGCACCTATAACGTCATCGTCAATGGGCAGCTTGCGCAGGCTTCGGCATTTGGCGATTTGATTGTCAGTTATCAAAACGGTGCGCCGGTGCATCTTAAGGACTTGGGGGAGGTCCGCGATGGCGTGCAAGCCGATAAAGTGGCCGCGTGGCTTGGGCAGGACCGTTGCGTTTTGCTGGCGATTCAGAAGCAGCCCGGCACCAATACCATCGAGGTGGTGCAGCGAATTCGGGACATATTGCCGCAGGTTGAACAACAATTGCCGGTGGGCGTGAAACTCACGGTTTTTTACGATCGAACCGAAAGCATTCGCGCCTCCGTCCATGATGTTCAATTTAGCTTGTTGTTGGCATTTGTATTGGTGGTATTAGTTATTTTTTTATTTTTGCGTAACGCTTCGGCAACGCTGATTCCGTCTCTGGCGTTACCCATGTCGATTGTCGGCACCTTCGCCGTTTTGTACCCGTTGGGTTACAGCATTGATAATTTATCGTTGATGGCGTTGACGCTGTCGGTCGGGTTTGTCGTCGATGACGCGATCGTGATGCTGGAAAATATCTCCCGGCATCTGGAGATGGGCAAGTCACGGCTGCAGGCGACCCTGGACGGTGCCCGCGAAATTGGATTCACGATTGTATCGATGACCTTATCGCTGGCCGCGGTGTTTATCCCGGTGCTGTTCATGAGCGGCATCATTGGGCGATTGCTGCACGAGTTTTCCATTACCATCGTGACGGCGGTTTTGGTCTCGGGTTTTGTTTCCTTAAGCTTAACGCCGATGTTGTGCAGCCGCTTGCTCAAACCCAATGGCGGGGAGCAGCACGGTTATTGGTACCGGTTGTTTGAGCGTTTTTTTGCGGCGACGCAGGAACTCTATCGGCACACGCTTGAAATGTGCCTGGTGCGGCAACGTTGGATTTTGTTTGGGTTCGTGATGATCCTGATCGCTACCGCTGCGTTGTTTGTTCTTATTCCCAAGGGGTTTTTGCCCAGTGACGATACCGGGCAGCTGTTCGTCTTTACCGAGGCCGATCAAGACATTGGCTTCACGGCGATGGTCGCCAAACAACAGCAGACCGCTGAAATTCTTCGTGCAGATCCCAATGTGGAAAAAGTGGTTTCTTTCGTGGGCTCGGGCGGAAGCAGTCAGACGCTCAATCTTGGGCGCATTATCCTTAAGCTCAAACCGCGCAGCGAACGGCTCTCCGCGGATGCCGTTATACAAGGGTTGCGACCCAAGCTCGGCAGCATTCCCGGATTTAAGGCGTATTTGCAAAACGTACCGATCATTCGAATCGGGGGGATGCTAACCAAAACGCAATACCAATATACGCTGCAAGATACCGATATTGAGCGGTTGTTCCACTGGGTACCGAAATTGGTTTCCGCATTAACCGAGTTGCCGCAATTCCAGGACGTGACCAGTGATTTGCAACTGGCGATGCCGCAGCTTAACGTGCAAGTGGATCGTGACGCTGCCGCCGCTGTAGGCGTTTCGCTGGGTCAAATCGAGGATGCGTTGTACACCGCGTTTGGGCCGCGTCAGGTATCAACGATTTACACCGCCACCGATCAATATTGGGTATTGATGCAGATCGATCCTTCCAAGCAAGGCGACCCTGACCTGCTCAGCCAAATCCACATACACGGCGCTAATTCGCAGCTGGTGCCGCTTGCGGCCGTCGCGCATTTTAGCCAGGCGGTGGGTCCGGCGACGATTGCGCACTTGGGTCAAGTTCCGGCGGTAACGATATCGTTTAATTTGGCGCCAGGGACATCGCTCAGCCAAGCGGTGGAGAACATGGCCGCCACGTTCAACAAGCTTAAGATACCCGAGACGATGACCGGTAGTTTTCAGGGCACCGCGCAAGCGTTTCAGTCTTCGGTGTCGGGCATGGGATTGTTATTGCTCATCGCCGTGTTTGTGATTTATCTCGTGCTTGGCATTCTCTATGAAAGCTTTATCCATCCGTTGACCATTTTGTCAGGTTTGCCAACGGCCATTTTCGGTGCGTTGCTCACATTGCTCATTTTTGGCGTGGATTTAAACGTGTATTCGGCGGTGGGTTTGATCATGTTGATTGGCATCGTTAAGAAAAACGCCATCATGATGATCGATTTTGCGCTTGAAGCGCAGCGTACGGGCCACGCACCGCAGCAGGCCATTTTTGAGGCGTGTATGGTGCGCTTTCGCCCCATTATGATGACGACGTTTGCGGCGCTTATGGGTACACTTCCCATTGCAATGGGGTTGGGCGCGGGGGCGCAATCGAGGCGGCCATTGGGCATTGCGGTGGTCGGCGGGCTGCTCACCTCGCAGGTGCTGACTTTGTATTTAACACCCGTAATCTATCTGTATTTCGAGCGATTGCAAGGACGGTGGAGGCGTCGTCGGCTTACAGTGTAATGAATTACGGTAGTTATCATTTGCATTCCAAGAACGGACATTATGGCCATATGCAGCAAGGTTGTGGCATCGAAAATCCTCTTCGGAACGATTTTTGCGCTTGCGGGAGCCGTTGGCGTGAATGCCGCTGGGTTGCCTGAGGCTTCCAGCCGCGCAGCGTCGGTTGCGGCAAGGGTGCGGCCCCATTTGGAGCACGATCTGGCGCTTTTGAATCTGCGTTATGGGGCCCCGGTTTTCGTGCGTATATTTAAACGTGAACGAGAATTGGAGCTTTGGCTAAAAAACGCCTCTGGCGCCTACTCGCTGTTTCGAACCTATCCGATTTGTACGTATTCGGGCGAATTGGGCCCGAAACAGACGCAAGGCGACAATCAAGCCCCGGAAGGGTTTTATGCGGTGGGTTTAAGCCAGATGAACCCAAACAGCCGCTTTCACTTGGCGTTTAATCTTGGCTATCCGAACGCTTACGACCGCGCACACGGACGCACGGGAAACTTTTTGATGGTGCACGGCAATTGCGTTTCAATCGGATGTTACGCGATGGGCGATGCCGCGATTGAAGAAATATATACATTGGCGGATGCCGCTTTGCAGCATGGGCAAACCCGGTTTTTTGTGCACGCATTTCCATTTCGGTTAGAACCTTCCGCGCTTGCTGCGGAGACCGGTTCTCCGTGGTATAAATTTTGGTCCGAACTTAAGGCCGGTTATGCGGCCTTTGAAAAAAAACGCGTACCACCGGAAATTACTGTCCGGGGTGGCCGTTATAGCGTATACGTTAGCGACTGACCATTACCCGCGGAATGCCGTCATTGCTTTATCCAGCGGGCGCTTGGCAGCAATGGCGACTATTGATTACTTCGTCACAAATTAAGGCATTTATTGTTTGTTTTTATTAAGGTAAAGTTCTTTGATTATTTTATCCTTATAGATATTTATCCATTTAATTGGATCGGAACCCGGGAGGAATCATGTTTGCTTGCTTAAACCTTCGTGTATTAAGTGCGGTGATCGGAGTCGGGATTCTGTCGGTACACAGCATTCGTTGCACGGCAACACCTCCCATTCCATGGCCCGATCCGGCTGGCATGGGAGTTTGCGCCACGCACACGTTGCAGGAGTGTATTGTTCTTGTTCCCTCGGGTAGTACGATTGAGATCGGGGCCGATGAAATGAGCTCCCCCGATTCTTATACTGCGGTCGACGAATCGATCGATATTGCCAAATCTTTGACTTTGGCAGCTGCGCCAGGCATTGATGCGGTATTTACGAGCGGCCGCGTCATTACAGTGACGTCTCCGTCTACGGGCGCCGTTACCGTTAATCTACAACGTTTGACATTGACGCAGGGCCACGTATCGGTAACGCATAACAGCGATACCGATAGTTTTTATACTTTAACACAAATGGTGTTTAATGAATCCGATGCCGGAACGGGGGGGTGCGTCGTTTGTTTTGCAGGAGGAGGTGTCGGAACGCCTGCTTTTAACTTGAATAATAGCCGGCTTGAGTTACGCCACTCCCCAACAGCTGGAGCACCGATTGGCATTAATGTTTATAGATATGTAGGAGCTTGGCAAATCAATTTCACAAACAATCGTGTGCGCAGTGAAAACCGATCGTTGGAGTCCGTTATATCTATATTGGGTGGAACCGGAGGGGCCGGCATTAGTGGCTCGGCTACCGTGGATGGCAATCAAATATTCGGCAATGGCTTTGCCAATGGCATTACTTACTCGGCTGGAAGTAGCTCCGGCAATATTGTCCATATTACAAATAATATGGTTGTCGGGCAGCGAATAGGTTCCGGTAATTTCGCTATTTATCTTACGTTGGCAAACTCAGCATTGCAGGTGATAAATAATACGTGCGCGTATAACGACTCTGGACTTTATATTACAGCGACGAGTCCAGGAAATTCAGGGCTGATAGCCAATAATTTGCTGGCTTTCAATCATGGATACGGTATTGAACTGGCGGCTGGCGTGGAACCCGGTATCGCTAATAACAACAATTTGGTTTACGGCAGTGCCACCAATGTCTTTACGCCGGGTCTTAATACGATTACGGCAGACCCATTGTTGGTCAATCGTTGGAACCCGCGGCTAACCGGTGCGTCCCCGGCGCGCGATGCCGGCAATAACTCGGATGTTCTAAGTGATCCGCCGAGTTACGATGCCGATGGCGAATTGCGTATTGTTAATTCAACGGTGGACATTGGTGCGTTTGAGTGGAATCGCGACTATTCCATCGTACACGATTCAACCGGCGCTAATACTGCCGGCAGTTTAACGCATATTGATGGGTTAGCTGCGTTACCCAGTAGCGAAAAAATGTTGTTTACACCTTTATATAACCCAACATTGGTTGCAAGCGAGTCGGCTGCAAATCTGGGTTTATTGTTTGATACGCAGTGGGGCATCAATCGGGAAGATGCGGGAGCGCTCTCGCCCGGACGCAAGTTTGCGGTCATGGCTCCTTCAAATGGGCGCATTAATTTTACGCACGACACCTCGATAGGCAATAGCACTGGCGACTCAACGCTACTGGATAACCCGGAATTGAACGCCAATCCCTCTGCGATGGCGTTTATCGCCTACCATCAAAACCCAGCGGGTGGTGCCGGTACGGTTTACGATCATATTCCCGCCTTGCAATACAAAATGGATGGTCGATGGTATATCGTCAACCAAGACGGAGCGGCGATGGATCCAAACCTGCGTTTTAACGTAGTAGTCGCCCCGGCCGGTTCGCCGAATGCTTTCTTCGCTGTGGCATCCAGAAGTGCCGCAGAGCTGCGATTGGAGTATCCCCTGCTGGACGACAATCCCTGCGCAGCGCCGTTCGTTACGCGTGATATGACTTTAGCAGGCATCATCGATAATGTGCCATTGAGCTTACGCTATCGGCACGGGGGCAATGGTGCTCCGGGGCATTGGTCGATTATGGCGGAAGGTTCGGGGTCCCCCACGTTCGCGGCGGGCGCCGCATTTAATGTGATGGTGCAAGGCGCACAGGCCCAAGCTTGCCGCGATGATCGCGTATTCGGCGATGGGTACGATGGCTAGTCACATAGAACGAACGGCGGGAGTTTTCTCCGGCCGTTCGTTCAGCGTGTGAATTGAGCGAATGTCACGAAATGTCCGCCCGGTTCGCGGTAACCCGTTTCCGTGGAGCCATAGAACGTTTGGCGTCGCGGCATGATGATCTCGAAACCTTTGAGCGCCTCCTCCAATGCATCGATATCTTTGATCTCGACGAATAAATAACTTTTATCGTTGTTAAACGATTTGCCGTGAACGGATGAGTCTTTTTTAAGCATGGCTTGGGTTTGATACATCACCTCGACCGGTCCATTGGTCAAAATGACGAATCCGAGTCGATCGCCGTCCGCCAGCTCCACTGGGCGCTGGAAACCCAGCCGCTCCTGCCAGAACGGCAATGATGGCTCGATGGTGTCAACCACAAGTACCGGAGTGGATTTTGTAATAATTGGTGCGTTCATATGCTCCCTTTAAGCGTGTATTTGCTGCGATATGGTTGCTGATAACGGGCAATGCTAGACTCAAGCCCTGCATTATGTATGGAACCTGCAATGGCAAGCAAAGCCGATTCATTGAAAACCATTTTTTTTGCACTGGGCGCCAATTTCGCGATCTTCGTCGCTAAATTGGTGGCGGCATTATTAACGGGCTCAGGTTCAATGCTGGCGGAGGCGGTGCATTCGTTGGCCGATTGCGGTAATCAAGGCTTGTTGTTGTTGGGCATGAAAAAAGCCAAACGCCTCCCCTCACCGGACTTTCCCTTAGGTTACGGTAAAGCGATTTACTTCTGGTCGTTTTTGGTCGCCTTATTGTTGTTTACCGTTGGCGGCGCGTTTTCCGTGTACGAAGGCATTCATAAGCTGCAAACACCGGAGCCCTTGCATTGGCCTTGGCTTGCGATCGGCGTGCTGACGTTTGGTGTGGTGGCCGAAAGTTTTTCAATGTGGGGAGCGTTGCGCGAGATCAATAAAGCACGTGGCCGGTCCAGTTTATGGCGCTGGTTTCGCGACAGCCGACAGAGTGAATTGATCGTCGTCTTTGGCGAGGATCTCGCTGCATTGTTGGGCTTGGTGGTTGCCCTGGCAGCGATACTGCTTACGTTTATCACCGGTAACCCGTTATTCGACGCGCTTGGCAGCATTGTGATCGGCGCTTTGCTGGTGGTCGTTGCCTTGTTCATCGCGATTGAAATCCATGCGTTGCTGATCGGGCAAAGCGTGGAGCCACGAGTGAAGGTCGCGATGCTGGAGTTCTTGAACAATCGCCCTGAGATCCGCAGGGTGTTTAACTTGATAACGCTGCAGCTCGGTCCGGACGTTATGGTGGCGGTGAAAGCGGAAATGAGCCGCGATCTTGCAACCAAAGGCTTGGTTGAGGAAATCAATCGGGTTGAGGCGGCCATGAAAATGCAATTTCCGGAAATTCGCTGGAGTTTTTTTGAGCCGGACGTGGCCGATTAGCCGCCACTGAAACGGGTTTCCAATCCGTTGCGGAGTAGGTACAGTTTCATACTCAATTCTTTTAAGGGATCGATAATATGAAGAACACGCGTAGACTGTTTTTTTTCGGTTTGTTTGCATTGGTAATTGGTGGTGTTGGGCTCAGCGCTAATGCACATGCGGCCGCTACCGGCGACGGGTTTGACCGCCTTAAAGCATTGACGGGTGATTGGGTGGATGCAGATGGCGCAGCCGACGGTTCGTCGCGCCCGATCGTCGCGCGCTACAGCGTGACGGCCGGTGGAACCGCGGTAATGGAAACGCTATTTCCCGGCACCGCGCACGAAATGGTTACGCTGTATACCCATGAAGGCAAGGCGTTAGTGCTTACGCATTATTGCGCAGCGGGTAATCAGCCGCATATGCACGCGGGGGCGTTTAATGGCCGCAGTTTGAGTTTTACATTGGATGGCGGTGCCAATATCAATACAAAAATCGACACGCATATGCACTCGGTGAAGCACGAGTTCGTGAACGGCGATGAGTTAAAAAGCGAATGGCAAAGTTGGGAAAAAGGCAAACCAGACGGCCCGGCAAAAATTTTCCATTTGAAGCGGTTGGCCACATCTTAAGCGTAAGCTTAGGGTGCTTGCCCTTGCGCGCTACTCGCGCGCAAGCCATTCGATGGAATACTGGCCAAACTGGTTTTGTGCAAGATGTTTCGTCAACACAGGCATCATCGGCTCGATGCGTTGATCGAATTGCCACGGTGTATTGATGATAATCATGCCGCAGCCATTTAGGCGCAATCCAGAATTGTCGGGATGTAATAGCAGTTCTGCGGCTAGGATTTTTTTAAGGCCGCAGGATTGCAGCCAGCGGTGAAATGGTTTGATCGATTGACGCAGCTTGATGGGATACCAAATGGCATATATGCCGGTTGGCCAGCGTGTGCGTCCAGTTTCCAAGGCCGCCTCAATCGCTCGAAATTCATTTTCTTGCGCTTCGAACGGCGGGTCGATTAATACCAGGCCGCGCGCAGGTTTCGGCGGCAATAGCGCTTTTAGCGCGGCATACCCATCGCGCGCGTGGACTTGTATGCGCCGATCGTTTTGAAACAATGCCTTAAGCTTGGTCGCTTCGTTGGGCTGCAGCTCGCACAAGTGAGCATGATCGCCATCGCGCATCAATAAGCTAACCAGCAGCGGCGAGCCCGGATAAATGCCAAGCTCGTGCGCATTTTTAATCGGATTAAGGGTGCGTACCAGGTCTAGATAAGCTGAAAGAATGCCGTTTGCGGGGTTGTCCGCGCCGATCAGCCGCAGGATCCCATTCTGGTATTCGTTGGTGCGATTTGCCTCAGCGGCATTAAGCTCGTAACGGCCGGCGCCGGCATGCGTTTCCACGTAGCTGAATGGCGTCGGTTTGGCTTTTAGCGTTTCGATCAGACCCACCAACATGGCGTGTTTGAACACATCGGCAAAGTTTCCGGCATGAAAGGCGTGCAAATAATTCATTCGATTTTCCTTGCCGGTTGCGCAGCGGCGACCGGTAAAGTGTAAAGGCTAAATGAGCCAAGCCCGCAATAGCGTGATACAGGCGATCGGTCCTGAAGATGCCGGACGCGGGATAAGCTGGTATGGTGCGCCAGTTATGGCCCGGCGCAGTGGGTAAATCGCCGGTATTTGCGCCGGGCCATGACTTCTGGCTTATACCCACAAACTCACACTTGTTACAGTAGGCACTTTATTTTTTGGGGAAATGCAATGAGAACGCTATTGCGGTGGATTTTGCGCTTAAGTTTATTGGCGGTGCTGTTGATTGGCGGTTTTCTAATTCACGTCATTTATTTCAAGCCGTACAAGATCAATTGGTATTACGGCCGCGTTTTTGTCGAGTTTGCGCTGGATAATCCGGAAATGCTGAGCAGCATGCGCATATTGCCGCCGTGGCTGGATTTTTACAGCGATAAGTTCAGCGATGCCTCACCGGCGCACGACGCCAAGGCCGCGCAAATGGTGAAGGACGACCTAGCGATGTTGCATCGCTACGACCGCGCCGCGTTGGATCGCGAAAATCAACTGTCTTACGACGTGTTGGATTACTTCCTCGGCATACAGGTGGAGGGCGATCGCTTCCGCAATTACGATTTTCCGGTCAACCAGATGCAGGGCATCCAAAGCGGCTTACCCAACTTCATGGCTCAAGTGCATCAAGTAAATAATGAAAAAGATGCAAAAAATTATATTACACGATTAAACAAATTCACCGTGAAGTTCGATCAAGTGCTGGAAGGCTTGCGGTTGCGTGAGACGCAAAAATTGATCCCGCCGCAATTCATGGTTGAAAAAGTGCTTAAGCAAATGAGCGGGTTTATCGAGAAACCCGCGCAAGACAATGTACTGTACGTCAGTTTTAAGGAGAAGTTGGACAAGATTGCGGCCGACAAGATGGACAATGCCACACGCGAACGCCTATTGGCGGATGCGGGTACTGCGATTCAGCGCAATGTCTATCCTGCGTATCACGCGCTAATCGACTATTTCACGGCGCTGCAAGCCAAGACGCAGGGCAATAACGGCGCCTGGGCGTTCCCGGACGGCGACGCTTATTACGCATGGTGCGTCAAGCAGCACACCACGACGAACATGACACCGGAGCAGGTGCATCAACTGGGCTTGTCCGAGGTCGCTCGCATCACCGGCGAGATGGATCAAATTTTAAAGGCGCAAGGTTTAAGCGAAGGCGGTATCGGTGAGCGGGTGCAGCAATTGGCGAAAGACCCGGCGCAGCTGTATCCCAATACGCCCGATGGTAAGCAAGCGATGTTAAAGGACTATCAGGCGATTTTGGATGAAGTAAACCATGGGCTTGATAGCAGCTTCGATGTGCGCCCTAAACTGGGTGTGGAAGTAAAAGCAGTGCCTGAGTTTTCGGAGAAAACGGCACCGGGCGCTTATTATCAACCCGGTTCGTTCGATGGAACGCGCCCCGGCGTGTTTTACGCCAATATGCGTGATACCGCCGAAAACCCCAAATTTACGATGCGCACGCTGGCGTATCACGAAGGCATTCCCGGGCATCATTTCCAAATATCGATTGCGCAGGAATTGCAAGGCGTGCCATTTTTTCGGCGCGTGCTACCGTTTACCGCCTATGCAGAAGGCTGGGCGTTGTACTCGGAAAGACTCAGTTGGGAGCTTGGTTTTGAGAAAAATCCGCTCGACAACCTCGGTCGTTTGCGCGATGAGATGATGCGTGCAGTACGCTTGGTGGTTGATAGCGGCATTCATTACAAACATTGGACGCGCGAGCAGGCGATCGCTTATATGATCGATAACACCGGCATGGCAGAATCCGATGTTGTGGCGGAAATTGAACGTTATTTCGTCGATCCGGGCCAAGCCCTGGCGTATAAGGTCGGGATGCTGAAAATTCTGGAATTGCGCGAAAAAGCGAAAAGAGAATTAGGGCCGAAATTTGATATCAAACAGTTCCACAATGAAGTGCTAACCCATGGCGCGTTGCCGCTGGCCTTGCTCGAGCGCGTCATTGACGATTATATTGCACGTACGAAATAGCCGAAGTCTCAACGGAAGCAGGGTGGGCTCAGCCCACCGCTTCTATCCACAGCAGCTCTAAGCCCCGCTTGCAGTTCACGACTAGGGATTCATGGACCAACTAAACCTCACCCGTCATATTTCACAGCAATACAACAGCGAGCTGGAAACATTGCGTCGGCAATTGTTGACCATGGGGGGATTGGTTGAAGAACAACTTGCTGCCGCACTGCGTGCGGTGGCGGCGCGCGATACCGATCAGGCGGCCGAAATATCGGCGCGCGAAGCTCAGGTGGATGCGTTGGAGATTGATATCGACGAGCAATGCACGTCGATTCTGGCCAGGCGCCAACCGGCCGCGTCGGATTTGCGTTTGGTACTGTCGGTATTGAAGATGACCGCGGATATCGAACGCATCGGTGACGAGGCGGAACACGTGGCGCATCTGGCCGATAGCACTCAATCGTACGATTTTGACGAGGCCCTGCTGTTAAAGTTCGATCGGCTTGGGCAGATGGTGCGGGAGCTGCTGCTTGGTGCGCTGGATGCTTTTGCGCGTATGGATGTGACATTGGCAATGGAGATTATTCGCCGTGACCGCAAGGTGGACGCCGTTTACGACGACTTGCTGCGCGCGTTAATTGCCACCATGAGCGCGCTGCCGGAGCGTGTTCCGGCGATGTTGGAATTGATTTGGTCAGCCAAGGCTTTAGAGCGCATTGGTGATCGGGCAAAAAACATCTGCGAACACGCAATCTACATGGTACGCGGACAGGATGTGCGCCACACCAATCTCGCCGATCAAGACAAATTATCGGATTAAACGGCTCGTATGGCCGCAGCTGCTCAAGCTTATTACAGCTAGGGAATCAACGCGGATTACCAAATGGATGGCGCAGGCGCGACAGCAATGCACCGCGCTTGCTGAGGTTTTGCTTCGGCGCGCGAGGGGGGGTGCTATCGGTTTCAATATAGCCGATGGCGTAGTAAGCGTTAATGAAATCGATCACTTCGGGTAAAGCGGCGTTGCTTTGTTCGACTATGGCCGAGAGTGGAGACAATTGCTTCAACATAAACGTTGCGATGCGGAAATGTTTTGGGAATTCGCGTTCGATTTGCGGCCAACGCGCCAATTTAAACTTTGCATTGGCGTCCAACTCCGCCAGCAAACGGCTGTCGGTTGCAAGTGCGTGAAACGCCCAGATCAATCGCGAATACGGCTGGGCAGGCGTTAATTCCCGGATGCAATCCATTTCATCGCCCGTCAATGCTTGCCAGTCGCTGTGCGCAAGCGGGTGCTGACAGTAAGGCGCCAGTGTCCGCAAATTCCCGTTAAAGTGAAATACCCGATGGATGGAATCGAGTATTAACGGCGGTGCACTGCCTTTAACGATACGCGCCACTTCATGCAGGGGATTGTCGTTGAGATAATCAATTAACGTATGCGATGTGGGCGTCTCTGTGCCTGGTGGTTCCACAGCCATGGTGATGGGGGCTGTTTCAACGCTGGAGGCTTGGTTTGGCTTGGTCGACGGTGTTTCAATACGCGTGCTTAGCTGTGTAAACAGCGCTGCGGCTGCCGCAAGGGTCGTTGGTTTGGTCAATATCAAATCGTGTCCTTCAAAGCCTTCCTGTTCGGTTACAACAGCGGTTAAGCGTCCGCTGTTATGGGCTTGCAACCAATCCATATGACCGTATACGGAATCGATATCAACCAGTAGCAAGTCGGCGTTGGCCACTTCGCCCAGCTGCCAACGCGGCTGGAGCCGCATACCGGCTTGCGCGAGTAAGGCGGTAAATTGGATGGCTTCATCCTCGGTGGCTCCGAGAACAGCGAAATAGCGAACGGCGGACATTGAATTCCTTGTGGCTTCTTCATGGGTATCAAACCCCACGACTTACAGGCTATGGTACGCCGTAAAATCGGGCTTCAGTATAGTTTTATTGTTTTTTTGTGAAAAGGATCTGGCCCAAGTTCACGTTCTAACAACGTTAGCCTTGCGCCGGCGCAAACGGTATGGATGAGCTCTGCTCACGTTGCTGTAACGACCATAACGCGGCATAACGCCCTTGGTGTTGCAGCAATTCATTGTGCGTACCGCGCTCTATGATGCGGCCTTGTTCCAACACCAAAATTTCATCGGCGGCGGTAATCGTGGATAGACGATGGGCAATCACCAGCGTGCTGCGGTTTCGTGCAATTTCGGTCAGTTGCTGCTGGATGATTTTTTCGGTGCCAGTATCGAGCGCACTGGTGGCTTCGTCAAATACCAAGATAGCTGGATTTTTCAGCAAGGTGCGCGCGATGGCCACCCGTTGTTTTTCACCACCCGATAATTTGAGCCCACGTTCGCCCACCGTCGTCTCGTAGCCCTCTGGAAGGCTCACGATAAACTCGTGAATATGCGCAGCGCGGGCTGCCGTGATGACATCTTCGCGCGTGGCATCCGGTCTGCCATAAGCGATGTTGTAATAAATTGTATCGTTGAACAGGACCGTATCCTGCGGCACGATGCCGATCGCACGGCGCAATGATGCTTGGGTAACCGCGCGGATGTCTTGGTTGTCGATCACGATGCGGCCACTCGCGACGTCGTAGAAGCGAAACAGCAATCGCGCCAATGTCGATTTTCCGCTGCCGGTGGTGCCGACTACCGCGACGGTTTTCCCGGGGTTTATGACAAAATCCACATCAAACAAAATATTTCTTTGTTCGTGGTAGGAAAAGTTGACGTGCTCGAACCGCACTTCGGCTCCCTTGATGAGCAACGGCGGTGCATTGGGCGGATCTTGAATTTCGCCATGCTCGGTAAGCAGCCGGAACATGCGCTCCATATCCGTGAGTCCGCGCTTAATTTCGCGATACGTGGTACCCAAAAAATTAAGCGGAATTGAAAGTTGCAACAGCAGGGAATTGACCAGAACCAAATCCCCCAAAGTCAACTGACCGGTGCTGACGCCTTCAGCGGCAAACCACAGCAATGAGGTAAGCCCGACGGCAATAATCAAACTCTGTGCGCCATTTAAGACACCGAGCGAAGCCTCGCTTTGCACCGCTACATCTTCGTATCGGCGCAGGTTGGTATCGTATCGTTCCGCCTCAAATTCTTCATTCCCAAAATATTTTACTGTCTCGTAATTCAGCAGGCTGTCCACTGCCTTAGCATTCGCCGCGGCGTCGGTTTCATTCATTTGACGCACGATACGCGTGCGCCAATTGGTGATGAATACGGTGAAGGCGATGTAAAGCGTCATCGTGCCAAGCGTGATCGCCGCGAATCGGATATCGAATTGGCGCAGCAGCAGCGCCGTGACCAGCACAATCTCAAGCAAGGTGGGTATGACATTGAAGATCGCGTAGCCGAGCATGTTGTAGATACCGCGCGTGCCGCGTTCAATGTCACGGGCAATGCCACCGGTGTGGCGATCGAGGTGAAAGCGCAAGCTAAGCTGGTGTAAATGGCGAAACGTAGCCATGCCGGCGCTGCGCATTGCGCGTTGACTGACGCGTTCGAAAAAAATATCGCGCAGCTGGGCAAACAATACCGATGACAACCGCAGTACGCCGTAACCGACCAGCAATAATCCGGGCACGGCCAGCGCCGCGACTTTAGGGTCCAATCGGTCGACGATTTGCTTCAACATCAAAGGCACACCGATATTCGCCAACTTGGCGACGATCAGGCAGCTAAGAGATAGCGCAACGCGGCCGCGAAATTGCCACAAAGTCGGCAATAACTGGCGTACCGCGCTGCGTGTATCGACCGTGGGGGTTGGGTTTGACGCAGCGGTTTTTGACATTGGGTTGTAACGATATTGAAAAGTGGGTGGTTTGGTATCTACAACCGGCTAGCGTGTTGGTATTTTGGTTTGGCGGTATGATGCCAATCGGACATTGGGCAATAGGAGGCATTATGAAAACGGCATGGTTATTTTATCTCGGCTGCCTGCTTATTACCTCGGCGCTGGCCAATGCTGCGCCCACTACCGCTACATTACCACGCACGAAAGCGCCTGCTGGAGTCGAGCTTTATTTCATCAGCCCGAAAGATGGCGAAACGGTAAGCACGGATGTGACGGTTCGATTTGGTCTTAAAGGGATGGGGATTGCTCCAGCAGGAGTGCAGACGGCCAATACCGGCCACCATCATCTTCTGGTCGACGGAAAAGAATTGCCGCAGATGGATCAACCGATTGCAAAAGACGATACACACCTGCACTTTGGCGCAGGCCAAACCGAAACGGTGATTCATCTCATGCCGGGCGATCACACCTTGCAATTGCTATTGGGCGACGCGTTGCATATGCCGTTTGATCCACCCGTGGTATCGCAGAAAATTACCGTGCATGTGAAATAACGTTTAGTCGATGGATCTTCAACTATCGGGCAAAGTCGCGATCGTTACCGGTGCCAGCCGCGGCATTGGGCGTGCGGTGGCCGAACGGCTTGCGGCGGAAGGGATGCAATTGGTTTTGGTTGCGCGTTCGCAATCCTTATTAGAAGACCTTGCAAGGATGTTGCCCACCGATTGCTTGGTACAAGCGGTTGATTTGAGCAAGCCCGCAGTACCGGCTGCGGTGGTTGTCGCAGCGCTTGAACGTTTTTATCGAATCGACGCATTGATCAACAATGCCGGCGCGACTAAGCGCGGCGATTTTTTTGCATTATCCGATGCAGACTGGGCGGATGGATTTGCCTTGAAGTTTTTCGGCGCCATGCGCTGCGTCCGCGCGGCTTGGCCTGAGCTTAAAGCCAATCAAGGCAACATCGTCAATATCGTTGGCGTTGGTGGGCGCACCGCCAGCGCGGAATTCACGATCGGTGGCACGGTCAATGCCGCGATGTTGAATCTCACCAAGGCACTCGCTGATCGCGGCGTCAAAGATGGCGTGCGCGTTAACGCCATTAACCCAGGCTCGATTGCAACTGAACGTTTATTGGCGCGCGTGCAGTCTATTGCATCGCGTGATGGGATTGATTCCATCGCTGCGGCACAGCGCATGTCCGAAAAACTCGGTGTTGCGCGGTTTGGTCGTCCCGAGGAAATCGCCAATGCTGTGGCGTTTCTTATTTCGGCGCAAGCCGGGTATTGCCAGGGCGCGATTTTGGATATCGATGGCGGCCAGACGCGGACGCTGTAAAACTCCTGAGAAATACATTCATTAATTCTGACAATCGTCCAAATAGGCGTTCGCGAGCCCGGGCTATTCGTTTTCATTTACGTGTCGAATAACCGCTCAGCATTAAGCCATCTTGCGCGTAACAAAAATTCACATAAGAAAATGTCCTATTCACATTCGTTTGCTTTTTGATTCGAGGTTCAGGGGTTATGTT
>CAYXMH010000011.1:0-91394 GCA_964466115.1 uncultured Rhodanobacteraceae bacterium | reverse complement strand
CGGTCACCAAGTACTTCTTAACGAGGGACTACTTGGGCAGCGTCAACGGCAAAGTCAGTGCCAATGGGCAGATCTTAGAGCGCATCGACTATGACGCATGGGGCGAACCGGAAAGCCGACAAGTCCGAGACGAAAGCGGTAACTTGGTACTTGCGGCGAGAAACGACAGCACCATACCTTTCGGCTATGCCGGGTATTGGAAACACAATCGATCCAAACTCAGCATCACGGCGCATCGGTTCTACGATCCGAAGCTGGGGAGATGGTTGTCGAAGGATCCGATTAAAGAATTAGGTGGGATCAATTTATATGGGTATGTGAACAACTCGCCCATCAATGCTACTGATCCGAGTGGATTAGATCCGCAGGATAGCGATGCAGGTACTCCTTCCGGATCCAACCTTATTGACATTTGTGAAGAAATTCGAAGTGCCTACGCCGCGGCAATTATTAATGAAATCGCTATAACAACAAGACTTGTCAATGAAGGCTACGTGGAAATTAGAACGCAAAGGGAGCCCGGAACTAACCGCTTTGACGTGCATGTTGTGCCATATGCTTCTATGACAGATCAACAGAGGGCAATCCCAAACAAGAGGTTAATATCACGAGCACCAAATGCTGAGGAGCAAAGAAGGCTTAGTGAGATTAGTCGCGCACAACACAGAGCATTGCAGCGATGGAATCAGAGTCCTTGCGGGGGGCCAAATGGGAGTCCACCAAGCCTTACCGAAGCCGAACATACTATGGCTGAGTTTGCTTCCTTTGGTAGCAACACTAGTAATCGTAACGCTAGCTTCCTTGACGCCCATGGCTTAGGTTGGTTACGTAATGCAGCAGATGGCGATATGTATGACAGTTCGGGCGCCATCTCGGGCGACGCCGCGGCTAATATAGCCATTGGCACTGGATTAGGAGGTATGTTGGTTGGCGCTGCGGGAGCATTCTTGGATTATGTAGGCGTGTTTGCTTGGGTGTTGGCTTTGTAAGCGAAAACCTAACTAAAAAATAAACGCCTACAGTAGATTAAATGGTGGCGCAATACCGGTAGGGCATTGCGCCACATCCAGCTGGATTGCTTACCCATTAAGCTATGTAGTGAGAAACAAAATGGGTATTAGCTGTAACGGAAATTCAACACAATCTCCTCGATAGTTTATTCTTTGCGTAGATATAATGCGGAACTACTGCCATGACTAACGGCTATAATTGGATTATCGCTAACGGTCTGTAGTGCCATGTCAACCATCTCCACCTCCCATTCTTTGCCCCTATTCGATCCAGTGCGTCTAGACCAATCTGGCACCGTGCTCTGCCATGACCCTTTTTGCTTTCTGGTGGCTACACGACAATTGCCCAACGAATGTCTACAGGCCCTGAACGAAGACTTCCCACGCTACGCCGGTGCCGGATTTTTCCCTTACGATGAAAAAGACTGCGGACCATCGATCAACCGCTTGGTCGCAGAACTCACTGATCCAATCGTCGCAAGCACGATTGGCACCAAACTCAGTATCGATAACCTAGGTCAGTACCCCACTTTAGTTACCCTGTGCCGTGCGTTAAATAAACGTCATGGCACGATTCACACCGACAGTCGCTCCAAAGTCGCGACCGCTTTGTTGTATCTCAACGAATCCTGGCCAAAAACCAGCGATGGCTGTTTGCGGTTTCTCTCTAACGAAAAAGACATTAACGCCTTGGTCACACCCGAAATAGCGCCGCTCTACGGCAACTTCGTCGTGTTCAAGCGCGCCGATAACTCGTTTCATGGCCATCTTCCGTTTGAAGGCGAGCGGCGCGTGATCCAGGTGGCGTGGCTCACCAGTGAAGACGAAAAAACACGCAAAACCAAACGCGGCCGCATGTCGCGTTTTTTCAAATGGGTGTTCGGCAAGTTCGATCGCCAATACGGCGCTAATACACCACGCAGCGACAAGATGTAACGGCTCTTCAATTCTCCCACGATGGAAATGTAAGACATGTTTCAATTACGTTCGGTTATGACGACCCTGTTCGCTTTCGCAGCCTGCAGCCTGACAAGCTCGCCCGCCCACGCGCGGCAAGGCACGCCACCTTATACCTGGACCCATCCCGCTAAAGCCGCAGCCGAAATCCCGCAATTGGCGCTGGCACCCGTCGATAGCCAAGCCTTGTTGTCCGAAGACGCGCAGGCGCTCGATCACGGCGGCTTACCGGTGACCAAGCAATTGCGCGTGGCCATCGGCAACAACGTGCGCATTAATCCGCAACGCGATGGCCTGTGGGAAACATTGCCAACCGGTGCGCGTCTGTGGCGCTTGCGCGTGCATGCCGATGGCGCAACCGATTTCCACTTCGGTTTTGATCGTTTTCAATTGCCCCCCGGCGCTACGTTGCATTTACTAAGTAGCAACGAGGCGTATTTCGACGGCCCCTACACCAGCGCGGACAGTAACGTCAGCGCACAATTCTGGAGCCCGCTGATTCCAGGAGAATCCGCCAGCATTGAAGTTTATCTGCCCGCCGGGACCGAATTGCCGAACAACGCGCTTGCGCTTAGCTACATTGGCAGCGGGTATCGCGATGCGTTTATGCGGAAAAGCGGGCCCGGCTTAACCGGTGCCGGCCCATCCGGGGCTTGCAATATCGACGTCGTATGCAGCTTAGGCGATCTTTACCGAAATGAAATCCGCGCAGTCGCTAAGTACACTTTTGTTAGCGGCGCCAGCACTTATCTTTGTACCGGTACTTTGGTGATGGATCAACCCGGTGATTTTAAAAATTATTTTCTTACCGCCAATCACTGCATCGGTAATAACACGCAAGCCAGTACGATGACGTTGTATTGGAATTATCAATCCGCCGTCTGCGGCGATCACGGCGGTGGCTCGTTGTCGCAAAATCAAACCGGCGGCGCCACCTATCGCGCCAGCCGGTCGGACGTGGACTTCTCACTGGTGGAGTTGAACAGCAAACCACCGTCCAGTTACAACGTCTATTACGCCGGCTGGGACTCTAGCGGTGCGGTGGCCAATGGAAGCATTGGCATTCACCATCCCAGTGGTTATGTCAAAGCGATCACGGAAAATACGCACGCGTTGGTAACGATCGATAGCTGCATCAGCGCCGGAACCAATACGCATTGGGAGACGGGGCCTTACTCGCAAGGAACGACCGAAGGCGGTTCCTCGGGATCGGCGATTTTCGTTCCCTCTGGTGATGCCACAGGGCATCAAAATTTAATTACCGGCACCCTTTCCGGCGGTGGAGCCGCTTGCAGTGGCAGCGTTCCCAATGCCCTGACCGACTGCTACGGCAAACTCGCGGTAGCTTGGACCGGTGGCGCCTCGAGCGCTCGGCGCCTGCAACCATGGCTTGATCCAAATACAACGAGTGTTACCACGATGACGGGCGGGCAGGATGTGATTTTTTTCAACGGCCTCGAATAAAAGACACACGCTTGACGCCAATTCTAAAGCCGAGTCAGGAGGCCAGCCCTGACTCGGCAATATGAGCCATCACTGCTGATCGCTCAACCGGGTTATTTAACCGGAGTTACCCCTGAAGCTTGCGATCCTTTCGGGCCCTGTACGATTTCAAAACTGACTTTCTGCCCCTGCTGCAATGTGCGAAATCCCTCCGATGAGATGGCGGAATAGTGCACGAACACGTCTTCACTGCCATCCTCCGGGGCGATAAATCCAAAGCCTTTAGCGTCATTGAACCACTTCACCGTTCCAGTAAGCATTTCTAAACCTCGAGTTGCTGGTTAGACAAGTGCAACGAAGCCGGGGCTCCCTCGCACAGGTGAAATATAACAATAATCCAATCTGGAAAATCAAGCGGTACGATAAAAAAATGCCGCTTTGGTCAATCTTTTGCCAATTCCATCCGCAGCATGGCAACCACGATCTTGGGCACGACGGCGGTTGCCGATGCAAGGTTGGAGTAAATCTCATCCAAACTGATTTCCGCGGCGTCACCACACCCGGCGGCCCAATTCGCGACCAACGCAAGACAAGCATAGTCAACACCCAACTCTCGCGCTAAGACAGCCTCTGGCATACCGGTCATACCGACCAGATCGCACCCATCGCGCCGCAGACGGGCAATCTCCGCGCGCGTTTCCAAGCGTGGGCCCTGGGTTGCCGCATAGGTGCCGCCATCTATCACCGCCACTTGTGCACTAACGGCGGCTGACAACAGTGCCTGACGCAACAGCGCCGAATACGGTTCGCTGAAATCGATGTGCACGACCTCGGCCCCGTCGCGATCGCAATAGCTGGTGTAGCGGCCATGCGTGTAATCGATGATTTGATCCGGAATCGCCACCGCACACGGTTGCATATCGGATCGAATACCGCCCACGGCGTTAACACCAACCACGCGCCTGGCACCCAACGAATGCAAGGCCCAAAGGTTCGCACGGTAATTGACATTATGCGGTGCGATGCTGTGACTCTCGCCATGACGGGCGAGGAACGCCAATCGTGCGCCGTGAAACTCGCCGAGCACAACCGGCGCAGACGGCTCGCCAAAAGGCGTAGTGATCGATTTTTTTTCTACTTTTTCCAATTCTGGAAAAGAATACAAACCGGTACCGCCGATCAATGCCAAATCCAGGTTCATCGTTCGCTCGCTAGATCGCATAGATGCCGGGCAAATTGCGGCCCTGTTCGTAATAATCCATACCAAAACCGAATACATAACGATCCGGTACATGCACGCCGACATAATCGGCGCGCAATCCCGGTACGCAACGGCCATGATCCTTCTCACACAACACCGCAACTAGAATTTTTCGCGCGCCTTTTTTTCGACAATAATCGCATACCTGTTGCAGGGTATGTCCTTCATCAAGGATATCATCGGCGATCAAAACAATTCGTTCGGTTAAACTCAATTTCGGCTCGCTCAACCAGGTAAGTTCGCTGCCGCTGGTCAATCCGCGATAACGGGTGGCGTGCAGATAATCGAACTCCAGATCGTTTTTGATGGCCAATGCCAGTTGCCCGGCAAAAATCAATCCGCCGTTCATTACCGTAATGAATAACGGCGTTTCACCCTGCAAATCGCGCGTGATCTCGTTGCCCATGCGCTTGATCGCCGCCTCAAGTGCGTCGCGGTCGTGCACCAACTCGGCGCTCTTTAATGCGACGGAGAGTTCTAATTTTGGCATTTCGCTATCCGTTAATTTAAGGATCGGTTTTACTAAACTTATGCATGTGGGCAATGAAAACGCCGCGCTGCGGGTTTTGCTGCAATTCATCCCAGCTGCACGCCGCCTTGCCCTGAAGCGCGGTGATGCGCTCCGGACTGCAAGGTTTTAAACCCGTCATCGCCCTAATCGCATCACTCACCAACGGTGGACTGCACACCAACACCAAATCACAGCCGGCATCCAGATGCGCCTTGATTCGCGCGCCGATAGCACCGGCCGATTCGGCCGCAATCATGCCGATATCATCGCTAAACACAACGCCAGAAAAGTTGAGCTTACCGCGCAAGATCTCCTCGATCCATATCCGTGAATAACCCGCTGGTTGCGCATCCACATCCGGATAAACGACATGCGCCATCATCACCGCTTCAGCGCCGGCATCGATGGCATCCGCGAACGGCAGCATATCTTCGTTTTCCAACGTTTGCGCCGAACGCGGATCGTGCGCACTTTGGTAGTGCGTGTCCTCCAACACCGAACCATGACCCGGAAAATGCTTGATCGTAACCGCCATACCCGCCAGACGCATACCACGGATATAAGCCAGGCCCAAATCCGAAACGATGCTCGGATCGGCATGAAACGCGCGCTCACCAATGGCGCGATTACCGCGTTTTAAATCCAATACCGGAGCAAAACTCAAATCAATGTCGAGCGCGCGCATTTCACTGGCCATGATCCATGCGTGCTCCTCACTTAGATCAAGCGCGGATTGTTGGTCGTGTCCATATTCCTCACCCAAGCACGCCAGCGCCGGCAGTGAAGCAAAACCCTCGCGGAAGCGCTGCACCGGCCCGCCTTCTTGATCGACGCAAATGAGGAATGGACCTGAGCGCAGCGCGCGAATCGCACCGATCAGAGTTTGCAGTTGCACCCGATTCTGAAAATTGCGAGTAAATAAAATGACGCCGCTTACCGCGGCAGCGCGAATCCAATCGCGCTCTACGGCAGTCAACTCAGTACCTGAAATTCCGATTATCAACATACGACTGCCCTAACCTTCCGTTTGCATTGCATCAATCCCGTTCAAACAGCGCAATCGACTCCACATGCGCGGTGTGCGGAAACATGTCCATAACCCCCGCATTGCGCAAGCGAAACGTATGTTGATGAACCAGAACACCGGCATCGCGCGCCAATGACGCCGGATGGCAAGAAACGTACACGATCCGCCGCAACGACTTGAGCGGCAGCCACTCCAACACCGAGGCCGCACCAGTACGCGGGGGGTCCAACAGCAGTTTGCTGTATTTCGATTTCACCCCGCTTAGCCATGCCGATCCGCGCTGATCTTTCAACAAATCGGCGGCAAAGAATTCGGCGTTGGTCATCTCATTGAGCCTGGCATTGGCGTTCGCGCGAGCGACCAACCCGGCGTCACCTTCAACGCCCACCACTTGCGCCACGTGACGCGCGATCGGCAAGGTAAAATTACCGAGCCCGCAGAATAAATCCAAAACTCGATCATCGGACTGCGGTTCGAGCAGCGTTAACGCGCGGTTCACCATGCGTCGATTCATTCCCGCATTGACCTGGATAAAATCCAATGGCTGAAAATCGATTTCAAGCCGCTGCTCCGGCAAGGTGAAATGCAAGCGCATATCCAGCGGCCATAAGGGGTGGACGCTGTCCAAACCACCCGGCTGTAGATAAATACCAAGCTCATAGGTTTTTGCAAAAGCCACCAGAGCTGCCTGGTCTTTTTCGGACAAGGGTTTGAGATGGCGAAATATCAATGCTACGGTGGCATCACCCACCGCCACCTCAATTTGCGGAATCTCACGTACCGCATCAAGGTCTGCGATTAAACCGCTAAGCTCCTCAATGCGGTGCCCCACCGCCGGGTGCAATACTTCACAACGCTGAATATCCGCGACGTAACGACCGTTGGTCTCGCGAAACCCAACCAACAGGCGCTCCTTTTTTTCCACGTACTTGACGCTAAGCCGCCCCTTACGCCGGTAACCCCACGGTTCATCGGCAAGCACATCCAGCCACGACTCTGGCTCTACTTTTCCAATTCTCTCCAAATTTTCAGCGAGTACCCGTTGTTTGGCGACGATCTGCGCGGCCGGTGCTAGATGCTGCAATGAACACCCGCCGCATACGCCAAAGTGGGCACAACGTGGTACCACCCGATCGGGCGAGGCATTGATCACTTCCAGTAAATTCGCCTCATCGAAATGACGTCGTTTGCCGGTGATGCCAATCCGCACGCGCTCACCCGGCAACGCGCCGGTAATAAATACGGTTTTACCGGCAATGTGGGCAACGCCGCGGCCATCGTGGCTGAGATCGGTAATATCGGCTTCGATCGTCGTTGGATTCGAAGCTTCACGTTGAGTATTGATAGCGTGCCTCGCCCTTGAAGCGTTAAGTTGACTGCGAATGATACCAATACCGGGCGTTTATTGGTTCAATACACGCAATAGTCACAGTAAAACCTCGGATTTTTGATCCAATCCAATTATGTCGAAAATTTTAGTTGCCGATGACAATGCGCTAAGCCTGCAATTTCTCGTCGACGCTGTTCACATGCTGGGAACCGATTGTCATACCGCCAGCGACGGCGCTGCGGCACTGCGCGAGGCATGCGCCATCGAATTTGATCTGTTATTGCTTGATTACCGCATGCCGAAGCTAAGTGCCAGCGGCGTACTGCACGAGCTGCGCTCTAATCCAAATCATGCCAGCGCAAAAACACCGGCGATTGTAACCAGTGCGCAAATCCATCAAAACCAATTGAACGCATGGTTGGCTGAAGGCTTTATCGATGCGCTCGAAAAGCCTTGCAGCATTGCTGAGATTGCGCGGCTATTGCATAAACATCTGGCAACGGGGTTTACGGCAAATCTACTCGACGACGCGCAGGGGCTTAGTACCGTTGGCGGTGATGCATCGATCTTACATTCTTTACGTAATTTATTGGCGGATGAACTGCAAAGCCTAGACGCCGAACTTCACACGATCCTATTAAAGCAGGATTTTGCAGCATTGAATGACCGCTTGCATCGGCTACGCGCTTCTGCCGGATTTTGTGGAGTGCCCGGTCTGCAAAATGCAATCTCTGAGTTTGGGCGTGTTGTGCAATCCAACCCAAACGCCAGCCATTTTGCGTTCGATCATTTTTCTGCAACGTGCAGGCAAGTACGCGATTTATTGCGCAACGGCGCTCCGCCTTAATGTAATTCCAACCTTCTAACGACATATGTGACAGTTTGAAAAACCCGTTCATGCTGAGCCTGTCGAAGCACTGAGGCTTTTCCGTTCACCCTTCGACAGGCTCAGGGCGAACGGAAAAGAGGACGACCTTTGCAAATTGGAATAAAACAGCCCGCGAAGATAGGCGCTACGCTGCTCGCCGTCACTCTGTTTATCGCCAGCGTGTTGGATCGGTTATTTCCACTAACCATACCTGATACCAACAAACTCAATGGTGCGGTGGTGCTGGCAAGAGACGGCACACCGTTACGGGCGTTTGCCGACGAAAATGGCGTTTGGCGTTACACGGTAACCCCCGAGCAAGTCTCGCCTTTGTATTTGGAAGCGTTGCTCACGTACGAAGATCGCTGGTATTACTACCATACCGGCGTAAATCCCATCGCGCTGATCCGCGCTGCAAGCCAAATGCTGTTCAACCGGCGTGTCGTTTCGGGCGGATCGACATTGACCATGCAAGTTGCAAGAATGTTGCATCCGTGCGAACGATCATTATCCGGGAAGTTAAAACAACTGTTTCGCGCAGTGCAACTCGAGGCGCACTTTTCTAAAAGAGACATTTTAACTTTGTATCTGAATAACGCACCGTTTGGCGGCGCGATCCAAGGCGTGCAGGCGGCAAGCTACGCGTACTTAGGGAAGCCCGCTAACCGGCTCAGCCGTGCCGAAGCAGCATTGCTCACGGTGCTCCCGCAAAGCCCCAGCCGCCGCCGACCGGACCGGCACCCGGCTATGGCGCAATTGGCACGCGATAAAGTGCTGGCACGCATGCGCGATATGCGGATATGGAGTGCGGCCGACGTAGCTGATGCGCAAATTGAACATGTATCTGCGCGCCGCCTGGTGGCTCCCATGAAAGCCGCACTGCTGGCCGAGCGCTTACATGCCAGCGCTATCGATCAAAGCACGATCACGACCACCATCGATGCGTCATTACAGGACGCTTTAGAATCGAACGTCTCTGCGTATCTTAGCCATCTACCGGAACGCACCTCAGCCGCGCTGCTGGTCGTCGACAATGACACCTTGCAGGCCTTGGCCTATGTCGGCTCCGCCGCATTTGGCAACGAAGCGCGGCTGGGCGATGTCGATATGGTGCAAGCGTGGCGATCGCCCGGGTCGACACTGAAACCGTTTCTTTATGGAATGGCGCTTGATGCGGGCTTGATTCATTCCGAATCGTTACTGCTGGATGCACCACAATCTTTTGGCGGCTATCGACCGGGCAATTTCAACGAAGCATTCAATGGCCCAATCGGTGCCGCGCAAGCATTACGTTTGTCGTTGAACGTGCCCGCCGTGGATTTATTGGACCGGGTTACACCTGCGCATTTCGTCGCCCGCTTAGCCAATGCGGGGCTGCCGTTGCAAATGCCGAAAGGCGCAGAACCCAACTTGTCGATTATTCTCGGTGGTGCCGGTGCGCGCCTGGAGGATTTGGTCGGCGCTTATACGGCGTTTAACCGCGGTGGCGTTGCGGGGCATGTTCGTTTAACGCCGAACGATCCTGTCATCGACCGACAAGTATTAAGTTCAGGCGCGGCATGGATTGTGCGGCAAATGCTCGAAGCAAACTCGCTACCCGGTTTAAGCACAGGCACCTTCGACAGTAAAAACCATGCCAAGCTTGCCTGGAAAACCGGAACCAGCTATGGCTTTCGTGACTCTTGGGCGATCGGAACCACGCGTCACTACACGGCTGGTGTTTGGATCGGTCGACCCGACGGCACACCATTACCAGGACAATACGGCGCGATCACCGCATTGCCATTGCTGGTACAAACGATCGAACGCCTGCCGCGGTCTTCTGCCTCGATCATCCCAAGCCCGGCACCGGCCAGTGTGACCGAAGCGGAGATTTGTTGGCCATTGGGTTTGGCTTACGATGCGGAGAAACCCGATCTGTGCCATCAGAAACATCACGCCTGGATTCTTAATGGTGTAATTCCGCCCACCCTTCCCGAGCGCGATTCCAACATTTGGAGCGCCGGTGTTATCCATGTGCATATGGATGCAAAAACCGGGACTCGCATTAGCGCCAATTGCAATCATCCACAAACCAAGGAAATGGATATTGCACGTTGGCCTGCGCTGGCGTATCCCTGGCTTTCCACATCGATCCGTAAACGCGCCACGTTACCGCCACTGGCGGCGGACTGCGGACCCGACGCCTTGGCCAATACCCAGAACCTGCACATATCCGGCATCAATCAAGGCGCCACCATCGCACGAGCCCCCGATAGCGATACTCCAGCACGACTAAGCTTGCGCGCACTCGGCGCTGACGGACCGGTGTTGTGGCTGATCGATCAGCGGTTGCAAAGTGAACTTGATGCCAAGAAACCGTTCGAACCTACCTTTCCCGAAACTGGCATCCATACAATCACGGCGCTAACGCGTGGGGGAAGCTATGCACAGGTGGAAATACAGGTATTGCGTTAACTACTAGAATAATCCGGCGCCTAACTCCCCACCACCACCATCGCACTACCCATATCCTCCGGCGGCGATTTGCCATACGCCGGGGTATTCCAAAGATCGTACAAATACTGGCCGCGACTGCTATTTTGTGGACCAACCGTAAATGGTCGGTTCGACTGCCCAGAACACATGGTGTTTTCTGCGGGGAACGAATTGGTAACGGCTTCGTTTCGCAAAAACTCGATGTATTCCTTGCTGGCGGTTTGATAGCGCAAGGTCGCGGTAATGGTCAGCGGCGGCACCGCGCTAATGGGTACCGCCATCGTGTAGCCGGCGTCGGCGTAATTGACCAAATGATTGGAACCGGGTGTTACCGGTGGATAAGTCGCCGCCACCGGCTGCAATTCCAAATCACTGCCGCCGGTAAACCCGAGCGGTGGAATGCGATTGTCTTTGGCGATGCAATTGTTCAATGCGAAATGGAATCGATCGCCACTACCATCGCTAATCGTGCAGGTCATGCCGATGGCGTCCCATTCGCCTTGGCGAACTTCGTAAACTTGGGCTTGGGTATCGCGCGTTAACACGCCGGTGGACGCATCGTATGCACCGCTTTCGTACACCAGTGCGCCGGTGTTGTCGCGCACCTGCAGGTTGATCCACATCCGGCGTCCTTCCGAATAACCGGTTGGTAGTTTATGACCGCTTAAATTGGTGACTCGCACATTTAGATTAAGCGAGCCTGATGCCCCGCCACTGGGCGGTGTATAGGTCAACACATTCACCGCAACACTGGCGCTCGCGCGCAACATCTGCTGCGTCCAAGTAATCGTTTGATCAAAAGCGGCACTGCGATTCAATTGCGTTAAACCACCGTATTGACCTTTAAGCAGCGCCGGCACCCACGTATTGCCACCTGCGAATTGATGAGTGGCCAAATTACCGGTTCGATCGCCAGGGTTGTCGGCGCTGCAAGGGCGCGCCGCAGCATCGTTGCTATTGGGCATATGACAATCTTGGCATTGCTGGCTGCGCGTCAACGCGGGCGTGAACGGAAAAGGATCGCCGAGCCGATCTCGAAAAACCACGTCGGAAAAATCGCTGGCGCGCCACTCGCTGAAGGTGCGCTCAATCGGAAAGGGGATCAGGGTGTCATGGCCGCCACTGTCGATCAGCGTTTTAAATGGGCCGGCGCTGGTATCCGGTGTTGATACATTATGGCATGTGCCGCAAATTTCACTTTGTTGATGATATGGCGAATACGCCCAAACATGCGGCGGCGGTGGCGGTACGGCGGCGACGTAATCATACGGCCCGCGCCGGCACGGCTCGCCACCGCTGCAATCGCCATCGTCCAGCCAGACGTTGGCGTTTTCCAGATACGCAGGCGCGCCGGATGGGCCCTGCGCTTTCAGCCGGTGGCAGAAATGGCAGCTCTCGCCGGAGTAATCATTGCTGCCGGTATCGTGGTCGTCATAGTCACCTTGCAAAAAACAGCCGTTGGTCCCAGCAACCGTGCCTCCGGTTCCATCTTTCGCCACCCGGCCACCGTACCAACCTTTTGGGGTGTGGCAGCGTAGACAATAATCCCCAACGCCAGGTTGATCGTGATTGGCAACATCAAGCGCGGCCCAAAACACCGGATCGCGGCTGGCGTTGGCCATCATGGAGCCGGCCCAGGAACTGAAGGGGAAAAATTGGGTTTGCGCTGCATTACCGGTTGAGTGACAACCGGAGCAATTGTCCGAGAACAATAACGCGTGCGCGAGGCCTGGTTGCGTGCCATGCGGGGTGTAATCCAAGCCGCCGCTGACGCGCCACCAATCGTCCGAAGCGGGAGCGAGCTTCGCTAAAAACAGCAATGACACCACCAGCGCTGTCATTAAGGTTGATTTCACCATCGTTGCTTGCAAGTGCATGCATCCGCTCTCGTCAATTATTCAAAACTGCTCTTAAAGACCAGATCGGTTGGCGCTATGGTCAGCGCGTGATACGTGTCTGGTGAGCCGCTGTTGGCCACGCCAAGTTGGGCACTGGAGGTAACCGGCGCATGGTTCGCATCGAACGAGAACCGGTACAGCGTTCCCCAATTCAATTCATTGCCCGCTGGCGCCTGCCAATGGACGGTATTGCCGGATAACGTGCCACTCCAGTCGTTCGTGGCGCTGGCGTCAAGATCGGCGAACTGGATATTGGTAATGGTCAACCCCGTTGCTACGGGGATTTCAAAGCTATTGAAACCTAAATTTGATAACACCCTTAAACCCGAAGGATTGATCGTAAGATCGTCCGTGTTGTGTACGGGGTCGATCACGGCGCGCGCAAAATCCAGGTTTTGCACAACGTATTCGTAGTGGTAGTTTCCTGCTCCCAAATCGGTTGTCTTCACGGCAACCCGCGCATGCCCTTCGGGCGAGGCCAGTTCACTGTTTAGTGTGCCGGTTAAAGGAGACGTGGGGCTTACCCAAAGATTGATGACAGGACCCGACACCAACGGTCCAGCAGCGGGCGCGGAGGGCGCGTCGAAAAACCAGAGTGAGCCAGACTTGGAGGGCACCACGCTACGCGTCCCCATCGTGTTATAGATGTTTTGATCCTCGCGCACGACATACCAATATTCGAAAAAGTATTGCGCTCCGGGATTCAACGACGCGCGTAGATCACTCTCGAGCGCATTCAAGCGATATTGATGCAGGTCGTGTGCACCACCGCCCACATCCTGCACGCCATCGCAGTTGGCATCAAACACCGACATGCAGCGCCCCCATTGCCCCGTCGCAGGAATAATTTCGCTGCGCGGACCAAGAAAGCCACTGGTGTCGTTATTCGAACTGGCGTAAGTATCCATGCAATTCGGGTAGATTTCATGGCCACCCACGCACGAGCAATTCCAATTCACCGCGTAAAACGCGTGCTTTACACCGGAAGCACCCAATTGTTTCAAATGTCCACTAGAATCAATTCGATACAAATTCCAAACCAGGAACGGGTGTTGGTCATTATTGTAGGGCGGCTGCGGTGCGCCCTCGCCGATCGGCGGCGGCCCAGAGTCAACTTGATTTCGATTGAATTTTTCAAACCAAGCAACGCGCGTTTGGCCAAGATTAATCAAACTGGAATCGGGCGCCACCACAACCTGCCCGGTGGTGCTGCTACTCGTGCAACTTGAGGTGCCGATGTTGCAACGCGGTGAATCAATGGAATCGGGAACTCCTTCGGGACCACTGCCGTCGGTAAATTGGTACAAGCCAATATCCGTCAACAAACCGGCAGAAGGATAAGAGCCCAACATGCAACTCGGCGGCTGCGATTTGACCATCGAGCGCAGCAACACTTGCGCCTGCACATCCATGCCGCCCATGGTCATATCGACCCATTCCGGATGCCCCAAAACCTCGGCAAGATGCGCTGATGCGCGCAAATTCATATGCTCCATCGCCAATCGGGTTTGACGATCGCGCAATTGATAATGCGAATGATCCATCGTAAACCAGACCTCACCGCTGCGATCAACGACTTCCAATCCAATCGCTCGCCCACTGCGCGGACGCAGCGCAAAGCCACGCAAATCGACTACTCCATCCGCAAAGTTCAGCACAAAACCACCGCGGTGCTGAACCGAACCGCCTAGCAAACGCTGAATAATGCCACCCGGGGCCTGCAATTCCAGCGCGCTGGTATTCAACGCGGGAAAGCTGAGTTGGTGATAGGCGAGCGCCGCGTCGCCCGGCACAATGCGTGAGGCGCTTTGCACATTTCCCAAAACCAGGCCCATATCGCGCAAGCGATCGGGGTTGAAATAAAACGTGGTTTCCCCGCCAAAACTTAGCCAGACATCCTCCGTTCGCACACGGTCAGTGGCACCAGAGGGCGTAGGAGTTGGATGCGTGTTAGCCGTGACACTACTGGCCCAACAGCACACAACCAGCAACAGCCTGAAACGAAGGCCAATGCGGTGGCTTGGAATATTTGCGCCGGCAAAACTGGTATCTGCTTCCATATATAACGACAACTGCATGATTTTTCAGTACATATTGATGTAAGAATGCGAGCACCGTAGCACAAGCATTGTAAGGAAAACATGAAGACGGACGAATCGACCGATGAGCGGGGGAAGCTTACGTGTTGATCACACCCCTACACCATAAAACGTAGGCAACTGCTGCCTAAATCTCGATCTTAATCAGGCGACAAACAGCCCCTCAATAACCCGCCGGTAAACCCTCGGTAACTGCTCAAGCTCGAGCAGATCAACCCATTCATCGATTTTGTGAATACTGGCGTTCACCGGGCCAAGCTCAACCACCTCAGCCCCGAGTGGCGCGATAAACCGGCCATCGGACGTGCCGCCACCAGTATTGGCCTGCGGCGTTATGCCAAGCTCCCCCAAAACCGCGGCGCTGACGCTATCGCGCAACCGGCCAGGCGCGGTAAAAAAGGGCAAGCCGGATAAGTGCCAATCGATGCTGAAATCGAGATTGTGGTTATGCAAGATCGTTTCGACGCGTTCGCGCAACTCCTCGGCGCGATTCACGACACCAAAACGAAAATTGAACAGCACCTCAAGTTCGCCGGGTATTACATTCGTTACTCCCGTACCCGAGTGGATATTGGAAATTTGAAACGACGTTGCCGGGAAAGCCGCATCAGCCGAACCCCAGTGGGTGGCGATCAGCTCCGTTAAAGCCGGCGCAACTGCATGAATCGGGTTGCGCGCTTTTTCCGGAAACGCCACATGCCCTTGCACACCACGCACGGTTAAACGACCGCCGAGCGATCCGCGCCGACCAATCCGGATGACATCACCGAAGCGATCGCGCGAGGACGGTTCGCCGACCAAACAGTAGTCAATGCGCTGCCCACGCTGGCGAAACTCATCGGCCACGCGGCGGATACCATCATTGGCATCGCCTTCCTCGTCCGAGGTCAACAATAACGCCAGCGTTCCAGCATGCTGTGGTTGCTCTCGCACAAACGCTTCCAACGCGAGCACCATCGCGGCAACACCGGATTTCATATCGGCCGCGCCACGTCCGTATAAGCGGCCATCGCGTATGGTCGGTTCAAACGGAGCGCTGTTCCACATCGATACCGGCCCCGAGGGCACTACATCGGTGTGGCCTAAAAACACCATGACCGGCGCACCGCTTCCATGGGTCGCCCAAAGATTGCTAACCGAACCAAAAGGCAACGACTCAATCGTAAATCCCGCTTGCGCGAGGCGGGCACCGAGCAATGCTTGGCAACCGGCATCATCCGGTGTTACCGAAGAGCGGCGGATTAGCTCGCAGGTTAAATCGAGAATATCGCTGGTCATAAGATATGGTGTGCAAAAATAAACTATTGGGCTGAACTAAACAAAGAATGAAACAGCTTGTCATTAAAGCCAAGGTTAACGCGACCATCGGCGAACACGACCACCGGGCGCTTTATCAACGCCGGGTATTCTTTAATCAGCAAGACCCATTCGGCATCACTGCCCGGCGCTTTCCTGGTTGGCGCTAAGTTGCGCCAAGTGGTGCCAGCGCGATTAACCAAACCATCCCAACCTAGTTGCTTAGCCCAGGACTTAAGCACTTCCGCTGCGATACGCTGTTCGCGATAATCGATAAACGTGTAAGTAATTTGATAGCGATCCAGCCACTTACGCGCTTTGCGGCAAGTATCGCATTTTTCCAAACCGTACATTTGCACTGCCACGTTTATTCCACCCCGCGCAATAACTCGTTCACGCCGACTTTGGAGCGGGTTTTTTCGTCCACCTGTTTAACGATCACCGCTGCGTACAAACTGTAACTCCCGTCCGCCGAGGGCAAACTACCCGACACCACCACCGATCGTGCCGGCACACGTCCATACAGAATTTCTCCCGTCGCACGGTTATAGATGCGCGTTGATTGTCCAAGAAACACACCCATCCCAATGACCGCTCCGCGCTCAACGATGACACCCTCTACTACCTCAGAACGCGCCCCGATAAAGCAATCGTCTTCGATGATCGTTGGGCCTGCTTGCAAAGGCTCCAACACACCGCCAATTCCAGCACCGCCCGATAAATGCACATTGGCGCCAATCTGCGCGCAGGAACCCACCGTCGCCCAAGTATCCACCATCGTACCGGGCCCAACGCTTGCGCCAATGTTGACGAAACTCGGCATCAACACCACGTCCTTGCCAATATGGGCGCCACGGCGCACCACTGCACCGGGTACCACTCGTGCGCCAAGCGCGCGAAACTCGGGCTCGTCAAATCCATCAAAGCGTAAGGGAACCTTGTCAAAGTAAGGCCCCGGTGCACCCGACATCACCCGATTACCGTTGATCTTGAAATACAAAAGCACGGCTTTTTTTAGCCATTGGTTCACTTGCCATGCGCCATCCGCACCTTTTTCAGCGACTCGATTTTTGCCCGACTCCAATGAATTCAAGACCTGCTCCACCGCCGGGCGTATTTGCGACTCAATCTCATCGGCGGTCAAATTGGCACGGCGTTCAAAGGCATCATTAATCAGTACTTCAAGTTGCGACATGGTTATTCCTGATTTTGGCTCCGGCGCGCGGAGATTCGTTTAATTGAGCATGAATTCGTTCAAGCAAGGCAGTGCGCAGACGTTCGAGCAGCGCTTCGTCCAATAGCGGTTGATTGCTCTGATCGGTAATCTGAAAAAAATCCTCAACGCGTTCGCCAAACGTGGCGATGCGCGCATCATGGACGCGAACGCCACTATTGTGAAAGGCTTGCGCAACGGCGGCAAGCAACCCGGGCCGATCCGAACAGATCAGCGCAACCTGTGTGCGTGAATTCGCCGGGTTCTGAGAAAACTCAATCCGCGCCGGAATGTGAAAATGCCGCAAATCACGGGGAAAGGTCCTCCTGGCCGTCTGTTGCAGTGGGGCTTTCGCTAACGCCTTACGCAGCGTCTGCACCACGGTTTGCTTAAGGCCCGGTTCCAGCGGTTTAGCCTGGGAGTTCAACACCAAAAAAGTATCGAGACTAAACCCCGCATTGGAATTGACCACGCGCGCCTCCTGCACATTGAGGCGCAAACGGTCCAGTGCCGCAGTAACGGCGGCAAACAACCCATCGCTGTCGCGCGCATAAACAAACACTTCCGTGCAGCCGCGCACCCCATCCGCCTTCACCGCGACCAGCGGCAGTTGCTCGCTTGACGTGGATGCGATGGCCTTGGTTTGCCATGCAATCTGCTCCGGGCGGTACCGCAAAAAGCTTTCCACTGGAAAATCCACCCACAAGTGCTCTGCACGCTCTTTAGGCAAATCGGCATCCGCCAGCAGTTTCAATGCTTGATGTTGACACTCCAGAACGCGCTGCTCAACGTGTGGCGGGCGTTCCAATCCACGGCGCAAAACGTACCTCGCAGCGGTATAAAGATCGGACAACAAGCGGTCTTTCCATGAATTCCATAACTTCGGACTGGTGCCCGCAATATCTGCCACCGTAAGCAAATACAAATAATCAAGCCGCTCCCAATCCGCCACCTGCACGGCAAAGCGATGCACCACATCCGGATCGGTAATGTCATGGCGTTGCGCCGTAACACTCATCAATAAATGCCAGCGCACCAGCCACGCGACCAATTCGGTATCGGCCTCGATCAGTCCAAGCTGTTCGCAGAACGCACGCGCCTCCTGTTCGCCAAGCTGCGAATGATCGCCACCCCGGCCCTTGGCGATATCGTGAAATAGCGCTGCGAGCAACAACAACTCCGGCTTTGCTAGGCGAGCTTTTATCTCGTGCGCGAGTGAGAATTCGTTCTTTCCCTCCGGGGATGCAAAATGCGCAATAAAGCGCAGCACCCGCACGGCGTGCTCATCCACCGTATACACGTGGAAAAGATCGTACTGCATGCGCCCAACCACGTGCCCAAACGCAGGCAAATAATGCGCAAGCACACCATACCGATGCATGCGTGCCAAAGCTTCAACGGCGATGGCATCGCTACGCAACAAACGTAAAAACGCTGCGTTTACTTCATTACTCTGAGACAGCTTCGCTGCATGTTCCTGCAACGCGGCATGGATGCGTCGCGCCAAAGTGGAGCGCAGCCCCTTAAGCTCGGGATGTTGCCCCCAAACGCGAAATAACTCGATCAATGCAGCTGGCCGTTGATTCAATAAATCCGGCGCATCGCTGTCCAAACGGCCATCGACGCTGCTGAAATCCAAACTGATCTGCAGGCGCTGACGCTTTCCGTGATCCAAACTTTCTTCGCATTGCTGCAATACTTGCGCATTCAAACGCTCGACGACCGCTGCGGCGCGAAAATACGCCTGCATAAACTGTTCAACGCCAAGATTTTGTTTATGCAGATCGCGGTAGCCGAACCGATCCGCCAGTTCACGCTGAAAATCGAACAACAATCGATCTTCCGCACGTGCCGCTACCAAATGCAACCCGTAACGGATACGCCATAATTCCCTTCGCGCGATTTCGAGCGCGGCAAACTCTTGCGCATCCAACAGATCATTCTGAACCAAATCACCTAATGCGCGAGCATCGTACAAACGCCGCCCCATCCATAGCATCATCTGTATGCTGCGTAGTCCCCCAGGGCCATCTTTAATATTCGGCTCAAGATTATGGGCGGTGTTATTAAACCGGGTATAACGCCCCTGCTGCTCTGCAACTTTCGATTCAAAGTATGTTTTTTTTCTCCACAAGTCAGAACTCAGAAGAATCTGTTGCAACCTCGATTCTAAATTGCCGCCGCCGCTGATGCGGCGCGCTTCCAGCAAACCGGTATAAAAATTAATATCGTTTTGCGCAACATCGAAACACTGCGACGGCGTGCACACCGAATGCCCGAGCTTCAAGCCCATATCCCACAGCGTGGTGAAAAACGCCTCGATCCGGCGCAGCAGTGCGGGGGCAGTCGCCTGCTCGTGCAACACCAACAAATCCACATCGGAATAGGGAAACATCTCGCCCCGGCCGTAGCCGCCCACGGCGAACAGCGCCACTTGATCCGACTCCCCAACCCAGGCATTCCATACATGGGTAATGAAGTTGTCCATGACGTGGGCTCGATCGGCCACCAGTTTCGCCACCGATGCGCCCGCCCAAAATGCACTCGCAAGCTCACGATCGGCATCGCCTAGAAATTGACGCAACGCTTGGCGCGCAGCCGCGGACACGCCAGAGCACGGTATCGCCGCCGGCAAACGTGGGACTCGAAACTCGCTCGCGATAACCTCGGTCACCGCTTCTGAATCCACTCCCCCTTGATGGGGGAGTCAGCGCGCACAAGCGCGCTGGTGGGGGTGGCTGCGATATCACCCGTTACGGAGCGCATGATGGCAACGCTTCGAATCCACCCCATCCCAACCTTTCCCCATCCAGGAGGAAGGAGCGCGCGGACGCACAACCCGGGGAAACATCAGGCATCAACCCCCATCTGGCCATGGCGTAAGAATTTCCACACCGGTTTCGGTCACCAGCAACGTGTGCTCCCATTGCGCCGAAAGCGAATGGTCTTTGGTCACCACCGTCCAACCATCCGGCATCAGCCGCGTATGGCGCGCGCCGGCGTTCACCATCGGCTCGACCGTGAATGTCATGCCTGGCTTCAGCTCCAACCCCGTACGCGGTTGGCCATAATGCAGCACTTGCGGTTCTTCATGATAAATCTCACCAATGCCATGTCCGCAATACTCGCGTACGACTGAATAGCGCTGACCCTCGACAAAGGTCTGAATCGCATGGCCGATATCGCCGAGTGTGGCGCCTGGGCGTACGGCGGCAATACCGCGCAGCATCGCTTCCAGGGTTACGGTGCACAAACGCTTGGCCAGCACCGACGGTTCGCCGACGTAATACATCCGGCTGGTATCGCCATGAAAACCGTCCTTGATCACGGTCACATCGATATTAAGAATATCGCCGTCTTTAAGGATTTTAGGCCCCGGAATGCCGTGGCAAATCACGTTATTAACGGAAGTGCATACGGTTTTAGGGAAGCCACGATAGCCAACGTTGGCAGGAATGGCTTTCTGAACGCCCACGATGTGCTCATGGCAAATTCGATCAAGTTCTTCGGTGCTGACACCCGGCTTTACATAGGGAGCAATCATCGCCAACACCTCCGCGGCCAAGCCACCGGCGACGCGCATCTTTGCAATTTGCTCAGGGGTTTTAATGGTAACAGGCATGAATTTTCTTTGTCTCTTGCATTAAATTTAATAATTTTTAAGAAGTTAGCTAATTTTCTTAAACTCAATTCATTGGGGCAAATTGACGCTTAATCAAGCCTCCACCGGCTCAGATTGAATCATTCGCTGACCCGAGCCCGCTTCACAGTTTTGAGGTTAAGGCTACACAATACCTGAGCTCGGATAGGGATGTCTTCCCGCGCGATCGGAAACACTCTAACCAAAGTGGGTATTACTTGTATTTAAGCGTGTGCACACGTTATAATTTCGAGGATTTGTTGCCCTAATATCAAGTCGTTATTAGTCGTTAACGAATCAAAATACGAGTCGCGATTGCACTATGCGCACTCCTTTAACCGGCGCTTACGCGCTAATTCGCACACGGTATCGACACTGCTGCCGGGGTGCCTGGTCATAACCATCGGCCGTCCAAATCGCTTATGCGATCTAGGCGACGAATGACCGGGTCGGCAGCAACGGATCCGTGGAGGTTCAACCCCGGGCGTTACCGTCATTCCAAACCATGCGGCGGCCGTCCATCAAAGAGATCGGAGTACAACATGCCACAAGTCACCATGCGCCAGATGCTAGAAGCTGGCGTTCATTTCGGCCATCAAACCCGTTATTGGAACCCGCGTATGGCGCCGTACATCTTTGGCGCACGCGGCAAAATCCACATTATCAATCTGGAAGCCACATTGCCGTTATTCAACGATGCGATGAACTTCCTAAGCGGCATGGCGCAAAAGCGCGGCACGATTTTATTCGTCGGCACCAAACGCTCGGCACGCGATTCCCTAAAGGAAGAAGCGACCCGTTGCGGCATGCCGTATGTATCGCACCGCTGGTTGGGCGGCATGCTGACCAACTTTCGCACGGTGAAGCAATCGATCAACCGATTGAAGGAACTGGAGGCGATGAGCGTGGACGGCCGCTTCCAGCAATTGGTTAAGCACGAAGTGCTGCAGCTGACGCGCGAAAAGGACAAACTCGATCGCTCGCTTGGCGGCATCAAGAACATGAACGGCCTGCCCGACGCGTTATTCGTGATCGACGTTGGCAACGAAAACATCGCCATTGAGGAAGCGAAAAAACTCGGCATTCCCGTGGTTGCGATCGTCGACACCAATTACGATCCCAAAGGCATCGACTACATCATTCCCGGTAACGACGATGCCATTCGCGCCGTGCAGTTGTATGCGCGTGCAGCGGCCGAAGCGATTCTGGAAGGCCGCGCTGCGGCACCGCAATTCGTTGCCGCAGAAAAAGACGAGTTTATCGAACTGGATGCAGCAGGCAACGCAGTGACTAAGGAAGCGGACGCGCGCCGCAAACCGCCGGCCAAACGCCCGCAGCCGAAGAAACCGGCCGCCCGCCGGCCTTCCGGCAGGCCGGCAAGACCGGATAGCAACGAAACGTCTGAATAGTTTGCAAGCAAGGTCTGGGACAGGTTCCCGGTTTTTACACACCCGCACTCCTTCCCCCTTGATGGGGGAAGGTTGGGATGGGGGTGGGTTCGAAGCGAGGCGCTTATGCGCTCTGTAAGAGGATGATATCGTAGCCACCCCCACCAGCGCGCGCTGCGCGCTGACTCCCCCATCAAGGGGGAGTGTAAGCAAGAGAATTACTAGCCAACATCGAGGTTTTTAATGGAAATTACAGCAACCATGGTCAAGGAGCTGCGCGAGCGCTCTGGCGCCGGCATGATGGAGTGCAAAAAAGCACTGGTCGAAACCAAAGCGGATATCGAAACCGCGATTGAGTGGCTGCGCAAACAAGGTTTGGCCAAGGCCGACAAGAAAGCCGGCCGCATCGCCGCCGAAGGCCGTATCGTCCTTGCCCAAGATGGCAAGGGTGCGGTGTTGGTCGAAATCAACTCTGAAACCGATTTCGTCGCCAAAGACGAAAACTTCGTCGCATTCGCCGATCAGACTGCGAAAATAGCGCTCAGCAGCGGGGCGACCACGGCTGAAGCATTGAAAAGTGCCACGATCGCCGGTGTCGGAACGGTTGAAGGTGCACGCCAAGCATTGGTCGCCAAAGTTGGAGAAAACGTACAAATCCGCCGTTTGGCCCGCATCGCCAGTAGTGGCCCGATCGGCGCTTATGTGCACGGTGGCCGCATCGGCGTATTGGTTGAGCTTAAAGGCGGCAATGCCGAAATCGCGCGTGGCATCGCCATGCACATCGCGGCAATGAATCCGCCTTATATCAGCCCCGATCATGTTCCGGCCGATATCGTGGCTAAGGAAAAAGAGATTGCGCTGGCACAGGTCAAAGACTCCGGCAAGCCGATCGATATTTTAGAAAAAATGATCCAAGGCAAACTGCGCAAAACACTTTCCGAAATGAGCCTAACCGGTCAACCGTATGTACTGGATAATGCCATTACCGTTGAAGCGGCACTCAAAAAAGACGGTGCTGAAGTGCTTTCTTTCCATCGTCTGGCGGTAGGCGAAGGCATCGAGAAAAAAGAAGAGGATTTTGCCGCTGAGGTGATGAAACAGGCCGGTTTGGCTTAAAATCGTGACCGACCTCAAATACAAACGCATCTTGCTGAAGCTTAGCGGCGAGGCCCTCATGGGCGAGGCCGATTATGGCGTTGATCCGAAGATCATTATCCGGCTGGCGCGTGAGATTATTGAGGTAGCACGCGCTGGCGTGCAAGTCGGCGTAGTCATTGGCGGCGGCAATATTTTTCGCGGCGAAGGTTTAGCCGCTTCCGGTATGGACCGCGTGACCGGCGACCACATGGGCATGCTGGCCACGGTCATCAATGCACTGGCATTGCAAGACGCTTTGGAAAAACTCGGTGCCTATGCGCGAGTGATGAGTGCGATCCGAATCAACGCGGTGTGTGAAGACTACATTCGCCGCCGCGCTATTCGGCACATTGAAAAAGGCCGAATTGTGCTGTTCGCGGCCGGCACGGGTAATCCCTTCTTTACCACCGACTCCGCTGCGGCTTTGCGCGCCATCGAGATCAACGCCGAGCTGTTATTAAAGGCCACCAAAGTGGACGGCATCTACACCGCCGACCCGAAAAAAGATCTTAGCGCCAAGCGCTATGAGCACCTGACTTACGACGCGGTCATTGAACGCAAGCTCGCAGTAATGGATACGGCGGCAATTGCGTTATGCCGCGACCAAAATTTGCCGATGCGCATATACGATATGGGGCGAGAGGGCAATCTGATGCGCATCATGCGCGGCGAGCCCATCGGGACACTGGTCAACGGCGGCTGACTCGATTCCGATAGCACCACGAATTTTATTCGCTGCTGCTATACTTAAGCGCTTCCCCGCTCGCAGAGTTTTGTTGGAGCTCCCATGCTGAACGAAGTAAAAAAAGACGCCCAAACCCGAATGACCAAGAGCGTCGATGCGCTCAAACAGGATTTACAACGGCTGCGCACCGGTCGCGCCAGCACCTCATTGGTCGAACACATCAAGGTTAATTACTACGGCTCCGACGTGCCACTGACCCAAGTGGCAAGCGTAAGCGTTGCCGACTCGCGCTCGCTCACCATAACACCTTGGGAAAAACCGATGGTGCAGGCCATCGAAAAAGCCATCTTAGGTTCCGATCTCGGCCTTAACCCCACAACGGCAGGCACCATCATTCGCATCAATTTACCGCCGCTGACCGAGGAGCGCCGCAAGGAGCTTTCAAAGCACGTTTCCCACGAAGGCGAAAACGCCAAGGTCGCGATTCGCAATGTGCGCCGCGATGCGATGCACCGGATCAAGGAATTGCTGAAAGACAAATCCATCACCGAAGACGAGGAACGTAAGGCGGAAGACGAAGTGCAAAAGCTCACCGATAAATTCGTCAAGGACGTCGATACGGTGGTGAAGTCCAAGGAAGACGAATTGATGGCAATGTGAGGACGCCACTCTGAGCTTCCTCGCCCCCCCATCCCACGACCCGGTCACCGAGATCAGTGGCCGCCTGCCTCGGCATATTGCCATCGTGATGGATGGCAATGGGCGCTGGGCGACACAGAAACGTCGGCCGCGCGCCTTTGGTCATCGTGCCGGTGTTAAAGCCGTACGCGGGGCCGTCGAGTTTTGTTTGCGCAACGCGATTCCGACCTTAACCTTATTTGCATTCTCCAGCGAAAATTGGCAACGTCCCGTGACTGAAGTTAAGGCACTGATGGAGCTGTTCTTACAGGCACTCGACCGCGAAGTGGATCAGCTGCACAAAAACGCAGTCCAGTTGCGGTTTATCGGCAATCTCGGTGCTTTTTCCAATGCATTGCAGCAGCATATGGCCCGAGCAACGAAGCTTACTCAAGCCAACGATAAACTGACGCTCGCCATCGCGATCAACTACGGTGGGCGCTGGGATATCACCCAAGCAGCACAACGCGCCGCCGCAGCGTTACCGCCATCGGCAATTACCGAAAAGACGTTAGCGACGTTTTTATGTTTAAGCGATCTGCCGGACCCGGATTTGTTCATCCGCACCGGCGGCGAACAACGCATCAGTAATTTTTTGCTGTGGCAATTGGCTTATTGCGAGTTTTATTTTAGCAACGTGCTATGGCCGGATTTTGACGCCGCCTGTTTGCAGCACGCGGTCGCGGAGTTTGCCAAACGCGAGCGCCGTTTCGGTAAAACCGGTGCGCAAATGTCCCAACGTTCTCGACGCACAGGATAACCTTTAGGCCATGTTGAAAAACCGTGTCGTCACCTCGATTGTCATCACGCCGCTTGCGATCATTCTGGTGCTTCTGCTCGACAGCGTAAGCGTTGCCCTGCTGACCGCCGTGCTGACCTTGTGCGCGCTGTGGGAATGGCTGCGATTGCTGGGCTACGCCGATATCAAAATCCGCTGCGCTCTTATCCTTATGCATGCACTTGCGATTGCGCTGCTGTGGTTCTGGCGAGAAAGCTCCGTTTGGTGGGTTGTCATCGGTGCGGGCATCCTCTGGTGGCTCGTGGCCATCGTATGGCTGCGGCACTTTTCGTTCGCCGTCGCACCAACACCTGAAAATCGCCGGCTTAAGCTTATTGCCGGAATCCTCGTCACATTACCCGCGTGGGCCGCACTGGTTGGATTGCATCTTAGTCCCGACAACGGCCACGCCTGGGCATTATTTGCGTTGGTGCTGGTTTGGTGCGCCGACACGGCCGCCTATTTCGCCGGCAGCCGCTTTGGCACCACCAAGCTTGCCCCGCGCATCAGCCCCGGCAAGACCCGCATGGGTGTTTACGGTGCGCTCGCTGCCACCGTCTTGGTTGCGTTGCTGGGCGGCTGGGTATTAAACCTACGCGGTTTTGCATTAATTGCCTTGCTCGGTCTGGCACTGCTTTCCGTCATTTTCTCGATCATTGGCGACTTGTTTGAAAGCATGATTAAACGCCATGCCAATGTGAAAGACTCCGGCACGCTCATTCCCGGTCACGGCGGGGTTCTCGATCGTTTGGACAGCGTGTTCGCGGCCTTACCCATATTCGCCGCCGGCAAGCTATTGCTCGGATTATGAAAAACATCGCGGTTCTCGGCGCCACCGGCTCCATCGGTGCGCATGCCCTGGATGTTATTGCACGCCACCCAGATCGCTACCGGGTTACCGTGCTGGCCGCACACCGCAGCGTCGATGCGTTGGCCAAATTGTGCCATCGCTTCGTGCCTAAGCTTGCCATCATTGATCCCGCCTATGAAAGCACCCTACGCGCCGCCTTAGGGGACTTACCAACGCGCATCGTTGTCGGTTCCGGCGCACTTTGCGAAGCTGTGGCTTCGGATGTGTGCGATACCGTCTTGGCCGCGATTGTCGGCGCGGCCGGACTGGAATCGACCTTGGCCGCCGCCCGTGCCGGCAAACAAATCCTGCTGGCCAATAAAGAAGCGATCGTAATGGCAGGACCGCTGCTGTTGGACGCGTTGCGCAAAAGCGGCGGCACCTTAATACCGGTCGATTCGGAACACAATGCCATTTTTCAATGCTTGCCGAACACCTGCCACAAACCCGATCAATCCGATTTGGCTGGGGCAGGTGTAACCCGAATCGTACTCACCGCGTCTGGTGGGCCTTTCTTAGGCAAGCAGCGTGAAGAGCTGACGAGCGTAACACCCGAACAGGCCTGCAATCACCCGAATTGGAGCATGGGTCGTAAGATTTCCGTTGATTCCGCAACGATGATGAACAAAGGTTTAGAAGTTATTGAAGCGCATTGGTTGTTCGGGGCAACACCCACCCAGATCGAAGTCGTGATTCACCCGCAATCGGTGATTCACTCTTTGGTGGAATACAAAGACGGCTCCACCCTGGCGCAACTGGGCAATCCGGATATGCGCACCGCACTGGCCTGCGCCTTGGCTTGGCCAGAAAGAATTGCCGCCGGTGTCGCACCGCTGGATTTGTTTAAACTTAAGTCGCTGACATTTCAGCCCCCCGATAAAACGCTGTTCCGATGCTTACCGCTGGCTTATCAGGCCTTGTCCGCGGGCGGTACCGCCCCCACCTTATTAAACGCGGCCAACGAAATCGCTGTATCCGCTTTTTTGGAGCGGCAACTGCCGTTTCTCGCCATTGCGGATGTCATCGAGGCCACCTTGAACCGCGTGAGCTCAGAATCGGTGAAAGAATTAAACACCGTGCTTTACGCGGATTTAACCGCAAGACAGGCGGCGACCCGTATCATTGGCGAAATGAATCATTGAGCAATGGGTATGTCTGAGATCGCAGGTTCAATTTGGTGGTTGCTGGTCACGCTCGGTCTTTTGGTGACATTCCACGAATACGGCCATTTCATCGTGGCGCGGCGTCTTGGCGTCAAAGTGCTGCGTTTTTCGGTGGGGTTTGGTAAACCGCTACTGTCGCGCATGGGGAGGGATGGAACGGAATACGTCGTGGGGGCCATCCCACTTGGCGGCTATGTCAAATTTCTCGATGACCGGGAAGGCGAGGTCGCCCACTGCGATCTCGGCGGCGAATTCAATCGCAAACCGGTGCTCAGCCGTATGGCGATCACTGCCGCCGGCCCCGCGTTCAACCTGCTGTTCACCGTGATCGCCTTCTGGGCCATGTTTGTGATCGGTAAGGGTGACTTTGAGCCGATCGTTGGCCGCGCCGATAAAATTGCCGCCAGTGCCGGCTTTGAGCCCGGTGATCGCATCAATGCCATCGGTAGCAGCGAAGTACGCAACTGGACCGATGCCGGCATTGCCTTGACCAGCTTCGCACTGAATCGTCAACCGGTGGATATTGCCGTTACCGATGCGCACGGCACCTCGCGCACGCGTAAGCTTGATCTTAGCCAACTGCCGGCCAACGTGGATGAAACAACCACGCTGCCGGAAATCGGTCTCATTCCGCAACAATGGTTAATTCCCGCGCAAATCGGGCAAGTCGTACCGGACTCGCCCGCTGCCGTCGCGGGAGTTCAGCCGAACGACCGCATCCTCGCCATCGAGGACGAACCGATTCGCGACTGGAGCGATTTGGTCAGCGCCATTCAGCGCAACGCCAAGGTGGACACGCCGCTGCAATTGCACATCGAACGCGCCAATCAGCGCTCCGTTATCGCCGTATTGCCGCGCGCCGAAGTTGGCAAAGGCGGCAATCGCGAATGGAAAATTGGCATTGGTCCGCTAGCTCACCAAGCCAATTACGATGCACTGCTGCGCTACGGCCCCCTGGATGCGATACCGGCCGCCTTAACAGAAACTTGGAATATGGCCGGCACTAGCCTCGATTTATTGCGCCACATGCTGCTTGGCGAAGCGAAACTGTCGAACTTGTCCGGCCCCATTTCGATCGCCCAATACGCCAACGATGCCGCGCATCTTGGCTTTGCCTGGTTCCTGCATTTTTTAGGGCTAATCTCGCTGAGCCTTGCGATAATGAATTTACTGCCCATTCCGATCTTGGACGGAGGCCACCTTCTGTATTACCTTATCGAGCTCGTTAAGGGCAGTCCGGTAAGTGAACGCACGTTAATCGCCGGCCAATACGTCGGCTTGGCGTTATTGGTAACATTGATGGGCCTAGCTTTTTATAACGATATTCTGCGGCTTGCTTCGTAAGTGACGACGTAGTCTGCCATAACTATAACCGCCTAAGGCTTGTTTAGCTTAGGTTTGCACCTTTGCCTTGGAAGTGACGATGAAACGTATCGCCGCCCTAATTTTGTTTGCGTGTTTATCCACCAAAACCTTCGCTCTCGATCCATTCGTCGTATCCGATATCCGCATCGACGGCCTGCAGCGTATTTCCGCAGGTACGGTATTTACCTACCTACCGGTGGAAAAAGGCGATCTTTTGACGCGCGAACGCGCCGAACAAGCCATCCGCGCCCTGTTCAAAACCGGTTTTTTCAACGATGTCGAACTCGGGCGTCAGGGCGAGATTTTGGTCATCAAGGTGAAAGAGCGTCCCGCGATTTCCAAAATCCTGATCAAAGGCAATAAAGACATCAAGGAAGAGGATTTGCTCAAAGGCTTGAAGGAAATCGGTTTGGCCGAAGGCGAAACCTTCGATCGCTTGCAACTGGACCGGGTCACGCAAGAATTGACTCGCCAGTACTACAACCGCGGCAAATACAACGTTTCGATCAAACCGAAGGTGATTGAGCTTGATCGCAACCGGGTTGAAGTGAGCATCAACGTCACCGAAGGTAAGGCATCAAAGATCAAGCACATCAATATCGTCGGCAACCACAGCTTCAACGACGACGACGTGCGGCACGATTTCGAATCGGGGACCAGCAATTGGATATCCTGGTACACGCGCGACGATCAATACTCGCGCGAAAAACTTTCCGGCGATCTTGAGAAGCTGAATTCTTTCTATCTTGACCGGGGCTATGTCGATTTCAACCTCGACTCCACCGAGGTTACGATCAGCCCCGACAAACGCAATATCTATTTAACCGCCAATGTGCGCGAGGGTGAGGTTTTTAAGATCTCCGGTATCAAACTGGTCGGCGACATGATCCTTAAGGAAGCCGATTTACGGAAACTGGTGCGCGCGCAACCGGGTGAGATTTTCTCGCGTAAAAAGCTTGAGCAATCCGCGGAAGCAATGACCGCCGTTTTGGCGAACATCGGCTACGCCTTCGCTGAAGTGACCCCCGTACCGAATGTGAACAAGGAAACGCGCGAGGTGGAGGTGACCTTTTTCATCAATCCCGGCAAACGAGTGTATGTGCGCCGCATCGGCTTTAAGGGCAATGTCCGCACCGCCGATGATGTGATCCGCCGCGAGATGCGGCAGCTTGAAGGTGCTTGGTACTCGCAAGCAGCGATCGACCGCTCCAAAGTGCGTTTGCAGCGTTTGGGCTATTTTAAGAAAGTGGAATTTGAAACACCGAAAGTGCCGGGCACCGATGACCAAGTCGATGTAACGGTTACGGTTGAAGAAACCTCGTCCGGCAGCTTCACGTTCGGTTTGGGCTATTCCGCCGTACAAAAAATTGTTGCAAGCGTATCGGTGCAGGAAAACAACCTGTTCGGAACCGGTGATCGGGTTCAGGCCACCGTACAACACAGCGCCTTTCTTGATCGCTACGACCTGGCCTACGTCAATCCCTATTTGACCGATGACGGAATCAGTCTTGGTTACAATTTAAGTTATCGCAAGCTCAACCAGCAGCAACAAAACACCGCCAATTATTTCTCCAATACCGGCGAGATCAGTACCACGCTTGGAATTCCAATTACCGAAACCGATACCGTAAGCTTACAGCTTGGTATCAGCAAGACCCAGATTCTTACGGTACCGGGCGGCACGCCGCAGTCGATCATCGACTTTATTAACCAAGTCGGCCATGAAACCTTCCATGCCTGGAGCACCCAAATCGGCTGGGCCCACGATACGCGCAATAAATACTTCAACCCAACCCACGGTTCGCTGCAGCAGCTCTCCGCTGAGCTGGCGCTGCCGGGCTCAACGTTGGAGTACTACCGACTGATTTATAAATACGCCCAATACCTACCGGTGACGCAAAATCTAACGTTTTTAGGCACAACGACAATTGGCTACGGCGACGCTTACGGCAGCAAAACGCCGAGCTTGCCTTTCTATCAAAATTTCTACGCCGGCGGCGTAAATGACGTACGCGGTTTCCGCGATAATACCTTAGGCCCTTTCGCCACTTCGCTGGCCCAGCCAGACGCGCGCCAACCACTGGGCGGTGCATTCAAAACGGTTGCGACAACAGAACTGATATTTCCCACACCGTTCGTGAAGGATGAAAACGCAACGCGATTATCCGCGTTCATTGATGTCGGCAATGTGTATAAGGATATCAACTCGTTCAGCGCGAACGAGTTGCGCGCATCGGCCGGCATCTCGTTTCGTTGGCAAGCCCCGGTTGGCCCGATTGTCATCAATCTCTCCAAACCCATACGCAAACAGGCAGGCGATCAAACCGAAGTGTTGCAGTTCACGTTTGGTAATCAATTCTGACGCGAATAGAAATCCCCTAAGGAGCGGTGTCGAAGTCGTGAAACATATTCACGACTTTGGCCAAGATAACGGAGGCGCAGGGTGAAATTGAATGCAGGCCATAGGCAAGGTATCTGTTCCTTGCTGCTCTTTTTGGCACTGCCGGTGCTGGTCTGCGCGCAATCGACCACGGGCGCGCGAATTGGGTATGTGGATCTCAAGCGCTTGCTGGACAATGCGCCGCAAATGGCGACGAGTCGGGCTCACCTGGAGTCCGAATTCGCGCCGCGCGACACGCTACTAAAAGCCGATGAATCGAAACTCACTGCACTAAAAGCGCGCCAGACCCGAGACAGCGCGATCTTAAGTAAAACCGATGCCGACGCACTGAAACACGAAGTGGACGCGCTTGAACGCAGCGTTAAACGCACTCGTGAGGAATTACGTGGCGAGTTGAATGCGCGGGCGGCGAGCGAACGCGACAAAGTCTGGCAGCTCATTAATAACGCTGTGATTGAATTTGCCCGCGAGCAAGGCTATGACTTGATTATCCCCAGTCCCGTGGTTTACGCCAGCGGGCGCATTGATATCACCGAACAGGTTCTGGAGCGTTTAAAGCATGACGCCTCCGCCAAACCGGAGAAACCATGAGCGCCTCACCCTCACCCAGCTATTCGTTGACGGAGATCGCTCAGCGTTTCAAGCTGACCCTACGGGGCGACTCGCAGTTGGTGATCCATGGCGTGGGTACGCTCGCATTGGCAAGTCCGCATCAGCTGAGTTTCCTGGCCAACTCGCATTACCGCAACCAGCTTCAAAGCACACGCGCCGGCGCCGTGGTCTTGCGAGAAGCCGATGCGTCCTTGTGTCCGGTATCGGCCATCATCGCGGACAACCCTTACGTGGCGTACGCCAAAATCGCCGCGTTGTTCGATACCTCGAAAGCGTTGGTGCCGGGCATACACCCAAGCGCGGTCATTTCACCCACCGCTGTGATTGACGCCAATGCGAGCGTTGGCGCGCATTGCTTTATCGATGAAGGCAGCGTAATCGAAAGCGGCTGCATGATCGGTGCCGGCTGCGTGGTCGGACCGCATTGCGTGATTGGCGCGAATTCTCGGCTGGTCGCTCGCGTCACGTTGGTGGCGCGAGTGAAGCTTGGGCAGCGAGTCATCGTCCATCCGGGTGCGGTGATCGGTGCCGATGGGTTTGGTTTGGCCTACGACACAGATCACTGGCTTAAGGTCCCGCAATTGGGCGGCGTTCGCATCGGCGACGATTGTGAAATCGGCGCCAACACGACGATCGATCGCGGCGCTTTGGGCGATACCATATTGGAAGACGATGTGCGTTTGGATAATCTCATTCAGATCGCCCACAACGTGCATATCGGCGCACATACGGCCATTGCCGGTTGCACTGGCATTGCCGGCAGTACAAAAATTGGGCGCGGCTGCTTAATCGGGGGAGCGGTTGGAATTACCGGCCATATCAGCGTGGCCGATAATGTCACCATTACCGGCCTTAGCATGGTGGCCCACTCCATCACGCAGGCCGGAACGTATTCGTCCGGTATCCCTTGTCAGCCCAGTCCGCAATGGCGACGGAATGTGGCGCACTTACGCAAACTTGATCAGATTACCCGGCGCCTACAAACATTAGAAAGGAACCAAGAGCATGAGTAATACCTTCACCGACAGCGGCCTTAAACTTCCGCTAGATGTACGTCGCATCTTGGACGTGCTGCCGCATCGTTATCCTTTTTTACTGGTCGACCGGGTCCTCGAATGCGAACTGGGAAAACGCTTGCGCGCGCTGAAAAACATCACCATCAATGAACCTTTTTTTCAAGGCCATTTCCCCGGTCACCCAGTCATGCCGGGCGTACTTATCATCGAAGCGTTAGCGCAAGCCTCCGGATTGCTGGTGCAGCTTTCGGCCGAACAAAACCCCAGCGCAGTTTCATTGTTCTATCTGGTAAAAGTGGATAAAGCACGGTTTTCACGCGTGGTGGTGCCGGGCGACCAATTGGTGCTGGAAGTAACGCAAAAACGTTTGATTCGCCGCATGGGGCAGTATTGGTGCGAGGCCTCCGTCGATGGCAAACCGGTTGCCGAAGCCGAATTACTATGTGCCGAGCGGAGTGACTGATGATCCACCCGACCGCACAAATCGACTCATCCGCCCGCATTGAGGCGGACGTCACCATCGGCGCCTACTCCATCATCGGCGCCAATGTGACAATTGGGTCAGGTACCACAATCGGGCCGCATGTGGCAATCAACGGGCCAACTCGCATTGGCCGCGATAACCGCATCTGGCAGTTTTCATCGCTCGGAACCGATCCGCAAGACAAAAAATTCCACGGCGAAGACAGCTTCCTTGAAATCGGGGATCGCAACACCATTCGTGAGTTTTGCACGTTCAATCGCGGCACATCCGACGGTGCCGGCGTTACCCGCGTAGGGAATGATAATTGGATCATGGCTTACGTCCATATAGCGCACGATTGCATCGTAGGAAACAATACGATTTTCGCCAATGCAGCCTCTCTGGCAGGGCATGTAGCCGTCGATGATTATGTCATTCTTGGCGGATTTACACTGGTGCATCAATTCTGCCAGATCGGCGCGCACGCGTTCACCTCAATGGGTTCGATCGTGAATCGCGATGTTCCTCCCTTCGTCACCGTGGCGGGGCAATTCGCCGAACCAAAAGGGATTAATACCGAAGGTTTGCGCCGGCGCGGATACTCTCCCGAACGCATATTATCGATTCGGCGCGCCTACAAAACCTTATACAAATCCGGATTGCCTTTAACCGATGCGCGCGATGCGTTAGCCAAAGCGGCAAAAGCGGCGCCCGACATAAGCGTTATGCTTGAATTCATCGAACGCAGCCAGCGCAGTTTGGTACGATAACGGAACGTTTTAAATTATCGAAAAAAATAAACAAATTACATCCGCATGACCGACATTACCCCACCACCTCGCTGTTTCGCAATGGTTGCAGGAGAGGTTTCGGGTGATGCGCTCGGCGCCGGGTTGATCACCCAGCTGCGCGAGCGTTTTCCCAACGCGCAATTCGTTGGCATCGGCGGCCCGCAAATGGTCGCCGCCGGCCTTAACGCTTGGTTCCCAGCAGAGCAATTAAGCGTAATGGGTCTGGTGGAGGTGTTACGGCATTTACCAAAGCTGCTGCGCATTCGCCGCAATCTAACGCAACGTTTGCTGGCGCTGCGTCCGGATTGTTTCATCGGCATCGATGCCCCGGATTTCAATCTCGCATTGGAACGCAAATTAAAATCCGCCGGCGTTAAAACCGCGCATTACGTTAGCCCTTCGATCTGGGCGTGGCGCAAAAACCGAGCGAAAAAAATCGGGCGAAGCGCCGATGTGGTGCTTTGCCTCTTCCCGATCGAACCACCCATCTATGCGAGCTTTGGCGTCAATGCGCGCTTCGTAGGTCATCCCATGGCGGATGCCTTCCCGATTGAACCAGACCGCGGCGCCGCGCGCAGGGCGCTTGGTCTATCAGAGGATGTTCCATTGCTGGCCCTACTTCCCGGCAGCCGTTTAGGGGAAATTCGCCGCCTTGGCATGGATTTTCTCAACGCCGCTCAAATCTGCCACGAGCGGTTGCCCACATTGCGCGTGATCGCCCCGATGGCAAATGCCGCGGGTAAATCGGTATTTGCACAACAACTGGCTAGCACCTCATACGCTCATACACTCAACATAAACCTGCTCGATGGCCAGGCCGGCACCGCGTTGCGCGCGGCTGACGCAGTTTTGGTTGCCTCTGGCACCGCCACTCTCGAGGCTATGTTGGCGAAAACCCCAATGGTGGTCGCCTATCGGCTGGCCGCCTTAAGCGCCAAATTGATAACCGCATTGCGGCTTATGCGCACGCCCTATTATTCGTTACCCAACGTATTGGCTGGCCGCAAAATGGTGCCCGAATTAATGCAGTCCGCCTGCACGCCCGACGCGCTGGCCAAACAGTTATTGCCTTATTTGCGCACACGCCAAATTCCCCCAGAGCTGGCAGCCGAATTTACCCGGCAACACGTCGCCCTACGGCAAAGCGCGCATCAAAAAGCCGCTAATGCTATCGTAGATTTGATTGGTCACATTGAAAGCTGAATAAAAGCACAACCCGTTGCGAAGACCCATTGACCTTAACGCTGCTCAAATCCACCATTATCGCTATCGGTCGCCACTATCATTCAGATGTTTAGCTCGCATTCATTCCCGCGCCAAAGCAAAATCCTGATCGCGATAGCCCTGGTAGCGTACGTGGCGCTGCTGTTCGCTGGACCGTGGAATGAAGCGATTCTTCCCGATCGCCTGTTTTCGTTCAGTCTAGTGCTTAGCGTGACACTGTTGACGGTATTTCTCTCCCGGCGTCTCGGGTTTTCCCTAATACTCAGCACCTTGGTTTTCGGCACGATCCTGATCTCCAGCCAACTTAAATTCATCTACCTTACCACTCCGTTGCTGGCGCCGGATCTTATGTATTTCACCGCCCAGGACCTTTGGGAAGTATTACTGCACTACCCCTCTTTGCTTGGCATTGCGCTGTTTTTGATGGTGCTAGTCCCCGCCAGTTTAATTTTATCCTGGCGCATCGATCGACCATTTTTTTTGGCGCATTTGGCGTTGCCCGTGCGTCATTCGCTACAAGCACTCGGCATCATAACCAGCATCGCACTGCTGATCGTCATTGCATTACCGCAAGGCCCGTTTGCCGCGGTTTTTGATAAGGGCATGTGGGTGACAATGATCGATAAAAGCTACATCACCGATTTCACTACCTCGTTCTACGAAACTCAAGTAACAATTCCGTCCAAGGCGGAAAACGTACAATCGAGTTTGGTCTGGACAGAAGATAGCAACAGAAACCCATCGCCCACTTGTGCGCAAACCCACGCGTGTGGCGAGCACGAAATTGCAAAACCCGAGTCTCGTCACCCGGATATTGTCGCAATCCTTGAAGAAAGCACGTTCGATCCGCGCATGCTGCAGATTTGCACGTCGCCGGTGTGCAAACGCAAGATGTTTGTTCCGGATGCACGCTCTCGTGCCGGCGGGTATCTTGCCGTTCATACATGGGGTGGCGGCACTTGGACCGCGGAATTCGCGCTGCTCACCGGACTTAATCACTTAAGTTTCGGCGATGCCGGTTTGTATGCCCCATACAACATCGCCCCACGCATCAATTATTCGCTGCCGATGGCACTGAAAGACGCCGGCTACCGCACGATCGCGATATACCCCATGTCGGGCGATTTTATCAACGCGCGCAACGCCTACAAATTTTATGGATTCGATGCATTTTATGAGGGCAGCAACTACGGATTGTCCTGGGAAAGCAGTGATAACGATTTGATGCAAGTGTTTGACCAAATCTACGACGCGGAAAAAAAATCGGCAGGCTTACAGCCTTTGTTTATTTTCATGCTGACCATACGCCAACACGGCCCGCACATGGATCCGCTCAACACGCTACCGGACCCGTTCAAGAAACCGCTGTTCCCAACCCTCGATCAGTGGCTTAATTTGAACCTAGGTAACTATTTGGCCCGCTTAGCGGGTTCGGACTCCGCCATCACCCATATTGAAAAGAAACTGCTCGAGTCGAAACAACCCACCGCGTTACTGCATTTCGGCGATCATCAGCCATCGTTTGACGGCGCGATCAATGTACTCAAGAAAATTCTGCCTGCCAGCATCAGCGACACCCGCTATATCAGCTACTACATGCTGAAGACCAATTTCAAAACCGAACGAAAATACGATTACCCGATCATCGACATCAGTTTTCTGGGCGCCCTCCTATTGGACACGGCCAAGGTTTATAAAAATGAGTTTTTTCAAGCGAACGAATTAATGCGCGAACGCTGCAAAGGCTTTTATTTCGATTGCAAAGACAAAGAGCTGGTCGATTCCTACCACAATTACATTTTCCACGAAATTTCCGCGCTGCATGACTAACCAAGCGCGAACCCATTTTGCCGCCGGGGTAGACGAGGCCGGTTGCGGCCCTTTGGCCGGACCCGTCGTCGTCGCAGCGGTCATACTGAATCCCGATTACCCGATTCTCGGACTAAATGACTCCAAGAAATTGGCTGAAACCGCGCGCAGAGAACTCGATGTTCAAATTCGCCAGCACGCTTATTGCCACTCCGTGGTCATCGTAAGCGCCGCTGAAATCGATCAATGCAATATATTGCAAGCGCGGTTGCAAGGCATGCAACGCGCGCTGGCGATGCTATCCGTCCCGCCAACCGAAGCCTTAATCGACGGCAATCGCCTACCAAAGTATTTACCGTGCACGGCACGTGCCATCATCGGTGGCGATGCGCTAGAGCCGGCCATCAGCGCGGCCTCCATCTTAGCCAAAGTTGCTCGCGATGCGTGGATGGTGGAGCTCGATGAGCGCTATCCAGGCTACGGTTTTGCCGAACACAAAGGCTATCCCACCCCGGTACATCTGGCCGCGCTGGAGCGTCTTGGCCCATGTCCGGAACATCGGCGCAGCTTTGCGCCGGTGCGCCGTTGCATCATTCCTGATCTTTTCTAACCCCCGCGCAACCATTCAATACTTTTGCGCATCTTAAGTAACAGCTTACCTTTATCTAGACGAAAGTCAGGGTGACCAAGATCACTGGACGGCTATCCAATTAGCAGGCAGGCTGTGCCCACTGCGAAAAAATTATCATTTACCCCGTACATACGTTTGTCAGGTTCTCGATCACCGGTCCTCTACCAATTAGGAGCACGATCATGACCCAGGAACACTATTCCTCCATCGATGGTTCGCAAGAGCCCACCAATCTGGACAGTGGCGAAAATCGAATCCCCGATCGCGCAATTTTTGAATGCAACCAGGATAAAAGCTCCCTCTTAGAACTAAAGCACCGTCATACCTGGGACACGCATTATATTGAGGCGGATATCGCAGAGCTTTTTCGCATCGTTTAATTGGTTTTTATATGCAATTTACCGGACGCGGTAATCCTGCATACCGCGAGGCCTGCTTAACCGGTCCATCGGGAAACAGCCGATACAACATTCGGCTGTTGGCGAACTGCGCTCCATACCGCTCACTCAACGCCTTAACCATCAAGCGCATCGGCGGCGCAGTTTCGTAATCACGATAATAATCGCGCAAATAATCGATCACTTGCCAGTGCGCAGCCTCAAGCACAACGGCATCACGTTGCGCCAACACGTGCGCCAACGCCGGTTGCCAGTCGGTGAGATTGCGCAAATAGCCCTGGTCGTCGCAGGCAATCTCGTGGCCTTGCCAATTAAGGTTCATGCCCACCGCGCGCACGTCCTATCTAAAACCACGTGTGGCTCAACCGATAACGACACGCAAGTTCGACAAACCCGGCATCCTCGATCCGTTGGATATCGGCGCGCAACACGCGGGAGGACAAACCACGCGCGTCAAGGTCCGGGCCAAGCACAAACCGCTCAATAGCGAGGCTCAATTGCGCAAGTGCTCCGCCACTAGCATATTCGGCAAGAGCCATGGGCACTGCATCGTGCCAAAGCAACAAACCCTGCCCCGGTTTTAGCGCAGAAAGCAAGGTGCCCCAGCTGGCGCTGTGCGGCGCGCCGCCGAAGATATGCAATACCGTTGCTTCAGAAACTGAGGATTGCATCGTGCTTGGCCATAAAATCGCTGATGTCTTGATCGTTCAAAATCGCACTGGGCAGCAACAAGGCGTCTGCGGCCAATCCCCGCTCAACCAATGCCTGAGCCGCGACATAGATACCACCAACGCCGTGAGCTACCAATGAGCGCCATGCGCCACCATGGTCCTTCACTCCAATTGCAGCCGGCGCTTGCTCCGGCGCAAGTTGCCATACACCCTCCCCCAGAAACAACACACGCACCTCGTGCTCAAATGCCAGCCCAAGCAATGCGACATCCAATCCCTCGCGCCCAAAGCGGCTGGAATAAGGTCCGTGCTGTATGGTAACCAACAATTTCATAGGCGCATTATCAGGCAAAGGTCAGCACTCGATCACTGCCCTCTAAGGCCACCATTAGCTGCGATAGGCTACCCATCAGCATACCGCTTCGCGTTTCCGTCTTTAGATCGCCAACACCGCGTCGTGCTGCCGCCGTCTCGCATGCAATCAACTCGATGCCATGCTGAGCTGCCAACTCAGCCCAAGCGGCAACCGTGTCGGTCTCATCCCCGGCCATCCGCGCAGAACCTGCAGCCAATGCGCCATCGGCGTAAAAAAATGCCTGCCGCACGTGATGCCCCGCCGCAACCGCCGCCCGTGCAAAACGATAGCCAGTGTGGGTAGCCTGGTTTACATTCGGTGAAGTAAGAATAATCAAGGTGAAAATCACGGTAGCGTCAGGAACTCCATCTGCGTTAAGGTGGTCAAATCAAGCCGTCTTTCGGTATTTAGCCCTTATGCCCGGTCCATTGAAACTGTCTGCAATTATAGCGTGCGCCGTGTGCCTATTTGGTGGGCCGCAGTCGAGCCTGGCTGCTACCGATAATTCACTGCCAGATATTGGCAGCTCCGCCGGTGAAATGATGTCCCCCGAGCAGCAACGCGAATACGGCGAATACATGCTGCATGAAATGCGCGGGCTGAACTTGATCTTGGACGACCCGCTGCTTAGCGACTATATCAACACTTTGGGGTTTCGCTTGGTTGCCCACAGCGATAAACCGGAGCATCCATTTTTCTTTTTCTTGGTGCGCGATAACACCATCAACGCGTTCGCCGCACCGGGCGGGTTTATCGGCGTTAATGCTGGGCTTATAACGACCACCGAAAGCGAAAGTGAACTGGCCGCGGTGATTGCCCATGAGATTGCGCATATCACGCAGTCCCATCTGGTGCGCGCCTTTGAAGATGCGAAAAAGAACACCATCCCGATTGCCCTGGCAATGCTGGGAGCGGTCTTGGCGTCACGCAACCGCACCGATGACGCAGCGCAGGCCGCAATCGTCGCTGGTACCTCGCTCATCCAGCAAACGCAGATCAACTTCACCCGCCACGACGAAGCGGAAGCCGATCGCGTCGGCATTCAAACGCTTGCACGCTCCGATTTTGAACCCCAAGCCATGGCCGGATTTTTTGGACGCATGCAACGTGCGCTACGCCCCGGTATCGGCGAAGACGAGGCACCCGAGTTGTTACGCACCCACCCAGTGACGATTGCTCGCATCAGCGATGCCAAAAGCCGCGCCGATGTCATCAGCGATGAAATCAAAAAACGCGGCTCGATACCCATCGCCCCAATTCCCGCCAATCCCTTGTTATTACCAATCGCGCAGGAGCGTGTAACGGCGGCTTCCAGCACACCATCCATTAAGGAACAGCAACAGGCAAACGCGTATTACCAACTGATGCGCGAACGCATCCGTGTACTAAGCAATACAGCCCCCAATCAAATAGTGGCGTATTACACCGATAACCATCACGATCGTCCCGGTTTCAATACCGAAGCCAACCGCTATGGCTTGGCACTGGCGCATATCGCCAATGGCAATCCGCAAAAAGCGCTCGAAACGCTGCGGGCCTTGCTCGCTGAACAACCCGGTCAACTGGTTTTTCAACTTGCCGCAGCACAGGCGGAAACCTTGTCGGGTCAGCGCCAAGCGGCACTCAAACGCTACACTCAACTGGAGCTCGATTTCCCACGCAACAGCGCCCTGGCAATGGCGCACGCCTCCGCCCTGTTGGAAAGCGCTGATAAAACCGCGGCACAACACGCTATGGAGCTGTTGCGACCGCAAATTGCGGACAAAATTGACGACCCTTATCTGCACACCTTGTTTGGACGTGCCTGCGAGCTTTCCGGTGACCCGATCCGTGCCAGCGAAGCCCATGCCGAAGCAGCGTTGTTGAACGGCCACTTCGAAGACGCGATCAACCAACTTCGGGCATTATCCAAACGCACGGACCTTAACTACTACCAACGCGCCCGGGTTGATGCGCGCATCGCGGCACTAACACCGGTCGTTCTGGAATTGCGCCGCCGTCACATTAAACCGGGCGATCAAGGTACTAAAACGGCTCTTTCCAAACCAAAAACAAGCGATTACGAACCATTGTCATTGTTGCGTAACAATCCTAAGCTGCAATAGGGATCTGCCGGAAATACCACCGGTGCAACCGTTATGTCTAGGCAAATCGATGTTAAAGCATGTTTTGATCGTAGAAGACGAACCTGCGATTCGCGAAATGGTGGCATTTGCCTTACGCAAAGCCGGAATGGAGCCAATCCACGCCAGCGACGCGCGCTCCGCCCATAACGCCATTATGGAGCGCGTGCCCGACATCATTTTGCTCGACTGGATGCTCCCCGGTACCAGCGGGATTGATCTCGCCCGGCGTTTGCGCAAAGAAGAACTCACCAGCGAAATACCGATCATTATGCTCACCGCGCGCGGCGAAGAAACCGATCGTGTCAACGGACTGGATGCCGGCGTCGACGATTACGTCGTAAAACCGTTCTCAACGCGTGAATTAATTGCACGCATTAAAGCCGTCATGCGCCGTACTCACGGCGAGGCAACCGACGGCACGATCGAATTCGGTGGCTTGAAAATCGATAAAAGCGCACACCGTGTCTATGCCGGAGCTGCGCCGGTCGCAATCGGCCCCACCGAATATCGTTTGCTGCATTTTTTCATGACGCATGCCGAACGCGTCTATTCGCGCAGTCAACTTTTGGATCACGTATGGGGCGGCAGCGTGTATGTGGAGGAGCGCACCATCGATGTACACATACGGCGCCTGCGCAAAACCCTGGAGCCGTTTCGCTGCGATGGATTGGTACAGACCGTACGCGGTTCCGGCTATCGTTTTTCAATTAACCCCGCGCCTTAAGAGTGGAGCGAATGATCCGCCATTCGCAAACTAAGATTAGCGTCCGTTATGCTACCTAAGCTTAGCCCTGCTTGGCGTGTAAGCCTCGGCCAATTGGCCATTGCGGTTTTAATCGCCGCAGCATTGGGCTTTTGGCTGCATCTGGTACCCGAGGTGTTACTGGTGCTTTGCATTGTTTATATTTTTTCTCTATTTTTGCAATTGCATCGTTTACGCACCGCGCTAATTGACCACAACCGAATTTCACCCAAAACCGCTACCGGCGGCCTATGGGCCGAGTTTTATCAGCTGCTGGCGCAACGACAACGCACGGCTTACTTAAGCAAACGCCATTTGGTGCAGCGCCTACGCGCATTCCGTGAAGCCGCCGCCGCCCTGCCCGACGCCGCGGTTATATTGGATCGGACGCTGCAGATCGTGTGGTTCAACCAGGCCGCCACGCAATTGCTGGGGCTTAAGTATCCGCAAGACATTGGGGGGTATTTTTGCAATGTCGTGCGCGCGCCCTATGTAGCGGAGTGGCTGACGAACAACAACGCCGTTAGCAGCCCTAGCAACGCCCCGGGGTCAAGCGTAATGGTCGAACCGTTGCTGAATGTGCCCGCCCCGCGCGATGAAAGCACGCGTTTGAGTTTGCATCTTATTCATCACGCGCCAGATCAAGCCTTGCTGCTGGCGCGTGATGTGACCAACTTGATGCGGTTAGAGCAAGTGCGCCGCGATTTCGTGGCCAATGTGTCGCATGAATTGCGCACTCCGCTCACGGTCGTACACGGGTACTTGGATTTGCTTGATCCCGAGCAAATACCCGAATGGGAACCGATATTGCATGAACTGCGCTTGCAGTCGCGCCGTATGACGCAAATCGTGGAAGACTTACTGACTTTGTCACGTCTGGAGGTCCATAGCGACCGGGCCGATGACCGCATCCAGGTGCGTTCGTTACTAGCAGCTTTGCTCCGCGAGGCGCAAGCGCTAAGTCAGGGCAAGCATCAAATCCACACGGAGCACCATGGCGAACACGACCTTAAAGGGTCATTACAGGAATTGCATAGCGCCTTTTCCAATTTGGTGAGCAATGCTGTGCGTTACACACCCGTCGGCGGATCGATTACTATTCACTGGGCGAGCAGCGACAGCGGGGGAACTTTCGCGGTAAAGGACACCGGTTCCGGCATCGCTCCACAGTATATTCCGCGTATTACCGAACGTTTTTATCGAGTATCGACCAGCCGCTCCCGCGAAACTGGCGGTACTGGGCTTGGACTTTCGATCGTAAAACACGTCTTAAGTTTGCATCAGGCGAAACTGGAAATCCAAAGTGAGGTTGGTGTCGGCAGCACGTTCAGTTGCGTCTTTGGGCCGGAGCGGCTGCTAATACCGGAAACCGCCGCAACAGAATTGGCATGAATCTTTAATACTTTTTGTCAAAGTGCAATACTTGATGCATAAGGAACCGCACTGACTATGAACACCGTCGTAAATCGGGCTGCTCAGCAACGCGATCTGGTCGCATTCAACGACCCTAAGCTTTACAGCAACCGCGAACTGGCGCAGCTTGAGTTTAACTTCCGCGTGCTGGCGCAAGCGCAGGACGAATCGATGCCGTTGCTGGAGCGTTTGCGTTTTCTGTGCATATCCAACAGCAACCTGGACGAATTTTTCGAAGTACGGGTTGCCATTCTGCACCACCACCATGCCTTCGGTGACGCCATTCCTGGGCCCGATGGATTAAGCCCGGGCGAAGTGTTGGCGCAAATCCGAGCCAAGACACTGGAGTTGGTGCGTGAGCAATACGCCTTCTGGAACGACACTTTATTGCCAGAGCTGGAGCGCGAGGGCATCCGTTTTATCGCACGCGACCAATGGACGGTGAAGCAACGCCATTGGCTACAAGGGTATTTCCAAAACGAAGTTCTGCCGGTGCTGTCTCCGCTTGGGTTGGATCCAGCGCACCCATTCCCGCGCATTTTAAATAAAAGCCTGAATTTGGCGATCGTGCTGCGCGGCAAAGACGCGTTCGGTCGCGAAGGCCATATGGCATTGGTGCGGGCACCGCGTTCCTTACCGCGGATTATCCGCCTACCAGAAGAGGTCGCCGAGGGTCCTTACGATTTCGTATTCTTATCCACGATCCTGCACCAGTTCGTCGATGAAATGTTTCCCGGCATGCAGGTGAAAGGCTCGTATCAATTTCGTGTAACGAGAAACAGTGAGCTTTTTGTCGACGAGGAGGAAATTGAAAACCTGGCCCATGCCTTGCGCGAAGAATTACGCGGGCGCGGTTACGCCAAACCGGTGCGGTTAGAAATTGCCGAAAGCTGTCCCAAAGCGATCGTTAAAATATTGATGCAAAATTTCGAGCTGACGGAATCGGAAGTGTATCGTTGCGCAGGCCCGGTCAACATCAACCGGATCAATGCCATTTACGATCAAGTCGACCGACCCGACTTGAAATTTCCAAAATTCTCGCCGCGCATCCCCTCCGTTATTGCGAACGAACGCAATCTGTTCGATGCCATTGGTGAGAAGGATTTCTTATTGCATCATCCCTTTGAATCGTTCAGTGCGGTGCAAGAACTGGTACGGCAAGCCAGTATCGATCCGGATGTGCTTGCAATTAAACAAACGCTGTACCGCGTTGGCGATGACTCATCCTTGGTTAACTATCTGATTGATGCGGCACGTGCCGGAAAGGACGTGACTGTGGTGGTTGAGTTGCGGGCGCGCTTTGACGAAGAGGCGAATATTCGCCTTGCCAATCGTTTACAGGAAGCCGGGATCCAGGTGGTTTATGGTGTAGTCGGATATAAGACCCACGCCAAAATGCTCCTGATCGTTCGCCGGGAGAAGGGGAAATTACGCCGCTATGTGCACTTATCCACAGGCAACTACCATCAGATAACCTCGCGCTTGTACACCGATTTCGGGCTGATGACCGCGCACCCCGATATCGGCGAGGACGCCCACAAGTTATTCCAACAAATATCCGGCCTAGGCCCCGTCATCAAACTGAAACAGATACTGCAATCTCCATTTACGTTGCATCGCAGCTTAATGCGAAAGATCGAGCGTGAGATGGAACATGCGAATACCGGAAAACCGGCCCGCATTATTGCCAAAATGAACGCGCTAAACGACGTCAGCGTGGTTGAGCTTTTATACAATGCGTCCATGGCTGGCGTGCGTATTGATTTAATCGTGCGCGGTGCCTGCGCGCTTCGTCCGGGCATTCCCGGCGTGTCGGAAAATATCCGGGTGCGTTCGATCGTTGGACGTTTCCTTGAGCACAGCCGCGTGTATTGGTTTGCCAACGATGGTGCTCCAGAAACCTACTGCTCCAGTGCGGATTGGATGGAGCGTAATTTGTTACGGCGCATCGAAACCTGCTTTCCTATTTTAGATCCCGCTCTGGCGCAACGCGTCTACGACGAGGCTCTCGGAAATTACTTGGCCGACAACACCCAAGCTTGGCGGCTTAAATCCGATGGCTCTTATGAGCGAGTAACACCGGGTGAAGATATGCCACACTCGGCACAACAAGCGTTGTTGGCAAAAATCAGTCAATAAAACACGGCGGATACCTCTCTGCGGCTTCTCGAAGCGCCATAGGGTGCTTTACTATCGCAGGTTATGAATCTGAACTCATTTTTTGCCATTGGTGCCGGCGCAGCAATCGGCGCCTGGTTGCGCTGGGGTTTGAGCTTAGCGCTCAATCCTGTCCTCCCCTCCGTACCATTAGGCACACTGGCTGCAAATCTTATCGGTGGATTGTTGATGGGCATTGCAATGGGAGCTACGACACAGGTTGAAAGCCTATCGCCGGAAATGCGTTTGCTGATCATTACGGGATTTCTAGGCGGACTGACGACTTTTTCCGCTTTTTCCGGAGAAACCGTAACTTTACTATTGCGCCAGCAATATAGTTGGACTTTTGCCATCATCGGCTTGCACTTGATCGGGTCTTTGGCAATGACTCTGATTGGAATCGGTATGATGCGGTGGCTGTTGCGAACTTAAAGTCATTCTCAATCCAGCGAGGCCCTAACCCGTCAGCCTACCCTCATATTTCGTTATTTCTCAAACTGAAACCAAAAAATGAATTTGCAGCAAAATTACGAACAGATACCACTAAAGGATTACGCCGAACGCGCTTATCTCGATTATTCGATGTACGTCGTTCTGGATCGCGCCCTGCCGTTCATCGGCGACGGACTTAAACCGGTACAAAGGCGCATTATCTACGCCATGAGCGAGCTTGGCTTAGATGCCGTTGCTAAGCCGAAGAAATCCGCACGCACGATTGGTGATGTCATCGGTAAATTCCACCCGCACGGCGACAGCGCTTGCTACGAAGCCATGGTGTTAATGGCACAGCCGTTTTCATACCGCTATCCGCTGGTTAATGGTCAAGGCAATTTCGGCTCCGCCGACGATCCGAAATCGTTCGCCGCGATGCGCTATACCGAATCCAAACTGACCCCGATTGCGGAAATGCTGCTCGCGGAACTTGGCCAAGGTACGGTGGATTACACGCCCAATTTCGACGGCACACTGGAAGAGCCTTCTTGGCTGCCGGCGCGCATACCGCACGTGCTCTTGAACGGCTCAACCGGCATCGCGGTCGGCATGGCCACCGACATTCCACCGCACAATCTGCGCGAAGTGATCAGCGCCTGTATCCATCTATTGGAAGAACCCACCGCCACAGTTCGCGATTTGTGCGAGCACGTACGGGCGCCGGACTATCCAACCGAGGCGGAAATCATCTCATCGCGAAGCGAACTTCTCGCGCTGTACGAAACCGGCAATGGCAGCGTGCGCTGCCGCAGTGTTTATAGCAAAGAAAACGGCAATGTCGTGATCACCGCGCTACCGCACCAAGTATCCCCGGCAAAGATCTTGGAGCAAATCGCCGCGCAAATGCGTGCGAAGAAATTGCCCATGCTGGAAGACCTGCGTGATGAGTCCGACCATGAAAACCCGGTTCGCCTAGTCTTGGTGCCACGTTCGAACCGCGTTGATTTGGACGAAATGATGCAGCACCTGTTCGCTACCACCGACCTTGAAAAAAGCTTCCGGGTCAATCTCAATATGATTGGCCTCGATGGCCGCCCGCAAGTGAAGAACTTGCGCCAAATTTTAAGCGAATGGCTGTTATTTCGCACCGACACCGTCGTGCGCCGGCTCAATCACCGTTTAACCAAAGTTGAGAGGCGGTTGCATCTCCTCGACGGTTTGCACATTGCTTATTTGAATCTGGACGAGGTCATCCGTATTGTCCGTACGGAAGATCATCCAAAACCGGTCTTGATGAAGCGCTTTGCATTAACCGAAGAGCAAACCGATTACATACTCGAAACCAAATTACGGCAATTGGCGCGCTTGGAAGAGATAAAAATCAACACCGAGCGCAACGAGCTGGAAGAAGAGCGTGCTCGAATTCAAGTAACGCTGAATTCCAAAGCAAGGCTTAAAACGCTAGTGAAAGACGAGCTAAAAAGCGATGCAAAAAAATACGGCGATGCCCGTCGTTCGCCGATCGTACAGCGTGCCGTTGCCCAAGCGTTATCGGAATCAGACTTGGTGGTGTCTGAACCGGTGACCATTGTGTTATCGCAAAAAGGCTGGGTGCGTTCGGCAAAAGGTCACGATGTCGACCCTGCGAGCCTTAACTATCGCGATGGCGATGCGCTGCTCGGCGCGGCAAAAGGACGCACTACCCAGCAAGTGGCTTTTCTCGATTCTACCGGACGCAGTTATTCATCGGCAGCCCACACCTTGCCTTCCGCGCGCGGTAACGGAGAACCCTTAACCGGGCGCTTTACCCTACCCCCTGGCGCACAGTTCGATGCCTTGATTGCCGCCGATCCGAATACAAAACTGATTCTTGCCTCCAGTTTCGGCTACGGTTTCGTTACCCATTTTGATGCCTTATGCGGCCGCAACAAGGCCGGTAAGCAACTACTGAACATGGAAGACGGCGCCCATGTTCTGCCCCCGGCATTGGTCAATGACTCTGCGCGCGATCGCATTGTTGTAGCGACATCGGCCGGCCACTTACTGATGTTCTCGGTCGCTGAACTTCCGGAGTTGGATAAAGGTGGAAAAGGAAATAAGTTAATCCAAATCCCATCCGCGAAACTGGAATCGGGCGAAGAGCGCGTCGCCGGAGTGACCGTGGTGACCGAGGGTTCCGGCGAAGTCACGCTGTATTGCGGCGCGCGCAAATTGATCTTGAAGTGGGCTGACCTGGTCAATTACGGCGGCAATCGCGCCACCCGCGGAGCCATGCTGCCGCGCGGCTTTCAACGCGTCGAGCGGGTCGAAACAACCGCAGGTTAAATAGGTTAAGAAAATCATAATAAACGCCCCCGCAAATAGCATGGGAGGTGCTATTAGATTGGCAGTTTACGAAACCCGTTCATGCTGAGCTAAGTCGAAGCACCGAGGCTTTCCGTTCACCCAACGACCAAGCTCAGGGCGAACGGAAACTAGACGTTTTATTGACGCTGTAAGCGGCAGAAAATTAAACTCCGTGGAGCGATTAATCAGCGCACACGCCGATATCCGCATTCAAATGACAGGCATCGCCTGCTCCTCTTAACCGCCAAGCTGGCTCAAATCCGCCATCAAATTGCAATCGCTCTTGTGCCAGAAGCACAACGCATTGCGTCGTTTTCATGCCCTGCACCACAAATGCCGTGAGAACCGCGTCTCACAAATCCGGTACGACACATTTCTTTTCTTTTTAAGCCGATGAACCTTACTCGGCATTCAGCCAATTTTCCTCAGGATGCGACACATAGCTGCGCTTGGACGTCAAACCAGCGCACGCAAACAACATCAAATGAGGTAGAAGGTTATGTGTCCATTGAAAGCAAAAGTAACATTGGTGGCGCTTAGTTTGGCGCTTAGCGTAGCAAGTCATGCGGCCGACCCATTGCCCCAAACCACCGATGAGACTATCGCAGCAGCAACCGAAGGTACGCTATGGAGCCATGCCAGTGCTTCGGATTTGCTCGTCCTGGCTAAGCCACAAGCGATTAACTCATCTGCAGCTGTTAACCCTAAGAGCCTTGCAAGCCCATTAACGCAAAGCGATACGCCATCATCCGAGTCTTCGGATCCTGAAGAAAACGACGAAGATGAGGGCGAGGAAAATACCGATCGTTTGATTCGTCATTATCAACTCGAGCAACTGACCAGCCCCGACGAGCGCAGACAGATGTATCTCGGCGTAACGAATAACCGCATGGCAAAAGATTTGCCGCATGGACTCAGCACCCCTTACCAACCGTGGCAACCGATTGGCGTCGGAATCTCTCGTAACGTGGATAGATCGTATGAGCGAGCCGCTGCAGGCCGCGTGAGCATGGCCCAATACGCTTTTGACCAAGCGCAAGGCGCTACCGTGCTCTGGGCGGCCGGTGCTGGCGGGGGCTTATGGAAGGGTCAACTTCTCGGCTTATTTGCAGTATGGAATCCGGTAAGCCGCACCATGCCAGACCCCACGATTGGTGCATTTTTGGTGGATCGCACCAACTCCGATCATCTATTCATTGGTACCGGCAATAGCTGGAAATGGGCCGGCAGCGGGTTGTATCGCTCAATCGATGCCGGAGGCACTTGGACTCCCGTTCCGTTAACGCCAACCCCAGTGGCTTTCTACAAAATCCTGCAAGACCGCGCAAACCCCAATGTCATGATGGCCGCCACGAATACCGGCTTGTATCGCAGTGAAACTGCAGGAGCAAGCTGGACCCGCATCTACACCGGTGACGTTACCGATCTGATACAAGACCCGGTTACCACCAGCCGCTGGTATGCGGGCTTATTTACTGTCGGCATACTGGAATCAACCACCTCAGCAATGGAATTTCACCTAATCAACGGAGACGGCGGCGTTAGCGCTGGATTTGCTCGTCCGTTTGGCCGCATATCGCTGGCTCAGTGTGAAAGCGCTCCAAATTACATTTATGCACTGACCGAAGCCAACCTTAAGCTGCATAGCGTTCTGCGCTCCGATAACTTCGGTGCAAGCTGGGTTTCCATTCATGGCGCGAATGGAAACAAGAGCCAAGGCGCGAATCTCTCAATTGCCGTTCAACCCAGCAATCCAAACCGTGTCGTCATTGGTCTAACAACGGCGGAAATGACCACAAATGCAACGGCGGCAGTGCCCAATTGGTCCGCGTACGACGCCGGACATGCGGACATCTCCTCCTTTCTTTTCGTTCCCGATGCGGTTTCACCAGGAAATACCAACTTGATTGCCACCAACGACGGTGGAATTTACATCACCAACTACGCCACCGGCGGCGTAACGGACACGTTAAACACATTGGGCCTTAACATCGAGGAAATGATGGCCGGCAGCAATTTGGCGGGCAGCCGCAGCGACCCGAATTTTCTATTCACCGGTCTTCAAGACAATGGTCTCGTTCAATTGGATAACTATGGCGTGAGACAACATGCCCATGGCGATGGCGGACAAGTCAGCATTTCTCCCGACAACGCCAATCGGATTTACGCAACGGTGGGCGCCGATTGGTCACGAATCTACAGTCCCGATCGCGGCATTAACTGGCAGGATCTAACTTGCAGCTTCGACGCCCGCGAATGGGTACCGTTATTGATGATCGATCCGCGCCCCGGTTTAGGTGCGCCGAACTTATTCAGCGCCAGCATGCAACATAACGCGCTGGTAACGGGTGAAGAGGATCTTAGCGTTACCCCGCTGAGCGCCAATGAGACCCTTACGATTATGGCGAACGGCACCACCGTCGTCGTGAATTTAATGAGGGGCAATAATATCGATGCCGTCGTAAGCGCAACGCAATATGCGTTCACGACATACGGATTAAGTGACGATTTCGTCCAAGCGTTCAACAATGGCAACAAATTGGCTATTCGTTTCGCTCATCCCGGCAACGGACGCACCATCAGTGTGGTATCAAACCGCGGTCTTGGTGCGGGCACGACCGGGTTTGGCACGACGCGAATTTCCGATACCGATTCCTGGAGCAATGTTTGGTACAAACCGGCTAATACCTCGGGCTGCGACTGGGCACCCGTTGGAATCGACGCTTTCAATGAGAATCCGCCTTTCAGCGCAAACTACGTCGAAAAAGCCATGAATCCGTTTTATGACGTGCTTTATCTTAGCCACTGGGGCGACCCACGCCTTTTCGTTTACGACTCGCAATACGATGGCCAATTGGGCGCGATGACTCGACACGAAGTTCGCACGCCGCCAATCGCTCCGCGCACCTCCTACATCGGCGATGGTCGCGCCATGGCGGACCGTTCATCCATGCAGTGGGATACCGTCTACTACACCACAATGATCAGCCGCCCGTCCCAGGCTTTTTTAAGCACCAATCGCGGGCAGAGCTGGGAAGACGTTACTGGTAATATGGCGACCTTGGCACCGAACGCGGATTATTTCCAGCTGATTGGGAACCCGAGCAATTTGAATGAGCTTTTTCTCGCCACCACGGTCGGGGTATTTTACAGCCACGATCGTGGCCGACATTGGGAGACATTCAGCCAAGGTTTACCCGCCATTACACGCGTCTCCGCAATGGCATTGCAATTCGACAATACCCGCGATCCTAAACTGTATATCGGAACGCAGGGGCAAGGTTTTTGGTCACGATCTCTATCCGATACGCTGTTTAGAAATGGGTTTGATTAATGCTGACGTCTCGTTTGTCCTACGTACATGTCTTGATGCGACAGATGCACGCTGGGTCCCTGTATACTGAGACCCATGCCTCTCATCACTTTGCAAAATCTCGACTTCAGCGTCGGCGGGCCATTGCTGCTTCAGCAAGTCAATCTTGCCATTGAACCCAATGAACGCATTTGCGTGCTCGGGCGCAATGGCGCGGGTAAATCCACCCTGCTAAAACTGATCGCCGGTGAAATAGCGCCGGACGATGGCGAAGTGCGGCAGCAAACCGGCGTGAAAATCGCGCGCTTGGCGCAAGAAGTGCCGCACGATATTCATGGCACGATTTTCGAGGTGGTTTCCCAAGCGCTCGGCCACATCGGCGATTTGCTCGCGCAATACCATCGATTAATCCACGATGTGGCCAATGGCGGCGATATCGACGCCCTGGGCCGTACCCAAGCGCTTATCGAAGCCGAGCACGGCTGGGCTCTGGAGCAACGCGTTACGCAAACGCTGGCGCGCTTGAACCTGCCGGAGGATGACGACTTTGCCGCCTTATCCGGCGGCATGAAGCGCCGCGTATTGCTGGCGCGCGCTTTGGTATTCGCACCGGATTTATTGTTGTTGGACGAGCCGACCAATCATCTGGACGTTGAAGCAATCGAATGGTTGGAAGAGTTTTTGCTCAACGCGCCCTTTTCTATTTTATTCATTACCCATGATCGCAGCTTTCTGCGCAACTTGGCCACGCGTATCGTCGAAATCGAGCGCGGCCAAGTTTCGAGCTGGCCCGGTGATTACGACAACTATTTGCGCCGCCAGGAAGAACGCTTGCATGCCGAAGCGCAGGCCAATGCGCTATTCGATAAAAAACTGGCACAAGAGGAAGTCTGGATTCGGCAAGGTATCAAAGCCCGCCGCACGCGCAACGAAGGCCGAGTGCGCGCGTTGGAAGCATTGCGCCGTACCCGTGCGCAACGACGTGAAATTACCGGCCAGGTGCGCATGGAAGCTCATCAAGCCGCCAATTCCGGTAAGAAAGTCATCGAAGCCAAGAACATCGATTTCGGCTACGGCAACACTACGTTGATTAAGCAATTCTCCACGACCATCATGCGCGGGGATCGCATCGGCATTATCGGGCCGAACGGATCCGGCAAAACGACCTTGCTCAAATTATTGCTGGATCAGCTCGCGCCTAATAGTGGTGAGCTGACATTGGGCACCAACTTGGAAATCGCCTATTTCGATCAACATCGCACGCGATTGCGCGATGATTGGAACGCCTTGGACAATGTCTCGGAAGGCCGAGAATTCATTGAACTTAATGGTGCGCGCAAACACGTTATCGGTTATCTGCAGGATTTCCTGTTCACTCCCGACCGCGCACGCGCACCGATCACCGCGCTATCGGGCGGTGAACGCAACCGCTTATTGTTGGCCAAGCTATTCGCCCAGCCGTCGAACTTGTTGGTGATGGACGAACCTACCAACGATCTTGATATTGAAACGCTTGAATTACTGGAAGATCTCCTGCAAAACTACAACGGCACCTTGCTGCTGGTGTCGCACGACCGATACTTCATCGACAACGTGGTCACCAGCACATTGGTTCTGGAAAGCGATGGCCGGGTCGGCGAGTACATCGGCGGTTACAACGATTGGTTGCGGCAACGCCGCGTCGTTAGCCAAAACTCACAAATAGCTCAAAAAAACAAAGTGGATACGGCCGCTGCACAGCCGACAACGGCACCACCTAAAAAGGGAAAATCCAATAACAAACAGTCGCGCGAGCTACAGCAATTGCCGATCCGGATTGAAGAGCTTGAAAAGCGCATCGCAGCATTAACCGAGCGTCAACAAAACCCGTCGTTTTATCAACAAGATAAAACCGCCGTACTTGCAGCAAATAAGGAAATGGCCGCGCTGCAAGACGAGCTGGAGCAGGCGTATGCGCGCTGGACCGTACTAGAGAACGCAGACTAAACGATCAGTTCAACGTATTAGCGAGCAATCGTGTTGGTACGCCGGATTTTTTTCTGCAGCTGCAGTATTCCGTAAATCAAAGCCTCAGCCGTTGGCGGGCAACCCGGCACATAAATATCAACCGGAACGATGCGATCGCAACCCCGCACCACCGCATACGAATAATGATAATAACCGCCGCCATTGGCGCAGGAGCCCATCGAGATCACCCATTTTGGATCGGGCATCTGGTCGTACACCTTGCGCAAAGCCGGGGCCATTTTGTTGACCAAGGTGCCGGCAACGATCATGACATCCGATTGCCGCGGACTGGGACGAAACACCACGCCAAAGCGATCGAGATCCAAACGCGCAGCACCGGCATGCATCATTTCAACCGCGCAGCAGGCCAAGCCAAACGTCATCGGCCACATCGAACCGGTGCGCGCCCAATTGATAAGGGTATCCAGTTGCGCCGTTACAAAGCCGCGCTCGAGCAACGGGTTGTTGCCATCCGGGCGCAAAATATCATCGACAACGCCGGTCGGCACCGGGTTGTGCATCACATCGCCAATGAATTGATTTATTCCCATTCCAAAGCCCCTTTTTTCCAGCAGTAAACAAACCCCACCAGCAATAAGGCCAGGAACAGCGCCATCTCAACCAAGCCCAGCAGACCCAACTCGCGGAACACCACCGCCCATGGAAACATAAACGCAATTTCAAGATCGAACACGATGAACAAGATCGCGATCAAGTAATACCGCACGTCGAATTTCATGCGCGCGTCTTCAAATGCCTCGAACCCACATTCGTACGGAGAACGTTTACGCGCATCCGGGTGTTTGGGGCCCAGCAGTGAACCCAAGGTCAACAAAGCCAGGCCAATAACGGCGGCAATGACCAGGAAGATTAAAATGGGCAGATATTCAACAAGCACGATCTGCATGACTCCCTATGCGATAACGGATCCGGCATCCCGATGTCATACCGGTTGCCAGATCCGGCGATGGTGCCCAGGGCGGGACTCGAACCCGCACAGCTTACGCCACTACCCCCTCAAGATAGCGTGTCTACCAATTCCACCACCTGGGCTTTAAGGTTTCAAATAATACCTACTTGCCTTTTGAATGTTCCGGTTTCTCGGTTGCTTTTGCTTTGCCGTTTTTCTTAAGGGTTGAAGCCGAAACATCGGTTGCGTTGCCGCTAGCATTTTTCTTCGGTGCAGCCGCAGGCTCAGTACTTACTGGCTGTGTCACTACTGGTGCCGCACTTTTGTCGGTAGCCGGAGGAATCGTTTGAACCGGTGCGTCTCCTGCTGCCGGCTTCTCGGCCGACCCGGCAGGCGTTGCTGCTTTGTCATCGCCAGGCACAGCCGGCACATCGCCACCGGTGGTGGGAGCCGGCGCAGGCGCCACAGGCACCTCTGCTCCGCCCATAACCCCGAGATCATCGGCCGGTTTGTTGCTATTTGCGCCGCCGAGATAAATCCCCATACCAAGGCTCAGCAAAAAAAATACACCAGCCAACATTGCGGTGCTGCGGGTTAAAAATGTTGCCGCTCCGCGCGCACCAAAAACGGTGTTGGAAGCGCCTCCGCCAAAACCGGAACCGGCTTGGGCACCTGCACCACGTTGCAACAAAATCATCGCAATCATGGCGATGGCGACGAGCACGTAAATTACATTAAAAAGGTTAAGTAACATTTTGAATTCTATATTGTTTTTCTGCGAAATTAAACAGAGACGGTTTGCGCGGCAACACCTATGGCGAGAAAATCGTCGGCGCTTAAAGAGGCACCGCCAATCAGACCACCATCGACGTCGATTTGCGCGAAAATTTCCACCGCGTTCGCTGGTTTCACGCTACCGCCATACAGCACGCGCAGCGAGCCCGCAATTGTAGCATTGTCTTTCGCCAATTTGCCACGAATAAAGCCATGCACTTCTTGGACTTGGGCTGGGCTGGCGGTGCGCCCCGTCCCTATCGCCCAAACCGGTTCGTAGGCGACGATCGCCTGCGCAAAAGCGGAAATCGACAACCCCTGCAATACGGCATCGAGCTGAGCAGCGATGATGGTCTGCGTGGTGCCCGCCTCGCGCTGTTCCAGCGTTTCGCCTACGCACAGAATCGGCACCAAACCCGACGCTTGGGCACGCGCAAATTTCGCAGCCACCTGCTGGTTCGATTCAGCATGGTATTGGCGCCGCTCCGAATGCCCGACCAACACATAGCGACAACCCACGTCTTTCAACATCGCCGCCGAAACCTCACCGGTATAAGCCCCACCCTCATACTCACTGCAATCCTGACCGCCAAGATTCAGACCGGTATCGTTGAACTTTGCGGTCAATTCGGCGAGATACGGAAACGGCGGGAACACGGCCATCTCGATCGATAACGGCCGCGCGTCGGCAATGGCCTGAGTCAACGCCATCGCTTGCGCGCGCGAACCGTGCATTTTCCAATTACCGGCAACGAATTTGGTGCGCATGGTTTGGGCCGTCTTTAAGGAACAAGCTCGCAAGAATAACCGTCGTACCCATAGCCAGCAAGTTGCAATCCCGCGTCAGTGCATTCTCTGTTTGGCCATGCATGCATTGTCAATCGCAAGCCTGTAGGCAGGTCCCCGCTGCGCTTACGCGAAGTAGGGGGCAATGCCCTACGGGCATTGCCCCGCATAAAATCTGCTGAGAGCATCAAGCCATATCGAACTGTCAAAACTTAATTTCCATGGGTGCCGGCAAGTGGAATCATTGGGTGATCTCAACGCATACGGTGCAATGCCCTACGGGTATTGCACCCTACGTCAAACTGCCTTACGCGTTGATATCGAGGCCGGTGGCGCCGATTAAACATTAGGGAAAGGCAAATATTTCAAACCCTTCAAATAACCCTCCAAAAAATTCACCAACAGCCATTTCGATACCCAATGGGAAAGCCATCAAGCCCAATTCCACTGCCACGGGAGCACCAGGACCTGACATCTCAGGATCATCGCCTAATCCATATATCCAACCATCTCTGGCGTCCAGGAACCTGTCATCAGCATTGCGATTCGCCATTCCAGAAGGGTCAACACCTAAACGGCCCTCTGCCCACTCTCCTACAGCTCTCTGCGCACTATCTGGACCGTTATCATCATCATCGCCACAGTAATTTCTTACTCGATCCTCAGATGCCTGAATCAGGCCGGGTGGATCATTTGGGCCATATCCACCCTTGAGATCGTCTAGACTTCTCTGAAGAAACGCATATCGAAGCGCATCGGGCGTTGATGACGTCCGCATATTTCGAAAAAATCGATCGAAAGCCAGAAGGTGTGTTAATCCAGTACCGCTCACTCCATTTCTTACTTCAATTGCTTTCATTTCAACTTCAAGCGTGTTCATCATTCCAATCAATCCTCTGAGCGTTTGTATTTCCTGCGCACAACGCTCTGGATCCCTAGGCACCCACCCACTCGGATCGGTCGCATTGACCGGACTGTTCCCCACATACGCATAAAGGTTTAAGCCGCCCAACTCCGCAATCGGATCTTTGCTGAGCCAACGCCCGAGCTTCGGATCGTAGAACCGATGCGCAGTGATGGCGAGCTTGGAACGGTGGTGCTCCCAGTAGCCGGCGTAGCCGAACATCAAGTCGCTGGCGTTTGGATCGGCGCTGGTGAGCGTGCCGCTTTCGTTTCTAATCTGTCTGCGTTCCGGCTGCCCCCACGCATCGTAATCGATACGCTCCAGCACATGCCCTTGCCCATCGGCCTTGCCGATCACACTGCCCAAGTAATCGCGCAGCAGGAAGAACTTCGCGGTCGATCCGTCCGCGTTATAATGGACATACCCATCCGCGTTGTACGTTTCTTGGATTTGCAAGGTGTCGGTCCGGCGCTTCTGCGCCAATTGACCGCCGACCCACACATAGGTCCAGTCTTCGGTGGTCACCGCGTTCTCGATCTCTTGTACGCGCTTGATCCGCTGCTCACTGTCGTACGTGAACAGCGTGTAGTCGATCGACTTGGCTGTGGGCTTGGCGTCCTTTCTCGGGTAATCGATCCGGATTAAGCGGTTTTGCTCGTTCCAGGTGTAGCGCTGTTGATTGGCGGGGTTGAAGGTTAAGTTTCCGGCCCGGTCGTGCTCGGCCGTGCGGATCGTGCTTCCGTCCTGATAGGTGTTTAACCGGCCCGATAGACCATAAATGGCCGTGCCATTCGTTACGATGGGTGTCCCCATCTCGTTTCGGTCGTTGGTGCGGTTGCCCATCGGGTCGTAGCTGTAGTGGGTGCTCTCACGCTCCCCCATCGCTCCGGTACGGGTCACCTGGGTGAGCTGTCCGCGTGCGTCATACCCGTAGGTTCGGGTCGCTCGCTCAATCAACCCGTTCACGTCCGCTACCCGGCCTTGGCCGTCGTAGTTCACGTGCGAGATCACCTGTTCTCCGGTGGCCGTCTGATAGCTGCGTTCGTTCATCATCCGATCGTGCGCCGTGTCCGCGTGCCCGATCGTCTGCAGCATCCCCACTACCCGGGTACCCGGCATCTCGTAGTTGATGTGGTGCAACTCACCGTAACTTAACGCCCCCACCGGGTCGTAATTCGGCGTGGCCGTAAAGATCTCGTTCTCATAGCTTCGGATTCGCCCCATCCCCACCGCACTGTCGTCAAAGGTGGTGGTGACATGCGATTGCGCGGTGCTGCTCATGCTGTCGGTCAACGACCAGCCGGTCCTGCGATTGGGGCTGCGACTGTCGGTGTCGTAACTCGGCGTAATCCGCGTGCGACCCGTGGATCCCAACGGCTCCTCCATCCATTCCAACCGAGTCGGTTGCGCATCGTTGTAGTGGTACTCGGTGATCCCAAGCTCATCGGTCTTATGCATCAATCGGCCGTAGATCGGATCGTAGTCCATCCGCACCAGCTCACGTCCCGTCATTGGATCGTTCAGACGCTGGCTGATTAAGGCTCCCGCCGCGTCGTATTGGTAATACGTCCATTGCTCGTTTGCGTCCTTGCTCGCGGTGAGCCGTCCGGTCGCTTCGCTGTATCTGAGCTCCTGGCCGCTCCCGTCCATATCCCCACGGTAAATGGCTCTTCCCAGCTGGTCGTACTGCCAACCCACAATCTCCGAGTACGTCCCATTGCTGGTCCAAAGGGACGCCAAATTCCCCGACGGGTCGTAACGCCGATACCCGACACTGAGTATTTCTCCCATCCCATTGATCTGCCAGCTCCACTCCGGCCGGCCCAAATAATCCGTCGACAGCTTCACCTCACTGCCGTCCACCTCGTTGTGGATCGTCTGCAGATCCAGCAGGTTATTGGGGTTGTACGTGTATCTGACCTTGATCGCCCCACCCACCGACACGGTGGCTGCTCTGCCAAACGCATCGTGCCCGGCGTACTCGCGCACCCGGCCTTCGCCCTCTTCCCGGATCAAATAGCCGCGTTGGAATGTCGAGGTGGAGGTCAACCCGTTCGGTAACGTCACCGTCAGTTGATCGGTACGTGTCAAAGGATCGGTCCCGATTCGGGTCCACTCATACCGCGTGCGCAATCCCAATTCATTGGTAATCCCCGTCACCCGGTACGGTGCGGTGGTTTCGTAATCGATCGTGGTGCCCACCCCTGGAAGGGTTCCTTCCTGCCGAATGGTTTGACCCAAACCGTTGTAGTCCGCATGGCTTAAGCGCGTCAATCGCGTGGCCGTACCGACTCCCGAGCTATCCACGCTCCAGCGCACCACGTACACGTTGATCGGATCGATCCCGTTCGGTGCGTACTCGATTTCCTGCGCCCGGCCCAACGGATCCACGGTTATCGTCGGATTGCCCTGATCGTTGTAACGGGTGTACGTCGCTTGCATCGTGCCATCGTCCAAGCGCCGAGCCATGACACTCGGACTCGCGTGCGCTCGCGTTGCTCCGGTTAAGGGTAACGTACCCATCGGCGGATCGCGGAAGGTGTCCGCGCTATTGGCGTCCTCGTACCCGTAATACACCCCTTCCGATTGTCCGGGGGCCTTCTCCCACACTTTCACTGTGCTCATCGTCGCCCGATCACTGCCGGCCGGGTAGTCGTGCGCGTATTGCGTGATCGATGCCAAACGTAACGGCGGCATCGCCGGAGCGGGGGTGTCGTGCGCAAACAGGTCCACCGTTGAGGAATACACCGGGTTCTCATACCAGCTGTACAACGACGCAAAACTCCACCCATACCCGGTGCGAAATGCCACCGAGGGGGTTCTTAAGACTTTGTTCCAGGCCGCTGGCGGAATGTGCGCCGGGCGCGTGGCGTCGGTACCGCGGTCCAGTTGCGCACGCAGCTCGTTCTGCAGCGCCGGGGTTTGCATCCCGAACACCGTCTCTTTCCATTCAATATTCCCGGCCGGGTTCATCACGATCCAGCCCAAGCGGTGCTGCGGGTCGCTGCGCACGTCGATGCGCTTATAGCGGGTCGTGCCGTAGGGGGTTTCCGTTTCGAATACCCGAAGCCAGTCCGGGCCCGGGGCGATGGGCACGCCGCTGACCCGGTGTACGCACGCCTCGTCGATGGGCCGCTCGCCGGAGCGAAAACCGGCGTGCAGATCCTCCACCCTTTGCGGCAACGTTCTAGCACCGCAGTCGTAGCGCACCTGCGAGGTCACCCCCAGCACGTCTTGGCTTCGAATCAGACGAAACACGCGGCTTTGCTCGCGCATCGCGGCGATAAACGTCGGGTCCATTTTCGCCAACGGCTCACCCAGCACCCAGCCGCTCCACGCGTCTTGGTAGGTGAACTGCGCAACGTGGTGGTAGGGATCTTCGATCGAGGTCAACAGCCATTCCACGGAGTGGTTGACCGACGTCAATCCATCCTCCCCAGTCATCCCGATGATACCCACGCGGGCGGCGTCGCTAAAGCGCGGTTCGTTATCGGCGTAGTAAAAATGGGTCTGAAGGCCGGTGGCGTCGGTTAAGGAGGCCAAGCGCTTTAAACCGTGTGGGCTGGTCTGGTAGGTAAAGTGCAGCACCAAGCCTTCGCGATCGACCAAGGCGCTGAGCCAACCTTCGTAGCCACCTGTGACGGTGCGGATCGAATCCGGTGTACCGCCGTAAATCTCATAGCCACCGCCCGGCAAGGCGCGCGTAAACGCGCGCGCATCCCGGATCTCAGCGCGTACCGCGGCCGGATAAGCGGAAAGCACCGCGGCATTGCCGCCGGCGCGCTTAACCTGCGTTTGGCTGATCGGGTCCTTGGGAAACTCGCACACCGAGGTTCCGGCACAGGTGCCGGGGGAGATATAGGTCTCGAACCCGCCCTGCGGCAGATAAATCTGCACCGCATTGGCCACCGGCGCCGGCATCGTTTCTTCGTACTGGGTCGTCGCGGTCGATACCACCGTGGTGGCATAACCCAACATCCCGATGTTCCAGCCCCCGCTTTGCAACCCATCCGCCCACTTCGTCTCCGAGGCGTTCATCGACACCCCCAACGACACCCACGGGCCGTACGCCGGCACGTAACTGGTCGGCTCGTCCGACAAGCGCAAATCCCCGCTGTAACTCAAGGCGTATTTCAACACACCGTGTCCGTCGCATCCGGCTGGGTTGCGTGCAGCCCCTCCGCCGCAGCTCATCGCTCTCGGGCCGGTAGTCCCAGCGGAGGGGTGATCGGTTCCTCCGGCCAGCGCTTGGCCGATCGCTAAACACAGACCACTCACCACCAACCAACCCAACACTCGGTTCATTCGGTTCATGACAGTTTCACTCGCTCGCGGATAAATCACGCGCATTCACGCGTGCCATATCTACGTAAGCGTGTAAGTCACCCCAAAAACGACACATGCGTTGTTAAACGTTACAATCGTTTACAAAACAAATGGGGGCGCGCGAGCAAGAGCTCTGAGCTACCTTGATACCTTGATCGCCTCAAAATAACGCCCAGTCAGATTGCTGGTTCTTTCTGAGCATACACATCGAATTTAGGCACTCCCGTTATGACGATTTCAAAACAAGCACCGCAACGCTTCGCCTTAATTACCGGCGCTTCCGCTGGAATTGGGGCCGCTTTCGCGCAAGCCTTGGCAAAACAAGGCACTCATCTGGTTTTGACGGCGCGCCGTACCGAACGCTTGATGGTGCTGGCCGATGCGCTCAAATCCCAATATTCGATACAGGTTGATGTGATCACCAGCGATTTGGCGGACCCTGCCACACCGCAGTGGCTGCATGCGGAATTGGAACGTCGCGGTATCGCAATCGATATTTTGATCAACAACGCCGGTTATGGCGTGCCTGGCCGTTTCGATAGCCAGCCTTGGTCGGCACACGCGGATTTCATCCAAGTATTGATGGCCGCGCCAGTTGAATTGTGCCACCGGTTTTTACCGAGCATGCAAGCACGCGGTTATGGCCGCATTATCAACGTCGCTTCTTTGGCCGGGTATATGCCAGGCTCCGCCAGCCAGACGTTATACTCGGCCGCAAAAGCGTTTTTTATAAAATTTTCGCAATCGTTGGCGCTGGAGAATCAGCACTTGGGCATTCACGTTTGCGCGCTTTGCCCGGGATTCACGTATTCCGAATTTCACGACGTTACCGGAACCCGCCCACAGGTTGCAAAAATGCCAAAATGGATGTGGATGACCGCTGAAGAGGTTGTTGATCAAGGTTTGGATGCGGTGGAGCACGGTCGGATCGTTTATGTGAATGGACGCGTCAATCGTTTGATTAAATTTATTGCTAAGCATTTACCGGATGGAATTGCGCTTAAACTGATTAATCGGCACGCAAAGACATTTCGCAATCAGAATTAAGCATTTACGATAGGATATTTTACGTTCACCCTGAGCTTGGTCGTTGGGTGCTTCGACAAGCTCAGCACGAACGGTTTTTTAAAATCTAAGGCGCTGCGATCAACTGATCGCACGCGCCAAAAGATAAGCCGCGGTTGACGCCAGTCCCCCGATCAGCATGGTTTGCAGCGCGCCACGAATTGGCCCGACGCCGGTAAAACGTCCCTTTACGTAACCAAAAATAGCCAGCGCCACCAGGGTCATCAGCGCCGATACACTGAGTGCCGCCTGCGGCGCCGACAACAACACATAGGGCATAAGCGGAATCAACCCGCCGGCGATGTAGGCAAGACCGATCGTCAACGCGCTGCGCACGGCACGACGTGGATCGGGTTTCTCCAACCCCAATTCATAGCGCATCATAAAATCGACCCAGGCCTCCGGATTGCTGCGAAAGCGAGCGATGATCGGGGCACAATCGTCTTGATTTAATCCGTACTCCGAAAAAATTTCGACGACTTCATTGATTTCCTTTTGTTCGAATTCCTGCACTTCGTATTGTTCGCGCTTGCGCTCGCTGGCGTAGTGATCGACATCGCTTTTGGCGGCAAGGTATCCCCCTAAGCCCATCGCAATGGCGCCCGCAGCAATTTCGGCCGCGCCCGCCGTCACCACCAAGTGACTGTTCAGCACCGCGCCGGAAAGACCCGCCGCCAGAGCAAACGGTACGGTTAAGCCATCGGCCATGCCAATGACAATGTCCTTAATGACCGCGGATGCGCCAAAGTGGGTTTCGTGGTGGTGCGCTACAGCCATGATTTCGAGTATTCCTTAAACGTGCATCATTAAATTAAATCAAACGAATTTCGCGCAATCGTTCGAGTAAATAATCGTGCGACAGGATCGGTTCGGGATAACGATTCGGGTTGTCTTGGCCAATGCATTGCGGCAGTGTTTGAATCAAAAAATCCGGATTTGGGTGCAGGAAAAACGGCACCGAGTAACGCGGCTGGCGCGCTTGCGGCCCTTTGGGGTTGGTGACACGATGCGTTGTCGATGGATAAACATGGTTGCTTAAGCGTTGCAGCATATCGCCAATATTGACCACGATCGCATCGCCCGTGGTGGTAACCGGTAGCCACTGCCCTTCGCGCGTCAAAATCTCAAGACCCGCTGCGCTGGCGCCGACCAATAACGTGATGAAATTAATATCCTCGTGTGCACCGGCACGTACATTCGGAATATCCGCTTGCGTGATCGGCGGATAATGAATCGGGCGTAAAATAGAATTACCGTTATTGGTCTTATCATCGAAATAGTTTTCGGGCAGATCGATATGCAACGCCAAAGCGCGCAGCACGCGCGAACCCAGCTGATCGAGCGCTTGATAAAGCCCATAGCCGTATTCGCGAAAACCCGGCACTTCACTGGGCCACAAGTTGGCCGGCATCACATCGGCGTATTTAGAGTCGCGCTTGATCTCGCGCCCGATATGCCAAAACTCCTTTAAATCGGGGTAACGACTGTCTTTTGCCGTCTCCACGCCAAAGCCGGTGTATCCACGCGCACCCCCCGCACCGGGCACGTGATAGCGTTTCTTCACGGTTTCCGGCAGCGCAAAGAATTCTTTGAACACGCGATACGCATTATCAATCAATTCCGGCGCTATACCATGACCGCAAATGCCGCAGAAACCGTATTCACGGTAGGCCGCGCCAAGTTCGGCGACAAAGCGAGGCTTATCGGTTTCAAATTGGCCGATATCCAAAGTCGGTACATGACGATTCAAGCAACCCTCCCCTTACGTTTGTTGCGCCGCTAACGTTACCGCCGCCGCCAGTTTGCCGACTAAACGTTCAACCAGCGCGGCATCTTGATCTTCCACCGTCACTCGCACTAATGGTTCCGTACCCGAGGGTCTTAATACAACTCGACCGCGCCCTTCCAATGTGCGTTGCACTTCATCGAGGGCATGCTTGACTCCCGCGTCCATCATTATTGCAGACGCGCGGGCAACGCGGATATTTACTGTCGTTTGCGGAATTTTCGTCATGCCGACACAAAGTTCGGCCAGCGATTTTTGCCGGCGGCGCATCACTTCCAGAATTTGCAGCGCACTGACCATGCCATCGCCCGTGGTAGCGCGATTTAGACATAAAATATGACCGGAAGTCTCGCCACCTAAGATCCCACCCTTGGTTTTCAACTGACGCATCACATGCCGATCGCCGACTTTAACGCGCACAAACTCCAAACCGAGCGAACCGATCGCAACTTCCAATCCGTAGTTGCTCATCAAGGTTCCCACAACCGGACCGCTTAAGCTGCCGTTAGCGCTCCAATCGTGCGCTAAAATGTATACCAATTGATCGCCGTCCACGAGCTGGCCTTTATCATCAATCATCAGCACCCGGTCGCCATCGCCATCGAACGCAATGCCAAGCGCCGCGCGGTTTTTAACCACCGCTTGCGCCAGGGCGTCCAAATGGGTGGACCCGCATTCACTATTGATGTTGAGGCCATCCGGCGCATTGCCGATCACGGTGACATTGGCGCCAAGTTCGTTAAACAGCTTTGGCGCCACTTGATAGGTGGCGCCATGCGCGCAATCCAATACCAGTTTTAATCCATTCAAATTGAATTGTTCCGGCACCGTTGATTTGCAAAACTCGATATAACGGGCGCTCGCGTCGTTGATACGCGCGGCTTTGCCGATGTGCTCGGAATCGACCGTCGTAAACGGCGCTTCGAGTTCCGCTTCAATCTCGCTCTCTACGGCATCGCTGAATTTTTCGCCATCGGTCGAAAAAAACTTAATGCCGTTATCATAATGTGGATTATGCGATGCGCTGATCACGATACCGGCGCTCGCGCGCAACGAACGCGTCAAATACGCCACTGCCGGGGTTGGCATGGGGCCCACCAGCAGCACGTTGGCTCCAGCCGCGACCAGACCGGCCTCCAAAGCCGATTCAAACATATAGCCTGAGACCCGGGTGTCTTTTCCGATCAGCACATTGGCCGCACCATTTTGCGCCAACACCTTTCCGGCAGCGCGCCCCAGCTTCAGCATGAACTCCGCGGTAATCGGCCATACGCCGACCCGTCCGCGGATGCCGTCGGTGCCAAAATAGCGATGCGTGGGTTCAGTCATCGTCGTCTCCACGAAAGGGATTATGGGCTTTAGCCGGACGTTTGGCATTACCCCCCGTTTGCTCAAGCGCAGACCAAATCGCCAACGCATCGCGCGTTGCAGCCACGTCGTGCACGCGCACTATCATCGCCCCGCGCTGCACGGCCAGCAGCGCCGCCGCGATTGATCCTGGCATGCGCTGGTTGGTGTCGCGCCCGGTGAGGGTTCCAATCATCGATTTGCGCGACAAGCCAACCAGCAATGGCACCCCGACTGTCGTGAACCGCTCCAGATTTTTCAGCAGCAACAAATTGTGTTCCAGCGTCTTGCCAAACCCGAATCCAGGGTCGATCAACAAACGTTTTTTTTCAATGCCCGCCAATTGACAGGCAAACACGCGCTCCGTAAGAAAACGATGCACTTCCCCCACCACATCATCATAGTGCGGATCGGCCTGCATATCCGCCGGTGTGGCCTGCATGTGCATAAGACAAATCGGCACATTCAAGTCAGCGGCGGCATCGAGCGCCCCCGGCCGGCGCAGGGCGTAAACATCATTAATCATCGCAGCGCCGGCGGCAACCGCGGCACGCATGACCTGCGGTTTGCTGGTATCGACAGCAATCGGCACCGACACACGAGCAGCCAGTTGTTCTATGACAGGAACCACGCGTGCGATTTCATCTTCCACGCTGACGGCTTCAGCACCAGGGCGAGTCGACTCACCACCGATATCGAGTAAATCGGCACCCTCTTCCACCAATTGCACGCCGTGCGCAACCGCTGCAGCAGGCTCATGGTAAGCACCACCATCGGAAAACGAATCCGGAGTGACGTTAATAATCCCGCACAAACGCGGACGATCGAGAATTAAACCGCGTCCGAGACAATCCAACATCGGGGAAGTAAGCACATTCGATATCCGAAGCAAATACGTGCGATGGAGTCATCGCACGTTGTTGGGCCACATTTGCATTGTCACGTCTGGGGTGCGGTTCTACCGATGGGCCCGGTTGTTTTTCCTAAGCCACCGCCCGGCGGAATCCCGTCGCTTCCCAACGTTGAATCATCGCGCCAGTCCTTCGGCGGGCCCGGAGGGCGATCGTTCATGATCGCATCGATTTGCTCTGCGTCGATGGTTTCATACTGCAACAATGTCTCGGCCATCACATGCAGCTTGGCGATGTGCGTGGTTAGAATGTCCCTGGCTCGGCTATAAGCGCGATCAATCACGGCGCGCACCACGGTATCAATCTTGCGTGCCGTATCTTCAGACACATGTTTGTGCTGCGTGACCGAGCGGCCAAGAAAGACTTCGTCTTCTTCCTCGCCATAGGTCATTGGACCCATTTCTGACGATAGACCGAACTTCGTCACCATATCGCGCGCCAAGGCCGTGGCGCGTTGGATATCGTTCGATGCGCCGGTGGTGACTTTGTCCTCGCCAAAAATAAGCTCTTCAGCGACGCGGCCGCCATACAGACTGCATAAGCGGCTTTCCAGAAACGTCTTGTTCTGGCTGTAGCGATCGGCTTCCGGCAAATAGAAGGTCACGCCAAGCGCGCGGCCGCGCGGAATAATAGTGACTTTATATACTGGGTCGTGCTCGGGAACCAAGCGTCCCACGATGGCGTGCCCCGATTCATGATACGCGGTAAGCCGTTTCTCATCCTCGCTCATCAGCATCGAACGGCGTTCGGCACCCATCATGATTTTGTCTTTGGCGCGATCAAAATGGCTCATGTTCACGTCGCGCGCATTATCGCGCGCCGCGAACAATGCCGCCTCATTCACCAAATTCGCCAAATCGGCGCCGGAAAAACCGGGGGTTCCGCGCGCAATGACGCTTGGCACCACATCGGCCGCAACCGGGACTTTGCGCATATGCACTTTAAGAATTTGCTCCCGACCGCGCAGATCAGGCAATGGCACCACCACTTGGCGATCAAAACGGCCGGGACGCAGCAACGCCGGATCAAGCACATCGGGACGATTGGTGGCAGCAATGACAATGATGCCCTCGTTGCCTTCAAACCCGTCCATTTCCACCAACAACTGATTTAGGGTTTGTTCGCGCTCGTCGTGGCCGCCGCCCAAACCCGCGCCGCGATGCCGGCCCACCGCATCGATTTCATCAATAAAGATAATGCACGGCGCGTGTTTCTTGGCCTGTTCAAACATGTCGCGCACGCGACTTGCGCCCACGCCGACAAACATCTCGACGAAATCCGATCCGGAAATGGTGAAAAAAGGAACTTTTGCTTCACCGGCAATGGCTTTCGCCAGCAACGTTTTACCGGTACCGGGGCTGCCCACCATCAACACCCCGCGCGGAATGCGACCACCGAGTTTTTGAAATTTCCCCGGATCGCGCAGAAACTCGACCAGCTCCTTGACCTCATCTTTCGCCTCATCCACACCGGCAACGTCGGCAAACGTGATCTTGACCTGGTCTTCACCCTGCAGCCTCGCCCGCGAGCGGCCAAAGCTCATCGCGCCGCGGCCACCGCCACCGGCTTGCATTTGCCGCATGAAATAAACCAGCAACCCAATAAAAATCAGGAACGGTACCCAATCGAGCAAAATCCGCAAGGGCGAAATACCTGAATCGGTCGGCTCCACGCGCACCTTGGTGTGCTTGTATAACTGATCCAGGGTGCTATCGGTGAGAATCATTTCGGTGCGCACCGCGTTGCCGTCCTTAAGCTTCGCCTCGATGGTGCGGTTGTCGCTGTGAATCAGCACATCGGCGACATTATTACTCTGGACTTGCTGGATAAAATCGGAGGATGACAAATCCTGCGCGCCGGAGGTGTGCGGATTAAAGCTTTGAAACACAGTAATCAACACCACCGCGATGATGATCCACAAAAGTACATTTTTTGCCATATCGTTCATTTGCAAATGGTCTCGTTATTCAAACGGAATTCATTAGGCCCTTTTTACCCTGGGCCAACACATACACCTCACTCGAACGCAGCCGTGAGGCTTTCGGTTTACGAATGCTGACGCGCTCGTACGCACTACGCAAGCGCCTTAAGTAATCGTCAAAACCTCGACCTTGAAACAATTTGACCAGGAATGCGCCCCCGGGTTTCAACCGAGCTTGGCAAAATTCATCAGCCAATTCAGCCAATTGCATCGCGCGGGCTTGGTCTACCACATCTACACCGGTCATATTGGGGGCCATATCCGATAGTACAAGGTCAACCGTTTCACCATTCAGAACCGATTCAAGCTGTTGCAACACCGCATCTTCACGAAAATCGCCTTGAATGCACTCTACTCCACCAATTCCTTGCATCGGCAAAATATCTAAAGCAATAACCCGACCAACGTCGCCCAAACGCTCACGCACCATCTGTGACCAACCGCCCGGAGCGGCACCCAAATCCACCACCACCATACCGGCTTTAAGGAAACGATCGCGCGTCAGCAACTCATCGAGCTTGAATACCGCCCGCGAGCGCCACCCTTCGCTGTGAGCCCGTTTCACATAGGGATCGCTGAAATGTTCCTTCAACCAACGCTGGCTGGTTTTACTGCGCGGCATTGCGGTTCTATCACTCCTTGTGCAGGTGCAGCATAATACCGCGTCTTATGTCCCCTAAGCCGATTTTTCATACCGGATATGTAAGTTTATGAACCTAACCAACAGCCAAAAACGCTACCTGCGCGGTCTCGGCCATGCAGTAAAACCGTTGATCCAAGTGGGAAAAAATGGTGTCACCGATGCCCTAATCAAAGAATTGGGTTTGGTGCTCGACCAGCATGAGCTGGTAAAAGTGAAGCTAACCACCGACGATCGGGAAACACGGCGTGCGCAAATGACTGAGCTTGAGGAAAAAACCCAGGCCACGTTGGTACAAAGCGTGGGTAAAGTGGCCTGCTATTACCGACGCAACCACGACGAGCCTAAACTCGCGCTGCCGACTTAAGGTCTCACATGCCTCTTTTGCTGCAACACCCGCAAGAGCGTCTTTACATTCGGTCTTGCCGGCCGGATGCGATTACCGTGATCGATCGCGATGTACGTCAAAGCTTTGTTCTAAGTCCCACGCTCTTGATCGAATCTTGGCCGGTATGTTCGGTTGCGGATCTCAATCAAGAAACGATTGCGCCGATTCTGAATCTCAAACCTGAGGTGGTTTTACTCGGCACGGGGGCAAAGCTTACGTTTCCCGAAATGAAAATTTTGGCGGAATTTCTTACCCAGGGAATCGGTATTGAGGCGATGGACAACGCCGCGGCGAGCCGTACCTTTAATGTACTAACTAATGAACAACGCAATGTCGTAGCAGCGTTTATTCTACCGATCGCGTAATTGCGGTCTCGATCCTACGAGGAACCCGGGTGCACTTTATCCTCTAACACGCAAGCCGTTGCGCTAAAACCAGCGCCAAACGCAATAACAACGTCTTTCCCATTTGCTAACCCGGGCTTGCGATTATTAAGCATAAACCCAATCGAGCACGAAGACAGGTTTCCATAATCGCGCAACACATCGTAGGCCAATTGGGCTTTTTCTAAGGGGATTTTCAACGTTCGGCAAACGGTACTAAGAACTTTTCTGCTTCCTGTATGAATTAAGTAGTTGTCAGCGCCGTGTACGTCGCCTAATCCGCTTTGCTCATCGCAAATAAGGTCGTTAAGGCACGTTTGCGCATAATGAGCACTGCGGCGCGGCACCTCTTTACTCATACAAAAATAAGGATGCCCATCGTAACCTGGCGTTAAAGCGCCGCCCTCTTCCATCCTAAGTAATTCACTGTCGCTGTATTGAATATTGGTTTGATGCTTAAACGAATGAAAGCCATTCCCGTTTTCGCTCGCTTTCATCACCAAGGCAAATCCGGCATCGCCAAAAAGAAACAGCTCCAACAGTTTCTGAGTATCCATAACATTCTCGTCGGATACGCCGATAAGCTCGCTGAAACCAAAATATTTTGGTTTTAATTTTGGCTCCCAATACGCCGTATGCGATTCGGCAACCGCAATCAGAACAAGTTTTTTCGGGTTCAAGGTTAAATATTGATTCGCCAGGTCAATCGCTTTTAACAAGGCGGAGCATCCTTGATTTTGCAAATTCACCACATTAATACTCGTGGCTTTCGCCCTACCAAGGTTGGCCATGACCTCATAGGCCATGCAAGGCAACTGCCGATTTGCGGTATTAGTAACCGCAATCAGCATACCTATTTGATCCGGCACGATATCCGCCTGTACGAGGCACTTCTTCGCCGCGGCTGTAGCCATGCTACTGGTATCGTCGATAAGGCGCCGCGATGTTTTCCCGGCAATAAACCCTATGTAATCGTCGACCACCGAATAACGGCGATCAACGCCCAGCTCATTTACCGTAGCGAGTAAATTGTCCGACATTTGATTCGACAAGGCATTAATAAGCTCGCTCGTCGTGATTGCATTGTCGGGAACGTAAATGGCGTGCGCCGCAATGGTTGCTCTGTTCAGTACCACGTTATTTACAACCAGCGGTCAAAACTCATTATGAGGCGATCAGTTCCACGCTAGCAATCGCATCCGCGCACAATGACTCAAATATTTACAATTGCGATTATCAATTGGATCACATTGGTACAGGAGCGCACGCAAGCTCGGTTAACGGGTTGGAAGATAATCGAGCGGGTTAACGGGTTTGCCGTTCTTGCGGATTTCAAAATGCAACATTTCGCGACTGGCCCCGCTGGCTCCCATTTCAGCGACCGGTTGCCCGGCTTTCACGGCATCACCCTCTTGCACCAAACGCCGGCGATTGTGTCCGTAAGCCGAAAGAAAATTGGCATTGTGTTTAATGATGATTAATTCGCCATAGCCAAGTAACCCGTTACCGCTATACACCACCGCACCATCAGCCGCCGCATTGACCGGATCACCCGCATGCCCGGCAAGATCAACACCTTGGCGGGTTTGATCGCCCGCAACAAATCCGCCAATCAAGGCGCCCGAGCTTGGCCAGTGCCAATCGATGCCTGCATTTACACCCACCGAAGCCGTCATTGGGCGATTAGTAGGCTCGGGTTTCGGAGGCGGCGCAAGGTCAATACCCAGGGGCGGTGTGTCAACTTTAGCGTTCGTCATATCAGCTGCTGGGGCTGGTGGTGCGGGGACATCCGTCCTTGGCGCCGTTAATGCCCCGGAATTGCGGGAAACAGGAGCTGATTCTGAAACCGAACGCAACGGCTCCACCTTCGATTTAGGTGGTTCAACCAAAGCGCTGGCTCTTGGTGCGGATGCCTCGCCCCCATCGCTTAATCGAAGCTCCTGGCCCACATAAATCCGATACGGCGGCGCAATTCGATTCCACTGCGCCAGATCGCGGTAATCCAAGCCGTAGCTAAAGGCAATGCTGTGCAAGCTATCGCCCTTAACGACCCGGTAGGTTTCCTCCTTTGCCGCAACATCCGAGCGCGTCGTTACCCGGGAAGGCATTGGCTGCGTTTTTTTTGCGCGCTGCAGCGAACGGTCCTCGATCGGCGCAGGAGGGTTTTCAGCACAACCACAGATCCACAAGACACATCCGCTCAGTATCGCTTGTGCTATGCGCCTTGCTCGATAGGGGGTATGGTCAATGCGAATCCACATAATGCGGTTTAACGCAAAAACTGAAAATAAACAATCAATCCAACGATGGCTGCTAACAACGACCACCCAATCCATTCGATGGATTGATGCAGCCACGCTTGTGCGTTGCTGCCGCCCCAACGAATCAAACCGGTTAAAATAAATACGCGTTTACCGCGCCCAATTAACATACCACCAACAAACGCCACTAACGGCATTCCAATGGCACCGGAAGCCAAGGTGAAAATCTTCAACGGCACCGGCGTAAACCCAGCAAGCAGCAGCAACCAAAAGCCGTGATCTGCCGCTGCTTGTTTAATCTCGATAAATGCATCCCAATAGCCAAACTGATGCAACACCGGTTCCACCCAAGCAATTGCATAATGCCCAATCACATACCCCAATAATCCACCCACCATCGAGCAGGCCAAACTCAAGCTTGCGTAGCGTACCCAATGCTGCGGCTTTGCTAACGTCATTGGCGCGAGCATCACCTCAGGCGCAATCGGGAAAATAAATGCCTCCACAAAACTTAAAATGGCCAAAAACCATTCGGCGCGCGGATTAGCGGCCCAGCGCAATGCAGCCTCGTACAAAGGTTTAAAAAGCCGCATTAGATTAATCCGCCGAGTAAGGGCACGAACAAAACCGCACCCAGACTTTCCTCGATAAACCCGGTTTCGCCGTGGCGATAGCGCATCAGTTTTTGCGCACCACTTGGCCCAACGGGAGCCACCAAGATTCCTCCCGGTGATAATTGAGCCAACAGCGCCGGCTCAATCTCGGCGCCCGCCGCGGTGGCAATAATGACGTCAAACGGGGCTTCTTCCGCCCAACCCTGTTTGCCATCGGCGTGTCGGGATCGAATATTTTCAATGTTCAGCTTGCGAAAGCGTCTTCGCGCATTGCGCAATAGCTCCTCAATCCGCTCAATCGTATATACCTGCTCGACCAATGCCGCCAACACCGCTGCCTGATAGCCCGAGCCGGTGCCGATCTCCAATACGCGTTTCGGAACACCATACTCAATCAGCGCCTCGCTCATTCGGGCAACGATGAAGGGCTGCGAAATGGTTTGTCCCTGGCCAATCGGTAACGCCGTATCCTCATAGGCGCGTGACGCCAATGCCTCGTCGATAAACAAATGCCGCGGCACTCTGCGCATGACATCCAGCACACGCTGATCGCGAATACCCTCGACGATCAACCGCTCGATGAGGCGGTCGCGCGCACGTTGCGAGGTCATGCCCACGCCGCGCGTCTCCGAGCTTGCCCGTAAAAACCCGTTCATTCGTCGGCACCCACCTTCAACGACAACGATTCAACCCAACCGCTGACCTTATCCAACGCTTGATAGCGCGTTAAATCGACATGGATGGGGGTGATCGAGATATAGCCTTCGCCCACGGCGTGAAAATCGGTACCGGCCCCCTCGTCTTCCGCCTCGCCCGGCGGACCGATCCAATAAATCGGACGACCACGGGGATCGGTTTGTTGAATGCACGGTGCCGAACGATGGCGCCGACCCAGGCGCGTAACGGCAAATCCGCGGATTTCTTCCCAGGGACGATCTGGGACATTGACGTTGAGGATGGTGTCGGCCGGCAATGGATCAACCAATAACCGCTGCATGATGCTAAGCGCGGCTTGTGCTGCCGTATCGTAGTTGACACCTTTATGATCCCGCGTCACCAACGACACCGCAATCGCCGGCAAGCCAAGAAAACGTCCTTCCATTGCCGCCGAGACCGTTCCCGAATAAATCACGTCATCGCCAAGATTGGCGGAATTGTTAATCCCGGACACAACAATATCCGGCTCAACATCCAAAAGCCCGGCCAGCGCAAGATGCACGCAATCGGTTGGGGTTCCTGCCACGCGATAGCGGCCGTCCTCGAGCCTCGTCACGCGAATCGGCTGGTCAAGCGTCAGCGAATTGCTCGCGCCACTGCGATCGCGATCGGGCGCCACTACGGTCACTTCTCCAAAGACCGCCAAACGCCGCGCCAAAATCACTATCCCCGGCGCGTCCACCCCATCATCATTGCTGACCAGAATTCGCATAATGTCCGTTGTTTAAATCGTTGCAAAACTTGAGTTTTTACTTGCCGTATGAAAGAGGTACTGTAGACCCAATACGGAACTATACCGAATTTTGGTGGCCAAACTAAACGTCGCTTGTTTTAGGTAACCTCGTAATCGGCAAATCCATGCGCATATGAAACCTACAAAACCTCCCGACAAAGACGACGTCAACCTATTTCGTGAGGCCGTCGGTCCGATCCGCCGTCTGCGCCATCAAAACGCACAGCCTCATTCAAATCAAACAAGCCCAGAACCGGAGCCGCGGCAATCGCGCCTGGACGAAGCCCGCGTCACCCAGGAATTATTGCATGCACCGTTCGATCCTTCAGCGATTGAGATTGGCGAAGAGCTCAATTATTTAAAACCCGGAATTGCAACGCGCATCCAACGCCAATTGCGGCGCGGCCAATTCAGTGTTCAAGCCGATATCGATTTACACCATATGACCGCAGATGCGGCACGCATAGCGATCAAAGAATTTCTCGACGACTGCCGCCGTAACGGAGAGTTGTGTGTGAAAATCATTCATGGCAAAGGATTGCGGTCAAAAGCCGATGGGCCGGTCCTGAAGCGACTAACCGATCATTTATTGCGACGCCGGTCCGATGTCTTAGCATTTGCGTCCGCACGAGCAGTACAAGGTGGCACTGGCGCTGTTATCGTGCTGTTGCAGCGACTATAAAGTTGCGTAATTCAGCCGTGCATTAGAACAATTCCGCGGATTAGAGCCGTTTTCAGCAACTCCATCTCGCCTCGCCGCCAAACTCACAATTCCCTAACACCCATCGCGTTGTGGCGTAACAAAAGGTCACAATCTTCAGGTTTCTTTTACTCTAGTATAAAAATCGACAAGTGCGCTTAGATTGAATTATGCATTTGCTTGATTGCAGCTCTCACTGAAACTAAGGGGCATTGTGTTTAGATCAAGAGGCTTGTTAGGCACGAATGTAAAATTCGCGTTATCCATTGCTTTTTTGTGCAACGCACTTATAGCCAATATCAGCTGCGCCACTGCGATACTCGATTCGACTTTTGGCAGCAACGGAATGGCGGTCACACCAGGCGCCTTGAATGAAAACTGGATTGCAATAGCCGCCCAAGAGGACGGCAAAATCCTCACCGCAGGCGACATTTCGGCAACCGATTTATCCGAGGTATTCGCAGTCGGTCGCTATTCCGCAGATGGCCTCCTCGATACCAGTTTTGGCAGCATGGGCATTGCCAGCTTTGATTTGAATGCACCCCCAAATCCTTCTCGTGTCGAGTACCTTCACAGCATTGCGGTGCAGCCCGATGGCAAAATTGTCGGTGGCGGTTCAATCGGGGATATTAATGGCGGCAGTTATGAGGGTTTGGTAGTACGTCTTCTCAACGACGGCACACTTGACCCGGGTTTCGGCTCTGTTGATTCAATGTCTCACCTTGCGCCCGGTTTTGTGCACCTATCGCTCGGTGCAGGGGGGAGTACTTTGGTCGATGCCGTGTTCCCCCAGCCCGACAACAAGTTGCTGGTGGCGTTGGATTTCTCCAATCAGCTCACACTCGCCGGGTCAAGCACCGACTATCAACTGGCTCTCGTTCGTCTCAATGATGATGGCAGCCGCGATTTGACCTTTGGGAGCGGCGGCGAAGTTCATTACGAGGTGACGCCGGGCGTAAACTCCGATCGCAGCGTGCGAGTAAGTCAGTTAGACAACGGTGACATTCAATTTAGCGGCGAATCGGAACAAACCGGTGGTGCGATCAATTTAATGCTGTTGCGAGTTCATCAAGATGGCACGCCAGTGGTCGGTTTTGGGGTCAATGGCGCCGCGACCCAAGGCTTTACCGGTGGCACGCCCAACATCGCGCGCGACGCAGTCACGCTTACCGATGGCAGCGTATTTGCCATTGGCTTTACCATAGTTGGCGGTGTCCGCTACCAACTGGTATGGAGAATGGATGCCAGCGGCGCACCACTGACCGGCTTTGGCACCAACGGTGTTGCGCTCGGACCTGTCGAATGCAACGGCAATCAACTGATGGCCCAAAGCGACGGCAGCTTCATCGTGACCGGAGGCATCCGTTATTCAAGTAGTGGGCACTATGATTTCGCTATATGGCGCTTGCTGGACAATGGTAGCTTTGATACGAACTTCGGCAGCAACGCGGGGGTGGCTTCAACGGATATTACCGGCACGGGCGGCAGCAGTTTCGCCTATGCCTCGATGCTACAAACAGGCGGTAAAATCGTTCTGGCTGGATTTAGCGCCGCCACCACTGGCGCGAACGATTTTACGCTTGCCCGTTTTGATCTAAACACCGTGGATGACATCGTTTTTCGCGACAGTCTTGAGTGACTCGTTGCAAAAATGTACAGCACGCCACCAACTTGAGCGCGGACTAGAACCACCCGCTCATTGCTCGTCCTGACTCAAACGAACGACTTATGGACTTTCTGAACTTGCCGCTTTCTCCTTCAGTGGCGGATTGATCCATACGATGTCGTAACCGCGCAAGCGCGCTTGGCGCGTGATGATCGCCATCTTGGCGTAGTCCACATCGTCATTAAATCCGCTGCGAGTCATACCCGATTTATGACCATCGCTAGCGCACCCGCATAGAGCAATGCTAGTAGCCGCTATCACCAAGAAATTTGCGAGTTTCATAGTAACCTCCGGTGCCATGAGATGCGGCCCGGCAATCGCCACAACTTAAAGCCGACCGCAAAGCCAGTATAAGCCGCTCGCCATACCAGCCGCTGCTATTCCGATAAGCGTGCAATTTTTTCGGGATTAATGGTGTTTCAAGAATGGCACAGTTCGTGCAAAACACTCGTGGCATAACTGCCTGCCGGCAGATGAAATCGCAGCTCTAAATTGCCGCCGTCCAACCAATTAAATTGCCAGTCACTGAGCAGGACCCGCAAAGCGCGCCGTTCCTGCTCCAATCCTGCCGCTTCCAGTCCGCGCGCCAAATCGCCATAGCGCTCCGCTACGTCACGTTCCAATTGCGCTACTTGCTCTGCACTGCGCAATTCGCCGCGCCCCCACATCGCGCCGGTGGGATGGATGTCGCCGCGTTTGACTCGTTCGCGCAAGGTATCGTTGATCGGTTCGGGACCAAAAATCGCATGCGTTCCCTGCAACATCCAAACATCCCCATCCAATGGCTGGTCCCAGCTTTGCGCAATCACGCGCTGGGCCAACACGTGGTTGAACAAGTGCGAGCGCGCGGCCGACAATAACATTCCTTGCTCCTGACGCTGCACGCGGCGTCCAGCAAACATGGCGCTGGCGCGCGTGACATTAGCGCCATCGAAGCCAAAACGTTGCTCACCGAAATAATTTGGCACACCTCGAGCAGCGATTGCCTGCATGCGAAACTGCGCTTGCTCACGATCACCCTGCACTTCACGTAACACAATGCGAAAACGGTTGCCGGCCAACGCGCCGCGTTTCAATTTTCGGTGATGTCGGGTGAACCCAAGAATACGGATATCCGGATGGCAAAATTTTTCCCAGTCGGGATCGTCTTTACCCGGCAGATGCAATGAAAACGTTTGGCGGGTCAACGCGTGGCGGTCTTTTAGGCCGGCAAAACTAACCGATTTGGCCGGTATACCGGCGAATGCCGCTAATTGGCGTGCCACCCCTTCGGTATTCGCGCCTCGTTTTTCTATAGACACGAATGAGTGCTCGCCACCACCACTCGGCGCGAAGCCGAGATCTTCCTCGACAAAAAAATCCTCGGGAACGACTCGTATCCGAGCACGCAACGGTACTGCGCCATGCGCGGTAGGCAACCGTTGCTCCGTCAATGCCTTCGCGTCCGGCGTAGATGACTGCAGATGCAATGAGTAATTCAGTCTGCCACCAATAAGGCTACTGCAAACGCCGCGACGCCTTCTTCACGTCCGATGAAGCCGAGTTTTTCGCTGGTAGTGGCTTTCACACTAACTTGCTCGATGGCGCAATTCATGTCGATGGCTAGCGCCGCGCGCATGGCTGGTACAAACGGGGCGATCTTTGGGCGTTCGCAGAGAACGGTCACATCGGCATTGCCCAAACGATAACCGCGCTTGGACAACATGGCGTTTACTTCGCGCAACAGTACGCGGCTATCAATGCCGCGCCAGCGCTCGTCCGTGGGCGGAAAATGCTGGCCGATATCGCCCAATGCCAACGCACCCAACAGCGCATCGCACAGCGCATGAATCACCACGTCGCCGTCGGAATGGGCGACTAAACTGTATTCGTGCTCGATGTTGACACCGCCTAAAACCACACGGTTACCGGGACCGAATGCGTGTACGTCATAACCTTGGCCGATGCGCATCGATGGTCCTATTCTTCAAGCACGCAGGTGCGTGCTAAAACATACGCCCAAGAATAAACTCAGCCAACGCCAGGTCGGCTCGCGTTGTAATCTTGATATTGTCGTCACTGCCTTCGATCAGGCGCGGGCGTTTGCCCACCCGCTCCAGGGCCATCGCCTCATCGGTCACCTTGACGCCCGCTTGACGCGCATTCTCTAAGGCATCAACCAAATCCCCGCGCCGGAACAATTGCGGTGTGAAAGCACGCCAACGCATCTCACGCGCCTCGGTGCTCGCGCTGCGCAATTCGGCATCGGCCACCTTGAGGGTATCCTGCACCGGTGCGGCCAACAGACCGCCGTCGTCCTGGCATGACAGCTGAATTAGACGGGTGATGTCGGCATGCCGCACGCAGGGGCGCGCGGCGTCGTGCACTAACACGAAATCTTTATCTGCGACACTCGCCGGTAGGGCGGCAAGGCCTGCCAGCACCGAGTCGGCGCGACGATCGGCACCCATCGCCGTCAACACCGGTTTGCCGCCAAGCTCGGTGTATCCTGGCCAGTGCGGATCGTCCGGAGCAATAACGACGACGAGACCGATGATTTCTCGCTGCGCCGCCAATCGCTCCAACGTGTGCAGCAACAATGGTTTGCCGGCCAATAGAGTGTATTGTTTTGGAATTTCACTACCGAAGCGGGCGCCGTGTCCGGCTGCCGGAACCACACACCAGAGTCTTTGGGCATTGATTGAAATGTCATTTGCCATCGTTGCTCTTCTTTTCAGCGGATACAGGTTCAACCACTTGGTAAAACGTTTCTCCCGGCTTGATTAAACCCAAATCCGAGCGCGCGCGTTCCTCGATTGCCTCTTTTCCATTTTTCAAATCGTCCACTTCGGCTGAAAGAATCTCATTGCGTTGTTTCAGCTTGGCATTTTCTTGGGCTTGCTCCAAAACTTGCTCTTTCAGGCGCCAAACTTCGTGAATACCACCAGGGCCAGCCCAGAGCTTAATCTCCAGAGCAAGTAATAACACCAATAAAATCAGCGCAATATAGCGCAACACGCTCTAAAACCTACCGGGTTTGTCCACCATCGATCGGCCCTATCGGAAAGGCCGCACGACCCGCATAACGCGCAGTATTCCCCAATGTTTCCTCAATCCGCAACAACTGATTGTATTTCGCAACCCGATCCGAGCGGCATAGCGAACCGGTTTTTATCTGCGTGGCCGATGTCGATACCGATAAATCGGCAATGCTGGTGTCCTCGGTTTCGCCAGATCGATGCGATACAACCGCCGCGTATTTGGCCTTCTCGGCCATGGCAATTGCTTCCAGGGTTTCGGTCAATGTGCCGATTTGGTTGAGTTTAATCAAAATGGCGTTGCCGATGCCTTTCTGTATGCCCTCTTGAAAAATCGTAGGGTTAGTGACAAAAACATCGTCGCCCACCAGCTGAACTTTTTCGCCCAAGGTGTCGGTCAATGTTTTCCAGCCTTCCCAGTCGCTCTCTGCCATCGCATCCTCAATTGATATGATCGGATACATCGCACACCATTTTGCAAAAAAATCGACCAGCTGTTCCGAACTTAACCGTTTCCCTTCTCCTTTGAGATTGTACTTGCCGTTCTCAAAGAATTCGGTTGCGGCAGCGTCCACGCCTAAGAATACCTCCACACCGGGTCGGTAACCGGTTCGACCAATGGCTTCCAAAATCACCTCGATCGCTTCCTCGTTGGATTTAAGGTCGGGTGCAAAACCGCCTTCGTCGCCAACGGCGGTCGCCAATCCGCGCCCTTTCAGCACGCTTTTCAGGGCATGAAATATCTCCGCCCCGCAGCGCACGGCTTCGGCAAAGCTTGGGCTTCCGACCGGCAATATCATAAATTCCTGCAGATCAACGTTATTGTCCGCGTGCGCCCCGCCGTTAATGATGTTCATCATCGGTACCGGCAGCATAGCGGTTCGGCCGTTGGCAATATACTTCCACAACGGCATGTTTTTTGCCGCGGCGGCCGCATGCGCCGTGGCCAGCGATACGCCGAGCAGTGCATTGGCGCCCAATCGACTCTTATTCGGCGTGCCATCCAATGCAATCAAACGCCGGTCAAGCTCCGCTTGGGCAAACGCATCAGCGCCTTGCAACGCTTGCGCAATGGTTTGATTGACGTTTGCCACCGCCATTTTTACCCCTTTGCCGAAATAACGCGTTTTATCGCCATCGCGCAATTCCACGGCCTCGCGGGAACCGGTCGATGCGCCACTGGGAACGGCGGCGCGGCCACTATGTCCACTAGTTAAAGTAACCTCAGCCTCGAGCGTCGGGTTACCACGGGAATCGAGAATTTCACGGGCATGAATGCGGGCGATCTGCGACATAGTAATTACACGTAGGCCATGGGTTAATGTGCGGTTTCTGGAAAACGATGCTTTTTGATCGTGGTATCAATTTCACATAATACCTGAAGAAGTTCTTTTATCTCATTTAACGGCCAAGAGTTTGGTCCATCACTTAATGCTTTTTCGGGGTTGGGATGGGTTTCCATAAAAAGGCCCGAAACCCCAACCGCCATGGCGGCGCGCGCCAATACCGGAACAAATTGGCGCTGACCACCGGATTTATCGCCCTGCCCACCCGGCAACTGCACGGAATGGGTCGCGTCAAACACCACGGGGCACTCCGTTTCACGCAATATGGCCAACGCGCGCATGTCCGAAACCAAATTGTTATACCCAAACGAAACGCCGCGCTCACAAACCATAATGTGGTGATTGCCGGTGGATTTGGCCTTGGCCACCACGTGTTGCATATCCCAGGGCGCGAGAAATTGGCCTTTTTTAATGTTCACCGGTTTACCCACGGCGCAAACTGCTTGGATGAAATCGGTTTGCCGGCACAAAAACGCCGGCGTTTGCAGCACGTCAACCACCGCAGCCACTTCGTTTAGCGGTGTGTATTCGTGCACATCGGTAAGTATTGGCACACCGATCTGGTGTTTCACCTTGGCCAAAATACGCAGACCTTCCTCAATACCAAGCCCACGATAACCACTGACGGATGAGCGGTTGGCTTTGTCGAACGAGCTTTTGTAGATAAACGGAATGCCTAAATGGGTGGTAATTTCCTTAAGCGTGCCCGCCGTATCCAGAGCCAATTGCTCGGACTCGATCACACACGGACCTGCGATTAAAAAAAACGGCCGATCAAGCCCGATCTCAAAACCGCACAACTTCATGCCGCCGCACCCTTGGCCGCCAAGGCCGGGGCATTGCGAACCGCTTTGTACTGCCTAGCCGCGCCGATGAACCCATTGAATAAGGGGTGCCCATCGCGGGGGGTGGAGGTGAATTCCGGATGAAATTGGCAGGCCACAAACCACGGATGGTCCTTAATTTCGATCATTTCAACCAAGACGTCGTCCATCGAGACGCCGGCAATCACCAAGCCCAGTGCCTCAAACTGCGCACGATAGCGGTTGTTGAATTCATAGCGGTGGCGATGGCGCTCGCGGATTACGTCCTGGCCGTATAACTCGTGCGCATGCGTACCCGCCTTAAGCCGGCACTCTTGCGCGCCAAGCCGCATGGTGCCGCCCTTGTCGGAGGTTTCATCACGCCGTTCAATACCACCGGTGTTGGTGGTCCATTCCGTAATTAATGCAATGACCGGATGCTTAGTCGATTTATCGTTCTCGCTGGAATTGGCCTGATCCAATCCGGCGACGGAGCGGGCAAAATCGACCACGGCCGCGTGCATTCCATAACAAATGCCAAAATACGGAATTCGATTCATGCGCGCATAGTGCGCTGCTTGGATCTTGCCTTCAAAACCGCGCTTGCCAAACCCGCCCGGCACCAGAATGCCATCGGCACCCGCTAACACCTGCGCGCCTTGGGCTTCGATCTGCTCCGATTCAATCCAATTAAGATGAACCTTGGTCGCCTGCTTGAGCCCACCGTGGCGCAACGCCTCACCCAAGGATTTATAAGCGTCTTTATGCTCAACGTACTTACCGATGATGGCGATCGTCACTTCGTCTTTTGGGTGCTCGGCCGCGGCCACCGTGCGCTCCCATTCGGTCAAATCGGCCGGCTTAGCGCCAAGCTGCATGCGCTCAACCACGATTTGATCGAGACCCTGCGCATGCAACCACAACGGCAACTTATAAATGGTTTCCACGTCCACCGCCGAAATTACGGCTTTTTCTGGCACATTGGTGAACAGCGCAATTTTGCGCCGCTCCGCCTGCGGCAGAGGATGCTCGCAGCGACACAGCAAAATATCCGGCTGAATACCAATGGAACGCAGCTCCTTAACCGAATGCTGCGTGGGTTTGGTTTTGATCTCACCGGCCGCTTTGATAAATGGCACCAGCGTGAGATGGATGAACATCGAGTGTTCCGGGCCATGTTCAATGCGAATTTGGCGAATGGCTTCTAGAAACGGTAGAGATTCAATATCGCCAACCGTACCGCCGATTTCGACCAAACCAATGTCGTAACCGCGCGTTGCCTCGTAAATGCACTGTTTAATCTCATCGGTGATATGCGGGATAACTTGCACCGTTGCACCCAAATAATCCCCGCGTCGCTCTTTGCGGATCACCGATTCATAAATCTTGCCGGTAGTGATCGAATTTTTACCGGTCAGCCGAGTGCGCACGAAGCGTTCGTAATGACCCAAATCAAGATCGGTTTCGGCGCCATCGTCGGTGACATAGACCTCACCGTGCTGGAACGGGCTCATCGTCCCAGGATCCACATTGATGTAGGGGTCGAGCTTCATCAGCGTGACGCGCAATCCGCGGGCTTCGAGTAGCGCTGCCAAGGAGGCCGAAGCGATGCCCTTACCAAGAGAGGACACAACGCCGCCGGTAACAAATATCAGGGGTGTCATAAAACGCCGTGTCAGGGTGGCTGCAAAGCTTGCCATTGTAGCGGATCAGACACCCGAATTTCACTCAAGACCGCCGAAGCCCCCATATTTTCTTGTGCATTCGTCGCCTAAAACGACCAGCTTAAGACATTCACTTCATGCTGTTTAACGAAACCGATGCTAAAATGGCGCACTCTGTCACCTTAGAATTTGTCGAATTACTGAGGGCATGACAATGCAACTTAAGTGACCGGTATTCGTCGGATTCATACGTTTTATGGAATTGAGCCATGCAAGGACCGCTAAGCCAAGACGAATAGTAGCGTTTGTCGGCACCCGACCGGAATGCTTAAAAATCGCAAGCGTGGTGCGCGCCGTGCGCGAGCAAAAACATCTCGATTGTTGGTTGGTCAATTCCGGTCAGCACTCGGCGATGGTGCGACGCAGTCTTGCGCAATGCCAGTTACGTGCGGATTCCGATCTCACCCCGATTCGCGCAAATATTTCCTTATCACACGCAATCCGCGATCTGCGCGAACAAATGCAGGCGATCATTCTTGATCAGCAACCTGCCGCTGTCATGGTCCAAGGAGATACCTCCACGGCCTACGCGGGATCATTGGCAGCACGCACTACCGGCGTACGCTTGGTGCACGTCGAGGCCGGTCTACGCACAACCCACCCATATCGCCCATTTCCAGAAGAAATGTTTCGGCGCCGCATCGCCACTATGGCTCATTTGCATTTCGCGCCTACCGCATTGGCGGCGGCCAATTTATGCGGCGAAGGCGTACCAGCGTCACAAATCCACATCTGCGGCAACACGATCATTGATTTATTACGAGAGCATTGTGAACTAAGGGACGAATCCAGAGCTCGCCGTCCAGTTTTACCAAACGGCTGTAGGCGCCTCATCACGTTAACCTTGCATCGGCGCGAAAATTACGGCCGCGGTTTAGACACCGTATGCTCGGCAGTGCTCGACTTGCTTGATGCCGAACACGATCTGGCCTTGATCTGCCCGGTACACCCCAATCCAGCCGTTGGAAACCGCATACGGCGGATGCTGAGCAATCATCCGCGCATCCAACTGACTGAGCCGATGAACTATGCGCCCTTTGTGGAACTGCTCAAACGCTCGGCATTGATCATTACGGACTCCGGCGGCATCCAAGAGGAGGCCCCCTATCTGGGTGTACCGGTACTGGTGGTGCGGGAAAACACCGAACGGCCCGAAAGCTTGGCGTGTGGGACCTGCCATTTGGTTGCCGTTGAACATGGCGCCATTTTCACCGCAGCGCTTGCCGCTTTATCCGCACCGCACCCGCAGGCACTGCCGTTTGATAAGAAGGCACCTTACGGCGATGGCCGAGCGGGCGAGCGCATTGCGGCCATACTCGCCAACACGCTGCTTGACGCGCAATCCACTTATTCCCCATCAGAGAACCTACTTGAGCAACATAGCGAATAGCTCCGCGTTAATCGAGTCTGCAACCCTTGCGAGCGCACAAACGCGCCACTGGTTGTTGTTCGGCCCGGCGCAAATAGTAAGCGGCGCGGAACACGGGGGTATCGCGGGCAGCGTTGACGCAACCGGGGCGCCGCAATACGTCTACGCCGAGATCACCGGCTATTACTTGCAGTGGTTGGCTGAGATTGCCCCTTTGCACGATCGATGCGAATGCCAAGCTCGCGCAAAAGCCGCTATCGCTTGGTGCGAGCGCAAATTTGCCGACGGCTCTATACCTCCCACCCGCATTTACTTACAACCCGCAGCACCCGATTGGCGTAATCAAGCGGTATTTTTTTTCGATCTGGCCATTCTGCTCCACGGCATTTGTCGCGTAATAAAGGTCGGCTTAATCGAAACCCCATTCGTCTTGCTTAAGCAGTTAAGCCACGCACTGGAAGGTTTCGTTCACAACCACCAATTGCTGGCGATACGCCGCTTGTCGCAATCAAGCGCGTTGCCAAATCGATGGTCGACCCAATCCGGCCGTTTCCTGGTGAAGGCAGCTACGCGTGTTCTGGCGGCACAACTGCTCATTCCCCTATCGGAGCCGTTGCGCCAAGCGTGTGAACAGCTGTGCTTGAACTACCTACCCGATACAGCCCGGGCACCGATCGAGGCTTTGCATCCAACCCTCTATTTTCTTGAAGGAGCGCTGTTTCATACCCACGGTCAACGCAACGATATCGCCACGTTATTGACGCAAATACTTGCATTACAACACCCAACCGGGGAGCTGCCGGAAGCGTCCGATTCATCCGTGCTGCGCAACGATGTCATCGCGCAAGCGCTACGCCTTGCCATTTCACTGCACGATCACGGCGCTGTCCCCGCCGCCCAGGTTCGGCAATTGGACCGCTTAGCCGAAATACTCATCGGGCAAGTGCAAAGAGAAGGGGGCGTGGCCTTCCGCAACGACATCCCAGCGGCCGAACGGAACATTTGGTGCACCCTGTTTACCGAGCAAGCGTTGCGCTGGTTCAGCGCTTGGCGGGCTGGGCAAACCGCATTCCGCGACCCTAGCGCCTTGGTATGAGTGCGGCGAACAAACCGTTGCGACACTGGTGGTTAAGCGCGCGTTTATTGCTGCGCTTCGGGCCATTGTATGCGGCGATGGCCGCCGCGGCGTTACTGGCGCGGATTAGCCATGGACGCTGGCGCGTACCACGCGCGCAATTTCGCCCCGGCGTTTCGATCGTAATACCGGAACGCGGAACGCCAGAGCTCCTCGCACAAACTTTAAGCGCACTGAATGGTGCGCTCACGCTTGTTAGTGAACCGACCGAAGTCGTCGTTGTTATCAATGGTGCCGCAACCGCCGACTACATCACTTTGATGCGGCAATATCCAAACGTGCAATGGCAGCATTTTGACCATGCCCTCGGATACAACGGAGCCATTGCAGCGGGGCTTAAATGGGTCCGTTACGACTGGGTCTATCTGCTGAACAGCGATATGCGCTTAGCACCAAATGCGTTAGCCGAATTGCTACCCTACCGTCAGGTACACATATTTTCGGTTTCCTCGCAAATTTTTTTTGCAGATGAGACACGCCGCCGCGAAGAAACCGGCTGGGCCGATTTTGTGTGGAATCCACACGAACCCGAAGTATACGAACGCACGCCGGAAAACTCCGATCTTGCGCGCGGCAGCTTATACCCAAGCGGCGGTTCATCGTTATGCCAAACCTCGCTGCTGCGTCGATACGTGCGCGACAGCCATGCGTATTCGCCGTTTTATTGGGAGGACGTCGATTGGGGGGTGCGCGCCTGGGGCGATGGCTATGAAGTGGTGTTTTGCCCGCGTTCACACGCGTGGCATCACCACCGCGGTACCGTCAATCGGTTTTACCAGCCGCAAGAGATTGATCGAATTATACGCCGCAACGGTTTGTTGTTTGATCTACGCCATGGCTGGAGCGCATTGCGCCCCGGTGATTTAATTCACCGCATCGCCTCCCTGGATCGCGCCACTCAAAACGATCTCGCTCGAATCGGCATTGCAAAAAGCGTGTTTACACGAAGGCTCGGCGCGCGTCGGGCGCGCCGTCGCGGATTGGATTTTTCCACCATTGCAAGCAACAAGTATTACCCTGCGTTTAAGGCGAAGAACGCGGGTCGTTTACGAGTGTTAATCGTGGCGCCCTTCGCTCTGTTCCCACCCGCGCACGGGGGCGCGCGCCGCATCGCTGAACTGGTAGCGCGCTTGAGCAATACGGTGGAATTTATCCTACTGGGCGATGAGCGTTCCCTGTACGGCGCCGCATCACAGCCTTGGTTTGCGCATTTCGCCGCGATCCATCTGGTCGAAGGCAGGGGGGATGTGATTGGCGAAAAACCGTTACCTTTGCTGCAACGCATCCAACGCCACGCACATCCGAAGCTGCGCGCTGAGCTCGCTCGATTGGTTGCGGTCTACGATCCAGACATCGTACAAATTGAATTTATGGAATTGGCAGCACTGGTGGAGCAACGCCAAGGCCGTGCGCGCTGGCTATTGGCGCTGCACGACGTGTATCTCAAACGCGAACACGCCAAAGCAATTGACGATTTGACCCAGGATCAGTTGATCGCCCGCTACGATGCCGTAACAGTCTGCTCGCAGGAAGACGGAAACTTGCTGATTCATCCATACATCGAGCTGATCGCAAATGGCGCACCGATCACTAATGCCCCCTATATCCCATCGTCGACGAATGCGAGCCTATTATTCATGGGTCCGCTGCGCTACCCGCCCAATCTATCCGGCATACGCGAATTTCTGACGTGGGCGTGGCCGAGACTGAAAGCGCAATTTCCCGAGATAACCATCACCATTCTGGGTGGGGAGGAAGCGCGCACCAACACGGCTGGCGATGCTCTGTTCGAGCAACCGGGGGTGGAGATCATCAGCCGTTTTGTCGACCCTACCCCATACCTCCAGCAAGCCTCCCTAACCATCAACCCTCAACGCGATATCCGCGGCTCCTCGTTAAAACTCATCGAATCGTTATTGGCAGGTCGCGTGTGCGTAAGCACGCGCGACGGTGCGCGCGGCTTCCTCGATGAATCATTGGCCGGCCTCAGCGTATGCGCCGGTGTTGCAGACATGATCGATTCCATTGCAATGCTGTTGAATAATCCGGCCGCACGTCACGCCCTGGAACGGCCGAATCTCGAGCAACTGGCCCGCTACGGTTGGGACGCGATCGCCGATCGTCAGGCGAATGTTTATCGAAACTTATTGGCATCCTAATTATGGCCTGGTCCTACGATCTTATCGCCGCGATCTATGAAACCGATATGGGCCAAAGCATGCAGCTCGACGACGTGGGCTGGTATACGCGGCTGTGCAAAAAAAAAGGCGGCCGCGCACTTGAGCTGGGATGCGGCACCGGCCGTATTTTACGCTCCTTATTGAACGCCGGAATCGATGCCATTGGCATTGATCGGTCATTGCCGATGCTGCAGCAATTGCGCGCCCAAGCTGCTGCCGAGGGGGTTAGCGCTCGCGTTGCGCAAATGGACATGCGCGCGCTTGCCTTGATCGGTACATTCCACGTCATTATGGCCCCGTATTCGTTGATAACTTATCTCAGTGAGCCAAATGCAATAAATGATTTTTTTATACAGACGCGTCCCTTACTGGAAAACGAAGGCTATCTCGTACTTGATGCGTTCATACCGCAACCGGTAATGAGCTTTGCCGATTTTCGCTTGGATTATCAACGCCGCCACGGCGATGGCCAGTTAGAACGGCACAAGCGCATCAGCGTATTAAGCGACGGTCGAAACCGGATCGAGCGCCGCTATCGCCTCTACGATCAAAACCAGACCTTGCGCGAGGAGATCTCGACCGAAGAAACCATTCGCCCCTATACCGTGCAACAGCTCGAGCAAATAGCTGCCTTGCATCACTACAGCGTGGTGTTGCAAAGCTGGGATTATGGCACCCGCGACTGCGGCGAAAATGCGAAATTCGCTACTTTGGTGGTTAAGCCAGACCGGTAATCCGATGACCGTCCTGCATGGATCTCGCTCTTGCATGCCACGCGCATTCCCGCCACCATGCGCGCCTTGTCCGATCATTCACATAATCATCCAAACACCATGAGTAATCGCTACAACGCCGCCGACATTGAAGTGCTTTCCGGCCTGGAGCCGGTAAAACGCCGTCCCGGAATGTATACCGATACGTCACGACCGAACCATTTGGCCCAGGAAGTGGTGGACAACTCGGTGGACGAGGCGTTGGCCGGTCACGCCTCGATCATCGATGTCACCGTCTATAACGACGGCTCGATCGAAGTCAGCGACGACGGGCGCGGCATGCCGGTCGATATTCATCCCGAAGAAGGCATTCCCGGCGTTGAGTTGATTCTTACGCGCTTACATGCCGGCGGAAAATTCTCGAACAAAAACTACGCCTTTTCCGGCGGTTTGCACGGCGTGGGCGTTTCGGTCGTTAATGCGTTGTCATCGAAAGTGGAAGTGACGATTCGCCGCGATGGCCATGAATATCGTATGGACTTCGCCCACGGCGATCGCGTTAGTGCGCTAACCGAAGTCGGTACGGTAACAAAAAAAACGACCGGCACGCGCGTGCGCTTCTGGCCCGAGGCCAAATACTTCGATACGGCAAAAATCTCGCTGCCTAAATTGAAGCACGTACTGCGCGCAAAAGCCGTTTTATGCGCGGGTTTAACGGTAAAACTGTTTGATGAAAGCTCGGGCGAGCGCATTGAATGGCATTACCAGGACGGTCTACGCGATTATCTTAAATCAATGATCGGTGATAGCTCCTGCCTACCCCCCGATTTGTTTCTATGTACGATGAAACGCGAAAGCGACGCGGTAGATTTCGCGCTGGCCTGGCTACCCGATGGCGAGCTAACCCAAGAATCGTACGTCAACCTTATCCCCACCATACAAGGTGGCACGCACGTCAACGGCTTGCGCTCCGGGCTAACCGAAGCGCTGCGAGAGTTTTGCGATTTCCGCAATCTGCTGCCGCGCGGCGTAAAGCTTGCCCCCGAAGACGTTTGGGATCGATTGAGTTTCGTGCTGTCCATTAAACTCGGCGACCCGCAATTCTCCGGCCAAACCAAAGAGCGTTTATCCTCGCGCAATGCCGCAAGCATCGTGGAGAGCGCCGCGCACGATGCGTTTAGTCTATGGCTCAATCAACATACCGAGCTTGGCGAGGCGATCGCGCAGCTGGCCATTGAGCGCGCACAAGTGCGCCTTAAGCAGGAAAAAATCGTCGTACGCAAAAAGATCATGACGGGACCGGCATTGCCGGGAAAGCTGGCCGATTGCGCCAGCCAAGATCTATCGCGCACGGAACTGTTCTTAGTGGAAGGCGACTCGGCTGGGGGCTCGGCCAAACAGGCGCGCGACAAGGATTTCCAAGCGATCTTGCCATTGCGCGGAAAAATCTTGAACACCTGGGAGGTTGAATCGGGTGCTGTGTTGGCGTCGAATGAGGTGCATGACTTGGCGGTGGCGATCGGCTGCGATCCTGGCTCGGATAAAATCGACGGCTTGCGCTACGGCAAAGTCATTATCCTGGCTGATGCCGACTCCGATGGTTTGCACATCGCTACTTTGCTTTGCGCACTGTTCTTAAAACATTTTCCAAGCCTGGTACGCGCCGGCAATATCTTCGTGGCCATGCCGCCTCTGTTTCGCGTCGATATCGGCAAGCAAGTGTTTTATTGCCTGGACGAAGAAGAAAAACGCCTGTTGCTGGAACGCATCGAGCGCGAAAACATCCGTGGCCAAGTGACCACCACGCGCTTTAAAGGCTTAGGCGAAATGAATCCGCCGCAATTGCGCGAATCGACCATTCACCCGAATACGCGCAGGTTAGTGCAATTAACCGTCGAGGAAGAAGACGGAACGAATAAAATTATGGATATGCTGCTCAGCAAAAAGCGCGCGCCGGATCGTAAAGATTGGCTGGAGACCAAGGGTGATTTGGCGTCGATTGAAGTTTAATTCTACCGCCGCCCCCCAAAACTTCAAAGCATACATGCGCGCTCCTTCCCCCTTGATGGGGGGAGGCTGGGATGGGGGTGGGTTCGGAGCAATACAATCGTGCGCTCCGTAACGAGTGATATCGCAACCACCCCCACCAGCGCGCTTAAGCGCGCTGACTCCCCCATCAAGGGCAGTGTTTACTTTATATTGCATAGAAGACGTGTGCTTTATATCGTTTGGC
>CAYXMH010000010.1:0-91975 GCA_964466115.1 uncultured Rhodanobacteraceae bacterium | reverse complement strand
CCGGTTACTTTTGGCTCAAGCGCGCGGACTTAGCACTCACACCCAATCGGGCGTACCACCCGAAGATCAAGCGCTGGTTGTCCAAAGACCCGATCGGCGAGGCTGGGGGCGATAACCTGTACATGTATGTCGCCAATATGCCGAATATGTTGACCGATCCAACGGGGTTGAATCCGGAGGGTGATTTGTCCCAGGACTCGTGCCAGGACTTAATTGTTAGAGTAAGACAGTTGGAATCGCAAATCCGTGAAATTTTGGATTCGGTACGTCAACAAATTACTAACATGGGCGGCGCGGAGCTTTTTGCGGATGTGTTAGACGCGATCGCCGGAGCGCACTTTCAACCGTCCTATAGAACGTTAGTCAACGGATTTATCACAGGGGAATATGGATTCAGGCGTAACTCGACAATCATCCAGCGGCATTTAGGAAGAGTGGATGTTTTGGAAAGAACCGGCAGGATGAATCCGGGCTCAGCGAATACACTTCGCGGCATACTCAATACCTATTCACCCGTTATCGCGCTTAGGCTTGAGTACGTTCGCCTATTAGCCGAAATCCTGCAACGCGGTAGGGGTGGCGACCGTAACTGTCGAAACGGCGTCCCCGTCAGTTTTGCGACGAATGATCAAAAGGAAGGTTTTGCACACTTGGGGAATAGTGCGCGCCTGGAAGCCGATTTGGCTCGGCTTGAAGCCTTGCAGCCCGATGGTTATTCCGACGAAATCGCCATTCACTCAGGCGGGCATATGGGTTACGACACGGCATTAAATCCCGTCATGGCTGCCGCGGGGATGGCTGCCATCGCGGCAACCGGCATAGGTTCAATCTATGGAGCGGTTATGGCAGGGGGTACTGCTGGTATGGGTGCGGTAGCAACCGCTACCACCGGGTTTATATGGGCTATTCAGAATTGGTAGTGCATTGCTGGGTCTGAGTGTGATCGGGAAGAGAAAACTGGGACATCCATGAAAGTGGTCAAAATTTCAGTGGATGTCCCGGTTTAATTTTCATTCGCGCGAAAATGGGGCTGCGTTTGCCGGAGCAAACGCGAACCAAAGGCGGTCTGAAGACCACGCCACAGGATGCGGCGAATCATCCATCAGTCCAATAGCGTCAAGGAGCTGGATGCCCACTTACGCGAGCATGACGATAATACCGAGTGGTCAGGTCGGTTGGCCTACATGTCTCGCCCGCAATATTCGACAACTATCACTCACAGCTACCGGGCAACCCGATCAAACTCCGCTTCGTACTCGGGCAAATAACAAGTATTAATGGAAAAGGTAAAGCCGAATTTCGGGGCGGTTAAACTTTCGACGTACAATATTCTTCCAAGTTGGACGATAAGATCGCCCAAACACACGGCCCGCACGCCGGACTGGTCGGTCTTTTTTTCGGCTCCGGCGCGCAGCAGCGACTGGCAAACATCCAAATGCAAGGCCACCCACAACGCGTCGATGCCGGACTTCCGGTGCCGGTGTTGCGTCATCAATGCGGATAACTTGGGTTCCAGCTCAGCCACCAATGCCAGGTTCTCCTGCATTTCCTGTCGCATTTTGGCGTGCTCATTTTCGCCCACCCAACCGCGCTCGAGCCCCTCGTCGATCATCCCCGCTTGCGTTCTTGCCGCTTCAAGCCGGCGGCGCAAGGTTTCCAATTCCCATACTTTGGCGTTCATGGTTGATTTCCCGATGAAAAAATGGCTTAAGTAAGCGAAGGCCTTACGCAACAGTCGAATCAAAATCCACCCGCGCCGTTGCTAAAACCCGCAATCCGGTCAAATTCCGCTTCGTAGTCCGCCAAGTGGTAATCGTTGATCGAAAACGTATGGGCTTGCGCGGCCAGCACTTTGCCCAGTTGCGCGATAAGCTCGCCGATGCAGTGGCTGCGCACATTCGACTGCTCGGCCGGTTTCTTGATTTCGGCGTTCAGGAAATTTTGACAAACGATCAAATGCAACATGACCCATTCATTAACGGCGGTGGATTTCTGCTCGCGGTATTGCATTTGGAGATGTTTTAGCTTGGGTTCCAACTCAACCGCCAGCTCGCGCGCCCGGTGTTGATCGGCCTTTACTTGAGCCGCGTCGTCTTCGCCGAGCCAACCGCGTTCCATCGCTTGCGCGATGCGTGCGTCCAAGGCGCGTGCCGCTTCCAGGGTGCGGCGCAGCGTTTCCAGCTCCAGCAGTTCGGCGTTTATCGAAGCCTCAATGGCCGGTTGGATGAAATCCCATCGGTTGCCGTACAGATCCTCGAATACCGCGACGATGCCATACGCCTCGTCCCGCGGTTTTTCAACGAAACGCACACCGCGTTGAATCATCTGCGCATGGTCACGCCAAAAGTCGTCCGTATGCAAAAACAAAAACACCCGACCACCGGTTTGATTGCCGATGCGCGTGGTTTGTTCGGGTGTGCTGGCTTGCGCCAGCAGCAGGTGCGTGCCTACGTTTGCGTTTGGCGGGGCCACGACCACCCAACGCTTGCCGTTTTCGCGCGGCGAGTCTTCAATCAGGTCGAACTTGAGCGTTTGCGTGAAGTACGCAATGGCCTCGTCGTAATCGCGCACTACCAAGGCTATGTGGCTGATGCTCTGTTGCACGGTATGACCTTATAAACAAAGTGATTGGTTAAAGAATGCCGCTTATTTCTTTTGGCTTGATCGTTTTGCCGCATCGGTTAGAAGCGCGGTTAGGGTTGGCAAGTGGACGTCCGCAAGATGTTGGATGTAGATACAACCTTTGCCGGTTTTGTGCTTCCCAAGCCGTGCGAGCAGCGTCTGCTGGGCTTCCAAGCAGGCGCCGAGATACAGCGTTAAGGCGTTTTTTCGCGGCGAGAAACCGATAATAAACGTATCACCCTCGCGACCGCTGTCATAGCGGTAGTGGAAATCTCCAAAGCCGATGATGCTTGGGCCCCACATCGTCGGCTCGCACTGGCTCACCTTTTTCATCAGCTTCAGTAACGCCATGCAGTCTGCGCGGCGCTTAAGGTCGCTGACCGCCTCGATAAATGCGATCGGGCTGAGTTTGGTTGGCTGGGTTTTTAGCTCGGCCACGGACTTTTCCTTGCCGTTTATTTTGGCAGGGCCAGGTCGTCGAGCATTACTTTTAGAAACCGTGCGGCTTCGCCCCCCGTTGCCGCGCGGTGATCGAACGTCACCGACAGCGGAATGATGCGATGCGTTTCAACCCCACCCATCACCGGGCGTAACTCATGACGCGATTTGCCGGCGGCGACGATGGCAACGCAAGGCGGCACCACAACCGGGGTTGCGTAGCGGCCGGCGAACACGCCAAAGTTGGAAAGGGAAATCGTATATCCTTTGAGCTCTTCCGCGGGAATGCTGCGGTCACGCACTTGATCGCGAATGCGGTTCAACGCTTGACGCAAGCCTGCCGCATCCAGCACGTCGGCGTTGCGCAACGCCGGCACAAACAAGCCATCCTCAGTATCTACCGCAATGCCAAGATCAACATGCGGATGCAGCGTGCGCGTGGCGTTGTCGGCGTCGAACCAAGCGTTCAACGCGGGCACGGCGCGGGCGGCGCTGACTAACGAGCGAATCAAGCGCACGGTGATGTCGTTGCCGGGGATCCAGGCGTGAATGTCGGCATCGTCGCACACTGTCGTCGGTACTACCGCTGCGTGCGCGGCGGCCATGATGCGCGCCATATTGCGCCGCACCCCGCGTAACGGTTCCGGTTGCCCGGTCATGGCGACGCTCGGCGGGGCGGTGCGCATGGGTTTACCGGCTGCGGAAAGCGGTGTCGCCACTCTCGCAGTGGCGACGTTGGCCGCGTTGCTGCTTGAGGTTGGCGCAGGACGTTGTTTGGCTTCGGGCGATGCGGCAAACGCCTTTACGTCTTGCAGCAGGATCACGCCGTCCTTGCCGGAAGGCGCCACGCGCGCTAAATCCACGCCGAGTTTTTTTGCCAAGGCGCGCACGGCCGGCATCGCCTTGACGCCGCCGATCACACTGACCGCTTCGCTAACCACGCGGTCGCTCGACTCCATTGCGCCGACCACGGTGCCGGCGTCTTTGTTTGCAGCGGCAGGTTGGGTTGGGGCAGGTGATGGCTTTTGTGCTGGCTGCTCGGCCGCTTTCGGTGGCCCATGATGATGTCCCGTCGCTTCCGCTTCAGCGCGCTGCGGTTGGTTCATATCAAGCTCGAAGCCAGCCAATGGCGCGCCGGTGGCGATGACATCGCCGGCCTGTCCGTAGAGTTTTGTCACAGTCCCGGAAAACGGCGATGGCACCTCGACCACGGCTTTGGCCGTTTCCATGGAGACCAACGGTTCGTCGAGTTTGATTTTCGCACCTTCTTTAACCAGCCATTCGACGATCTCGGCGTCGGGCAGGCCTTCGCCAAGATCCGGTAAGTGGAATATTTTCATTGGGGTTGTCCTCGATCTTAATTCTTTGGGTCTGCAATGATCGTGATCACGAAAAATCCAGCGTGCGTTTTACCGCCGCGACAATGCGATCGACACTGGGCAGGTATTTCATCTCTAGGCGGAACAGCGGGATGTGCGTGTCGTAGCCGGTTACGCGTTCAACCGGTGCGACCAAGTCGAACATCGCTTTTTCGGCTAACCGTGCGGCAATCTCGCCACCGATACCACCACTGCGTGGCGCTTCATGCACAATGACGCAGCGGCCGGTTTTGCGCACGGATTCGTGGATCGTATCGAAATCCAGCGGCTTAACGGTAGCCACGTCGATCACTTCGGCGCTGATACCTTCCGTAGCGAGCTGATGAGCGGCTTCCAAGGTTTCTTTTACTTGCGCGCCCCAAGTCACCAGCGTTACATCCGTACCATCACGCAGTACAAAACACACATCCAATGGCAGGGCTTCGCCATCGTCCGGCACTTCTTCTTTGTATTGCCGGTAAATGCGTTTGGGCTCGAAAAAAATCACCGGATCGGGGTCGCGGATCGCCGCCAGCAGTAACCCGTACGCGCGGCCCGGGGAGGAGGGAATCACCACGCGCAAACCTGGAATATGCGCGAACAGCGCCTCGTTTGCTTCGGAATGGTGTTCCGGGGCGCGAATGCCGCCGCCCCACGGTGCGCGTAACACCATCGGGCAAGACATGCGCCCGCGCGTGCGATAGCGCAAACGTGCTGCGTGGCAGACGATGTGATCGATCATCGGGTAGATAAACCCTTCGAATTGCGACTCGGCAACCGGTTTCATGCCTTGCGCCGCAAGACCCACGGTTAAGCCTGCGATCGTGGTTTCATCCAGCGGAGTGTCAAGCACCCGATCGGTCCCGAATTTTTGCGACAAACCCTGCGTGGCGCGAAACACGCCGCCGTTGACGCCGACATCCTCGCCAAGCACCACCACCGACGGATCGTTGGTCATCTCGTAAGCCAGCGCCATCGTCACGGCTTCGATCAAAGTAATCTCAGCCATGCTGTTTCTCCCAAACCAAAGCTTCCTCGCGTTGCTCCGCGACATCGTGCGGGGCGGTTTCGTACAGATAATCGAACATCGCCTCGACCGGTTGCGACTTGGTTTCCAAATACGCATTGACCTCGGCGTCGACCTGCTTGCCGCTTTCGATTTTCCAATCCTCTTCGAGCTTCTCGTTCCAAACGCCAAGACCGGTGAGGTACTTGCGCAATCGCAGCAACGGTTCTCGGGTCCAGGCGGCTTTCACTTCGTCGTCCGCGCGATAACGGCGCGCGTCGTCTGCCGTCGTATGATCGGACAATCGGTAAGTGACCGCTTCGATCACGGTTCCGCCATGTCCATGGCGCGCACGCTTGATCGCAAAATCCATCGCTGCGCGCATTGCGATCAAATCGTTGCCGTCGACCTGCAAGCATTCCAATCCACCGGCGATGCCTTTCTGCGCCAAGGTTTTAGCGCCCGTTTGCATTTTCCGTGGCACCGAGATCGCCCATTGGTTGTTGACGATCACGGCGACCAAGGGCAGCGACCAAGCGCCCGCGGCATTGATCGCGGCGTAGAAATCGGTTTTCGATGAACCACCGTCGCCGACCACCGTTACCGCAACGCGCGGTTCTTTGCGCAGCTTAAACGCCAGCGCCGCGCCGGCCGCATGCAAGCATTGCGTGGCGATCGGAACGCACCAGGCGAAATCGTGAGCTGGCCCGGAAAAATCGTTACCGCGTTCATCACCGCCCCAGTACAGCAGCACTTCGCGCATTTTCACGCCACGATAAAATTGCGCGCCGTATTCGCGATACATCGGCGCGAATACATCGTCTTCCTGCATGGCCGAACCGATCGCGATGTGCGCTGCTTCGTGGCCTAAGCATGAGGCGTAGGTCCCGAGTTTGCCGGTACGCTGCAAAGCGACGGCCTTGGTATCGAAGACGCGTGTTGCCAACATCAGTTTGTACAATTCGACCAATTGCTTCGGATCTTTGGCGAAATCGGGCAAATCCTTGCGCACCAATTTACCTTCGGCATCCAAGTACTGTAGGTATTCAATTTCAAATGTAGCGACAACGCTCACGTTTTCCTCCAGCAGCCATAACCGGGTGAGGGCAGGCTGTGCTTATAAGTGTTTGGGAAACAGCTTAGATACCAAGCCAGCACACGAATGGCAAGGCAGGGTGCAGCGCAGAAGGCTCTATAGTAGGCGAGGAAGCCAGTATTGCAAACGCCTAGGAAGACAATCTTATCGCCTTACCGCCACAATTGTTCACAAAGGACTTAGCTTGGTTGCGTTTCTTCCAACCTCGGGTTTAGTGGCCGAGTGTTTCGATTTTTCGCCCGATCGGTGAATGAGCGGCGTGCATACGTTTGGAGAAGCAACGAAGAAGGGCTTGAAAGGGATCATTCGATCGAGTTATGAGTAGAATAGACGGTCCACCAACCCCGTTTTGAGTAACTGCATGTCCAGTGACGAAAATCTACGTGCGATTGAATCCGGCATTGAGCTTGATCTGCGCGATCGATTGACCTACGACGGTTATCTGCAATTGCCCCAATTGCTATCGGCGCAGAAACCGTTGAGCGATCCACCGCACCACGACGAGATGCTGTTTATTATCCAGCATCAAACCTCCGAGCTATGGTTGAAGTTGATCGTGCATGAACTCGGCGCCGCCTTGGTGCATTTGCGCGCCGACGCACTCGGGGCGGCTTTAAAAATTCTGGCGCGGGTCAAGCAGATCCAGCGACAATTGTTTGAACAATGGGCGGTGTTGGAAACCTTAACGCCGAGCGAGTATCTGCAGTTTCGGCATGTGCTGGGTCCCGCGTCCGGGTTCCAATCCTTGCAGTACCGCATGGTGGAATTCCTGCTCGGCAACAAAAACGCCGACATGATTGCGCTGTTTGACTACAACCCGCAGGTGCAAGCGCAATTGCGCGAAGTGCTCCAAGCGCCGAGCCTGTACGAGGAGTTTCTGCGCCATCTCGCCCGCGCCGGGCATATGATCCCCAACGAATGCATCGAACGCGATTTTTCGCGGCCGCACACCCGTAATGCGCAGCTGGTGCAGGTGTTCAAACGCATTTACGAAAATCCGCAGCAGTATTGGTCCGATTACCATATGTGCGAGCAGCTGGTTGATGTCGAGGAGAGCTTTCAGCTGTGGCGTTTTCGGCATATGAAAACGGTCGAGCGCATCATCGGCTACAAACGCGGCACCGGCGGGTCATCGGGGGTGGCCTTCTTGAAACAGGCCTTGGAGCTGACCTTTTTCCCGGAATTGTTGGATGTGCGCACCGAATTGCAACAGGTGCAAGAGCGAAACTGACCTGGATGCGCAGCGCAGCAGGGCAAATGCCGCAGCGCAACATCAATACTATTTGACGAGTGTCGCCACAGAGGGTACATGTGATCGGTTATTCTAGGCACGTGTGTTTTGCCCGCGCATCCGCAGCCCTTTAAATTTGTCGCCACGTCAGTGCAGAGGTTTCAATGTCGAACGGTCTTAATATCCCCAAAGGCGAGTTTCTCGGTCATCCGAAAGGATTGTTTTTGCTGTTCGCCACTGAAATGTGGGAGCGTTTCAGTTATTACGGCATGCGTGCCTTACTGGTGCTGTCGTTAGTGGCAACCACGGAAACGGCCGATCCCGGTTTTGGTTGGGGGCGCGGCGAAGCGCTCAAAATGTATGCTTGGTATACCGGTTTGGTGTATTTCACCCCACTGATTGGCGGTTGGTTGGCCGACAACTTCATCGGCCAGCGCAAGGCCGTGATTATTGGCGGTTTGATTATGGCCGCAGGGCAGTTCACCTTGGCGATGGGCATTCGTCCCGGCACCGGCAGCATCACGATTTTCATGCTCGGTCTGCTATTGATGATCATCGGCAATGGTTTTTTCAAAGCCAATATCTCAACCATGGTCGGTGAGTTGTACGGCGAGGGCGATAAGCGCCGCGATGGCGCCTTCACGATTTTTTATATGGGCATTAATCTCGGTGCCTTCATAGCGCCGTTTATCTGCTCTACGTTGGGTGAGGATCCTCACTACGGCTGGAGTTACGGCTATTTTTCGGCCGGTTGCGGGATGCTGTTAAGCGTGGTGATTCAGCTTTTGTTTGCGCAAAAATTCTTAGGCGATGTCGGCCGCAAGCCGGCAGCGAAACGCTCATTGGCGCAAAGTGGTGGCGTGCATGCGCCGCTGACCGCCATTGAGCGCGATCGACTGCGCGTCATCTTCTTCTTGTTCGTGTTTATCGTGCTGTTCTGGGCCGCATTTGAGCAAGCCGGTGGTTTGATGAACATCTATGCCGCCGATTACACCAATCGCATGCTAGGCAATTTTGAAGTTCCAGCGGGTTGGTTTCAGTCGTTGAACCCCTTGTTCATCGTGGTGTTGGCGCCGCTGTTCGCCATGTTTTGGGTGGGCATTGCCAACCGCGGCAGGAGCATGCCAACACCGATCAAGATGATGTCGGGACTGGTTCTTACCGCCATTGGCTTCTTGTTCATGGTGGCGGCGGTATTTGAAAAAGATGCGACATTGATCCACAAATCCAGCATGAGTTGGTTGGTGTTGGCCTATCTTTTCCACACGATGGGTGAGTTGTGCATTTCCCCGGTTGGCTTATCGATGGTGACCAAACTGGCGCCGTTGCGCTTAGCCAGCTTGATGATGGGCGTATGGTTCCTGATTAATTTCGTCGCCAATTGGATAGCCGGGTACGTTGGTGCGTTTGCCGAGCAAATGGGCGAGTTGACCATTTTCGGTGGCATCGCAACCGTACTTGGCACATTTGCGATTGTTCTGTGGATGTTGTCCGGCAGATTGGTCGATTGGATGCACGGTGCCGAAAACATCAAAGAGCAGCCGATAATGAAAGCCGAACCTGCCGCGATCTAATACCGGTTGAGGGTAGCCAGAGCCTGGTCTCGTTATTTAAATAAGCAATGCCGCCCACCGGCGAGTGTGTGGGCGGCAAGCGTTTTAATCATTCAATTTCTCGTAGATGCTAGGCGCCTGCGCCTAAAATTTAAGGAGCTTGTTTATGAGCGCACAACCGCAAGCCGCGGCCGAGTATCCCAATCCGATGGGGATTGACGGGTTTGAATTTGTGGAATTCGCGGCAAAAGATGCGGCCGGTCTGCACCACTTGTTTCAGCAAATGGGCTTTACCGCAATAGCAAAACACCGCGAAAAAAACATTACGCTGTACCGGCAAGGCGGCTGCAATTTTCTAATCAATGAAGAGCCCAATTCCTTCGCGGCCGATTTTGCAGCCGCGCACGGGCCGTGTGCATGCGGGTTTGCGATTCGCGTAAAAGACGCGGCATCCGCTTACCAGCGCGCTTTGGCCAATGGTGGTGAGGCGGTAACGCATAAGGAGCGCAGCAAAGCGGTCAATGCGCCCGTGATCAAGGGCATCGGCGATTGCATGCTGTATTTGGTTGACCGCTATGGTGAGCGCGGTGCGATTTACGACAGCGATTTCATGCCGCTTCCCGGAGTGGCGCAGCATCCGAAGGGGCTTGGTCTTACCTTTATCGATCACCTCACCCATAACCTGCATTTTGGGAATATGGAAAAATGGTCGAATTATTACGAACGCATCTTCAATTTCCGCGAAATCCGCTATTTCGACATCAAGGGCGCAAAAACCGGTTTGATTTCGAAAGCGATGACCGCGCCGGACAACATGGTGCGCATTCCGCTGAACGAGTCGTCCGACCCCAAATCGCAAATCAACGAATACTTGGACCTGTATAAGGGAGAGGGCATTCAGCATATTGCCCTTTTTACCGACACCATTTACGACACGGTTGAGGCGATGCAGGCGGCGGGCGTGAAGTTTCTCGATACACCGGATGCTTATTACGGCGTGATTGACCAGCGCATCCCCAATCATGGCGAAGACGTGCCGCGCATGCGCAAGAATAAGATCTTGATTGACGCCGACCAGGAAACGAAAAAGCAATTGTTGCTGCAGATTTTCACGCAAACCAATATCGGGCCGATTTTTTTTGAAATCATTCAACGCAAGGGCAACGAGGGTTTTGGCGAAGGCAACTTCCAGGCGCTGTTCGAGGCGATCGAGCGCGATCAACAGGTGCGTGGGGTGCTTTGATGGGGGCCTCGATGCAAAATCCCGCGTTCGATCCCTCGGTTGCGGCGAACGCGACGACGGAAACTGGGTATATGTCCGGTTTTGGCAATGAGTTTGCCACCGAAGCGTTGCCTGGCGTTTTGCCGATAGGACGGAATTCTCCGCAAGCGGCGCCTTACGGTTTGTATGCCGAACAAATTTCAGGCACGGCGTTTACGGCGCCGCGCCATGTGAATCGGCGCAGCTGGGCTTATCGCATCCGTCCGGGTGCGATGCATGAGCCGTTCCACGCAATGCCGGTCGGTCGCTGGCACAATCGCTTTGCGGAACTGCCCGCAACCCCAAATCAGCTGCGCTGGAGCCCGTTTGCGTTACCGGATACGCCAACCGATTTTATCGAAGGGATGATGACGCTGGCAGGCAATGGTGGCCCGGAGCTGCAAACGGGTACGGCCGTCCATGTGTATGCCGCAAACCGATCTATGCACAATCGCTACTTCTACAATGCCGATGGCGAGCTGTTGATCGTGCCGCAGCTCGGTCGGTTGCGTTTGCGCACCGAGCTTGGCGTGCTCGATGTGGCGCCATTTGAAATCGCGGTATTGCCGCGCGGTATTCGTTGTTGCGTCGAGCTGCTTGATAAGGAAGCGCGAGGTTATGCCTGTGAAAATTTCGGTGCTGCGATGCGGTTGCCGGAGTTGGGTCCGATTGGTTCAAATGGCTTGGCGAATGCCCGAGATTTTTTGTGTCCGCAGGCCGCGTACGAGGATCGGGTTGGACAATTTGAATTGATCGCGAAATTTCAAGGTCAGCTTTGGACCGCGGCCATCGGCCACTCGCCGTTGGACGTGGTTGGATGGCATGGCAATTTTGCGCCGTATAAGTACGATTTGCGGCGCTTCAATACGATTGGATCGATCAGTTACGATCACCCCGACCCGTCGATTTTCACGGTGTTGACATCGCCGTCCGACACGCCCGGCGTGGCGAATTTGGATTTCGTCATTTTTCCACCGCGTTGGTTGGTGGCCGAGGACACATTTCGCCCGCCGTGGTTTCATCGCAATATCGCCAGCGAGTTTATGGGGTTGATTCATGGCGCGTACGACGCGAAGGCCGGTGGCTTTGCTCCGGGAGGGGCGAGTTTGCACAATTGCATGAGTGGTCACGGCCCCGATGCGGTAAGTTTTGAGAAAGCCACAAACGCCGATGTCAGTGTGCCCGATCACATCGTCGATACGATGGCGTTTATGTTTGAAACGCGCTTGGTTATCCGCCCGACGCGGCAAGCGCTGGAATCCCCGCAGCTGCAAAGCGACTATCACGAATGCTGGCAAGGCTTGCGTAAGCACTTTGATCCGGCTAGAAAACCTTAATCCATCGCATAATTCAATAATGAAACTGGCATCCTTAAAAAGTGGTGGGCGTGATGGCACATTGATTGTGGTCAGCCGCGATCTTGCGCGTGCCGCCATCGCCGCCGACATCGCACCGACATTGCAATCGGCCTTGGAAAATTGGACGAACACCGCACCGCGGTTGAATGCGTTGTACCAACAGCTGAATAACGGTACAGCCGCTTCGGCATTCGATCTTGACACAAGCGCGTTAGCGGCACCGTTACCGCGCGCGTATGAATTCGTCGATGGCTCGGCGTACCTGCCGCACGTCGAGCGTGTGCGCAAAGCGCGCGGCGCCGAGGTGCCGGCCAGTTTTTATGTGGATCCATTGATGTATCAAGCCACCAGCGCCGGGTTCTTAGGCCCACGCGATGCCATCAGCGTGGTGAGTGAGGATTACGGCATCGACCTTGAGGCTGAGGTCGTCATCGTTACCGATGACGTGCCGATGGCCTGCTCGGTGGAACAGGCGGCGCACCACATTCAGCTGATTGGATTGATCAACGACGTGAGCTTGCGCAATTTGATTCCCGAGGAGTTGGCAAAAGGTTTCGGCTTTGTGCAATCCAAACCGCGTTCGGCGCTGTCCCCGGTATTCGTGACTCCGGATGAGCTTAAGGAGGCATGGAAGGATTGCAAAGTCCATTTGCCGTTACTAAGCCACATCAATCAGCAAAAGTTCGGCGCGCCGCAGGCGGGCGTTGATATGCAATTCAATTTCGCGCAGCTGATCGCGCACGCGGCCAAGACCCGGCCGTTGAGTGCCGGTACCTTGGTCGGTTCGGGCACGATCGCCAATCAAGACGAGAGCGTAGGCGCTTCGTGCCTGGCGGAAAAACGCACCTTGGAAGTGATTGCCAATGGCAAAGCGTCGACTCCGTTTCTGCGCTTTGGCGATCAGGTGCGGATTGAAATGTTCGATCAAGACGGGCGCAGCATTTTTGGCGCAATTGAACAGAGCGTCGTCCAACATAAACCGCTATAACGCGGCATCACCGAATGCATGGCAAGCTCTATGGTGCGAGGACAACGACGGTCAACATCGCCGTTGATATTCCCCAATGGAAAAGGCTAATCTGCATACTCTTGCACAGTGGGAGGAAGCATGGCGGCTGCAGGCTTGAAGCTTTACAGCTATTGGCGTTCGAGCGCGGCCTACCGCGTGCGGATTGCGCTCAATCTCAAAGGACTGCCCTACGATTTGATTCCGGTGCACCTCACCAACAATGGCGGTGAGCAGAATCAAGCCGATTTTCAAGCGGTGAATCCACAAAAACTGATACCGGTATTGGTCGACGGCGGCCGCGTGGTGCGGCAATCGTTGGCGATTATTGAATATTTGGAGGAAACCTACGACGGTGAAATGAAGTTGCTGCCAGCCACCAGCCGCGATCGCGGTCGGGTGCGTGCGTTGGCGCAGATGGTGGCTTGCGATATTCACCCGTTGAACAATCTGCGCGTTATGCAATACCTAGAGCACGAATTCAACGTGCCCTTAAGTGAGCGTGAACGTTGGACGCAACACTGGATTAGTGAAGGATTCACGGCCATTGAGGCGCTGCTGACCGAATACCCATCCACCGGCATTTATTGCGACGGTGATGAACCCTCCTTGGCGGACATTTGTCTCGTTCCCCAAGTATACAATGCTATACGCTGGTCGGTGAAAATGAAGGAATTTCCGATCATTCTGCGCATTTACGATAATTGCCTGAAGCTTGCTGCGTTCGAGCAAGCTCAACCAGAAAATCAACCGGACGCGCCGGCGGCGTAGGGTGGGTCTTGGCCCACACCTTGACGTGTTTGATTCAAGTTATTTCTCGTTGTGGGAGCGGCTTCTAGCCGCGATAAGTGTTTCCGTAAACTGTAACGCTTATCGCGGCTAGAAGCCGCTCCCACATTACAAATGAGAAGGCAGTAGGGGGATTAAAACGTGGCGGTGTCGTAAGGGTCGTGCGCCATTTCCTCGCCACCCTCCGCAAGGCGGATTTTTAGCGCCAAACCGTCGCGCGAGTCGGCTTTGGACAGCGCTTCTTCCAACTCGATTTTGCCCTCTTTGTAGAGCATATAAAGCGCTTGATCGAAGGTTTGCATGCCTTCGGAAAGGCTGCGATCCATCGCTTCTTTGATCTCATGAATTTGGCCGCGGCGGATCATGTCGCGGATCAGCGGCGAGCTCAGCAACACTTCGACCGCTGGCAGGCGGCGGCCGTCTTTACCAACGACCAAGCGTTGTGAAATCACCGCGCGTAGATTCAAGGCAAGGTTCATCAAGATGTTGCGGTGCGCCGATTCGGGGAAAAAGTTGAGGATGCGCTCCAAGGTTTGATCGGCGTTGTTCGAATGCAAAGTGGCCAGGCAAATGTGGCCGGTTTCGGAAAACGAGATTGCCGCTTCCATGGTCTCGGTATCGCGAATTTCGCCGATCATGATGACGTCGGGGGCCTCGCGCATCGCATTTTTTAGGGCATCGCCGTAGCTGTGCGTATCAAGGCCCACTTCGCGTTGATTCACGATCGAGCGTTTGTGCCGATGCAGGTATTCGATCGGGTCCTCGATGGTCAAAATATGACCGGAGGTATTTTGATTGCGGTAATCGATCATGGCCGCCAGCGTGGTTGATTTGCCCGAGCCGGTGGAGCCGACCACCAAGATCAAACCGCGCGGCTCCATAATGAGCTCGCTGAACAGCGGCGGCAGGCGCAGGGCTTCGATCGAGGGAATTTCGCTTTTGATCGCGCGAATCACCATGCCCACTTCGCCGCGCTGTTTGAATACGTTGATGCGGAAGCGGCCGGCGTCTTTGACCGCAATGGCGAGGTTCAGCTCTAAATCGCGCTCGAACGCGGGGACTTGGCCTTCGTCCATCATCGAATAGGCGATTTTCTTCACCATCCCACCGGGCAAGCCTGTATTACCGAGGGGATAGAGTTTGCCCTCTACCTTGATGTTTACCGGTGCACCGGTGGTCAGATACATATCCGACGCGCCTTTTTCGGTCATCAGTTTGAGGAAATAACCGATATCCATATTTTCCCCCTAATTTCGACGAATTTGCGGTAAGCCACGTCATTATAGGCGACTTAATGGGTTTGCCATACGTCGGCGCCATTGCCAAGACGCCGTCCGTATACTCACAATACGCCCTTTGCCATTCCTCCATTGAAGGTACGCGCTGTTATGACATTAATGCAGTTAAAAATCCATCCATTGGGCTTTTGCTTTTGCGGGTTTTCCATGGTGGGAATGCTCTGCGGTTTTGGGTCGACTTCGCCGAATACGGCTGATATGGAAGAGGCGATGCGCAGCCTTGACGCGGCACGTAGTGCGGGTGCGGCGACGTATGCTCCGTTGGAATTGGGGTTTGCCAGCGAACGCATGGAACAAGCTCAATTGGCGCTAGCCGCTAAGGACAAAGCGGCGGTACAGCGCATTACCGAAGAGGTCATCGTTACCGCGGAGCTTGCTGTCGCCAAGGTGCATTTGGCCAAGGCGCGCGAGCAAATGGAGCAGAAAACCCAAGAGAATGCGAAGTTGCGCAACGATCTATTGAGCGGTCGAGAAGGCCAGCAGAAGCCATTATGAAAAAACTCGCATTCATCGCGGGTTTGGCGTTGTTGTCGCTGTGTGGATTGGCCGATGCGGTTAAGCGCGATTTGGATTATGAGCGATTGCGCGCTTCTTTAAGTCAATTGGAAACGGATCCGGCCTTGGGAGGGCTTGCTCCGGCGGAAGTCGCTCGCGCCCAGGCCGCGCTTAAAGCATTGCTTGATGAGCATGGCAGCGGCAAAGTGCGCAATCACCTGGTGTATGTTGCCGAACGGCGGATTGATATCGCTTATGCGGCGGCGCAAACCGCGGATCAGGCGCGCAAATTGGCGCAGCTGGATCGGGAGCACGATCAGATTTTATTGGAGGCCAGCCGCCATGAGGCAGAGCAGGCCCGAATAGAGGCCGAAAAGGCGCGGATTCAAAGCCTCGCCCAGGCCGAGGAGGTGGAGCGGTTGCGCGCCGAGGCGCAGGCGGCGCGTGCCCAAGGCGCGCATGAGGTGGAAGCGGCGCGTAAAGAGTCGGCCCAGTCCAAACGCGTGGCTGAGGCCCAGGCGCGTGAGGCCGAGCTTGCGCGAAAGGAGGCGCAGTTGGCCGAAGCGGCCGCGCATTCGCTGCGCACTCGGCTTTCCAACCTGAAAGCGACGCAAGGTTCGCGCGGGCTGCAAATGACGTTGGATGACATTGCCTTCGCGCCCGGGCAGTCAAGCTTGAAGCCGGAAGCCCGCGGGCATCTCGACAAGCTGATTCAATTCGTCAATCAAGACAAAAAACGCATTCGGATTGAGGGTCATACGGACAGTCGAGGCAACCCCAACGCCAATCAATTGTTGTCGCAAAAACGCGCCGATGCGGTGCGAGACGCGTTGATCGCCGCCGGCGTGAATGCCAAACGCATTACCACAGCCGGCTTAGGCGAGGACCAGCCGGTGGCGGACAACGCGACCGAGGAAGGACGTGCAAAAAACCGCCGCGTGGATGTGATTCTCGAGGACGCCGCCGGCAAGTAAACGGTGAGTTGCAGTGGCTGTTTTCGGATGAGAGCCAGTGCCCAAATCGAGGGGCTTAAATCCGCAATTTTCTAGCTTGAAAAAGGTGTCGCGTTCGGTTGCCAACCCCAGTTAAAAGGAGTAGCGTCAAGTCACCCGTAAAGCTTGGATGGCCAGGCTGCTTAGCGGGGATTAAAGCGATTGAAAACATGCGCGCAGCCGACGTAATAAAGCCTATTCCCGGTTCGATTTTTTGGGGAAGGCGTGCGCCTGAAATGGCTGTTGCGAAGCGCCCCTACCTGTTCCAAATTTCCGTATGTGTTTCCATGTTCGCCGTATCCGGGGTGCGATTGTCCTGATGATTCCTTAAATTCCACGAGGAGATAGGCCGATGTTTGAAGCATTGCAAAACGATCAAGTCGAAGCGTTGATGAGAAGTAATCTGGAATTTCGCAGTCTTTATCGCCGCCATCAAGAATTGGATAGCAAGGTGCGCGATGCCGAGTTAGGGGTGCTGCCCCTGGACGACACCACCATACATAAAATGAAAAAAGAAAAGCTCTGGGCTAAGGATCGCCTAACCCATATGTGGGAAATGCATTTGTCCCCGAGACATTGAATCCCCAATCCACGAAACGCCGATTCTAATTTAGGTCGGCGTTTCTGATTTCTACGTGCCCGCAAAAGCTGCGCGCTCCTGTATGATCTCGGTTTTTAGATCCACCCTTAGTGGCTGCGCGTCGTTCACGTTTTGTATCGACGCCGTTTGATGGTGCGGGAGTTTGCATGAGTATCCACGATAGTGTCCTTCAGCTGATCGGTAACACGCCGATTGTCAAAGCGCGCCGTCTAGATACCGGGTGTTGTGAGATATTCTTAAAGCTTGAAAGCAACAATCCCGGCGGTTCGATCAAAGACCGTATCGGCCTTAGCATGATTGAAGCAGCCGAGCGGGACGGCAAAATCAAACCGGGACATACACTGGTTGAGGGTACCGCCGGGAACACCGGCATTGGCCTTGCGTTGGTTGCGCAACAAAAAGGTTACCGCCTGATTTTGGTGGTGCCGGACAAGATGAGCCGCGAAAAGATTTTTAATCTTAAGGCGATGGGCGCCGAGGTGGTGCTGACACGTTCCGACGTGGCCAAAGGACATCCCCAGTATTACCAGGATTTGGCGCAGCGCATCGCGGAAGAAACACCGAACGCCTATTTCATCAACCAGTTCGGCAACCCCAATAACCCCAAGGCGCATGAGGAGGGCACCGGCCCTGAAATTTTCGCGCAGATGGACGGGCAATTGGACGCGATCGTATTCGGCTGCGGCTCATCCGGCACGATGACGGGGTTGTCGCGTTATTTCGCCAAAGTGGCGCCGAATGTGGAGCTCGTTTTGGCCGATCCGGTCGGCTCTATCCTGACGCAATACATCAATGAAGGAACATTATCCACAAAGTCGGCCTCGTGGATGGTGGAGGGCATCGGCGAGGATTTTTTGCCGCCGATCTCGGATTTTTCACGCGTGAAAAAAGCCTATGCCATCAGCGATAAAGAAAGTTTCCTTACGGGCCGTGAGCTGCTGGCGAAGGAAGGCATACTCGGCGGCTCGTCGACCGGGACGTTGCTTGCAGCCGCTTTGAAGTATTGCCGTGAGCAAACCGTGCCCAAACGGGTTCTGGTCTTTGTTTGCGACACCGGCAATAAATACCTATCGAAGATGTACAACGACTATTGGATGCTCGACAACGGATTTCTCGAGCGCGAACCGTTTGGTGATCTGCGCGATTTGATTTTGCGCCCCTATGCCCAGCACGACACGGTGGTGGTCGGCCCGAACGAGCCGCTGACTACCGCTTATCAACGCATGAAACTTTATGACGTTTCACAACTGCCGGTGATGGACGGCGACAAAATTGTCGGTATCGTCGATGAATCGGACGTGCTGTGGCATGTCTACGGCGATGAGGCGCGTTTTCTCGATCCGGTTTCGACCGCCATGGTAAGCAATCTGCAAGTGCTCGACGTCAAACAGCCGATTAAAGCGTTGCTGCCGGTATTCGAGGCCGGGCACGTGGCGATTGTGCTCGATCGGGAAAAGTTTTTTGGACTGATCACGCGGATTGACCTGCTCAATTACTTGCGTAGGCGCGTGCAATAATTGTTTTGGCAGCAGGTTTAGGTATACAAATGTCAAACCACGCTCAAACCCAAATGAACAATGGAATAACCGAATACGATGTGGTGTTGGCTTATCGCGTGCTGTTGGAGCGCGATCCGGATACGAGAGCGTTAGTCGCTTTTGATAAGGAATTTCGGCGCCGGACGGTTTCACGCCGGGAATTGATTCAAGGCATCTTGCGGTCGGACGAATTCAAGGACAAATACGATTTACCGCGCAACGCCGTATCGCGTGATTTGGGTGGGTATGTGGTTTATATGCGTCCGGAGGACCTCGATATCGGCGCGGTCATCGCCTCAGGCGGCGATTACGAACCGCAGGTAGCGGCGGTGATCAAGGAATATGCAAAGCCAGGATCAACGGTTCTCGATATCGGCGCCAATATCGGTTTTTTTACCATGCTGGCGGCGAGCTTGGTGGGTGAAGACGGGCGCGTGATTGCGGTGGAACCGCTCGATAAGAATCTGCAATTGATCTATTTGGCGCTGGCGCAGAATGGCTTTAAACAGGTGGAGGTTCTGCCGTTTGCCGCCGCCAACTCCACGAGCGTTTTGGCCGCGCATACCACCGTGCGCACGTCCAATGCCGAAATAAAAGAGATCGATCACGCGCAAAAGCACGAACTGTTCACCATTTCCCGACCGTTGGATTCTGTGCTAAAGGATCTTACTCGTCTTGATTTGGTGAAAATCGATATAGCCGGCAGCGAACCGATTGCGTTTGCTGGATTGATGAATACCTTATCACGGCTGCAGCCGGTGGTGGTCACTCAATTCCATCCACAAGCGTTGGAAAGAAACGCGAAAGTAAGTGGCGAGCAGTACGCACGAACGCTGTTTGATTATGCGCCAACGGTGTTTGCGTTGCAGTCGAAATCGGATCGAATTTGCTGTGAAAATCCGGCGCACGCGATGGAGGTCTGGCGGCAAGTTAATGAGACTGCTGGCGCTGATGGGGGCATGTATATCGACCTGTTGGCAGTTCCATGAGGATCCATGCCTTAACGAGAGCGGTAAGCATAAATATAGATGATTTAATGGACATGAATCACGGTTAGTATTAAGTGAAAACTCTTTCCAGCGATGCAATTAATACCGTAATCGCAAGCGCCAGGAAGTTCGTTGGCGCCGCTTTATATCGCACTCATTTAGGAAAACGATTAATGAACGTACCCAATTTGGCTTCCCCTGAATGGGTTAGCAATGCCTCGCGTCATCTTGATTCCATTCGGGAGCTTACTGCCAGTGGCCATAAGGAGGCTCGACATCGGCAGTTATGGCAAAACCCAGAAATTATTCGCCACTATTTGTTTAGTTTTTTGCTTGCTGGGTCAGGTAATGATTTTATTAAAGCATACGTGAACGACGCGCTTGCTCGTTTTTTATTGACGCTTGATAGACTACCATTGACGCCGAGGCTGAAAGTATTAGAACTTGGCGCGAACCCTTACTTGTTTACCACCTTGCTCAAGCGATTTCATGATTATGAGCTGACGCTTACCAATTTCTTCGACAAAAATATCTACGCGAAAGAGATTGGTTCCGGCCAGCAGAGAATCGTTAGTGACGCTTTTTCCGAGGATCATACTTATAAGTACGACCTGGTTAATATAGAGCTCTCAGAATATCCCTATCCAGAAGGACATTTTGATGTCGTGTTGTTCTGCGAAATAATGGAGCACTTAGTGGTAGACCCGTTATCTGTGTTGCCGAAGTTGCTGCGCATCATCAAGCCCGGCGGACTTCTTATCCTAACGACGCCTAACGCTGTTCGACTGATCAATTTTGCAAACATGGTGGCGGGATCCAATATTTTCGATCGTTATTGCCCTGCCAACGGCGTGTATGGACGGCATAATCGGGAATTTACAGTTGAAGAGTTGGATATCTTGGCTCGCGGTGCCGGTTTTGAAATCGAAAGCATCGAAACCCTGGATCGATACGATTACAACCAGCCTTGCATGGCTAAGGACAGTTACGAGAAACCCCAGGCATTCCCTTATACGCGACCGCAATTGCTTGAGATGATGAATCGTATCGGCGCCGACACGCGTAACCGGGGCGACAACATCTATCTAGTAGCGCGACGTCCGATGCAGTCATGAGTTAGCGCAGGCGCTCCGTGGGCATTAGGCGTTGGAAGGACATTGCTGAATCGTTGCGCTCGCTAACGGGTAAATCCAGTGCTTTGCGGGCGACGAGTGAAGATATTCGCTTCGCCTATCGCCTGTTGTTGGGCCGGGAGCCGGACGAGGCCGGCTGGAAGGCGTTTCTCCCTTTGCTGAAAAGTCGACGATTGGCCCCGCAGGAAATCGCATCGGCGATATTGGGCTCGGATGAGTTTCTTCACAGCAGTGGCGAGCACCAAAAATACATAGAAGTAACGCTGCGGGGCCGGACGATGTTCGTGCCTTCGGATGACCGGGATATTGGTCGAGCCATTGTTGACCATCAACGGTACGAACCGAGTGTTGAAATCGTACTGCGGAAAATCCTGCATCCGGGGGCCTGTTTTATCGATGTGGGGGCCAATGTGGGGTATTTTGCTCTGCTCGCTGCGAGCCTTGTTGGGCCGACCGGGAAGGTATATGCGGTCGAACCCATGGATAAAAACTTGCAATGCTTGTATGCAGCGGCGTTGCGCAACGGGTTTACTCAGTTATGCATTTATCCCTATGCGGCGGCCGCATCGGCGCAAATCTTAAGTTTTACTACCGATGCGGGTACCTCCAATGCGCATGCCAGCGCACTTACCGGTGCAGGGGAGTTTGATGCAGTTCGCGTCCCGGCGATTGCGTTGGATGATTTGCTTTCAGATGTATCGCAGGTCGATCTGATTAAGCTCGACGTGGAAGGGATGGAACCTCAAGCCTGGCGCGGCATGGAGCAATTGTTGAGCCGCTGTCGCCCAAGAATCGTTATCGAGTTTCATCCCAATGCCTTGCGCCAGGCGGGCACGGTGAATCCGGAAGCCTTTCTTGATACATTATTTGCCTATGGCGCGGTCAGCGTTTTACGCGATGATCGCTCTCCCATGTTATGTTCAATGCCCGGGCAAATTCTTGTACAGTTCGAATCGGCGGACACAAACGGTTCGATTACGCACCTGAACCTTCTGTTGGAACCTTAATTGGCATGCCGTTGCGCAACGCTCGTCATACGTTACACAAGGAATTTATGGCAACTAAACTTGGTATAGGCACCCGCGCCATCCATGCCGGCCAAAGCCCCGACCCCTCAACCGGCGCCATTATGGTGCCGATCTATGCCACATCGACCTATGTGCAGCAAAGCCCCGGCGTGCATAAGGGCTACGAGTACTCACGCACGCAGAATCCAACCCGTATGGCGTACGAGCGTTGCATCGCCGACCTTGAGGGTGGCGTTGCGGGTTTTGCTTTTGCGTCCGGCTTGGCCGGAGAGGCGACGGTGCTGGACTTGCTCGATTCCGGCAGTCATGTGATCGCGATGGACGATTTGTACGGCGGCACGTATCGATTATTTGAGCGCGTGCGTCGACGCAGTGCCGGATTGGATTTCACCTTCCTTGATCTTAATGACACGCAGGCGCTAAAGGCTGCTCTTAAACCCAATACCCGCATGATCTGGGCGGAAACGCCGACCAATCCGATGCTGAAATTGGTCGATCTTGCCGCGCTGGGTAAGTTTGCGCGTAAACATGGGTTGATCCTGGTCGTCGATAACACGTTTTGCTCGCCGATGTTGCAGCGTCCGTTGGAATACGGCGCGCATTTGGTGGTCCATTCGGCCACCAAATATTTGAATGGCCACTCCGATATGGTCGGCGGCGTAGTGATCACTGGCGATGCCAAAATGGCCGAGCAAATGGCTTTTCTGCAGAACTCCGCCGGTGCCGTTGCCGGTCCGTTCGATGCGTTTCTTGCCATGCGCGGCCTGAAGACCTTGCATTTGCGCATGCGCGCGCATTGCGAAAATGCGCAAGAGCTTGCCCATTGGCTGGAGAAGCATCCGGCGATTGAGCGGGTGATCTATCCCGGGCTTAAGAGCCATCCGCAGCACAAGCTTGCAAAACAACAGATGCCCGGTTTTGGCGGCATTATCACGATCGAAGTGAAAGGTGGGTTGAAGAAAGCGCGGCGCATGCTGGAGCGTTGCGAATTGTTTGCGCTTGCCGAATCGTTAGGCGGCGTCGAGAGCTTGATCGATCACCCGGCGATTATGACGCATGCCTCGGTTCCGCCTGCTAATCGAAAACGTCTTGGGATCAGCGATGGGTTGATTCGCCTATCGGTCGGGGTGGAGGACGTTGCCGATCTGCGCAAAGAGCTAGACATGGCGTTGCGTTGAGCCGATCGTGATGCATATATCGAGCCAAGATTATTAAAGTAAAAGATTCTCAAAGTATTTAATGCAGCAATAAAGTGATGTAAAGCACGTTTTCCCGCAGGGTCCAGCGTATACTGGACTCCCGAGCTCTGGATTGAGCCATGGTGCTGTGCCAGCGACAAAGGCTATATCAATTCCTTAAAGGAATCAGGGTCTTTTTGATAGTGTTCCTTGGGCTTTTGGTTCATGCGCACGCTCAGATTTGGCCGGTATCTAATCCCGGCTATCACACTGGATTTCCGGTCACACTTCCGCTTGGTGAAGGTTATGTGCGCTATGGTTCCATTGCCTTAGGCGATGTGAATGGCGATGGGTTGCCGGAAATCGTGGTTGGAACTAGTGAAGGTTACGTCGAGGTATATAAGGGTAACGGCGCGCGATTATGGGGTTATAAAACTGGATCCGCAGCAGTGGAGAGCAAACCCGTCATTGCCGATCTGGATGGCGATGGGGTTAATGAGGTCATCGTATCGGCTGGCTCGACGTTTACTCCTAACGCACCGGGTGGGGTATATATTATTAATAACGATGGGCGGTTGCGCTGTGCCTTTTATACCTTGGACATAAATCAGGACTCGATCGGAGAGGGTGCGTTTTCAACCCCTGCTGTCGGTGCTCTGGATCCGGCGAAACCAAACAAGTTGAAAGTAGTATTTGGCGCATGGGACACGCACGTTCGAGCTCTCAACGAGGATTGTGGTTTATTTTGGGATAAATCACTTAGCGATCGTCTAGTCGATACCGTATGGTCTTCGCCGGCTATTGGCGATGTCGACGCGGACGGTAACCTAGAAGTCGTGATCGGTACGGATAGTCAGCAGGTGGGACCGCCATACAATACGATCGCCGGTGGGATGATTCGAGCGTTTCGTGGAAATGGGGTAGGTGAGCTGCCCGGATTTCCAGTGTTCATAGACGAGGTAATCTACTCATCCCCTGCTTTGGCCAATATAGATACCGATCCTCAGTTGGAGATTGTGGTTGGGACCGGAGAGTGCTGGGAAATACCCGCCTGTGCAGGAACCACTCATCCTGTTACAGAAGCCATTTATGCTTATAAGTTTGACGGTAAGCCGGTGACTGGCTGGCCGGTGAACCTCACCTCCGTTAATCGTTATGCATTCGCATCGCCCGCGATAGCAGATTTAGATGGTGATGACATACCGGAAATCATCATCAATACCATGCAAAAAAATACTTCGGTGGATCAAAATGGTTGGACCTATGTTATTAAAGCGAACGGCGTTATTCGGCCAGGTTGGCCCAAACAGCCCGTGACGCCGGCCGATTGCTCGGGCGGGGTTGTTCACTATGGTACGCCGTATTCCCCCATTGCTGCGGATCTCACGGGTGATGGTCTCCCGGAGATCATCTTGCCGTCTAACGGCGATTTGGTAGTTTGGAATGGCGATGGCACCCAACTAAGTCGCACGACGATCGATTGCCCAAATCCTCCGGCCACGCCAGGATTCCAGCTTGGAGGGGTGGGGACTCTTGGAGGCAGCGCCGCCGTCGCCGACCTAGATAACAATGGCAAGTTGCAGTTAATTGCCGCCGGCGCGCCTGGTTTTCTAAGCTCTCAAGGTGTCATTTACGTCTGGGATTTCAACGTTGCATTTGCACCATCGCTTAAGGCTTGGCCAGAATTTCGCCGAAATCAGGGTAATCGAGGCAGTTGGCAACCGGAGCTGATTTTCGGAAATAATTTTGAATAATTCGCGGCTCAATGTCAGGGATCGACATAGATCGGTAAGTCAAGACAAGGTGGAGCAGCCGTGCAAAACCAATTAACGCCTTCTTGCACCATTGACACCCGTAATATATGGCTACCGGCTTGTGCAGGGGTATCGATGACGGCGTCGATAAGGATGGTTTCTCCTGGAAACAAGTCGTTAGGCAATGCTGTGCGCCTTCCCTCAGATTGGATCGATGCGTTCTTTCCATTTAACCAAAAATAGCCGATATGAACGGCGAATTGGCTTCGATTAAATCCAAAATAGGACCAAGGTAAGCTTCCCGAATTGGTAATACGCAGAGGAATAGTTAGGCGCCTGTTCGTGCGCATCTTTTCAATCGAGCCAGCCAATTCTATTTTTTGAGAAAAATCCCGGAGAGCTTCAGGACGAACGGGGGACATTTCTGCCTGCTCATCGCGGAATACCGAATAACCCAATTTTTGCAAAACTGGCCGGCCTTCGTCTACAAAATGCGGCGCCCCGGGATGCAAATAAAAGAGATATTCTTTTACTTCACCACGAATCAGTTCGCGACGTGCAATTTCCAACACTTGCTTGCGGCCCGGTAAAAGCACTCCCGCCCAGGTACTGCCCGCTATTCCGCAAATTAAAATCAGAAACAAACCCAAGCCCGAGTAGTTTGCGAAGAATCGCCCAGGTTTAGAGCCCCAAATGCCTGCATGAGTTGTAACTATCACGCCAAAGTAGGTCAATCCAAGCCAGAAAGGTGTCGTAAATGAGATATATCTTGAGGCATAGGCCGTGGGTAGTCCCATTGTTAGTCGTGCTACGGTAATCATTGCGGCGGCGGCCAGTGCGAAAGTCATTATGCTGACCGGAAAATAAAGAGTTGCGGCCGGTACCATTTTTCGTCGCAAAATGAAAATCAGTATCAATGGAAAGGAAATAAGACTGAGCATACCGACGAAAAACACTAAGCCACCGGCGTGGAAAACTACGGCTGCGGGATTTTGTGAAGCTACGAAACTAAGAATTGGGGTCCCAATTACCGAGCAAAAAAAATAAGGCAGGTCCAAAAGATGATTTTTTAAGAAGTCGGGAGAACTGGTTTCTCCACCGGGTTGTAATCCCTGTAGGTAAAGATAAAGAACAGCAACACACAACATAAACCAAACCGCCGCTGTGCGTTGGATGTGAGGGGTTTTTTCCAAATAGTTACGAAATCCAAGTAATAAAACGGATGTAGGCCAAAACGCGAGCCCCGCTCCCGAACTTAGGGCTGAAAAGATGCCAAGAAATCCTGCGCCCGCTACGTTAGCAACGGTAAGTTTTGGACGAGCCAATAGAAATAGTCCAATTAATGCTGAACTGAGACAAAGAAAGACACTTATTTGCTCTCCGAGCAACCAGTTCTCATATTGATTTAGCGAGAATGTCAGTAGGGAAGCAATGACAATCCAAAAATATGCCATGGACGTGGAAGTAAAGGCTCCCTCACTTAATGCCCATCTCCGCAACACGAGAAAATAGAATAAACAAATAAATAGGCTACACCATAAAATTACGATGGTGTTCCAATGCGTAATCCAGATCAATCCAAAAAAAATTAGCAGTGATACCGGAGAACGTTGTCCGTTTTGGGTACGAACAAGAGTGTCGATATTAATTAAACCCTCGTGTAGCTTATAAAACGTTTGTAAGTGGTTCCATTCGTCAATAAGTAGAACGTCAACACTATATTGATAAATGACCCAAGCCACTAAAACTACTGGTAGAAAACCCAATAGTTGCAGCGCGGTTTCGAGAAAGCTGCGGCGGGAGCTAAGAAGCATGATTTTTAAATAAGGGATTGAAGCTAAGTTATCGGCCCGCCATTAGGGCCCAATCAGTTATTCTACCCGAATTTGATTTAAGTCGATGCCTGGTAGATGAGGTATAATTTTTCGAAAGCCTGTGTTGCTTGAATCCAATTTGGAGCTTCACCAAACTATATATCTCGTATAGCCAAAGTTATAACTTGTTGTCGCACGGAATTGGCAGATTATGGAAAAAAATCTCAAGCGCTTCACCAACATCGGTTTTGAAGATTTCAGGAAGCTCGCCAAGGACAAGACATTGTCTAAATACGAGCGCATTGGCTTTCCCGATAGCTATCGCGAGGGTAAGGAAGAGCAAATCTTTCAGGATGTCTTAAAAAAATTGCCAGTACTTGGCGAGTCAGGCAAGACGGTTTTGGACTTAGGACCAGGCTGTAGCGATCTACCAGCTTTGCTGATCCAGCATTGCGCCAAGCACGGGCATAAACTTCTCCTGGTCGATTCGCAGGAGATGTTGGATCATCTATCGTTACCCCAAGGTGCCGATGCAGAATTATTTGCGGGCTTTTTCCCCGCGTGCGACAAGTTGCTCGACGTTTACGCGAAAAAAGTGGACGCCATTATCTGTTACAGCGTCCTTCATTATGCGTTTGTCGATACCTCGGTTTTCCATTTTCTCGACGTGGCACTCCAGTTATTGGCGCCTGGAGGAGCGTTGTTACTTGGGGATATTCCCAATGTATCCAAACGCAAACGTTTTTTTGCCAGTGCTGCGGGAATAAAATTCCACCAACAGTTTATGAAAACGACCGATGCGCCCGAGGTGAACTTCAATCAGATTGAATCCGGACAAATCGATGATTCCGTGGTTTTGGGATTAATGCAGCGCGCACGCTTGCAGGGGTTCGATGCCTATGTCGTTCCGCAGGATCCTGCGCTACCAATGGCCAATCGACGCGAAGACATCTTGGTTGTCGCCCCGTAACATCGTTTGGCATTGAAGGAAAGAGATGAAAAAGACCAAAAAGCTGGTGATTGTCGGCGACAGCGCATTTGCCGAGATTGCATACGAGTATTTCTCCCACGATTCGGAATATGAAGTCGTCGCCTTTGCGGTCGAATCGGCTTATATCAAGCGCAATGATTTGTTTGGACTTCCGGTGGTTCCCTTCGAAACGTTGGAAAAAAATTATCCGACTGATTCGGTTTATGTTTATGTAGCGACGGTATACACGCAATTGAACCGTTTGCGCACGCGTTTGTACCTGGCCGCAAAAGACAAAGGTTATCGACTTGCAAGTTACGTCAGCAGTAGGGCCTTCGTGTGGCGCAACGCTGAAATCGGGGAGCATTGCTTTATTTTCGAAGACAACACCGTGCAGCCCTTCGTAAAAATCGGAAATAACGTCGTGCTCTGGAGCGGTAATCACATCGGCCATCACTCCGTGGTGCAGGATAATTGCTTTATATCCTCCCATGTTGTGGTGTCGGGGTTTTGCACGGTGGGCCGGAATTGCTTTATGGGGGTGAATGCAACGGTGGCGAACAACGTGACCATCGGCGACGACAACTGGGTCGGGTTGGGCGTGGTGATTAAGCGCGATACACCGTCGAATCAGTTGTACAAGGGGCTGCGTTACGATGCCGCCGAGCAGTCGGCAATGGACTTCTTCAAAGTGGCGGATAGCTGATGCGTTGGCGCAAGCTCGGATTGGTATATACCCCAAAGGGCGATTGTTGGTGGGCAAGAACGCATGCAATGTGTCCGACGCCGCTTTATCTTGGTGCGGACGTCGTTCGGATTTTCATCACTTGCCTCGATGCGCAAGGTATCGGCCGTCCGGGTTATGTTGATGTCGCCGCTGAGGATCCGCGTAAAGTCATTGCCGTAGGCAAAGAGCCGATTTTCGATATTGGAGAGTCGGGGACATTCGACGATAACGGCGCATTGGTGACTTCGGCGCTAAAAATGCCGAATGGCGAGCTGTTTTTTTATTATGCCGGGTTTGAATTGTGCAATAAAATCCGCTATCGATTGCTTTCCGGTCTTGCCATCAGCTCCGATGGCGGCATCTCCGCTAAGAGATTTGGGCGGACACCGGTCTTGGAGCGTAGCGATGACGAGTTGTATTTTCGTGGCGGTCCGTTTGCGTTATACGAGGAAGACCGCGTACGGCTCTGGTACGTTGCGGGCAGTGAATGGACTGACATCGGTAATAAAAAGGCGATGCCGGTTTATGACTTGCGCTACCTGGAATCGATGGACGGAAAGCACTGGGCAGCCAATGGAAGAATCGTCATGCGTGTAACTGGCGCTGATGAGCACGGTTTCGGCCGTCCGTGGGTGGTGCAGCGAGGCGCTAAAAATTTGCAATTGTATTATTCGATCCGCCGCCGCTCGTTAGCGGCTTATCGATTAGGGTACGCGGAATCGAACAATGGCCTGGATTGGCAGCGAAACGACCAGGCCATGGGGCTCGACGTCTCCGCGGAGGGGTTCGATAGCGACGCCATCATGTATGCCGCTGTTTTATCGGTTCACGGCCGAACCTATTGCTTTTACAACGGCAACAATTTCGGTGAACGCGGTTTTGGCGTGGCCGAGTTGCTGGAGTAATGCATGCAGGTTTTGCCTTATGCTCGAGATAAAGAGCGGCAGTGGGACGATTTTTGTGGCTTGGCAGTCAATGCCACTTTCCTGCATTCGCGCCGGTTTTTAAACTATCACGGAGACCGTTTCAAAGACGCTTCCCTATTCATAGAAGACAAGGGCGATTTGGTCGGGTTATTGCCCGCCGCGGCGGACCCAAGCGATGCAACCACAGTGGTGAGCCATCCGGGCATAACCTACGGCGGGGTATTGCATCAAGGTAAGGTTAGGGGCGCGCTGATGATGGAAGCCTTTGATACCTGCCTTGAGCATTTTCGAAAACAAGGTTTTCAGCGGCTGCGCTATAAGGCGATTCCCTACATTTACAGTAAAGTGCCAAATCAAGACGATCTCTATGCATTATTCAGGTGCGGAGCGGAGCGTTATCGTTGCGATCTATCATGCACCATTGATTTAGCGAATCGGCTGACAAGCAGCGAACGGCGCCGGCGCGGCTTAAAAAAGGCCCGATCCAAAGCGATCTACGCCACAAGTGCAGAACGATTGCCTGAATTTTGGTCGGTAGTTGAGGACAATCTTCGCAGGAAACATGACGCGGCGCCGGTTCACTGTTTGTCTGAAATCCAAGATTTGGTGCAAAGGTTTCCTGATAATATCCGCCTTCACCTGGCGCTTATTGACGATAAGGTGGAAGCGGGCATTGTGGTTTTCCAAATGAATGGGGTGCATCACGCTCAGTACATTGCCGCGAGCTTGTTGGCTTACGAAACAAGCGCTCTGGATTTAGTGTTCGAACACGCCATTCAATCCGCTCTCAGCAGTGAAGCGCGCTACTTTGATTTCGGCACCAGTAACGAGGATGGCGGTCGAATCTTGAATGCCGGCTTATACCAATTTAAGGCCGAATTTGGCGGTGCCGGAGTGGTACACGAGTACTATCAGTTGGGGTTGTAGCGCATGAAAAGATTATCGATAGTCGTACCCGTGTATTTCAACGGCCCGTCATTGCCGAAGCTCTTCGAAGAACTCAATGATTTAGAGAAAGAATTACTTAAGCGCGAGGTTTCGCTTGAGTTGATCTTTGTCGATGACGGATCCAAAGACGATTCCCTAACACAGCTACTACGCATAAAAAAACAAAAACCGGAAGTGAAGGTGGTCAAGCTGACGCGCAATTTCGGTGCGGTACATGCCTCGAAAACCGGATTTCGTTTTGTAACGGGCGATTGCTTCATGATTCTGGCCGCTGATCTCCAGGATCCGCCCTCGTTAGTTCTCGAAATGGTGGACGAATGGCGCAACGGGGCGAAGTTCGTGATTTGCGAACGCAATTCCCGCGACGATCCCGCATTGTCCAAGGTATTCGCGCGGGTGTATTACGCATTGCTGCGCCTGTTGGTGCTGCGAAATTATCCCAAGGGCGGCTATGACCTCGCCTTGATGGATAAGGCAATGTTGCCCTATCTATTGGATAGCTCAAAAAGCATATTTACCCCTTTGCTCGCCTATTGGCTGGGTTTCGAGCCGAAGGTGCTGCAATACCACCGCCGCTCGCGACTGCACGGGAAATCACGTTGGACGCTAACCAAGAAGATTCGCGCTTTCTTGGATGTGATGCTAGGCTTTTCGATTACCCCGATCAGGGCAATATCCGCGATTGGGTTGGTCGTTTCAGTAATGAGCTTCGGTTACGGCATAATGGTGGTGATCAGCGCGCTCTTGGGAAAAAGCGCCATTCCGGGGTTTGCGACGATCACCGCGCTGATTACTTTTTTGCTGGGCTTGATCATCGTGATGCTGGGAGTCATCGGTGAATATTTGTGGCGAATTTTTGATGAAACGAATAAGCGGCCCGAGACTGTCATTGACGAAATTTACTGAGATCAAGTGGGTACGTTTTTTACTTTCCGGTTTCCTCAATACGGGGTTAAGTTATCTTGTATACATCGCCTTGCTACCGTTGGTTGCTTATAAGATCGCCTATACGCTGTCGTTCGTCAGCGGAATCGTTATAAGTTATTTCCTCTCGGCGTTGTGGGTGTTCAAACAGCCCGCTGCGTTGAGGAGCTTCTTGCTGTTTCCATTGGTGTATGTCGCTCAATACCTGTTCGGGTTGATAGGCATGTATGTTTTAGTGGAAATTCTTCGTATACCGGACTGGATCGCGCCGCTGGTTTTACTTCCGCTGAGCGTTCCGTTAAGTTTCCTTATTGCCCGTTGGGTGTTCCGATCACAACCGACATCATGAATAGAAAGAGCGTTAATGATTGCCAGGTGCTCAACTTACCGAAGATCACCGATCCGCGCGGCAATCTCACTTTTATTGAGGGCGGTAAACACGTTCCGTTTGATATCAAGCGAGTATTTTATTTGTATGACGTTCCCACGGAAGCCGACCGAGGAGCGCATGCACACCATGAGTTGCATCAATTTTTGGTGTGCTTGGCGGGCAGCTTCGATGTTGCACTGGATGACGGGGAAACCAAGCGTTCTGTACATTTGAATCGACCTTGGTTCGGGTTGCACGTTCCGCCGATGATCTGGGCTGCGGAAGTCAATTTCGATCCGGGAACAGTGTGCCTGGTGCTGGCGTCCGATGCTTATCGAGAGCCCGACTATATCCGGGAATATTCAGAGTTTATTCGGCTGGTGAACGCACAACGTTAATCCTTAGATACACACCACGTATTGCACGCCTCCACGATGCGCTTTACTTCGTCGTCTTGCAATTCCGGAAAACACGGTAACGTCAGCACTTGGGCGGCGACCGCTTCGGTAACGGGCAAGGTTAATTTACTGAAATGGTTGGTGCAGCAAGGCTGTCGGTGGTCTGGGATTGGATAGTGCACGTCGCTGTGTATGCCGTGATTTAATAAATGCTGGCGTAAGCTGTCGCGTGCATCGGTGCGTACGACAAAAAGATGTGCGACATCATCGGTTGAGCAAGATCTTGGCAATTGAATGTTCGGGTGCCGAATCTGGTCAATAAAGATTTTGGCTACAGCGCGCCGTTTGGCATTCCAGGTCTCGAGCATAGGTAATTTCGCTAATAGAATCGCCGCCTGGATTTCGTCCAAGCGGGAATTCCTGCCGCCGTTAAGCTCCACGCGGTATTTTGCCTTCCATCCGTATTGACGCAACGAGCGCAGGCGCAAAGCCAACTCGTCGTCATCGGTGGTGAGTGCGCCGGCATCGCCGCACGCCCCCAGGTTTTTCGTGGGATAAAAACTGAAGCAACCAATCACGCCTAGGCTACCAGCGCGCTTATTTTCATAAAGTGCGCCGTGCGCTTGCGCGCAATCTTCAATAATCGGTATGCGATGATCGTTGGCGATTCCTGAAATTCGATCGAACTGCCCAATTCGGCCATACAGATGGGTGAGAATGATCGCCTTGGTCTTGGATGTAATCGTTGCGGCTAAACGGTCGGGTGACATGATGAGGGTTTCATCCTCTATGTCAACGTAAAGCGGCGCGGCACCGCGCGCCAAGGTGGCGTGCGTGGCATACATACCGGCGTTTGCGACCAGTGCCACTTCGTCGCCTCGGCCAACATCCAGTGCAGCGAGTGCCAGTTCCAAGGCATCAGTGCCATTGGCCACGCCAACACAGTTTTTGACGGCGCAGTATTGCGCAAATCGACGCTCGAATTGTTCCAGTTCCGGGCCCATGACGTACCAGCCTTGTTGCAGCACCCGTTGCGCCGCGCTTTCAAGCAGGGTACCGCAAGAGGCGAATTGGCGGTCCAACGCGTTGATTGGGATTGGCGATTTATCGGTCATGGGGGAAATAATCGATATTGAACGGGTATTGTAAATGCAAACTTAACTGCGGTCTGCTTATTTTCTAAAAACGCATTCGCTTAAAGACAAATTCAGGAATGAGTTTGATTAAAAACATCATTGGCGCCCAAAACCAAGGCAGATAAACTTGGTCTCGGCCATGATCGATGGCGTGCATAACGCCCAATGCAATGCGCTCGGGTTGCGCCCATAACCGGTTTTTTTTGAATTCCCGCGTCATTGGCGTATCGACAAAGCCGGGTTTTATCGTTATTACATGCACACCGGCTTTCGTTAAACGCTGACGTAGTCCGGATAGGAATATCGAAACGGCGCCTTTTGCCGATCCATAGACATAATTCCTTTGTCTTCCGCGATCGCCTGCAACCGAAGAAATCACCGCCAACGTGCCGCTGCCGCGCTTTTCAAAACGATTGGCCAGGTCCGTCAGCAAAGCCAGGGTGCTGAGCGCGTTAACGTCGAATTCTCGCCGCAGTGCAGCGACCGAGTTCTGGCATTCGACTTGATCGGGCAAGCTACCGTGTGCAATCAACGCGATATCGAGGCCGCCGAGTTCTCGTTCGGCTTGATTGAGCACTGCTTCCTGCGCCGTGAATTCGACGACATCGAGGGTGGCAATCGTGACGTTTGCAGCACCACGTACCTTAAGATCATCGGCAATCGTTTGCAGATGATCAGGGTTGCGACCGGTCAAATACAGCGAATCGCCGCGTGAAGCAAAGCAGCGTGCAGTGGCTTGTGCGATCGCGGAAGTGGCCCCGATGATAAGAACTTTACGCATGCTTACTCCATCACCCGCCGCCAAAAGCTCGATGAAAAATTCGGGTCTAGATACGATTGCATGCCAGCCCAGTTTGGGAAGTATTGGCGAAAACGTACGCCTTGCATCCGCGCGTCCTTGGCCGGGTAGACGGCGCCGCCTGCAGCCGCGACGATATCGTCCATGCGATCCAGCAGCGCAAACGTTGGTTTGCCGCGAATCGGAAAGTCCAAGGCCAGCGTTACCCCCGATCGTGGAAACGAGAGCAGGCCCAACGACGGGCGATCGCCAAACATTTTTAATACGCTTAAGAATGATGCGGCCCCGCTGTTTGCGACAATGCCTAAAAGCTCGCTCACGCTTTCCTGCGCTGTTGCCGAGGGAACCACGCATTGATACTGCAGCAATCCCTGCGCACCATAGATTCGATTCAAGTTGTCTACCGCATCAAGCGGGTATAAGTAGGGATCGTAATGTCGATTGCCATTCAATTTGGTAGAGCGTTGACGCCGGTAATACAAAGCGTTGAACGCGTTGACCGTTAGGCGATTGACCAGAGAGATGGGCGGCGTGAACGGTACAGGCAACCGATAACGCGGCGCCTGGGGACCTTGTTTCGTGTTTTCAGGCGCGTGGTTGCCGCGCATAAATAGGCCGCGGCCGAGTTGCGTATTGCGAGCGGTGGAGTCGATCCATGCCACGGTGTATTCATGGCTGTGCTCTGATTGTTGCGACAGCGACAGGAACTCAGCTACCGTATCAAAGCGCATCGTTTCTGTGGTCATCCACGGATTGGCAATGGGCTTTAGCTGGATTTCAGCCCAAACGATAAGGCCGGTTAAACCGAGCCCGCCAATGGTTGCGTGGAACCAATCGGCGTTATCGGTGGGAGTGCACAACCACCGATTCCGGTCGCTGCGCAATAATTCAAAGCCCAATACGTGGTGACCGAAGCTGCCGGCGCGGTGGTGGTTCTTCCCGTGCACATCGTTGGCAATCGCGCCGCCAACGGTGACGAATTTTGTGCCGGGAGTCACCGGTAGGAACCAGCCTTGGGGTACGATCAAGGCCAACAGATCGGATAACAATACTCCGGCTTCGCAGCGCAGTATTCCGGAGTCGGCATCGAACGCGATAAAGCGATTCAGGCCGCGCGTGTCCAGCAATGTGCCGCCGGCGTTGAGGCAACTGTCGCCGTAACTGCGGCCATTGCCGTAAGGGAGCATCGATCCGTCTACATCCGGCAGTATTGCGTCGCGCCAATTTAGCCGGATTACGCGCTGGTCAACGCACGGATAGCGTCCCCATGAGCGAGCGGCCACCATTCAAATGGCCCCGAATATGATCAAGACCGCCAAACCCAGAACGGTGTAACTGGTCGGATCGGTTGCGGCAAAGATCACCGGATCCTCATGCATGCCGCCGCGATGCACGATCGCCCAAGCACGGCTAATCCAATAAAGTAAAAGCGGACAAAGCAGCCATAAGACTTGCGGGTGCCTATATAAAGCCTCGCTGGCCGTGCTGTTTATGTATAACGCCAGCACCAGCACGCTCAAGTAACCGCTGGCGCTGCCTAAGGACTGGATGAGCGGTAGATCGTTGACCGTATAACCACGATCGACATTTTTATCGAGGCCACTATTTTTTACGATCAACAGTTCGGTGTAGCGTTTTAGCAACGCCAAACTGAAAAACAGAAACATGGAAAAGGCCAATAGCCACGACGAAACGGGAATGACCGTCGCCGCTGCCCCGGCGATGATGCGCATAGTATATAAAGCAGCAAGTATGACGACATCCAGCATCACGATGGGCTTGATCCAAAACGAATACAGCAAGGTCATTAAGTAATAGGCCAGCAATGCAAGGCAAAACCAATAGGACAATGCCAATGCCATACCGAATGCGATCAACAGCAACAGCGGGATCGCAATCCACCCGTGGCGCAGTGGCAAGGTCCCTGCGGCAAACGGACGCAGTCGCTTACGTGGATGCTGTCGATCGGCATTAAGATCAAGCAAGTCGTTAAGCAGGTAGACGCTGGAAGCGCAGACACTGAAAGCCAAGAATGCAACGCTGGTTCGCGCCAGCGCGGTCGGCTCCAACAGAAGGTGAGCGGTCAAGAGCGGCAGGAACATCAGCAGATTTTTCAGCCATTGATGAACGCGCAGCGCCTGGCGCCAAACATCAATCGTGGCGCGAGCCGTTACTGACACTGCTAAGCCCTACACGGGGGAGCGATTACCCCTAAGGCAAACGTCGGCTTCATCCGTTTTTAAGCTCCGGCAAATTGCGAAAATGCTCTAATGCCTGGGGATTTGCCAATGCGTCGGTGTTTTTAACCGCCTCCCCGTGAATCGCATTGCGGATGGCCAATTCAACGATCTTGCCGGAGATGGTGCGCGGGATATCCGCGATTTGCAGAATTTTGGCCGGCACATGGCGCGGCGTGGTATTCACGCGAATTTGCTGCTTAATCCGGTCGCGCAAAGAATCGTCTAATTTTATGCCTTCGCGCAAACGCACGAATAAGATCACTCGTTCGTCGTTTTCCCATTGCTGGCCAACTGCGATTGACTCCAACACTTCCGGCAATTGCTCCACCTGTCGGTAAATTTCCGCCGTGCCGATGCGCACACCGCCGGGATTCAATGTCGCATCCGATCGACCGTAGATAACGATGCCGTCGTGCTCCGTCAGCATGGCATGATCGCCATGGCACCAGACGTTTTCCACTTTGCTGAAATACGCCGCGTGGTATTTGCTACCGTCGGCATCGTTCCAAAAGTAAATTGGCATGGAGGGAAACGGAGCGGTGCAGGCCAGCTCGCCCTTCTCCTCCCGCACCGGTTGCCCGGCGTCGTTTAGGATTTCCACTTTCATTCCCAAGCCGCGGCATTGCAGTTCGCCGCGGTAAACCGGTAGCAATGGATTCCCAAGCGCGAAGCAGGAAACGATGTCGGTGCCCCCGGAGATGGAGGACAGCATCAAACGGTCTTTGACATGCTGGTATACATAGTCATAGCTCTCGTCCGCCAGCGGTGAACCGGTGGAAAGGATGGTTTTTAGGCTCAACAATTTGTGGGTTTCACGCGGACGAATTCCGGCTTTCTCCACGGCGGAAAGCCACTTTGCACTAGTGCCAAAGATGCTAATGCCGACTTCGTCAGCCAGGTTCCACAGCCCGTTGCCATCCGGATGGAACGGCGATCCGTCGTACAAAACGACGCTAGCACCGACGGCCAAGCTTGAGACTAACCAATTCCACATCATCCACCCGCAGGTGGTGTAGTAGAAAATTTTGTCCTCGCGTTTAACATCGGTATGCAGCACCAGCTCTTTCAAGTGCTGAATCAACGTGCCGCCGGCGCCGTGGACAATGCATTTGGGCACGCCGGTGGTGCCGGAGGAATACATAATGTAGAGCGGGTGATCGAAGGCGAATTGCTCGAATTGCAGGGATGGTTCATCAGGGTCGACGAAGTCCTGAAGCAGTACGGCATTATTCAAGCCCTCAAGTTTTATGGGCTCGCCGCTATAAGGCACCACGATCAATTTTTCGACGCTGGGAATTTTTTCCAAAATGCTGCGCATTTTTTCCAAACAATCGAAACGCTTACCGCCGTAGCCATAAGCATCCGCGGTGAACAAAACCTTAGGCGCGATCTGGCCAAAGCGGTCGATCACGCCCTGGATACCGAAATCGGGTGAGCAAGAAGACCATACCGCGCCGATGGCGGTGGCCGCCAGCATCGCAATGACGGTTTCGGGAATGTTCGGCATAAACCCGGCAATGCGGTCACCAGCGACAACGCCGGCGCCGCGCAGCGCGTGGGCCAACTTGGCAACCTCGGTGTGCAACTCGTTATAGCTTAATTCGCGCGCATGCCCCCACTCGTTGCGGAAAATAATCGCGGTGCGGTCGTCTTTGTGGCGCAACAGATTTTGCGCAAAATTGAGCCGCACACCGGGAAACCACTTTGCACCCGGCATTTTATCGGCGTCGATGAGTACTTCGCTGAAATCACCGCTGGCGCGGATGCCGCAAAATTCCCAAACCGCCGGCCAGAACTTGTGCGGATAGCGAATCGAAAACTCGTACAGCGCCGGATAATCCGTCACTTGCGCATCGATGGTTTGAACAAAACGGATAAAGCGATTCAGATTAGCGCCATTGCTGCGCTCTTTACTCGGCTCCCAGATTGGTCGGGGCATTTTAACCTCTAATCCTTTACTTAATTCTTATAAAGCATTCGTGAGTTCAGGTACCAGCTTGAATAAATCGCCGACCAGGCCTATGTCGGCGATTTCAAAGATCGGCGCTTCACCGTCTTTGTTGATCGCAACGATTGTACCGGCATCCTTAATCCCGGTCAGATGCTGGATCGCGCCGGAGATGCCGATCGCGATATAAAGCTCGGGGGCGATGATTTTTCCGGTTTGCCCAACTTGCATATCGCTCGGGACGTAGCCTGCATCCACCGCAGCGCGCGATGCGCCAACACCGGCACTGAGCTTATCGGCCAATTGGTAAATGATCGAAAAATTCTCGCTTGAACCGAGCGCCCGTCCGCCTGAAATAACGCGACTGGCGGTTTGCAGATCCGGGCGATCGGATGAGCCGGCCTGCAAGCCGATGAAACGCGTGTGCGTTGGGAGATCGGCGGCGATGTCCAATGCTTCGATCGGCGCTGGGTTCGCCATACTTCCCGCGGCGGGATAAGAGGCATTGCGCACCGTGGCCACCACCATGCGATCTTGCGGCGCCGTGACCTTGGTTATCGCGTTGCCGGCATAAATTGGACGGTCGAACGTGAAAGCCGTATGCGCTTTCATGATGTCGGAGACTTGTGCCACACCCAACAGCGCGGCAATCCGCGGCATCAGATCCTTACCGAATGTCGTTGACGGGCCGAGCACATGGGTATACGTTTTAGCTAGAGCGACGATTTGCGGCGCATACACGGCGGCCAGTGCGTGCGCATTGGCGCTATTTTTTACCGTCAACACCTTATTCACACCTTCAATGCTCGCCGCTTCGTTCGCGATTGCGTAAGGATCCGCCGCCAGAACGACGACATCGATGCTGGCTGGATTCATTTGCTTGGCGCAGCTCACGCATTTGGCGGTGCTGGCATTGAGTTTGCCGTTCAAATGCTCAGCGACGATTAAAATTCTGCTCATTTAAAAATACCTCGTTGTAGGGTGGGCCTTGGCCCACCGCTGTCTTGCGCAATCTTCCGGTGGACCAAGGCCCACCCTACAAAAGCCCTTTCGCTTTTAACGTCGATACCAACTCTGGTACGTCCTTCACCATCACGCCGCGGGTGCGTTTGGGCGGTGGCGCGTAGCCTTCGATGGTCAGGTAATCGCCGGATTCGACATGGAGTGTTCCCAATTCAATCGTTTCCAAGGGTTTGGCTTTGGCTTTCATAATGTCCGGCAGCTTAATAAAGCGCGGCTCATTCAAGCGCAGGTCGGTGGTGATCACCGCGGGTAAATCCACTTCCAGCGTCTCAAGGCCGGCGTCGACCTCACGCGTTACGGTGGCGGTGTTGCCGGCGATATCAATTTTTGACGCGAAGGTCGCTTGTGGGCGCTGCCAAAGCGCTGCCAGCATCTGCCCGGTTTGATTGGCATCGTCATCAATCGCCTGTTTGCCCAGGATCACCATCTGCGGCTGTTCTTTCTCAATCAACTTGAGCAGGGCTCGGGCAGCCGTCAGGGGTTGAATGGCATTGGGTGCAACGATGTGAATCGCGCGATTGGCGCCCATTGCCAAACCATTGCGCAAATGCGCCGTGGCATCGGCCGGCGCGATGCTAACCACGACCACTTCCGTGGCGATGCCTTTTTCGCGTAAGCGTAAAGCCTCTTCCAGTGCAATCTCATCAAACGGATTGGCGGAGAGTTTTACCCCTTCGGTAACAACGCCCGAACCGTCCGGTTTGACCTGAATGCGCACGTTGTAATCGACCACGCGCTTGTAACCGACCAAGATCTTCATGCAAAACTGTCCTTAACGTTTAGTGGAATATCGCAATCGTTGCGGAATCCATAAACGGCGAATTCTACTGGATTGAGCCGACGCTTGGGATGTCGCTATCAAAAGCCGGGGCGAAACCCGTGAATTGCAGCGATCGATCGTTAAATCGGCAATAATCGCCCGCCTAGCCGGTCTTAGGCATACCGGCGAAAATACATCACTCCAGCCATCATTAATAACAACGCGGGTAAAGCATTCACCACGATCATGTTGGCATTGTAAACCGCACCCATGCTGACTATCGCATGCTGCGCAAAATAGAAACTAACGGCCAGCATCATTCCTAAAAACAAGCGTTTGCCAAGCCCGCCGGTGCGCAATGCGCCAAATGCAAACGGCATGGCTAAAAAGGCCAACACCAGCACATTGATCGGATAAAACACGCGGCCCCAATAGGCCTGCTCAAAACTCGAAGCGTCCTGTTTGTTGCGCCGCATATAGTCGATATTGCGCGCCAAGTCGCGTGCGGAAAGGTATTGTGGATGGATGATGCTAAGCGCCAGCACGTGCGGGTCCAAACCGGAGACCCAATGCGTGGTTTTTTCCTCAGTGCTGGTGACCGAGCTTTCGCCAAACTGGGTGCGCCGAACGTCCTGCATGCTCCATTCACCTTGGGTGTGCGTTGCGGTTTTTGCCAGCGCCAGTGAGCTTAAATGGCCATCGGCGCTGAATTCGAATACGCGCACATCTTCAAGTACGACGGTGCCGCCAGTGGAACCCTCGGCCGCTTCGCGGGTATGGCCGCGTTTGGCATTGATGACGGTTTCACCATCGCGCGCCCACAAGCTGCCGCCTTTGCCGAGCGCCACTTCCTTGGCCTTGGCGGCGATGGATAGCGCTTGGGCTTTCTGCTCACCGAGCGGGCCCAGCGTTTCCCCGATAAAGGTCACCAACGCTGTCAGCATCGCTAGCGCTAATGCTACAGAAGCACAAATGCGCAGCTTGGACAAACCGGCCGCCCGCAGTGCGGTTAATTCCCCGCTTGCCGCCAACGCGCCAAGACCGAGCAACCCACCGATTAAGGCGGCATTGCCGAACAGCTCGTAACAGCGGCGCGGAATGGTCAAAAGAATGTAGATCACGGCACGAGTTAGCGTGTATTGACCTTGGCCAATATCGTTGATCTGCGACATAAAGGCGGTGATGGCATCAAGGCTTACCAGCAGCAGCCAAGTTAGCCCCACGGCGCTTAATGTCGCAATGGCGACCAACCTATCGACCTGTTTAAAAGCGATATAGCGTTTCATGGGCGTAGAGCCGAGATGAAGGGTCGAGGTTTTTTTACTCGATAACTAACGCCTAATAACACCAAAGCCACAAGCAACCAGGGAATATGCACCCACCACAAACCAAATCCGCTGTGGAGCTTGCCCTGGCTAAGCAGCGAGCGTCCAAAGGTTAGGCAGTTGAAATACACCATCCAACACAATACCGCGATCAACAAGCGCGCGTAGCGCGGTTCGCGCGGAGAGGATCGTGACAGGGGCAGAGCCAACAGGATTAACACCAATGCCGATAATGGTGCGGCCAAGCGCCAATGCAATTCGGCGCGCTGTAGCGGCTCATTAATCCTCAATAACTCGGAGCTTGAGACGCTGCGTTTGCTGGCGTCCGAATTGGTATCGGTCGTGCTATCGGGCAATTTCACGTCGTTGAGCGCATAACGCATCAATCGATAATCGTCTTGACCCAATACCCCCTCGACGCGGAAACCGTTCTCGAACCGAAGGTAGCGTTCGGTGTCATTGGCATCGTGGAACAGTTCGCCGTGTTCGGCGGTGACCACATCGATGTGTTGCTTTCCGTCTTTGTCGGTACGCTCGCTTTGAACAAACATGTGCTGGAAATGGGTACCATCGCTGCTCATGCCGCCGACATAAATCACCCCATCCCGCCCCGGCAGTTCCACAAACCGCCCTGGTTCCAATCCCGATACGACCAAGGATCGACTGGCTTCCTGCAACAATTGCTGCGACAACCGCACCGCCGCGGGGGATAGCCAAAATGAGATGAGCCCAAGCGCGAGCATCACCGGGGCCGCCAACAGCAATAGCGGGCGTAATAGCCCGGTAATACTTAAACCGGATGCCGCGAATACCGCCATTTCGCTATCCCGATATAACCGCCCAAAAGCCAATAAAACGCCTAAAAACACGGCCAAAGGCATCAATACGGTCAGCGCATCGACGGTTCTAAGCCCAATCAGCGCCAACAGCAATTCAGCCGGAATGCGCCCGCGCGCGATTTTGGTCAAAAGATCGGCAACCGTACCGCCTACGGTGATCAGCAACAGCATCAGCAAGCTGGCCGAAAAGCTTAAGCCGAGCTCGCGCAACAGGTATCGGTCGATGATGCGTAACATCTAAGCCTGCTATGCATTAAACTTATACGGTTAATCGGGGACTTAAGGTTGCGCTTTATCGCCCCATCGGCGAACGATAGGCGAACCTCCAACGGTCTAGTTTACCTGGGTCGTGGCGTTTGCGCGGCATTTTGCCGTGCGAACACGCGGGGTTGCCCGATTGCGCTTAACTTTGCTTATGGAAACCCCTATGACCATTCAGTTCTCAGTTAGCTCGAAGTCGCCGGAATCCACCGTCACGCCCTGCGTTGTGGTTGGGGTGTATGAAGACCGCATGTTAACCAGCGCGGCGGCGCGCATCGATGAACACTCCAATGGTGCGATCAAGCGCCTGGTTGAGTCGGGTGACATCACCGGCAAAATTGGAACCACAACCCTGCTGTTTGGATTATCCGCCGTTGCCGCCCCGCGGGTGCTGGTCATTGGTCTTGGCGAACAGAAAAAGTTTGATGCGGCGCGTTTTCATCGCGCGAGCAAAGAAGCCGCTAAGGTTTTAAAGAGTTTACCGTTGGCGACAGCCACATCGTATTTGACTGAAATCGACGTGGCTAACAAGGACAGCGCCTGGAAATTACGCCAAGCCGCGTTGGCGACGGATGCACAAGCTTATAAATACACAGCAACCATCAAGCCGAAAGACAAACCCAAAACGGATCAGTTTGGTGCGATCGAATTGGCGGCAACGGATGCGGCCAAGGATACGCTGGCCCAAGCCACCGCCATCGCAGCCGGCGTGCAATTGGCGCGCGAGCTTGGCAATTTGCCGCCGAACATTTGTACGCCGGCGTATCTTGCGGAAGCCGCGAAAAAAATCACCGACGCGCATAGCAATGTAACGCTGCAGGTGTTGGAGCGGGCCGAGATGGAAAAGCTAGGCATGGGTGCTTTGCTTGGCGTAGCCGCCGGTTCGACCCAACCGCCAAAATTGATTGTATTGCGCTATCGTGGTACGGATGAGCGGCACAAGCCGTACGCGTTGGTCGGAAAGGGCATTACCTTCGACACCGGCGGCATTTCATTAAAACCCGGCGCCGGCATGGAAGAAATGAAATTCGATATGTGCGGTGCAGCCGGGGTAATGGGCGCCTTTCAAACTGCAGTGCAATTGAAGTTGAAGCTAAACTTGATTTGCGTGGTGCCGGCGGTAGAAAACATGCCCGGTGGCAGTGCGTATCGTCCCAGCGACGTCGTCACGACCATGTCCGGCAAAACGGTTGAAGTATTGAATACCGATGCCGAAGGGCGCCTGATTTTGTGCGATGCGTTGACGTATGTGCAGCAGTTTGAGCCGCAGGTGATCATCGATGTTGCCACGTTAACCGGCGCTTGCGTCGTGGCCCTGGGCAAACACGCCAGCGGTTTGCTGAGCAAACACGACGATTTGGCCGATGAGCTGCTGGCGGCCGGCGAGGCGACGCTGGATCGCGCCTGGCGTTTGCCGTTGTGGGAGGATTACCAGAGCCAACTCGATACCGGATTTGCCGACATGGCCAATATCGGGGGTAAATACGCCGGGGCTATTACCGCGGGCTGTTTTTTGGCGCGCTTTACCGAGGGTGTGCGTTGGGCGCATTTGGACATCGCCGGCACCGCTTGGGAGGACGGCCGCAAAGGCAGCGCGACCGGGCGGCCGGTGCCGTTGTTGGTGCAGTATTTGTTGGATCGTTGCGCTAGCACTTGATAATGCCCCGTGCCGACTTCTATCTGATCGATCAAGCGCGCTTTCGCAGCAATCCACTCTTGCTGGTTTGCGAGCTGGCCAAACGGGCATACAGCGGTGGCCAGCCAACGCTGATACTTGCACGTACGCAGGAACAAGCGCAGCTGATCGATGAGATGTTATGGAGTTTTGACGATGATGCGTTTATCCCGCATCAATTGGCCGGTGACGAGGACGATGCGTTGACGCCGATCTTGATCGCTGCGCCGGGTACAATGACAACAGACCGCGCTTTGGTCATCAACTTGCGCGATGAGTGCGCACCCGGTGTGTTCGAACGCGTGCTCGAAGTGGTCGCGGCCGATGATTCCGAGCGTGCCGGATCGCGTGAACGCTGGCGAACCTACCAGCGGGCCGGCTTTGAGCTTAAGAAAAACGATATGTGAATCGCGTGAATTAATAGTGTAGGGCGGAACCCGCGCAGCGGTTTCCGCCGTATGCCTTAAGCCACTTAAATGCGGTGGAAACCGCTGCGCGGGTTCCACCCTGCTGCTTTGAATATAGAACGAATCAAATGGAAAAAAGTTTCGACCCACACAATCTCGAATCGAAATGGTACGCCCACTGGGAAGAGCGCGGGTTTTTTAAGCCGTCCGGCCAGGGCGAGCCGTATTGCATCATGCTGCCGCCGCCGAACGTGACCGGCACGCTGCACATGGGTCATGCGTTTCAGCACACCCTGATGGATACCTTGATTCGCTATCAGCGCATGCGGGGCAAGAATACGCTGTGGCAGATGGGCACCGATCATGCCGGCATTGCGACCGAAATGGTGGTCAGCCGCCAGCTGGAAGGCGAGGGGCGTTCACGCAACGAGTTGGGGCGCGAGGCATTCATCGAGCGCGTTTGGCAATGGAAACAACAGTCCGGCAACACCATCACGCGCCAGATGCGCCGCTTAGGCACGTCGGGCGATTGGACGCGCGAGCGCTTCACCATGGACGAAGGTCTATCCGTGGCCGTGCGCGAAACCTTTGTGCGGTTGTTTGAGCAAGGCTTGATTTATCGCGGCCAGCGGTTGGTCAATTGGGACCCGGTGCTTGGCACCGCGATTTCCGATCTTGAAGTGGTCAGCGAGGAAGAAGACGGCAAACTGTGGTCGATTCAGTATCCGCTTAGCGACGGTTCGGGTCATTTAACGGTGGCGACGACGCGCCCGGAAACCATGCTTGGCGACGTGGCCGTTGCCGTACATCCCGAGGACGAACGCTATCGCCACTGGATTGGGAAAACCTTGCGGCTGCCGTTGTGCGATCGCGATATTCCGATCATTGCCGATGACTACGTTGATCGTGAATTCGGTACCGGCTGCGTCAAGATTACACCGGCGCACGATTTCAACGATTACGCCATCGGGCAGCGGCATAAGCTTGCACCGATCAATATTTTCACGCTGAAAGCCACCCTCAACGATAGCGCACCGGAGAAATACCGCGGTATGGATCGCTACGTGGCGCGTAAGGCGGTGCTGGCCGACCTTGAAGCGGCGGGTTTGCTTGAGGAGGCGAAAAAACACAAGCTGATGGTGCCAAGGGGCGACCGTACTGGCCAAGTGATCGAACCGATGTTGACCGATCAATGGTTCGTGCGCATGGATTCCTTGGCCAAGCGCGGTTTGGAATTGGTGGAATCCGGGAAAGTGCGCTTTGTTCCGGAGAATTGGATCAATACCTATCGTCACTGGATGGGCAATATTCAGGATTGGTGCATCAGCCGGCAGTTGTGGTGGGGACACCGAATTCCGGCGTGGTACGACGAGGCGGGTAACGTCTACGTTGGGCGTGACGAGACCGAAGTGCGCGCAAATCATTATTTGTCCGCCGATACCGCACTACGTCAGGACAACGATGTGCTCGAAACCTGGTTTTCCTCGTCGCTGTGGTCGCATTCGACGCTCGGCTGGCCGATCCCGCAAGACATGCAGAAATACGGTTACGACACCTTTCTGCCCACCTCGGTGTTGGTAACGGGCTTTGACATCATCTTTTTCTGGGTCGCGCGCATGATCATGATGACCGATCATTTCACCGACAAAGTGCCGTTTCACGAGGTCTATATCACCGGCCTGGTGCGAGATAAGGACGGCAATAAGATGTCTAAGTCCAAAGGGAATGTGCTCGACCCTTTGGATTTGATCGACGGTATCGCCATCGAAGATTTGGTCAGTAAACGCACCGCTGGTTTAATGCAACCGCAGATGGCGAAGAAGATCGAGACCGCCACGCGCAAGGAATTCCCAGAAGGTATTTCGGCATTTGGAGCCGATGCATTGCGGTTTACCTTTGCCTCGCTCGCCACGCACGGCCGCGATATCAAGTTCGACCTGAAGCGTTGCGAGGGGTATAAGAATTTCTGCAATAAGCTTTGGAATGCGGCGCGGTTTGCGTTGCTGAATTGCGAAGATACACAGGCCGCGTCCGTTAGTGCCGCGCCAAACCCAAACAGTGAAGCGGAAAAATGGATATTGTCGCGCTTGCATCATTGCATCACCGATGTACATCGGCATTTTTCTTCCTATCGTTTCGATTTGCTGTCGCAAGCGCTGTATGAATTTACTTGGAACGATTTCTGCGATTGGTTTGTGGAGTTGGCGAAACCGGTATTAAGCGACAGCGCCGATGACCAGCAAGGACTGCGCGATTCAACACGGCACACGTTGTTTTATGTGTTGGAGACGCTGTTGCGATTGCTGCACCCCATCATTCCGTTCGTCACCGAAGAAATCTGGCACGAAATTGCCCCGAAACTTGGCATCAATGGCGACAGCATTAGTGTTCAACCGTATCCGGATGCGGCTTCAGTTCCCTATGACGCCGTTGCCGAAAGCGAGATTCAGTGGCTGAAAGACATATTGCTTGGCATTCGGCGCATTCGCGGGGAAATGAATATCGCACCCGGTAAATTATTGCCGGTTTTGCTTTCCGGTGGTGATCAGCTGGATCGGTCGCGTGCGAACAAATTCGCAACGCAATTGCAATCGATTGGGCGAGTAGAAGCACTGCGTTGGCTGGGACCGGACAGTGAAGCACCCCCCGCCGCAGCCGCAATGGTGGGGGAGCTTAAGCTCATGATCCCGTTGGCCGGCTTGATTGATACGGCTGCCGAGCAGGCGCGCTTACATCGCGAAATTGTGAAACTTGAGGCCGAGGTCGGCAAATGCCAAAACAAGCTTGGCAATGAAAACTTTGTACAAAGCGCGCCGGCGGCGGTGGTTGAACAGGAGCGGCAACGCTTGAACGAATTTACTTCGGCATTGGCGGGTTTGCGCGAACAAGCGCTGCGCCTGAAGCAGCTTTAAAAGATCATTCCGGCGGCAATAACTCGATCGCCATCACTAGCGCATCCTCTCGCCCATGGCGAGTGGGATAATAATTCGGCCGTTGGCCAATTTCGTTAAAGCCAAGCTGATGATAAAGCGCAATCGCATGAACGTTGGACGGGCGCACCTCAAGGTAAGCACGCTCCACCCGATGCCAGCGCGCTAAATCGAGCAGCCGCATCATCAAACGCCGGCCGTGACCTTGCCCTTGTTGATCTTTCGCCACGCACACATTCAGCACATGCGCCTCGTGTGCCGCGACCGATAAAATGCCGTAGCCGATCAAATCCTCGTCGCTGGCCAACACCCAGCAGTGGTAACCGGCACGTAGGCAATCGCGAAAAATGCCCTCGGTCCAGGGGAATTCGTAAGCGTTCAGTTCAATCGCAATCATCTGGCCGACGTCGTCAGGGCGCATCGGGCGGATTTGAACTTCGGATGGTTTTAGTATTGCAACCATCACCTACCCTCGTAAATGCCGCACCAATGGTTTCAACGTTTGCCACAGCTTGCGCTTAAGGGTTGCGTTACCGCGGATGGCGGACACGTTTGGCGCGATCGCAATAATTGGGTTGATATCCGGATGATGGGACAAATGCGCCGTTAACGGCGGCATAAGGTTTTCACCTAAAACGAGCCATGCCGGAGTCGTAGCGGCGGGCGCTGCTATGACGTTATTTTCAGTGACACTAAGCCACGCCACGTTTGCTTCCAAAAGACCGAGTGCAAGCAATAGATCGGCCCGCAAGCGCGGATGGTTGGTGTTTGTATCGCACACGATAGTTAAACGATTGGAACGCGATTCATTCGTTGCATCATCAGCGCCCGCCTGCTCACGACGCACGTAGACATCGACATTCAGTGCCCGCAATAGGTTTTGACGTTGGGCTTGGGTGAGCATATTAATGAATCTTCAGCGCGCGTAGATCGGTTTCAAATTCGGCAAACAACTGGTCCGTCGCCTTGGCCAACGATTGTACCGTAGCACTCAATGCCTCACCGGCGGCGGGAATTTCGGTGGAGTAGGTTTTTAACAGCAGCGGCTTCTCGCTTTCGCCGCGATCGACACGGAATTGCAATTGCACCACACCAACCCACCCGGTGGGTTGTTTTACGCGCTCGAAGCGGCGGATTAAGGTGCTGACGCGCAAGGCATCGATATTGCTCGTTAACCGGTCGGCGATCAGATTCGACAGACGATGATGCTGCAATTGGTCTATCAACCGGCGCTGCAACAGCCGCGCGGGTGGGTCGGTCCAGAGTTGGTAATGGTAACTGCGCAACGCGCTGGCATCGGCCCCTGTTGAATACAACAGCGCTTGTTCGGCGTAAATGCCGTCGGCTGTGAACATTTCCACTACCAAAGGAATGGGTAAGCTTGGCAGTTGCTCGGCGCCAACCTCGGCGTTTGGCGGCGGCAAACGAAAATACGTGATATCGGGCACGGTCGGTGGTGAGCACCCAGCCAACACCAGTGGTAAAAAAATGCCTTGCCATTTTTTCATGGTTCGTCCTCAACTTTATCAGTTGCCGGCGCCAATAATAGACGGTTCGGATTCTTGCGAATCTCACGACTGAATTCATCCAGATTGCGGCTCGATGCATCCAGATGATGCATGATGGTATCAATGCGGCTGGCCAAGGCCGAAAGTATGGTGCGCAAATCCTCCACCGATTGTCGCGCGGCGGGGCGGTTTTCTTTTGCGATCGCGCCAAGCTCGGCCAATGCGGCATCGAGTTTTTCTTGAGTACTATGCAACTCTTTGCTGACTCCATGAATATCGCCAAGAATGCCATTGAGCAGCGCGCGGTTTTCCGGTTTGAGCGCGTCGTTGAGCGCATCCGATGCTGAATTCATGCGTTTTAGCAGCGCATGGGTTTGCTCGATTAACTCCGGTGTGGTTTTGTCGATGGTGCCGGTGATGGAATCAACCCGCTGCGCCAGATTTTTGATCAGCGGGGTGATTTGTTCACGCGTTAACTGGCTAATTTGGCCGGCCAGCTCATTCATGGCCGAGAAGATGTCGGCACTTTCTGTCCCTAGCAATTCGCCCCCTGGCGCGGCGAGCTCCTTGCTCGAACCTTCTTGGATGCCGATGGAAACATCGGCAAGCAAACCGCTTGCCATTAGCCGTGCGAGGCTGTCTTTGGGGATTTGCCAATCCCGCCGCAATGCCAGATCAACGCGATAGCGCGTGCCGTTGTCATTGCGTTCAGGGGTTAAACCGGTGACTTGGCCGATGCGAAACCCTTGATAAAACACCGGTGCGCCATAACGCAAACCGGTGACGTTGCGGTAGTAGGTGTGATATTCGCTGCTGGCGCCGCCACGTCCGGTGATGAAGCTTAATGTGACCAACAACAGCACCAACGCGGCCAGAACGACGCTCCCCACAAACACATAGTTCACATTGTCGCGTTTCACATCGTTCTCCTGTCATCGCTGTCGTCGAGCCGGTTTCTCATTCATCATAAATGTTGCGAGAACCGTTCGTGCTGAGCTTGTCGAAGCACCCCGACTTTCCATTCACCCTTCGACAGGCTCAGGGCGAACGGAAAAGTCGGGTCTCTATTGCAAATACTACATTTGTTCTTCCGTCAACCGCCGCAAATATTCATCCACCTTGACCACCACTTCACGCGGCCGTCGATTCAGCAAATCCTGGATGCGTTCATTGTCGCAGGTGCGCACCTGCGCAACAGTTCCGGTCATTAAAATACTGCCTTGATCGAGCACGGTAATGGAATCGGCAATCTTAAACGCGCTTTCAAGCTCGTGGGTTACGACCACAATGGTCATACGCAAGGCATCGCGCAAACGCAAGATCAGCTCATCGAGCTCGGCCGAGACTACCGGATCCAATCCAGCCGAGGGCTCGTCGAAAAACAACAACTTCGGATCCATCACGATCGCCCGTGCCAAAGCCGCACGCTTAATCATGCCGCCGGAAAGCTGGCTTGGCATCAAATCCTGGAAGCCGCCCAGATTCACCACCTCAAGCTTTAGCCGCGACATGATTCGAATCGTGTTTTCATCGAGGTTGGTGTGTTCACGCAGCGGTAGGGCCACGTTATCGCCGACACTCATCGACGTAAGCAACGCCCCCCCTTGGAACGACACGCCGATTTTTCGGCGCAGCGTAAGCAACTCTCTCGCACTGGCGTGCGCTATATCGATCCCCAGCAAACGCACCGTGCCATTGCGCGGTTTGTTCAATCCCAGCAAATGCCGCAACAAGGTGCTTTTGCCGGATCCCGAGCCACCCATAATGACCCGGATCTCTCCGGCTTGTACGGAAAAATCCACGCCTTTAAGGATATGCCGCCGTCCATACCAGGCATCGAGCTGCTGCACTTCGATCAGTGGCTCGGTGGTGGTCATCGATTAAGAAAATAGGAAAAAATCATATCCGCCACAATGATGTAACAGATCGACAGGACGACGGCGCGAGTCGTCGCACGGCCGACTCCCTCGGCGCCGCCTCTAACCGAAAATCCGGTGCTGACGCCAATCAAGGCGATTAGCACCGCAAACACCAAACTTTTAGCTAGGCCCTGACCTAAATCGCCAGGTTCGATCAATGTCAGTGTTTGCAACAGGTAGGCAATCGGCGTGACGTTCAGCGCGGATGCGCTATATAAAGCCGCACCAGTGAGTGCGAGCGCGTCGGCGAACAGCGCTAATATCGGCAGCATGATCAACATCGCAATCAGCGCCGGCGCCACCAAATAGCGCACCGGTTCAACGCCGATGACGGCTAAGGCATCGACCTCTTGCGACACCACCATCGATCCAATCCGCGCCGCCAATGCCGAACCGGATCGGCCGGCGACTAAAATCGCCGTAATCAAAGCCCCGAATTCGCGCGTTACCGATTTCGCCACGGCCAGCACCACTTGCGATTGCGCGCCGAACTCGGACAACGCGGCAATAAATTGGATGCCGAGCATGATGCCGATGGTAAATGCGAGTAACGCGACAATCGGCAATGCATCGGCGCCAACTTGGCGCATTTGTTCGATCAACGCGCGCCAGCGCAACGGTTGGCCGATTCGCCAGCCCCATGCAGCAAAGTAAATGCTTTCCAACAGCAGCATCCCGGCATAACCAAAACCGGCGACACTGCGTACGGTAATTCGCCCAAGGTTGGCGATTGGGCGGATTATTTCAATTTCCAATAGACATTCCTCTTTTCCGTTCGCCCTGAGCCTGTCGAAGGGTGAACGGAAAAGCCTCGGTGCTTCGACAGGCTCAGCATGAACGGATTTCTTAAAACTGACACACAGGACGTTTATAGAAAATGGAAATTAGTGTATCTGTATTTATAGCCATGTTCTTAACCGCCGGCGCGTACCGCATCCAAATCGGTGAAAATCGGAAACACGCGATCCAATCTCGCCAGTTGCAGCACCGTCATCACCGGTAGACTGACCGAAGCCAAGGCAAATTTATGGCCTTTGCCGCGGGCATTTTGAAAGCCTTCCACCAAGGCCGCTATGCCCGAGGAATCGATGTAGCTGACCTCGGACAACTCCACCACCACGGCATTGGTATTGAGCAGCGCGTCGAGAATCGCGCGCCGCACGTCCTGCGACCAGGACATATCCACTTCACCACGCAAGCGTACCAGGATTAAATCGCCGAGGTGCTCGCTGCTGCAATCATTCATGCTTCGTTCTCCCCTGGTGTTGCCGGGATGCGCTTACGCATTGTAAGCACATTCCCCACCCCTGAAGGCGCGGGTTCAATGCGCCATTCGTCCATTAATGCGTCGATAAAATTAACCCCGAGTCCGCCCGGGCGACACTCGGATAAATCGCGTGGGCGAATTTGCTTCGGATCAATGGGTGCTGCCGTATCGCGCAGCTCAAACTTAAGCGTATCGTCTTCGCGTGTCAGTTTCAGCGCGATGGAGCCGGTGTCGGTATTGCCGTAACCGTGGCGGATGATGTTGCAGCAGGCCTCATCCACGGCGAGGATCAGCTTGTCACGCAAGTCCGCCGCCACGCCGTGCATGTTCAGTACATGACGCAGTACCGTGCGCAGCTCACGCAACTCCTCCGCGCGTGCGGGAAATTCCCGTTGTAGCAGTAGGTCGTCAGTGCCTGGGTTGGCTTCTTCCAAAAGCAATACCGTGGTGTCGTCAACGAGAGTTAAATGTTTGATCTCATTGATAATGGCGCGCAATCGCGATTCCGGTGCAGCTTGCGCATAACGTGCGATCAAGGCTTGCAAACCAACCGCACCAATGGTTCGGTGTTGCGCATCGCGTACATCGCTGACGCCATCGGAGTAAAAATATAGGCTTCCGTTTAAACATTCAATTTTGCTCTCCCCATAGATAATGCCGGGTAGAACGCCAAGTGGGGGGCCATCGGCGACGTATTCTTTAAAAGTTGCCGCATAAAAATGAAGTGCCGGTGGAAAGCCGGCGCTGGCAAATACGACGCTTCGGTTACGCCGGTCATACTGGCCGACCAGGGCGCAGACAAACATTCCTTCCGATATGCTCTGGCAAACCTCCTCGTTGGCACGTTTCAGCCACTCGCAGGGAGCAAGCCCATCTTTGCCAGCCCAACGCAATAAACTGGCAGTGCGCACCATTAAAAAAGCCGCATTGAGGCCTTTGCCGGCAACATCACCAATCAAAAAGCCAATCCGGCCGTCCGGCAGATCAAAATAATCGTAAAAATCGCCGGAGGTTTCGTGTGCGGAGAGGTTAATTCCCCGCAGCGGGAAACCGTCACGCCGCCGTTTTGGCAACAGCGATTTTTGTAGACGCCGTGCCATTTCTAATTCGCGCCGGATGCGTTGCTGTTCGACTAGGTCGTGTGCCATGCGGGCGTTGTTAATAGCCAACGCAGTCGGTGCGGCCAGCAAGCGCAATACTACAATGTCGTCCGCTTCAAACAGGCCGCCGTCGATTTTGTTTAAGACTTGCAATGCCCCGATCGGCCCGCGGGCCGTGCTAAGCGGTGTGCACACGATGGAGCGCGTGACGAAACCGGTGCGATTGTCCACGTCGGTATTGAAGCGCGGATCGTGCTGCGCATCACGGACGATTTGCGAGGTGTTTTCAGCCACCGTCCGTCCCACCACACCTTGCCCCACCTTAAGTCTTACTCCGGTGACATTCACCGGTCCGACACAAATGTGGCATTCCAGCGTTTGGCCGTCGGGGTCGAGTAAAAACAGCGATGCCGCTTGCGCCTGCATATAGCTGGCGATTCGCGTAACGGCTTCGTTGAGGGTTTGGTGCAGATCAAGGGAGAGTGCCAGCGTTTGACTTAAGTCAGCAAGAAAACCCAATGCGCGCCGCTCGCTCGATTCCGAGGAGGATGGCAAGGTTTGCGCTGGCGTGGCGTTCACTCGTTGGCGCGCTCGTCGGTGCGGGATTCGCGTCGGCCGCGATTGCGGTGCAGGCCCCACAGCGTGAAGCCGGGGCCGGATGCCACATACAGCAAGGCGATGGCGAATAACACGCGTGCGGTGTCCAGCGCCAATGCAGTAATCAGCAATACCGCCAGTGGAATCCAGAAAAAAGGCACTTTGTCGGACAAAGGCCAGGCCTTAAAACTGAAATAACGCACGCGGCTGACCATCAAAAGCCCAGCAATAATCATAAGCACGGGTGTAAGCAATTGTACGAACGAGTGATGGCCGTCCATCTTCATATCGCTGGCGGCCCAGACAAACGACATGGTAAGCCCCGCTGCGGCCGGGCTTGCCAGCCCTTGAAAATAGCGTTTGTCGATGACGCCGACCTGAGTGTTGAACCGCGCCAAACGCAATGCCGCGCAGGTGGCGTAGAGAAACGCGGCGCACCAGCCCACTTTGCCCCAAAACGGACCGTACTCTTTCAACGTGGAGAGCGTCCACGTATAGGCCACCAACGCCGGCGCCAACCCAAAGCTGACCAGGTCCGACAAAGAATCGTATTGCATGCCAAATTCGCTTTGCGTGTTGGTCAGGCGTGCGACCCGCCCGTCAAGACCGTCCAATAAGCCGGCAATGAACACCGCGATGGCCGCATCGGTAAAATACCCGGAAATGCCGGCGATAATCGCGTAAAAGCCGCAAAACATGGCGCCGGTCGTCAACAAGTTCGGCAACAGGTAAATGCCGCGGTGTGGTCTTACGGGTGGATTCGGTTTTGGGTCCATTTCAGGGCTTTTACGCGTGAACGCTTGGGTTGAGAGTTTACCCCAAGCCAGAGGCCGAAGATGCATCTTTTCTAAGCTTAAGACTTGTATCGCAACCTAAGTAATGTTATCCAAGTAGGGTTGCTTATCGGAAGCATCATCACAACAGTGTCCGGAGTTTGCCGGCATGGAGGACGAACATGAACGCTATGACCTTGCTTATCGCGCTGACCTTGGCCGGGCCCGCTGCGCAAAGCGATGAGGTGTATAAATGGACCGATGCCAACGGCATTGCGCATTACACCGATCAACCGCCGCCGCAAGGCACCAAATTTGACCGCGTAAAGGTCGGCACCGATCACGTGCAGCCGACGGCGGATAGCACCGCGTCGAGCGAGCCTGCTCCGGCCAAACCCGCCGCAACATCCGGTAACGCTGCGGCGGCCAGTGCCGATACCCCAGCGCAACAGTTGGCGAAGGTTTGCCAGCAAGCCCGTTCCCAGTTGGAAGTTCTGCAAAGCAATAGCCCGGTGAGCATGGATACGAAGGGCGATGGCACGGCGGTGGTCCTGGACGAAGCGGCGCGCAAAGTCGAAATCGTCAAGGCGCAAGAGGCGGTGGCCAGTTATTGCAAATAAGCGGCCACTGCGAGAACCTCGGTTATTTTTCGTGTTGTCGGTTAGCCACCCATCGGGTTGCTTGGTAAACCGCAATCGGTTCATGCGCGGGCGCGCCATGTTGCTGTTGTTAGCGTTGCTGGTGATTGCGGCGTTTGCTTGGTGGTATTTCGCACCGGAAACCTTGCCGCGGGTGGTTACCCAAATGGCGCCCGTTTCACCGAAGGCGGCTCCATTATTGTACAAATGGCGCGATGCGCAAGGGCAGCTGCATGTCACTGACGTGCCGCCGAAAGACCGGCCTTATGAGGCGGTTCGCTACGATCCGAACACCAATGTCGTTCCAACCGTCATACCGCCGCCGCATCAAGAGTGATCCGCGCCCCGCAGTGGCGTAGATCATTCGAGGCACATCTAGTATCAGTTGATCAAACATGCCATGCGCGGGCTGCTATAATGCATGCCATTTTTGCTCATTGATTTTCCCATATGCGTTCATCTCAATTTCATCTTGCCACGGTCAAAGAAGTGCCGGCCGATGCCGAAATCGTCAGCCATCAGTTGATGTTGCGCGCCGGCATGATCCGCAAACTCAGTGCCGGCATTTACACCTGGACGCCGCTGGGATTGCGCGCTTTACGCAACGTGGAAAAAGTGGTGCGTGAGGAAATGAACCGCGCCGGGGCATTGGAAATCCTGATGCCGTCGATCCAACCCAAGGAGTTGTGGGAAGAAACCGGCCGCTGGCAGAAGTTCGGCGGGCAGCTGTTGAAGATCAAGGATCGGATGCAGCGTGAATTCTGTTACGGCCCTACGCACGAAGAAGTCGTTACCGATTTCGCGCGCAATGAGTTGCGCAGCTACAAACAGCTGCCGATCAATTTTTACCAGATCCAAACCAAGTTCCGCGACGAGATTCGCCCGCGCTTTGGTTTGATGCGCGCGCGCGAATTCTTGATGAAGGATGCGTATTCGTTCCATTTAACGCCGGAATGTTTGGAACGTGAATACCAAAACATGTACGAAACTTACACGCGAATTTTCACTCGTCTCGGGTTGAAATTTCGTGCGGTTGCCGCCGATACCGGTGCGATTGGCGGCAGCGCCAGCCATGAGTTCCATGTGCTGGCCGATTCGGGCGAGGATGCGATCGCGTTTTCCACCGAATCGGAATACGCGGCGAATGTGGAGTTGGCCGAGGCGGTGGCGTCGTCAAAGTCGGCAGCGCCCGCGACGCAAGCTTTGCAGCTGGTGGATACGCCGACCCAAAAAACCATTGAGGAGGTCGCTGGTTTTCTTAAAGTGGCGCCAGCGCAATGCTTAAAAACCATGATCGTGCAAGGCAACGATGGTCTGGTTGCTTTGGTGCTGCGTGGCGATCATGACATTAACGAAGTGAAAGTGGCCAAGCTCGCGGAATTACCGGGTGAATCGCAGTTGGCGACGGAAGCACAAATTGCGCAGACCCTAGGTACCAAGCCGGGATTTATTGGTCCGGTTGGATTGAACATTCCGATTATTGTGGATCGCGCCGCCGCCGTGGTGGCGGATTTTGTTTGTGGTGCGAATAAAGATGGCAAACACTATACGGGTACGAATTGGGGTCGTGACGCCACGATCACTCGCGTGGCGGACCTGCGCAAGGTGGTCGAAGGCGACGCCTCACCCGATGGCTGCGGCAGTTTAAAAATCGCCCGCGGCATCGAAGTGGGTCACGTGTTTCAGCTTGGTCAAAAATATGCCGAAGCAATGGGTGCCAATGTGCTTGATGAAAAAGGCAAAGCCTCGGTAATGCATATGGGCTGCTATGGAATAGGTGTATCTAGAATCGTTGCCGCCGCCATTGAACAGAATTTCGACGAGCGCGGCATTATCTGGCCCGATGCGATTGCGCCGTTCCAAGTGGCGATTTGCCCGATCAATGGACATCAAAGCGATCGCGTGCGCGCGGCGGCCGAAACGTTGTATGAAGAGCTGCGTGCGTTAGGGATTGAAACGCTGTTGGACGATCGGGGTTTGCGCCCCGGCGTGATGTTTGCCGACATTGAGCTTATCGGGATCCCGCATCGCGTTGTGATCGGAGAGCGTGGACTGGATGCCGGCACTTACGAATATCGGGCGCGGCGGGACAGCGAAAATCAAAACCTGTCACACGATCAGGTTTTGGCGTTGTTCGATAGGAAGTAACTAAACTTTCTTCTTCACCAAGCCGCGCAATTTATCCAAGGTGGTGCCAAGCCAAGGTTTTTCCGTCGAGTCTTCCTTGCCTTGGCCGACCAGTTTTCCGAGTTTGCCGCTGACGCTGTGATCGCGCCGCAAACGGGAAAGATCGGTTTGTTGCTGGGCGCTGATCTTGGATTCCCATTTGCGCTTCATCTCTTCCTGCTGCACTTTGCTGCGCAATTGCAGGCGATAGGCTTCCGGCAGCGTTTCGCGGAACAGATTATTCGGCTCACGCATCAAATAGCGGCCAATTTCATCGAACAGGCTCTCGCTCAATTGCGCGGGCGGTACGGTTTTCGTAGCCACACCCAGCTGATCGAAATTGGTAAAGCTGATTTTGGCTGCCGCATTGTCCACGCTGGCGCTAAATACGGCGCTCAGCATGATTTTGCCCTTGGCTTTGAAGGTGGCGCTGGTCACCTCGCCGTTGGCGTCTTTTTTCGGCGCCAATAACCCACCCAAATGGTAGCGCTGGAACGTGCCAGCGAGAGAACGCACTTTGTTTAAGCCCTGTATTTCAACGGTAGGGCATTCTTCGCTGGCCACATGGCAGGGAAAGCCAAGGCGAATTTCCTTTGCGCCGGGTTGGCTGGTGACTTGTAAATCGTATTCGTGCGCGACATAACCGACGATTTCGCCATAGCCGCCCAAGGTGAAGCGCAACGCTTTTTTGGGTTGCAGGATTTTAAGGTTGGCAACCAGTTTTGTTAGGTATTCGTAAAGTGCCGACATGCCTGGATCGAGTTGGGTTTTAAACACCTCCTCGCGCTCCATTTTCAGGCGTTCCACGTCATCGGCGCTGACTTTGCGCTTCTGCGCTTCCTGTTCAAGATCTTCGAGCAATCCCACGGTATTGGCCTTAAAATCAGCGTTGCATGCGCGGTAACTTAGTATTACCAGGGCCTAGACGCAAGCATCCTGATGGCCGGATTAGCCCTAGTCCCGTTAACCTGCCCTAGCCAATGGGGAAAATAACGCAGGGTTTTCCCTTAAGACGAGGGGGTGATGGACTCAATGCCGCATAAAAACGGGGATGGAACTGTGCTTAAGAACATGGCGGGTGGCTCCGCCCAGCACCCATTCACTAAAGCGCGCACGGCCGTAACCTCCCATTACCAACAGATCGGCATTGGCCTCGGCTGCGGCGGAAAGCAGGGCTTCGCCGGCGCGATCATCGGAAGTGTCCAGCATGCAGTTGGTGACTTGAAACCCATGCCGCTCAAGGTATTCATCGATTTCAAACGCCGGTTTCCAGTGTTCGGCGCTGATCGGCAAACGACGCTCGCCGCGCAATAGAACGAGGCGCTTGGCGTGCGTTAGCAAAGGCAGCGCGGCATGGATGGCGCGAATGGACTCGATCGATCCATTCCACGCCATGGCGATGCAATTAAGCTGCGCGTGCTCAAGTCGCTCTGGGACGAGCAGACAGGGCAAACCCACACTAAGCAGGAGCCCGCCGACCTCGCCGATCAAATCGGGATCGGATTTGAGCACCAGCAGATCGTGCCAATGGCTGGCGTAGCTTAACGCGGGCAAATAGTTGCTGTTCGCCACGCGCCAATGGCTGTTTCGAACGCCAAGCCCGCGCGCCCAATCGTTAAAGGCGCGATCGGCCTCGCGTGCGGTCTTAAGGTGCTCTTGCAGGTACGCTACCCCTTCTGAGAGCAGCACAGGGCTGTCAATTCCCCACATGGCCGCGAGTGGCTCGCAGACATAGACGCCCGTAAGGGAACCATCGATCAACGCCGCAAGCTCGGCCGCATAATGGACACTGCCATCCCAATTGCGGACATGGCGGGCAGGGACGAGGATATCCAACATCGGCTTTATCCTTACGTTAACGTTATCTCTAACGCGCCCAACGATAGCGTATCCACCAAGACCATTTATTGATTTGAGTCAATTGGTCCAAAATTTACTATCGGCCGCGCATAACGGAATTTAAAATACCCAATCGCAATGATACCAGCCAGTTATCATGCGGGCTGGTGAAACAAGTAAGGTCCTGGAATTGTCTTCTTCAAGTATGCAAATACCTTTTCTCGAGCAGCTTGAGATTCAACTGGACACCATAATGCTCTGCGATGACGGACAACTGCGCCGTCAGCTTAAGGGCTTGGCGCAATCAAAAACGCCGTACTCACCGGAGCGCCTGGCCAAGCTCAAAGCCGCAATTCATGCCTCGGCCGCGCGGCGCGAGCAGCGCCGCCAGCAAGCGCCCCAGGTGAGGTTTGACCCCGCTTTGCCGATTACGGCGAAGGCGGATGAAATCGTTGCCTTGCTGCAAACGTATCAGGTGTTGATTGTGGCTGGGGAGACCGGCTCCGGTAAAACCACACAATTGCCGAAACTGTGTTTGGCGGCCGGGCGCGGCATCGCCGGCATGATCGGTTGCACGCAACCGCGGCGCATCGCCGCACGCAGCGTGGCGCGGCGGGTGGCTGAGGAGTTAAACAGCGCGCCTGGGCAGTCGGTCGGATTCCAAGTGCGCTTCACCGAGCAGGTGTCCCCGGGCACCTACATCAAGTTCATGACCGATGGCATTTTGCTGGCGGAAACGCAAAGCGATCCCTGGTTATACGCCTACGACACATTGATTATCGATGAGGCGCATGAGCGCAATCTCAATATCGATTTTTTATTGGGGTATTTGAAGCGCGTGCTGCATAAGCGCCCTGATCTTAAATTGATCGTCACCTCGGCGACCATTGATACGGAGCGTTTTGCGGCGCATTTTCACGCTGCGCCGGTGCTTGAGATCGAGGGCCGTGGTTATCCGGTGAGCGTGCGCTATCGACCGCCGGACGAGGACAGTGAACCGGGATTGCAGGAGTCATTAATTCGCGCGGTGGATGAGATCAACGCGGAAGATCGCCATGGGGATATCCTCATATTCCTTGCCGGGGAGCGCGAGATCCGCGATGCGCATCGCGTATTGGAAGAACGCAAATACCGTGAAACGGAGGTCTTGCCGTTGTATGCGCGGCTGTCTCACACCGATCAAGACCGGGTGTTTAAGCCAGGCTTGAAACGGCGCATTGTGTTGGCGACCAATGTTGCCGAAACCTCGTTGACCGTACCGCGGATCAAATACGTTATCGATACCGGTACGGCGCGGGTGAAACGCTACAGCCCGCGCAGCCAGCTCGATCGTTTGCATATAGAGCCGATTTCACAAGCGGCGGCCGATCAACGCAAAGGTCGTTGCGGGCGCGTTGCCGCCGGTGTGTGCATACGCCTTTATGGCGAAGAGGATTTTGCCGCCAGGCCGCGTTACAGCGTTCCCGAAATCCTGCGTTGCTCTTTGGCGGGCGTTATTTTGCGGATGTTGAGCTTAAAGCTCGGCGATGTGGAAAAATTTCCTTTTGTGGAGGCGCCTCAGGCGCGCGCCATTGGCGATGGATACCGCAAATTGATGGAACTTGGGGCGTTGGATGAGCACCGACGGTTAACGGAAAATGGTCGGACCTTGGCGAGATTACCAATCGATGTCGCACTGGGACGGATGCTGATTGAGGCGCGCCGGTTAGGGGCGTTGCGCGAGCTGTTGGTATTGAGCGCGTTCTTAAGCATTGCCGATCCGCGGGAAAGGCCGACACAGGCGCGCGCGCAAGCGGATGCGGCGCACGCGGAGTTTATCGACCGCAGCTCCGATTTTGTTGGCATTCTAAACGTATGGAATGCGTATAGCCTCGCCCACGAGGACCTAACGCAGGCGAAATTGCGCGATTGGTGTCGAGCGCGGTTTCTTTCGTACATGCGGATGCGCGAGTGGCGTGAGTTGCATCGGCAATTGTTGCTAACCACCACGGATATGGGTTGGCAGCAAAACCAAACAGCGGCTGGTTTTGAAAGCGTCCACCGTTGTTTGCTTTCCGGGTGGCCGACCCAGGTCGCGCGGCGTAACGAGCTTGGCCATTATCTAGGCGCGCGGCAACGGCGGTATCAGATCTTTCCGGGATCGGCACTCATTAAAAATGCGCCTTTATGGCTTTTGAGTGGACAGCTGTTGGACACGCAACGCGTCTACGCGCTGAATAACGCGAAAATCGAGCCGCTTTGGATTGAAAGCCAGGCCGCACATTTGGTCAAGCGCACGTGGCGCGATCCGCACTGGGAGCGAAAACAGGGCGCAGTCATGGCGTTTGAGCAAGTGACCTTGTTCGGGTTGACGCTGGTCGAGCGCCGCCGCATACGCTTTGCCGATCAGGATGCCAATTTGGCGCGCAGTGTGTTTATTCGCGAGGCATTGGTTGCTTGTGCGATCGATTGCCGCGCCGATTTTGTTGCGGCCAACGCCCGGGTGCTTAAGCAAGCCGGCGACCTTGAAGAGCAACAAAGACGGCGCGCCTTGCTGAAAAGCGATGTGGAACTATGTGCTTTTTTTGAATCGCGTTTCCCGTTGGGCATTACCACCTCGGCCGCGTTGGATCATTGGTACCGGCAGGCAAAACCCACCGAACAAGCGGCTTTGCATTGGTCGTTGGACGACGTGCTGGTGCCTGGCGCCGGTAAACCGACCAACGCGTTCCCCCCTGCTCTTGATATCGGCGGCACAGCGCTGAGGTTGGAATACCATTTCATACCAAATGATCCGTGCGATGGCGTGACATTGCGCGTCCCGTTGGCGTTGCTCAATACCTTGAATGATGCTCAGTTGGACTGGTTGGTGCCGGGTATGTTGGAGGAGAAGGTCGCAGCGTTAATTCGCGCCCTGCCTAAAGCGTTGCGGCGGAATTTTGTGCCGGCGCCTGATTTTGCGCGAGCGTTCTGCGAAGCGGTTCGTCCGGTTGCGGAGCCTTTAGTGGAGGTATTGGCGACCTATCTTAGGCGTGTAACTGGGGTATCGATCCAAGCTCAGGCGTGGGACGGGATTGAGCTTGAGCCGCACTTGCGCATGAACATTCGGCTGCTGGATGGTGAGGGTGCGACCTTGGCGCAAGGGCGTGATTTATCTACCTTTAAGCGCGAGTACGCCGAGCGCGCGCGCGGTGCGTTTTCGTTGGCCGCGAATGCGGCACTGGCGCGCGACGAAGTGCAAGCATTTGATTTTGACGAGATACCATTAACGCTTACCGGCGCAGGCGGCTTGCAAACGTTTCCGGCTTTGGTTGATCTTGGCGAAACGGTGGCGCTGCGCGTATTTGAGTCGGTGGCGGATGCGCAGTTGCAGCACCGCGGTGGAGTGGCAAGATTATTGCGGCGCGCGTTAATCGATCGCATTAAACAAGCACGCAAACAATTGCCGTTGGCTCCGGTCTTGGCGCTGCATTATTCCGCCCTTGGCAGTGTGGAAACGCTGCGTGTGGATTTGGTCGAGGCTGCGTTGCTGCGCTGTTTTGCCGAACAAGATCTTGCAAAGATTCGTCAACGGGAGGCGTTTGCGCGCGCACAACAGACGGTGGGACAAGCGTTATTTCCCTACGCAATAGAACGGCTGCGTTTGGTTGAGGCGGTAATTGCAGCGCAAACCGAATTGAAACCCTGGCTTGAGCCGCCTTTACTTGGGTTTGCGCGGGCCAATTATGAAGATTTGCAGGAGCAGTTAAGCGAGTTATTGCATTGCGGATTTGTGCGCGAAATAGACGATGCGCGTTTAGCGAATTATCCGCGTTACTTGCGCGGTATGCGGTTGCGCGCAGAGCGATTGCGCGCTGACCCGGTGCGCGATCAGGCGCGCATGCTTACCGTTGCGTCGTTTTGGCGGGAATTTCTTAAGCGCCGCGCGCAAAACAGCGACGCGCAGCCTGCATTGACCGAATTTCGCTGGTTGATAGAGGAGCTGCGAATATCTTTGTTTGCCCAAGAACTGGGAACACCGGAACCGGTGTCCCCGAAACGGTTGCAAAAACTGCTGGAGACGTTGCGTTAAAGCAATTCGAAACCATTAGCGGTGCATTTTTCAATGGATCCGTTGCACATGCACGCTGCGGTTATAGCCTTTCACTTTCAACAACCAGCTGCCAAGCAAAGCCGGTTCAATGGTGATTTCCGGATTTTGCATGGGTCCGGCGGCGAATTGGTCGCTTTCGACTTGCTGCCACCATTGTCCATTTTGCAGCTTAAATACGGTTTTGCCGGACCAGCCACTAAAAGCGCCATCAATGCGGCTGGTAATTGCATCGCGGTTGCTGTCTTGTGCGGGGAAACCGGTGCGATCGATGTTGTTGCCGCTGATCGGATGATTGCGCAGCCAAGCGTTTAGGTTTTTTAATTCTTCGGCGCTCAGTTTATCTAACCCGGACGCGTGAAATTCCGGCTGTGACATGCGTTCCTCGAGTGAGGAGAACTCGGCGGCGCCGACCCGCTGGGTCAGGCTGAAAATCACGCAAAAAACGCCAGCGAGTACAAATCGCATAAGTTACCTCTCTTAAGGGAATGCGCACGGGATCGTGCACCTTTACCAAATGGATTGTAACGGCAAGCGCGCGTACACTGCACGCCATGAGTCGGGTGGGGTTGGCGAGATTCGACCCTTTATCGGCGAAAAGCCCACGTGTAACAGCAATTTAACACTGGGCTTGGGCGCTGCCTTTATACTTGCGCGGCGATTGTTTTCCCGGCTTTTACTGGGTGGCGGGCAGGGGTTTAAGCAAATGTGGGTATTTGCCAAGATTTTGGCGTATTACCTTAAGTTGCGGGTTAAGCCCAACTTGGCGTGTGTGAATTTGCATCCACACGCCGACTGTTTTTCGGCACTGTCTTTAATTTTCATGGCTTTGGAGTGATAAGCATGCAGTTTCGTTCGACACTGCTGATGGCAATTTTGGGCCTTTGTGGCGCGAGTTGTTTAAATCTTGCGGTCGCGGGGGGAACACCCCGATTGACATTTCCTATAACCGTTGATGATGAGGATTCCGTTCCATTCAGTGCCTTAAGCTATGTAGGCGGTGTCGCAAAGCTGAATCTCACCGCCCCATTGCTGTGTGCGAACATCGGTAGCCCCGTCGCTACTGCCGTGCAAGTTAAACCGTATTTCGGCACGTTTGTGTTTGGCTCTTACGTTGCGAGCGACTCCACCGACCAGGGGCAAAGCGTGCGCGGGGTTGCCAGCATGAGTTACGGCGCCAATGGCCAGCAATCGCTAAGATTGCTTAGCGACCCAAGTTTGGTGTGCTATGGGCTGAATGCCTTGGGCGTGCGCAAGCCGACGCGCGATTTGTTTATTGATGCGTTTGATGAGCCGACCTTTGACAGCTCCATCTCCGTGGTGGTGTACGACTTGCCAAATTTTGGTAACAGTTATACCTACAGCTATTATGTCTACGTCAGCATTCCGGTCGTGGACGGACCACTGCAATTTATCGTGCGTGACGGATACGATGCTGCGGTATTCAACCGCAGCGGTACTCAGATCTGGTGTTTAGCGCAAGCGTCGAGCCCTTCATCTTGCAGTGGCACTACGGGCGATTTCGGCAGCGGTAATATTAATTACACGATCAATCTAACGGCTGGCCAGAGCTTTAACCGGCGCTTTATTGTCCATCGTAGCACGATTGGGACCGCAGGATTGCCAAGTACAGCGAACCCGCTGGTAATGGCCGCGCTATTTTCACCGCCGGTGCAAGAAGAGGTTAAGCTCGACAACAACGTGGCGGTGGGCCTTAATACTTACGGTAACCTGCCGCCCATTTTCCCGACCGTGCCGGACCTTAGCGGGATAACGGAAGGAGTAGCCAGCGGTACTCGCTCGTTCACCATCCAAGACGACACTGAAGAGGGCGCGGGGCATTTGACGGCCACCGTCGATGTTAACTTGAATGGCACCATCACGCCGGTAACCCCAAGCTGCGTTAATTCGGGCGGTTATACCGGAACCGGTGTACCGGTTATCAAAACCTGCTCTTTTAGCATTACGAAATCAGCGAATTTTGCGACCAATTCACTGACCTCCGCGAGCGTTTCGATCACAGCCGTGGATGCTCTTGGAATCAGCGCTAGCAACGTACAAACGTTGACTGTCGCCAGTGCGGATAATGATGCGCCAACCGTTACGGTTTCAAGCATCGCCGATCCGGATGCCGCGAACGATAATATGCCGACACTGACGTGTTCGCTCGGCAGCTTTACCGGTGCATCGTGCTTAGGTTCGCTGACGAATTTCCTTACCGCGGTCGCCCCCGCCCCCGCCGATGCGGTGGATGAATTGGCGGCGCAAACGGCGGCTTTTGTGGTCGATACTTCAACCGGGCGCGGCGGCAATATTGCGTGTACGCTCGATGCGGGTTCGATGCAAATCTTCACCCCGGCGGGTGCTCCGCAGTTAAGCCCATCGGGTCCGGCGGCGAATTACACGTTAAATTATGTGCTCAATGGCGTTAATTCTGGCTCAGCCACCTGCACGATCAATATTGTCGATGCACAGGCCGGTGGATTCCCGGCGGGACAAATAGCGCAGAGAACCACGACCCAATTCCGCATTGTCGTAACACCGTCGTAATTCCGTGATCCTTCGTTAAACCGGACGGCCCGGTGCCGTCCGGTTTAAAATCAGGAAGTGAAGCAGAAACCATCCCTATCGCCGACCCTTGTCGAGTGGTGCCGACAACTGCCAGCTGAACGAGCTGGCGCGTTGTTGGCCGCTTTGGAAGGGGTCCATCTTGCGGCGGGAGAATCATTACCAGCCATAGTCGAGTCTGAGTTGATCGACTCGCTTACTATTTTGGAAGAACTGCGAGCGGATCCCGAAACTTTCGTTGCGTGTTTGCTGCACGAGTACGAGCAAGCCGGCGTCGTATTTCCCGAGTCCATGCAGAAGGGCTGGTCAGCGGGGTTGCGTCTGCTGATGGAAGGCCAACGCGCCGCGCAACGGGTGTGGTCTTTGTACAGCGAGCGTCGTGCAACCGGTGGGGCGGAAGGCTTGCGCCGCCTATTGCTCGCCATCATTCGCGATTTGCGTGTCGTGTTCATTTTGCTCGCGCGCCAAGTCGCACGCATGCGAGCCGCGGGCCGCTTGCCGGTTGAGCAACAGCGCGCTCTGGCGTATCTCAGTGCCGACATCCACGCGCCATTGGCCAATCGGCTGGGGATATGGCAGTTAAAATGGGAGCTTGAAGACCTGGCGTTTCGCTACAGCCAGCCGGAAGTCTACAAGCGCATTGCGCAGCTGTTGGATGAGCGGCGCGCGGACCGCGAAACCTACATACAAGACGCGATCGCGTTGCTTGGACACGCCTTGGAAAAAGCCGGGATTAAGGCCGAGCTTGCCGGCCGGCCGAAGCACATTTATTCGATCTGGCGCAAGATGAGCCGCAAAGGGATTGAGTTTTCCGAGCTGTACGATATTCGTGCGATTCGTGTTTTAGTGGAAAATATTCCCAGCTGCTATGCCGCGCTTGGGGTGGCGCATTCGCTTTGGCCGCATGTGCCGGGTGAGTTCGACGACTACATTACGCGCCCGAAAGGCAACCATTACCAATCCTTGCATACGGCCGTGATTGGGCCGCAAGGCAAGACCCTCGAAGTGCAAATTCGCTCGCACGATATGCACGAACACGCGGAGCTTGGTGTTGCGGCGCATTGGCGCTACAAAGAAGGTGGCGGAGGGGATCAAAGCTTCGAGCGCAAGATCGCCTGGATGCGCCAGTTATTGGAAACCAAAGACGAATCCAACGACGACGCGGCGTTGCTGGCCGGGTTTAAAACCGAAATTCTGGAAGACCGTGTGTACTTGCTAACCCCGCAGGGCCAGGTGATGGACTTGCCGCGCGGGGCGACCGTGCTTGATTTTGCGTATCACGTCCATACCGATGTCGGCCATCGTTGCCATGGTGCGAAAGTAAATAATCGCATCGTGCCGTTGACGTTTACACCGGTAAGCGGTGATTGCGTGGAGATCCTCACTGGCAAGGTTTTGGAGCCACGCCGCGATTGGCTTAACCCACACCGCGGCTTTTTGACTACCCACCGCGCGTTAGAGAAAGTGCGAGCTTGGTTTCGTCGCTGCGATCACGCGGAAAATGTGGCGGCGGGACGTACGCTGTTGGAAAAGGAGTTGCGCCGCTTGGCGCTCAGCAATATTGATTTGGATACCTTGGCGCCGAAGTTTCAACTTAAGACGCTGGATGAATTATTAGTCGCGTTGGCATTGGGTGATATCGGCTCCAGCCAAATGGCGCGCGTGCTGCATGAAACACAAACCCCTGTGCGCATCGAGCCGCCACAACCCACGCGTGTCCGTAAACTGGCGAAAGACGCATTGACGATTGAGGGGGTGGGAAATCTTCTCACTACCCTTGCCCGGTGTTGTCAACCACTGCCGGGTGATCCGGTGCTGGGCTTTATTACGCGCGGGCGCGGGGTTTCGGTGCATCGCGCCGATTGTTCAAGTTTAGCGCGGCTGCGCGCTCGCGATGCCACTCGCTTGATCGAGATTGAGTGGGGTGCGGGACAAGCCCAAGCTTATGAAGTTTCAGTGCTGGTGCGCGCCTATGACCGCAAATGGTTGCATAAGGACATTACCAACGTCATCGCGGCCAATAATGTCCATTTGCTGGCAGTAAACACGCAAACCGATCGCGATCAGGGCATCGTATTGATGAATTACGCCATACGGGTTACTGATTTTGGTCAGCTCAGCACGTTGCTCAATCGGCTCGCGGGTGTACCCAATGTGCTGGAAGCGCGGCGCGTGGTATGAAAGCCAGTGGTTCAAGCCGGCCACGTGTTATGCTTATTATAACAGGGACTTGCGTAGGACAATGATGCCCCTCATCGTCGGGTAGGAATCCGTCGGCGCTCGGGATCAAGTTTCCCGGCTTTAGGTCGTCTCAAGACCTTATGGGATGGGTTACGAACTTTTGTAAGCAGGACATGACTGCCAATGTATCGCTCGGGTGTTAAATCAATCTGTGAAATACCGCGAACCGGACATTGGGGGAATCGTTTCATTGGACGTGAATTGGTGACCGCAACGTGATCGAAATTCCAGGATATCGATTGCTACGCCAGCTAGGCCGTGGTGGCATGGCTACCGTGCACCTTGCTGTGCAGGAATCCGTGGATCGCGAGGTGGCTCTTAAGCTGATGTCGCCGGTGCTATTGGCGGATCCCGACTTTGGCGACCGGTTTTTGCGCGAAGCCAAAATTGCGGCGAAATTGCATCATCGTCACGTGGTTGCGATCCATGACGTGGGCCGCCACGAAGATTATCACTACATGGCGATGGAGTATTTGTCGGGTGGCCCCATCCTCACCAAGGACGGTCAGCCGCGTCCGGTCCCGTTCGCGCTACGAGTAACGCGCGAGATTGCTACCGCGCTTGCCTATGCCAACAGCAAAGGTTTCGTGCATCGCGATGTGAAACCCGACAATATCTTGTTGCGCGATGACGGGTCGTCGGTGCTGACCGATTTTGGTATTGCGCGGGCCCACGATTCGGCGGCGCGCATGACGCGTACCGGTGCTGTGATTGGCACGCCACACTATATGAGTCCGGAGCAGGCGCGCGGGCGAACCGTGGATGGTCGTTCGGATTTGTACAGCTTGGGCGTTGTGTTGTACGAACTGCTGGTGGGACGGGTTCCGTATTCGGCGGACGACTCGCTTGCCGTTGGCATTATGCATATCACGCAATCGATCCCGGCACTCCCACCCGCACTTGCGACACTGCAGCCGCTGCTGGACAAAATGTTGGCGAAGCGGCCGGAAGATCGATACCAGGATGGCGATGAAGTTGCCGCCGCCATTGAAACACTCGAATACGCCATTGCCCGTGGCGAACATCTGGACCTGGCTGTGCCGGATGAGGCCTATCAGCGTGAGATTTTAGGGGCGGTTACACCACGGCAGAACGAGCCCATTACCAGCCCGGTTCCAGCCGTTGCGGTTCCGCGACAACGCGAGGATCCAAGTTTCGGCCGGCTTGACGACCTGACCAATCTAACCGAGCGTCGTCCGTCGTCGGGTGCGGCAGCCGCCGCGCACGGGCATCGCGAAACGGAACCGAAGTCAGCTTGGATGTCATCCAAACGGATGATGTGGGCCGCGATAGCCTTCAGCGCGCTGATCATCGCGGTGGGTGCAGTGCGCTATCAAGACCGCTTGCGCGCCCTGGTTCCCAATACCGAGCTTAACGATTTAATCGCACGCGCGGATACCGCTTTGGCAACCGGTAAACTGGTTGGCAACCAAGGCGATAGCGCGCGCGAGCTGTATCAAATGGCGCGTACGATCGATAACGATAACGATGCCGCACGCCGCGGGTTGGCTAAAGTGGGGGAGCGTCTGATTGAACAGGCGCGGGTGGCGCTCTCACGCAGCGATCTGGAAACCGCGCGTTCGTTATTGGCAACGGCGCGTGAGTTGCTCGCCGGCGGTAGCGAGGTGGAGCGATTGGAAACCGATTTACGTGCGGCTGAAAGCCGCATTACCGCTACGGAGGATCTACTGACTCGTGCCGAAGCTGCGCTAACGCAGGGCCTGCTTTTGGGCGACAACAGTGCGGCGCAGTTGTATCAGCGGGTGTTGGATGCGGATCCTGGCAACGCGCTGGCACTCAATGGCCTAAAGAAAGTGGCCGAAGGCTTGGTGCACGAGGCGCGCGCAGCGATTGCTGCGAATAATTTGCCACTGGCACGCCAGCGCATCGAGGACTTGGCGCTGTTGTCGCCGAATCATCCTGAGGTGCCCGAGCTACGCGGTGCCATCGCCAAAGTGCATACCGATGAAGCCTCCGCGCAAGAGCAGGACCTTACGCGTGCCGAAGCGCAGTTACGCGCTGGCCGGTTTTCCGGATCGGCCGACTCGGCGCAAATCCTGTTTCAAGGCGTGTTAAAACGTGACCCCAACAATGTCCGTGCCAAAGCCGGTTTGCGTAAAGTGGCGCAAGCCTTAGCTACCCAAGCCAATGCCGCGTTGGATGACAACAACCTCAGCAGCGCGGATAAATTCCTTACCCAGGCCGAAGCGCTTGCCGGCGATCTACCTGAAGTGCGTGCGGCGCGCAGTCGCTTGCGCGAAGCGCGGGAACAGGTGGACATTGCGAACCGCCGTAGCGCATTAACCCCGGACCAAACCGCGCAGATCCAAAAATTTCTTGAAGGCGCCAACCAAGCCATCGAAGCGGGAAACTTGATTGTTCCGCCGGGCGAAAGTGCCTTCGACAAATACCGGGCGGTTCTGCGGTTGGACGCGAATAACGCGCAGGCCCTGGAAGGTTTGAAGCGCATCCCGGTACGCGCCCGCGAACTGTTCGATCAAACGTTAAAGGCGGGAACGCCGAATCGCGCGCGCGCCCTGCTTGATGCGTTAAGCGATACCGAACCGCAAGACCCGGCCTTGCCGAAAATGCGCGAGCGCTTGGCGGATGCTTATCTCGACCAGGCCGAGCAATGGCTGACGGACGGCCAGCGTTCCGACGCGACTCGCGCCCTTGCCGCCGCACGCCAGCTTAATCCGGCGAATTCGCGATTAGCCGCTTTGGAAGAAAAAGCGCGTACTCCAAATCCCGGCACGGAATGAATTTAATAAACGATGTGAAAATTTGCGCGGTGTCGTCACTAAGGAATAGCTAGTTCAAGATTCGCAACAGCGCTTCGCGCGCCGCGGCGAACGAAAAATGCGAACGTACATTCTCCAAACCGTTGCGTGAAAGAGTATTCCACAAAGCCTCGTCACCATAAGCCTGAACGATTTTCGCCGCCATGTCATCCGCATGCTCGGCCACTAAAACATCCAATCCGGCACGAACATGCATGCCTTCAACCGCACACTTGGTCGCAACGACCGGCAGGCCATAACTCATCGCCATATTGACCTTGCCCTTGACTCCGGCGCCATAGCGCAATGGGGCGATGGATAAACGGCAGGTGTCCATAAACGGGACGATGTCCTCGACAAAGCCGTGAACCACGACACCGTTTCCGTTCAATGCGAGAATCTCTTCGGGCGTTTTGCTGCCGATGACGTGAAATTCGATGTCGGGTAGTTGGCTACGCACCTTTGGGAACACCTCGCGTACAAAAAACTGCACGGCGTCGACATTCGGTGGATGTTGAAAACCGCCGATGAAAACCAGGTTGCGGCGTTGCGAGAACGAACGTCGGCAACCGTATACTTCGTGAACATTGGAAAGAATCTCCACACGCGTTTGCGGTTGCTCTTGTTTTAATAAAGCTTGCTCGGTAACGCTGACCACCAAGGTGAGGTCGCACTCGCGCATGATTTTGAGTTCCGCGTTGCGAGTGGCTGCGGCAATGCGCTTGAGATCATCGCGATTTTCGAGCTCAGCAGCGCGTTGTTCGCGCAAATAATGTAAATCCACCGTGTCGAAGATCAGTTTGGCTTGGGGTGCATAAAGCCGAGCCAGGCCAATAAAATTGGCGGCGACGTAATGTCGTGAAAGTATTATCGCGTTAAGGGTTGCGCCATATTGTTGAAACCACGCCATTGGATGCACATGAGGGTGATACAGCACTTCTATCCCTAAGGCCTGCAAGTCGGTGCTGTAGCGCGGCATATAGGCGCAGTTTTCCGGCAGAAAGCTGACGGCGTAGCCAAGCTCGCGCAATACGCGCATCAGGTTAACCATCCGCAATGAACCCGAATCTTGATCCGGCGTTGGCGTGTACGCATCAATGATTAATACGCGTCCGCAAGCCCGGTGATTGCGTGCTAGTTCAGGGCTGGTGCCAGCCTTAGGCTGATGCGTTAAGGGCTCTTTCCATTTATCCAGGAATTTACCCTGATTGACTACTTGGAATCGCTTAATTCCACTGCCGGTATCGGTGCCGGACGTGATGCCTTCAAAATGCACCACCGTTGCGGCTGGTTCATAGATTACCTTCAAGCCGGCGCTGCGCACCGCAAAGGCAAGATCGGTGTCTTCATAATAGGCCGGTGCATAGCGCGTATCGAAACCGCCGAGCTGCGTGAACAGCGTGCGTCGGATCATGATCGCGGCACCGGAGCAATAATCGACTTCCCGGCGAAAGTTGTAACGGGGATCGGCCGGATCGTCGAAACGCCCGTAGTTCCAACCGGAGCCGTCGGAAAAAATGATGCCACCGGCTTCCTGCAGACGGCCGTCCGGATACACCAGTTTCGCGCCAATCAGACCGGCATTGGGCTCTTGGTCGAAACAGCGCAGCAAAGCCTCTAGCCAACCGGCGGTGACCGTGGTGTCGTTGTTTAAGAATAGAATAAACTCGCCTTTCGCTTGTGCCGCTCCCGCGTTGCAAGATCCAACAAATCCAAGATTCTGTGGATTGCGGATGGTTCGTATGCCGGTAATGGTTTGTAACCGCTGCGGGGTTTCGTCGCTTGATCCGTCGTCGACCACGATGACTTCAAACGCCACCTCACCTGCGTGTTCAACCAGTGAATTCAAGCATGCATTGGTATAGGCAAATTTGTTGTAGACCGGAATGACGATCGACACCCGAGGTATTGCGCTAAGCGGCACACAAAATGGCCGAAACACCTCCGTAGGCGCTGCTTGCGCGATGGGTCCGGGTGCTGGGGCGGGTGTGCGGCGCAATTCCATTGCTATGCGTTTAAACGTAGCCATTGCGCCGCGGCGGGCGATGCTCGATCGAACCCGGCTTGAAGCGGAGCGCAAACGCGCCCAAGAAAATTTGAGGTAGGCGTGAAGATGCCGGTAACGCCGGATGATCGAGCGCAGTGGCGCGGTTATGCGCCAGGACGTGCTGGTCAGTAAAGCATCCCGATCACGGTTTAGCGTTTCGTATTCGTTCGACAGCGCGGTTATCTGTTCGCGTTGTCTGGCGGTTTCGTCGTTTAGGCGCAGCGCCCATTGGGTGCGATCTTCCAATTCCGCTTGCAAAGCCGATACCCGTTTGATGCGATCGTCAAGGTCCGTTTGGATTTGCAATTTCCAGTCGTTCCATTGTGTTTGCGCGTTCGTCAGCTCTTGCTGGGATTGGTGTAATTGCCGCTCTAAACCGAGCGCCCAGTCCGTTCGTTTATCAAGTTCCCGCTGTTGTTCCGCGAACTTATTGAGCTGCAGCTTAAGCGAACGCAATGCTTGGCCGTATTCGGCGTTGAGCGTGGCCAGCTCAATTCGCAGCGGTGTCGGTAAATGCACCGGATAAGCCGCCGATTCGCGCGCGACGCGTGGCAGCAATGCGTGATAACCAGCAAGCATCGTCTCTATGCTTATGGATGGCTGCGCGCAAACTTGAGCGCGTACGCTTGCGACTGCATCGTGCGCTTGCGCCAATCGAGCTACCGCAGCAACGATGGCGCTTACCTCAGGCTCCACCAACCAACCGTTCGTGCCCTCAACAATGCGCTCCGCCAGACTGCCAAGGCGGGTACCCAAAACCGGTAGACCCAGACTCCACAGTTCCGACAGCATGTAGCTGAACGTTTCGGAAACGGTGGGCAATAGCAATGCGATGTCGGGGCCGATTTGCGCAACCAACTCGGGCAGTTGCTCTCGAGCATAGTTAAGAACGATGTGAACACCGTCTTCACCGAAAAATTGTTCGCCCTCGCTGCCGGCGCCCAGCAGAAAAATATCGGCGTGTTCGCGTAAACCCGGGAGTGCCGCGCGCAATAATTGCGCGCCTTTCCCGCCGCGGATGCGGCCGGCCAACAACAGGCGCAGCCGTGGTCGTGCCGAGGGCGGTGTTATCGGCAAAACAGTGCCGCTCGGCCAGGGCGTTAGACCGTGCGGGATACTCTGGGAAGGCAATGCGGCGAAACGCGGTTCAAGGTGCAGCAGATTCGTCAGTGCGCTTTGGCTTGGAGAAATCAGGGTGGCCCGTGCGGTGAGTAGGGCATCGACGTAGGCCTCGCGCAGCGCCTGCCAATGGGATGGCTGGCGTTGCGCAAATTCAAATCCGAAATCGGCTGCGGCCAAATCGGCGGCAAGCTGCGCTGCATCGAATGTAAGCTGCCTATCACCGAAGTCGCGATGCAATAGCGGCCACAACGGATAGTAATCGTGACCGATGACCAGCGTCGGCAGACCGGTGCGCAGCGCATCCAAGCTGTGGCCAATCAGCGACGAAACGGCGATCGCGTCGACGCAGAAATCCTGTTGAATCGTTTCCAAGAAAGCCCGGTAATTGGCGTCATGGAGGGCGGTATCGGCAATCGCTTGAGGCAAGGTGAGCTGGCGCAGCGGCGGATTGCGAAAATCGCCATTGAACAACTCCAGTCGTTCGCCATAACAGCGGGTTGCGAATTGACCGCGTGCAATAAGAATCAGGTGAGTACGAACGGAATCAATCGCGGCAAGATCGCGCACAAAACGCTCGGCACCGCCGCCCCAGCCGTGCAGCATGTGCAGCACGACCGGTTTTTTATCCAAACCGGGGAACGGTGTTTTTTCGGGTAATGCGGGATGGTTCGCAATCCGTGCCGCGACTCGTTCCCGCAATTCACCCAGGGGTGAGGGTGGCCGCGGATCTGCCCCAGCACGTGTGGGTTCCGGACCGCGCAGTTTTCGAGAGCCCTCTGCGACATACAGATGATCCAACAGCACAGCTCTAAGCGGCGCTAAAGTCGCCGGAGTTGTGCCGTTGAATTGATCCAACGCAATGCCGCGCAAACGCGCACCACTCCAGGCGCTCAACAATGGTGAAATCGCCGCGCAATCCCATACCATTCGACGGCTATAGACAAAACACGCCGCATCGATCTCGGTGGCGCTCGCGTCGCTCGACACACCGGCCGGCAATGGGGCGCGATTCGGGTCGCAATTATCCAGTGGACTTACGGCCAATACATCCGGAAGGGATAAGCCGCGCAGCAATCGTTGATACCAAAAATCCGGTAACGAGGTGGTTGTGTGCAGCAAAATAAGATTGGAATTCGAAAATGCCTTGTGCGCCGCAATCAGCAGCGTTGATGTGCTACCGGCGGTGACCGTTGGCATGCGCTGCCATGTGACTGGTGTTTCAACAGCACCGGCACACGGTCCGAATAGGCATACGGCACTATTCGCCGGTAGAGTTTGTGCCAGCCGAACTAACCACTTCGCATCCGGGACTTGGCCGCCGTGAACGCAGACGACTGCGCTCGTCGTGAGGTTTAAATCAGACACAAGGACGCATTAACCTTAAGCTGCTGCATGATCGTTGCCTCATCGGGATGCTTACCGGCGCAAGGCCGATACGTGGCATTATCGCGGAAGCGCCGCGGGCTGTCACCGCGGCTGGCGTGAATGAGGCTTGCGGCCTTATCCGACCATCGATCGAGTACACTGGCGTCCCTTTTGCGGTATGGGTGTGCGCCGTTTTGGCTGTTCGCGATCGATTGGTCCCCTTTTTTTTAAGCGCATGGCGTCTTCTGCGCATACCGTTTTGGCTGGGCTTTGGTTTTGCGGTCGGGTTTGTGGTGCCCTATTCGGTTTATCTGGATAGCCAAATACGCCTGCGCTTCGATGACCTGGCTTGGGATCTGCCCAGCCGGGTGTATGCCCGGCCGCTGCTGCTGACGCCGGGAATGCCGCTAAGCGCGGAAACCTTGGTGTTGGAACTCGAGGCGGCGCGTTACAGCGAGGATCAAACGGCCAAATTACCTGGAAGCTATCATCACGACGGAAACCATTTCGTCATCGCACGTCGCGCCTTCAATTATTTGGATGGCCATGAGCGCGCACGACGCTTCGATGTCCTGCTATCGAGCAATTCCGTCACCGCGCTTAAGGATGCGGATACCGATGCGGCTTTGACCGAAGCCAGGCTTGACCCGGCACGGATCGCAACGCTGTACGGCAATGAGCAGACCGAGCGACGCTTATTGCGCCTTGGCAATGTTCCGCCATTATTGATTGCCGGTTTGCAAGCGGTTGAAGACCGCGACTTCAAACATCATCACGGCATTGCCTTGGCCGCGATCGTGCGTGCCGCCTTCGCGAACTTAATGGCCGGACATGTCGTACAAGGTGGTAGCACCTTGACGCAGCAATTGGTGAAAAACCTGTTTCTCGATCGCGGCCAGCGTTACACCCGGAAATTCAATGAGGCCTTATTGGCGCTGCTGATTGAAGCGCGCTACGACAAGCATCGCATTCTTGAGGCTTACCTCAATGAAGTGTTTTTAGGTCAGCAGGGCGGTCAAGCGGTGCACGGGTTTGCGGCGGCGTCGGAATTTTATTTTGGGCGCGATCTAAACGCACTAACGATGCCGGAAATTGCGCTGTTGATCGGAATGGTGCAAGGCCCCAGTTTGTATGATCCGCGACGCAATCCGGGCCAAGCCAAAGCACGGCGTGATCGCGTGCTTGAGGTATTTAATGAAACCAATTTGATCACACAAGCGCAGGCAGAGCATGCGCGTGCGACACCGTTGATGGTTTCAGAAACACCGGGTTTGCCACGCAATCGCTACCCAGCGTTTTTGGAGCTATTGCGAACCCAGCTTGCCCACGATTACCCGGAAGGCGCACTGCGCAGCGAGGGCTTAAGCGTACATACCACGTTAGCGCCGGCGACCCAAGCCTTGGCCGAGCGTGCGCTGACCAAAGAACTCGACGCCATCGGCAAACGCCAGCCGGATCTTGAAGGTGCAATGGTGGTGACCGGTGCGCACGATGGCGAAGTGCAGGCGCTGATCGGTGCGCGCGACCCGGATCAGCCGGGCTTTAACCGGGCGCTTGCGGCTAGCCGTCCGATCGGGTCCTTGATAAAACCGTTTGTGTATTTGGTGGCATTGGCCCAGCCACAGCGGTTTTCCTTAATCAGCCCGTTGGACGATACGGCGGTGGACTTGCGCCAAGCCGATGGTTCGCACTGGACGCCGCAAAACGCCGAACACGAAACGCACGGAAACGTCCCGCTGATTGACGCATTGACGCATTCGTACAACCTCGCCACCGTCCATTTGGGTTTGGCGCTTGGCGTTGCCAAAGTGCGCGGTTTGATCGAATCGTTTGGGCTTAACGCGACCATAAACCCGAACCCCTCGCTGCTCTTGGGGGCGTTGGATTTGTCGCCGTATGATGTCGCCCAGTTGTACCAATATTTTTCCGCCGACGGGCATGCGGTGCCGTTGCGCACGGTACGTGGCGTGTTGGATGCGCAGGGAAAACCTTTGACGCGGTATGCGGTCAAATCCGGTAGTGGTGAGTACGTTGCGGCAGCGCGTTTGGTCAACTTTGCGTTACAACAGGTAACAACCGCCGGTACGGCACGCGCAGTTGACGGCCAAGGTTTGGGTTATCTCAATGCCGCGGGCAAAACCGGTACCAGCGATTCGCAACGCGATTCCTGGTTTGCCGGCTTTACCGATGAGCATTTGGCGGTGGTGTGGGTTGGGCGCGATGATAACCAATCCACCGGTTTGATGGGTGCCACCGGTGCGTTAAAGGTGTGGATTGCGCTATTTCATCAATTGCCGAGCAAACCCTTGGCGTTATCCCACGATGAGCTGGAGTTCGTAAGCGTAGATCCGGCAAGCGGCGCTCGTATTGCACCCGAATGTCCGGGCGCACGCACAATACCGTTTCTGGCGGGTTATGCGCCGAGCGAAACCGATCATTGTCCCCTGCAGCAGTTAAAGGCACTATTCGGCAATGAGCGCTAGAATGGAGAATGCAAAATTTATTATGAAACTTATAAAATTTTTAAATCTATTAACGGTACCTGTTGTGGTTGGCTTAGCGGCCTGTTCGCAGCCCGCCCCTCCGGTAAGCGCGGCTAAACCCGATCACGACGCGATTGCCGCCATTCGAGCCGCCGGCACGCAATCGGATTCGGCCGTGGAAGTGCAGCCGTTGCGTGATCCGGCGTTGGATGGATTATTAAAACAAGCGCGCGAACTGGAAGCCCAAGCCAAATACGATGAAGCAATCACTGCGGCCCAACAAGCACTGGCTTTGGCCACCGCCGCCCCGGATATTTTGCAGTTTTTGGCTGAACTTGAACTGGAACGGCAGCACTATAAGGAAGCTGCGATGTTGGCGCAGCAGTCGTTCGATGCCGGGCCCAAAGTGGGTAGTTTATGCGCACGCAATTGGCAAACGCTGATTGAAATCCGTCATCTGTTGAATGATGCGCCAGGGGTTGATCAAGCAAAGCAACAATTGAGCGTTTGCCGTGCTTCACGTCCAGTAAGAATGTGATCGTACGTTGCCCTTATCAGTGCTGGCATAGGGATATACGTGGTCGAACATGTCGTCATGAATACTCGGGAACCTGACAACGACGACCCGGCGACGCTGCTCGGTTGCGAAGGCCCTTTCGCGCGCGAGATTCCTGGATTTGCGGCCAGATCCGGTCAACAAACGATGGCGCAAGCGGTGGCTGACGCCATAGCTTCCCGCGGCACTTTGATCGCCGAGGCCGGCACCGGTACGGGGAAAACTTTCGCCTATCTGGTGCCTGCACTGCTTTCAGGCAAACGCGTGATCGTTTCCACCGGAACAAAAACGCTGCAAGATCAACTTTTCCATCGAGATTTGCCGCGCGTGCGCAATGTCTTGGGCGCGCGTTTAAAATCGAGTTTATTGAAAGGGCGCGCGAATTACCTGTGTCATTACCGATTGGACCAGGCGATCAAAGACGGGCAATACCGCGATCGCGAGCAAGTCGGTCAATTGCAGCAGATTCGTGTTTGGGCTTCGCGCAGCGCCAGTGGCGATCGGGCTGAGTTGACCGAGATTCCGGAGGAATCACCGATTTGGCCACGGGTAACCTCCACCACCGATAATTGCCTCGGGGCGGAGTGCCCGTTTTTCGACGAGTGTTTCGTGGTTAAGGCCCGGCGTGCGGCGCAGGAAGCGGATTTGGTCGTCGTCAACCACCATTTGCTGTTTGCCGACTTGGCGATCAAGCAGGAAGGCTTTGGTGAAATTTTGCCCGGGGCGCACGCGTTCATCTTGGACGAAGCGCATCAAATTCCCGAATTGGCGGGTCAATTTTTGTCGACCCATTTAAGTTCACGGCAAGTGTCCGATTTGGCGCACGATGTGCTGACCGAATGCGGTGCGTTAAGCGGCGCATTGGCGGTGATGCAGCCGATGCTGGAGCCCTTGGTGCCGGCGTTACGGCGAGTGCGTTTGGCTTTGGATCGACATCCACCGCGCGGTGCGCAAACTGCATTGGCCGCGGATGCCAACGTCTTAGAAGAAATGAATGCGTTACAGCAAGTGCTAACGGCCTTGTGCGAACTGCTTGAGCAAAACGCGCAACGTAGCCGCGGGATGGAAAGTTGCGCCGCGCGCGCCGTGAACCTGCTCGAACGCTATCACCAAGCGCAAGCCGGCGACATCGGCAAGTCGGTGCATTGGTACGAATTAAGCCCGCACGGGTTCAGTTTCCATGCCACGCCATTGGATCTTGCCCCATCCCTGCGCGCCTTGCGCGAGCAAACCCATGCGGCCTGGATATTCACCTCGGCAACGCTGTCGGTGGCGGGGCGTTTCGATCATTTCGCGCGGCAGTTGGGGCTTGATGATCCGATCAGCATGAGCCTGCCCAGCCCGTTCGATTTTACACGCCAGGCATTGGCTTATTTGCCGCGCGGGTTACCGGACCCGAATGAGCGCGATTACACCGATGCGGTGATCACCGCCGCATTACCGGTGTTGCAGGCCTCCCAAGGCCGCGCGTTTTTGCTGTTCACCTCGCATCGCGCCTTGAAACGCGCGGCCGAATTACTGGCCGATGCAGTGCCGTATCCCTTGTTCGTGCAAGGTACCGCTCCGCGCCACCAGCTGCTGACGGAGTTTCGCTTAGCCGGGAACGGAATATTGCTGGGCGCCGCGAGTTTCTGGGAAGGGGTCGATGTCGCGGGCGACGCGCTTAGTTGTGTAATCATAGATAAATTGCCATTTGCGGCGCCGGACGACCCGGTGTTGCAGGCGCGCTTGAGCGCATTGCGCGACGCGGGCGGCAACCCCTTTACCGATTGGCAGATTCCCGGCGCGGTTATCGCGTTAAAGCAAGGGGTGGGGCGATTGATTCGCGACGTTCACGATCGCGGCGTACTGGTTTTGTGCGATCCGCGCCTTACTACGCGCGGTTATGGCAAACTGTTTCTTAACAGTTTGCCACCGTTTACGGTCACGCGCGACCTTGGTGAAGTGCAGGCGTTTTTTTCAGACGCAGCGTAGAGCAAACAGCCGTTTCAATCGATTGGTATTACTGAGGGCAGCATAATGGCTAAAGTGATTGGGTTTGGCGGATTCTTTTTCAAAGCGCGTGATCCAAAGGCCTTGGCGGCATGGTATGCGAAACACCTGGGTTTAAAGGTCGAAGATTTTGGTGGCGTGATGTTTAACGAAGACGAGTCGCGGCCTGGCTGTATGCTGTGGTCGCCCTTTTCATCGAACACGCGCTATTTTGATCCAAGCGATAAACCGTATATGGTGAATTTTCGCGTCGACAATTTGGACGAGCTGCTGCAACAGCTGCGCAGTGCGGGCGTGCAGGTGGATGCGAAGGTCGACGTCAGTGAATACGGGCGTTTTGGTTGGGTGATTGATCCGGAAGGTACCCGCATTGAGTTGTGGCAACCGCCGGATAACCCCGCGGTGTAATGGTGGAATAGAATACTTTGAAGCGAAAGCAGGCGATGCGCTTATCAAAGAATAGGGTCAAGGTGATTGGCACGGTGGTGCTGCTACTGCTGTTGGCTGGCGGGGTGTGGCTGTGGCAGGTCCTGGCCGCGTATCGCGCTGAAATCGCCATGCCTTACAATATCGCACAATCGCACTATGTGGGCTCACAAACGTGCGAGGCCTGCCATGCCGATCGGTATGGCAGCTGGCACCGCACCTATCATCGTACGATGACGCAAGTGGCAAGCGCGCAATCGGTGGTCGGGAAATTCGATGGCCAGACGCTGTCGTACTGGGGCACCGAAGTGCGCCCCATTACGCAGGACGGCAAATTCTATTTCGAGTACCGTGATCCCAGCACCCAACAGATATTGAATACATTGCCGGTGGCGCGCACCGTAGGTTCCCACCGTTACCAGCAATACTTAAGCTACAACGAGGACAGCGGCACGTATTATCGGCTGCATTATCTTTGGCATATCGGTGAGCAGCGCTGGGTGCATCTGAATGCCGCTTTTTTAGGATCGGATGATCAAGGGTTTGATAATCACATCGCCAGCTGGAACAACAACTGCATTTTTTGCCACAACACCGGTCCCAAACCACGCATGCAAAATTACGTTGAATTGATGCAGCGCGCGCGTCAGGGAGTGGCGGTGGATCTCAATCGCGATGCCCGTTACGATTCAAACGTGGGTGAGCTTGGCATTGCCTGCGAAACTTGCCACGGCCCCGGCAGCGAGCACGTTGCGCGCAATCAAAGCGCCATGCGCCGGCTTGCGCTGCAGCTCTCCGATGCGCTGGATCCCACCATCGTCAATCCATATCAAATACCGGCGGCGCGCAGTGTGGAGGTGTGCGGCCAATGCCACGGTCAACGAGTGCCTAAATCGAACTTGGTCGAACAATGGATTGTTGACGGGCCTTCTTATCGCGCGGGGGCGGATTTGAACGCCAGCGTTACTCCCATATCACGCGATACTCCACCGCCGATCACGGCGTCGGCGGATTTGTTCAGTATGCGGTTTTGGAGCGATGGTACAGCGCGGCTTAGCGCTTACGAATACCAAGGCTTGCTGCAATCGCGCTGTTACCGCGAATCGAACGATTTGACGTGCATTAGTTGCCACAGCATGCACAGCGGCGATATCGCCGGCATGATTCCGGAACGCAATCGAACCAGCGCCCCCTGTGCGCGCTGTCATCAGGCGATTGTTTCAAATCCAACCGATCACACGCATCACGCTAAAGACAGCCCAGGCTCCAATTGCTACAACTGCCATATGCCCAACTTGGCGTACGGTGTAATGACCATTCATCGCAGCCACCGGATTGAAGTGCCCGATGCGGCGAGTAATGCCGCAAACGGTCGCCCCAATGCGTGCAGCAATTGCCATTTGGATAAATCACCACAATGGGTGGCGCAGCAGCAACATACACTTTGGGGCAACGGTTCGGATAAGGTCGAATCGCGCTCCGATGGCATCGATCCGGCATTGCCGGATTTGCCGGCCACCTTGCTTGCCGGTGATCCGGTACAAAAAGCGATCGCGGCTTACCAAATGGGCACCGCAGTTACCGGTATTGATGTGAAACAACGCGCGGTGTTTATTCCCTATCTGCTGCAGGCATTGCAAGATCATTATCCCGAGATTCGGCGTTTTGCGCGCAACAGTTTAGTTGCGCTTGATCAGAACTTAAAAAGCCAAGAAATAGAGTTGGGATTTCAAACGACACTTGCTTCGTATGATTTTATTGGGGCGGGTGAGCAGCGTAAGCAGCAGATTGACGAGCTCTGGCGGTTGTGGCGTGCCGCGGATAAAACCAAGTTGCCGCAGCCGGACAGTTTGAGTTTGCTCGATACCTCGTTCCTGCCCGATGCACCGGCTTGGCAGCATTTGTTAGAGCTTGGGCATGCGCAAGACAAGCAAATCCAAGTGGGCGAGTAAGGCGCGTTTATTGCAGTCTTCCTCAGTCTGCAATTGCAATTTTCTAAAACTGCCTTGGGGTCATTACCGATAGCAACGGTGCCGTTAATATTTGGTTACACATAAAATGTTGACCTGCCGGAATTCACTAAACGTGCATTCATTCCGAAATCGATTTACCAGTACAATTGGCGAAAAGTAAAAGGGCATGTCGATGGTCGTCAACATGTGGCGCATACTTAAGTGCATTTGGTCAATTTCACTGCTGCCCTTGTTCGCAGTGACCCCGGCGATGGCGCAAACTCCACCGATTGCGCAGTTGCAATATTCTTCTAATGTGGGCGCCAATATCGTTGGATCTGGCCAGTATGCGGCGCGCAAAGATTACGTGACCGACACTTTGTCGGGAACCCGCACACGAATAACAATCCCTGGCTTACCCGAACGCGCCAATTTGCGCGATTTTCAGATCGATGCGAACGGCGATGTGCTTTTCGCACTGGATATTGGCGTTACGCTTAGTGGCGCGTATTTCGATCCAGCCGATGTGATTCGTTATTCCGCTGGTGTTTTCAGCAAGGCCTTCGATGCCGCCGCGGCCGGAGTGCCGAAAGGCGTGCATTGCGATGGTGTGGCGCGTTTGGGTGTGGCCGGCGCACTGCTGTTGTCGTTTGATAAAACCTTCAGTGCTGGCGCGACCGTAATTCGCCCGGCCGACGTGATCACTTTTTCCGCTGGTATGTTCGGGGCGAAGACGCTTGATGCGAATGCGTTGGGTCTTTCACCGGCGCTGAATATCGACGCGATTGATATGGTTGGTACGGCCACTGATTTATTGGTGTCGTTTGACACTGCCGGTAGTGTTGCTGGCATCACCTTTGCAGATGAAGACATTTTGCAATTGCACCTGGCCGACAATAGTTGGACCAGGCGGTATACTTTGCTTGATTTTTCCGATCGTTGGAGTGCGGCCAATCTTGATGGGCTAGCAGCAGTGAATGACACGGTTTTCGATAACGGATTTGAATAGGAGCATGTCATGAATCGAATCCATTGGGTGATTTTCTCGACAGTTTTGGCTGTGATTTTGCCATCACCCGCTAATGCTGCCACGGAAGGCGCGTTGGAGATCAATCAGGATTGTATTGCGGTTGGGTGCTTCGCTGATGATACGCCAGGTTATCCGGTCACGATTCAGCATCCAGGAAGCTATATTCTGACGTCCGATCTGGCCCCGTCCGGCGATCCGGATACTGGTACGATCACGGTGCTGTTAACCACGGGACCAATCGATCTCGATCTCAATGGGCACACGATTAGTGGCGGCGGAACTTGTACCGGCACGCCAGTTACCAGTTGTTCCGGTGCGCTTGGCTCTATTGGGCTTGATATCGAACCGACACCATCCGGCGTCGTTCATCTTCATGACGGGGTGGTTCGTGGTTTTCGGGATCGGGGGATTTACGCCAGTCATTTTGCGGAAGGGTCTGTCATCGAGCGAATGGTGGTTACCGAAACGCAACTTTATGAGGGCATAACGATAGATACCAATTCGGCGAGCGTGACGCGAATTCGGGATTCGCAATTCGGACGAAATTTTGGCAATGGCTTAAATGCCTTCGTCGGTACCCGTGTGTATGTGGAAAATTGTACTGCGGTGGGCAATCATTTGGCGGGGTTGTATTTACAAAGCGGTTCGATTGCAGTGGGCAATCATCTGGGCAGCAACGCCTCGTATGGGCTGCGCTGCAACGATGCGCCAGGCATTTGCGCACTGGGGCAAAACACATTTAATAACAACAATGGTGGCGGTAGCGCGGCGCAGTATGCAATCACTGCATTGCGGGATATGGGTGGCAATGTTTGCATGGACGATGGGACTTGCCCGTAAATTTTTGGAGTGAATACAAACGTAAAAAACATGCGTGACAATGGCGCTTGATCACCGTTAAGGTCAAGCCGCATTTCAATTACTGTCATTCTCGATCTGTCGTTGTCTGAACGCCTAACAATTCGCCTTCCTCCGAAATGGCGAGGAAAATTTCGATCGGCTGGCAGCAAACCGCGCAATCCTCGATATACCTCTGCGAACCAGCCGAGCAATCGGCGCTGGTCATGAAGCTTTCGCCGCAATAGGGGCAAGCAATGGTGATGGCTTCGATCATAGGCGCGCTTGTGGTAGAAACAATTCGATGACGTTGTTGAGAAAACGCTGACCGAGTGCGGTTGCGCGCAGATGGTCGTCGTGTTGCTCCAGCCAACCGCGCGCGATTGCGGCGTCCAGGTGCGGTTGGATATGGCTTACCTCAATTCCAGTGCGTGCCTCGAAATCGGGAATCGCGAAGCCATCGATCAAGCGCAAATTATTCAGCATAAACTCGAAAGGGAGTTGCTCCTGTGGAATGATTTCATCACCACCCAAGCGCAATACTGTGGCCGCGTGCTGCAGGTAACTGCGCGGATGCTTCACTTTCCAAGTGCGCCGTACTAAGCCCGCGGCCGCGTCGGTGATTTTGGCGTGCGCGCCGGCGCCGATGCCAAGATAATCGCCGTAGCGCCAATAATTTTCATTGTGTGCGCAGCGCTGCTTAAGGCGAGCATAGGCTGACACTTCGTACTGCTCAAAACCCGCGGCGGCGAGCCGGGTTTGACATTGATCCTGCATGTCGAACGCGGCGTCGCTGTCTGGCAGCGGCGGTGGCTGCGCGGCAAAGGGCGTATTGGGCTCTAGGGTCAGTTGATAATGTGAAATATGCGTAGGATTGAGCGAAATGGCTAACTCCACATCGTGGAGTGCTTGCGCTAGCGTTTGTTGCGGCAGCGCATACATCAAATCGATATTGATGTTGCTTAAGTCGGCATCTTGGGCTTCCTGCAACGCCCGTTGCGCTTGCGCGCCGTCGTGGATTCGGCCAATCCGCTGCAATGCGGCGTCAGCAAAGCTTTGAACGCCAAGGCTGATTCGATTCACTCCAGCGCGCCGGTACCCGCTGAACTGCCCGTGTTCGATGGTGCCTGGGTTGGTTTCCAGCGTGACCTCAAGCGCGGGGCGCAGCGTCAGCCGCGCCGATACACCTTCGATAATGCGCTCGATGTTGTCGGGCGTGAATAAACTTGGCGTACCACCACCGAAAAAAATACTGGTAATCGGGCGGCCCCAGACCGCTGGTAGATCTTGTTCAAGATCGGCCAACAGTGCCGCCACGTATTCCTCTTGTGGAATCGCAACTGGCGCTTGATGCGAATTAAAATCGCAGTAAGGACATTTGCGCACGCACCAAGGAATGTGAATATACAGCGCGAGCGGCGGTAGCGAGGTTATCGGCATGGGTTATCGATAGCGCCCTGGGAGAGCGCGGCACGCAATTGATCCAACGCTTTTCCCCGGTGACTGACGCGATTTTTAGTCGCCGCATCGAGCTCAGCTGCCGCTGCATTTAAAACCGGATCAAAAAACAACGGATCGTAACCGAAGCCGCGTTCGCCGCGTGGGGATTCTAAAATTCGTCCATGCCATTGGGCTTGGCAAATGAGCGGGGCTGGATCGTTGGCGGAACGCAGCAGGACAATGACGCAGATAAAGTAGGCGCCCCGCTGATCTTCCGCAGTATCGGCAAGGGCCGCGAGTAATTTGCGATTATTGGCTGCGGCATCGCCGTGCGTGCCGGCGTAGCGCGCTGATGTAAGCCCGGGAGCGCCGTTTAACGCAGCGACGATCAGTCCGGAATCATCGGCCAATGCGGGCAGACCGCTGGCTGCCGCGGCGTGCCGCGCTTTAATCAGGGCATTTTCGACAAAACTTAAACCGCATTCCTCGACATCGCTGATACCAAGCTCACTTTGTGCGACCCACTCAATTGTGTTGTCGGCCAATATCTCGCGAATTTCGACCAACTTGCCGCGATTGCCGCTGGCCAAGACGATGCGCTTCATTGTATTTGTATCGTATTGAAAATAATTCTCAAATTATGGGCGATGGGAAATGGCCAACGCTTCATTCTGCTTGGCCATAAGCTCGGCAATGCCCGATTGCGCCAAAGCCAGCAATTGATCGAGCTCGTTGCGACGGAATGCGTGCCCTTCGGCGGTGCCTTGTAATTCGATAAAACCGCCGGCGTCGTTCATCACCACGTTCATATCGGTTTCGGCGCTGGAGTCTTCGGCGTAGTCCAAATCGAGCACGGGTGTGCTGCGCCATAAGCCTACGGAGATTGCGGCCACGGCACCATGAATGGGATTTTTGGTTAACAGCTTGCGTTGCTGCAAACAACGAACCGCATCGACCAAGGCGACATAGGCGCCGGTAATGGCGGCGGTGCGTGTACCGCCATCGGCCTGCAGCACATCGCAATCCAGCGTAATGGTGCGCTCGCCAAGCGCGGTGCGATCGACGCACGCGCGCAAACTGCGCCCAATCAAGCGTTGAATTTCCATCGTGCGTCCACCCTGGCCGCCACGAGCGGCCTCGCGCGGACTGCGCGTTCCGGTGGCGCGCGGTAACATGCCATATTCAGCGGTAACCCAACCTTCGTTCTTGCCGCGAAGGAAACCCGGCACTTTTTCTTCCACGCTTGCGGTACAAAGCACCTTGGTTTCGCCGAAGCAAACTAAGACGGAACCTTCGGCGTGCCGCGTGTAGGAGCGCTGAAATGTCACCGGGCGCAATTGGTTGGCGGCGCGGCCACTAGGACGGGTCATTGAACTCATATGAAAAGTGGCGCTAGGTGAAAGATGAGCGGCAGTTTACCATTGTGCGCTACCAAATCGATTTGTGGGGAAATAATGATCCGTAGCATGACCGCGTTTGCCAGCGCCGAAAGTGCCAGCGCTTTGGGTGTTTTGAGTTTTGAGCTTCGCTCCGTTAACCATCGTTATCTGGAGCTTAACCTAAGGTTGCCGGAAGAAATGCGCAGCATTGAGGCCACGTTGCGCGAACGGGTAAACGCGCGGCTTACGCGCGGTAAAGTCGATGTGAATCTGCGTTTTCGCAGTGAATCCACCCAAGGTTCCGCCGTGGAGCTCAATCCTGCGATGCTGCAAAAGTTAGAACAGGTCATTGCCACGATGCAGGGGCGGTTCCCGGAATTGCATACCGATGCGCTGGCTTTGTTGAGTTGGCCCGGTGTTTTACTAAAGCAAGAAATCGATCAGGCCAGCTTGCAGCAAGCAGTGCTGGATTTATTTGAGGCGGCGTTGGACGACATGGTGTCTACGCGCAGCCGCGAAGGCGAGCGTTTGGCGGTGTTCCTGCGCGAGCGCTTGGAGACCGTAGAGAGCATCGTGGCCGATGTGCGCGGGTGGCTGCCGGAGATTCGCACGGCGATGCGCGCGCGCCTGGATACCAAACTGGCCGAATTGAAACAACCGCTTGAACCCGGGCGCATCGAGCAAGAAATCGTATTGCAATTGCAGCGTTTGGACGTTGACGAAGAGCTGGACCGTTTAAGCGCGCATGTGGCCGAAGCGCGGCGCATTTTGAAATTGCCCGATGCGGTTGGCCGCCGTTTGGATTTTCTGATGCAGGAATTCAATCGCGAGGCGAATACGCTAGGCTCCAAGTCGATCGACCAACGCACCACGCAGGCGGCGATTGACCTGAAAGTATTGATCGAACAGATTCGGGAACAAGTGCAGAATATTGAATAATTTTAAGCACCAGCTGCATCGGGTCGAATAGCGAATAAATACGGTGAACGCATGCATCGTCAACAACCGGAACAGCCCATGACTGGCACGTTATTTATTGTTGCCGCACCATCGGGTGCGGGAAAAACCAGCTTAGTGAAAGCCTTGCTGGAAAGCGAACCCAATATGGCGGTATCGGTTTCGCACACGACACGGTCGCCGCGCCCCGGCGAAATAAACGGCCAGCACTACCATTTCGTTAGCGATAGCGAGTTCGAACAATTGATTGAGGCGGGCGCTTTCTTAGAGCACGCGAACGTCTTTGGCCACCACTACGGTACCTCGCGCGCGGCGGTGGAGGCGCGGCTATCGACGGGATGCGATGTGCTGCTGGAAATCGACTGGCAGGGCGCGGCGCAAGTGCGCAATAAAATGCGTTGTTGTTCTATTTTCATTCTTCCGCCTTCGCGCGCGGAGTTATTGCATCGCCTACAAAATCGCGGCCAAGACTCGCAAGCGGTTATTGCAAGGCGCAGCGCCGAGGCACGTACGGAGCTGTCGCATTACGGCGAATTCGATTACCTGGTCGTAAACGGCGATTTTCAAGTGGCGCTAAATGACCTGCGCGCGATCGTCGCCTGCCAGCGGTTACGCCGCGAGCGCCAACAGCAGCGTTATGCCGCAATGTTGGCGGATTTACTTGCTTAAGCTTGGCCCTAGCCCTTAGATGGCCGCTCGGTTATGGTAAGCGGTGTTTGCCTGCTTAAGTGACTGCGCATGAATCAATCGATTCAAAAAATCGCCGATGCAACGACATCAACCGATCCCGCATTGGTGCAAATTCGCAATTTGCATACGATATTGGATGGCAAGTTGATATTCGACGGCATCGATCTCGATATTTTACGCGGCAAAATCACCGCAATTATGGGTCCGAGCGGCACCGGTAAAACTACTCTGTTAAGGCATATCACCGGGCAGCAAAGGCCGGATAGCGGTACGGTCATGATCGATGGACAGGACGTATTCAAACTTCGGCGCAGTCAATTGTTTGAATTGCGTGAACGCATCGGATACTTATTCCAAAATTCCGCCTTATTGACCGATCTTTCGGTGTTTGAAAATGTGGCTTTCTCTCTGCGCAACCACGATAACTGGCCAGAAGACAAAATCCGTAAAGTCGTGCTCGATAAATTACAGGCGGTGGGATTGCGCGCCGCGGCCGATTTGATGCCAAGTGAACTGTCGGGAGGCATGGCGCGACGGGTGGCGTTGGCGCGTGCGATTGTGCACGATCCGATGCTGATTCTTTACGATGAGCCGTTCGTTGGTCTTGATCCGATAGCGCTTAACCATGTGTTGAATTTAATCCGAACCTTGAATCAAACCATGGGCATCACCAGTGTGTTGGTCGCGCATGAGTTTGCGGCAGTTCGTGAAGTGGCCGATCGCATCGTCTTGCTGGCGGGCGGTAACATAGTCGCGCAGGGCAACGTTGAAGAAATGCTGCACGACGAATCACCGTGGACCCGGCAATTTTTTCGCGGTGAAATCGATGGGCCGGTGCCGTTCCATTATCCGCAGCGCGCCTCAGCCGACGGATTACGTGCATGAGTACAGCCGGCCGCTCTTCTTTGCTGTGGAAGCAGGCTTTGGGCGAAATAGGCGCCTGTGGATTGTTTTTGATTGCAATCCTCGCGGCAGTACCTAGCAGCTTATTGAAGCCGACCTTGCTGGTGCGCCAGGTGTTTTTTGTCGGCGCCATGAGTTTGGTCATCATCATGACCTGTGGATTATTCGTCGGCATGGTGTTGGCATTGCAAAGCTATAACGCTTTATCCACGTTTGGGGCCACCGAAAAGGTCAGCACCCTTGTTGCGTTGTCGTTGTTCCGCGAGCTCGGCCCGGTCATTACCGCTTTGTTGTTTGCGGGACGTGCAGGAACCTCAATCACCGCCGAGATCGGATTGATGCGCGCAACCGACCAGTTGGCGGCAATGGAGATGATGGCGGTAGACCCTATGTCGTACGTGATTGCCCCGCGGTTCCTTGCCGGTGTTATCGCAATGCCGCTGTTGGCCTGCGTTTTCAACTTGACCGGTCTGTTGGGCGGTCACTTGGTGACAGTAAGTTGGCTGGGTGTAGACAATGGTACTTTTTGGTCCAATATGACCGACGCGGTGGAGGTAGGTAAAGACGTGTTCAATGGAGTTGGTAAATCGTTTGCATTCGGTATTGTGGCCACACTGATTGCGGTTTACCAAGGTTATACAACCTCGCCCACCAGCGAGGGCGTGGCTTACGCTACCACGCGCACCGTCGTGTTTTCGTCGATCGCGGTTTTGATGATCGATTTTTTGTTGACCACGATCTTGATGTAATGGGGAAATCGACATGACGCAGAAACGTTCATATGAAATTGGCACCGGGCTGTTTATCCTGCTCGGATTTAGCGCATTGGCGTTTCTTGCGATGCAGACCACCAGCCTTGCCAACTACCGCGAAGGCGCCAGTTATCCGCTAAAAGCGCACTTCACCAATATTGGATCGCTGAAACTGCGCGCACCGGTTAAGATCGCGGGGGTGCGCATTGGTTCGGTTCAAGCCATCGAACTTGAGCCGGAGAAACTGGACGCGATGGTTACGCTTGGCATTGATCTGCGCTTTAATAAATTGCCTGACGATTCCGCTGCGTCGATTTTCACCAGTGGATTACTGGGCGATCAGTACATTGGCCTTAAGCCGGGTGGGTCACCGGAGATTTTGAAGCCGGGTGATGAATTGGTGCTCACCCAATCGGCTTTGCAGTTGGAGGATTTGATCGGCAAGTTCTTGGTGAGCAACGACGATAAGGCGGCTGCGGCCAAGAACGCGGACGCGAAGAAATAGATTTGCTGTAAGCTTGAACCTTACTTATTGATTATAAAAAATTACAAAGGAATTATTTAATATGCGATTTTTGCCTTCGCTTGTCTGTGTGCTGATGGCTGTATTCCCGGCGTTGGGTTTTAGCGAAAACGCAGCTCCGGTTAAGGTGGTGCAAACCATTGCAGATGATTTGGCCAAGGCGCTTGAAAATCATCATGACGAACTCAATCGCAATCGCGATAAACAAATCGCCGTTATTGATTCGGTGCTGCTGCCGCACTTCGATATCGACTACGCGGCGATTCTAGTGCTCGGTCAATACGCGCGTGAAGCAACCCCGCAGCAGCGTAATCGCTTCGCGAAAGCGTTCTATACCTCGATCGCGCATCGCTACGCAGAGGGGTTGCTCAAATACACGGAGGGCAGTGTGAAGGTATTGGCCGACAAAGGTGAGCTTAACGACAAGCGTACCATCGTGCGAACGGAAGTGATCTTGGATGACGGTAAGCACGTTGCGGTCGATTATGCGTTTCGGCATACCAAAGAAGGGGAATGGAAAGCCTATGATGTCATCATCGAAGGCATTTCCTATGTCACCAATTATCGAAATCAGGTGGCTGCGGAAATCAGCAAGTCGAACTTGGATGCGTTGATCTCCCGCTTGGAAACTCAGGGTGTGAAAGCACTGGGCGAGGCGGAAGAAAAATAGTAAGTCCTAATCACTGAATATAAGAAACAGCCATTTGGAAGATCGGCTGCACGGCCGGTTCGCGCAGGGGTTGCTTGCGCGGGACTGGAGGCTTGCCGTTAAGAGCCTACTCGACTTTTCTTACTCGCCCTTTCGCGCCGAGTAACAAAAATTCACACAAAAAAAGTCCGCTTTGCATTCGTTCTTAGAATGCCATGGGTTATGTTTCGGTCCCGCCGATGAACGGTTTCATCGGCCCCGAC
>CAYXMH010000009.1:0-94587 GCA_964466115.1 uncultured Rhodanobacteraceae bacterium | reverse complement strand
AAACGCGCCGATTTCTCCACTTTAGGTCGGTACTGAAATTGGGAGAGGGTCAACGCGCCGATTTCTCCACTTTAGGTCGGTACTGAAATTGGGAGAGGGTCACAAAAGGCCAATATCAAATTGTTGTTCAAACAGATCAGAAAGTTGAGATTCATTTAGAACCAAAATTTTAATAGTCAGCATAGCTTAATGAGGTTTACGTAACCCTAAAGCCCACAACCCCCAATCTTCTCCAACCCAACACTCCCTTGCCGCAACGCATACGGAGTCGCAACCACCCCAGCATCAAACCTATACTCAAGTTGCGCACGATCACATCCTTGCATACGTAGCGTAGCTTCACCAACCCGATAGCTGTTGCTCGTCGGAGCCAGATCAAACGTACCACCAATAGTTTGAATGATCGGAAGCGTCACTGTTCCGTTGGTTGCGGATCCAAGATCGCCTTGCAAGGTAAACCAGTGTTGTTGAGTTGCATCGTCCGCTTGGCCGGCCGGATCGTAAGTAAACCACGCCGCGAAGAACAGGCCATTGGGTTGTACTGTGAACATCAATCCTTGTCCGGCCGTTGCCGGGGCGTACCAAGAACCAGACTGACGCGCATCAAAACCGTTGCTGGCGGGTGGTATCGAAACAGTGCTTTCACTGCCGTTGGGCAGGATGCAGGCATTGGTCGCCGGCGTCAGCCGCGTCAACATGACGAAACCTTCAACGCCGCCGTTAAAGGCCGCATCAAACCGGTAATGCAGCGAACCACTGCTGCAACTTGAAAATGTCAGCGTGGCGTTTCCGGCGGTGCGCGCAACGGTGGCGGGGCCGGCATCGAACGTGCCGCCCGAATTTTCTACGATTTGCAACTCTGCGCTAACGGCGCCAACCGGTACCGTGCCTTGCAGTGTGTACCAGCGTTGACCCGAAGGATGATTATTCGTTTCGTTTGGATCGGCCGTTCTCGAAGTGGATCGCGCATAGGTGAACCAAGGCATGAATAGGGTTCGATTGGCGGGAAAATAATCCAGCATGAAGCCTTGGCCGGTTTCATAAGACGCGTACCAAGCCCCGTTAAGGCCGCTTTGATCGAGGCGGATCGAATCCGGCCGTGCCGTTGAGTTGGTTCGTGAATATACCTGGGTTTGATAACCGGGCGCGGAATCATCGGAATGGGTATTTACTACCGCATGAAGGGTGCCATCCGGTGTCACACTAATACTTGCTACGCATTCTGTGGCGGCACACCCTTCATATCGCTCACTGATTGTGGAACCGTTTTCCTGATCGAGGACATATGTTTCTATTCGATTGGGGCGCCATGCATTGGCTATCAACAGAGTTTGGCGTGAGCCATCTAAAAACAATTTCGGCCGGGCGAGATAGTCGCCTTGCAGATTGCGTTGCCAAAGCAGGTTGCCATCGGTTAATGAAACTCGATTGACCTGTAATGGACTCGGGTTCGCCAAAAAACTCCCAATAAAGATGCCTCCATAGCCTAAGGCGAGATAAGCCGAGCCTTGGTCAAAAACGATCGTACCCGACGGGGTACTGAGGGGGCCGAGCCGCGTTGTCCATAGAACTTGCCCTGCGGGGGCGTACAAACGCGCGAATGCGACGTGTGTGCCTTGTTCAATTCGATCGCCGATGGCCAATAAGGAGCCGTCCGGTGCCAGCGCCACCTTAGAAACTGCCAGATCAGCGGCATCAACCGAAGCGCTGAATCGAATGCTTCCATCCGGCAGCAGCGCCACAAGGCGCGTATTCGGTCGGTCAAACGCCAGGGCCACCGAGCCGTCGGCCGACATTGCACTGGCCGTCACCCAATCCGTGCTCGCAATTTCGGTATTCGAAATCAAGTTACCGAATCGATCGTATTCCGCAGAACGTATGCCGCTCATGCTTAAGTAATTTACAACGAGGTAAACCATTCGGATCGTTCCGCTGTCCGTTATACGCAATTCCAAAACGCTTTGATATGCCGCACCGGTATTTAGATCCGCTTGCCAAATTTTGGCACCGCCGTCGGCTGCGTTGCATTCCACGTGCAGCGAAGGTTCCATAGGGCTGATAACGCGCTCGCCCGCGACGCACGCCCGATCGGTAATATTGCTAATCCTGGCCGCGTTGGGCCAAGAACCCATCGATTCCGCGCGCCATACACGCTCTCCAGCATTACTGATTCGGCTCATGGCATAGCTTGCCGTGTCGCTATCGGTCATTACCACATAGGCAGTACCGTCGTCGCTGAATCTTGACGCAATAGGCTCGCTGCTAATGGGGGCGACATGCGTGGTTACCGGCGCTGCCAATTCACTTCCGTCTCTGGCAAAACGTTTCAGCTCAATAAGGGATTCTGGAAAAGTTGCACTCGGGCCGGGAGGCGCTACATGTTTATTAGCCACAACGACGACACTACCGTCCGCAAGTGCAATCAAAGAGCTTACTTCGATATCGATTAACGGCGCACTAGATACTAGGTTACCACCGGCATTTATACGAATAATTCGCTGGCCGCTTGAACTCGAACTGATTGAATGAGTCAGTAGCAGCGTTTCTCCAGAGGCCATTATCGTTGAAACACACGCGTCGTTATCCTGCTCAACACACCGATCACCCGTATCCAACTCATACGACCACATCAAGGCGCCGTTTTCGCCGAATCGACGTAACACAGCGCCACTATCGGTATTGCTCATTACGTGCAAGCCGTTTTCCGGCGCGCTCATGGCGGTAAGGGAATAACCATCCGGGATTGCGTCATAGCATTGGTTCCAACGCTCGCTGCCATCTCGACTCAGCTTCGCTATGTATAACCTTGATGTCGAACCACTGCCGCATGTGCCGACACCGTATAAGGCGCCTGCGGTACCCAGCACTAAGCTGGTAAATCGGGTGTTGATCGCGTTTGAGCGATAACGCCAGCGTTCCGACCCGGATTCGTCCAACGCGGTGATGGCCGCCGCAGATGCGTTCGCTGCTTCATCGTAAGCGCTGTTCGCGATAAATATACCGTTTTGGTTCGGGTCGGCGATGTAACCGGGGATATAAGGCGCTGTGCTGGCGAATTGACCGATGGTTTTTACTACGCGTCCGTCCGGTGCCAATAGATACAGTCTTCTTGAGGAGTCGAGCAGCCAAATAGAACCGCCGCCGTCGGTGAAAACGGCTGAACACGAAATATCATCCGTTGCGCTTATCCAGCGAAGAGACCCACTTGCATCATAGCGCCGCGCGGTGCACTTAGTACCCGAGGATGCCCCCTCCCATCCGGCCGTAACCACTCCACCATCCGCCATTGCGGCTAATTGGTCGTGATAGGGACTACTATGCAGAGTGCGAATCGAGCCGTCCATCGCGTAGTGAGCCAGGGCGCCGTCGCCGTTGGCACGACCCAGTGCCCAAAACCCGGAATTTTGAGACGCCGCCAATTGGCGCGGGTAAAAAGACGCGTTTGTTTCGGTGGTTTCGCGATATATCCAATCCCAAGCGTTGGCGGTGATGGATGAGCAGACCAACAATAAAGTAAGCGTGTAACGGAAATAAGAATGCATAAATAATGTCAGCTCTAAATTTTGCTTATTTTATACTTGATTTGCGCCTCTGCATTGCTTAACAAAGTTAATTTAGGTGGTCCACCGCCATGCATTTCACTTTCTGGATAGGTTAATTCCCAATATCGTCCGTCATTGGGGTCTTGATAAAGCACATCCCAACCGGTCGCGTCAGTGGCAATTTTTTTTAGCTCGTTAGTAATTAGCCATTCAATTCTCGCACACGTGGCATCAGCGTGAACTTTTCCATTTTTGGATACCCATTGACCGGTTATTTGATTTTCGTGGTTTTGTAATTTCATGTTTTCAGTGATTACCAATAATAGTGGTTGTAGCCCCGGCGGGAATGGGTCCATTTGGAATAACGAACTCCCTCGCTCCTCCAGCAGTGAGGCCGCCTTGTAAAAATCCTGGGTTCTCACGAAATACAGGAGATGCTATCCCTGCTCTAGGAGTAGGAAACTTAATGACTGTGTAAGTATCGGACAAAGGAATTGTTAAACGTTCCGCTATCTGCGCGGCATTCATTCCAGCGATGTCTTCTGCGGCTACAACAAAAACATCAGATGCTCCCGCGCGTCCAAGAGTAGCTAATGTTCTATTTCCTGCAACTACGCGAGCGAGTTCCGCGGGAATTGAATTAGTGATTGCTTTAAATGCAGCAAGCTCTTGCGCACCAGGTACTAGGGTCGCTGCGGTTATGACAATGGCCGCAGGATCCCCCGTTTGCAACGCATACATAGCAGTGCTGTAGGTGTTTTCAACCGACGTCTGTATAAAATCATACAATTGTTCTATCGGTCGCTTTATTCGATCGGCTTCCTCATTAAACACCTGCGCAAACGCCGCCGTAACCGCCCCCGTAGCAAACTTATTCCCAGTTAGATCACTGACCGTGCCACCAACCAACGCAGCAACCATCACTCGTGTCGCGCTTCCTATCGTCGGATTAGCCGGATCAATCGCATTGATCGGCCCAGAGAAGGCTTCCGTCACACCCGCCGACGCAAAACCCGATCCGAATTTGCCGCCTTGCAGATGTTGCGTGATGCCACCAGCGACACCGTGTGCAAGCACCTTTGCTGAATACCCAGCCGCATTAAGACCCGTCCCAAACACCTGCTGCCCACTCTGCGCCCACTCCGCCGAATTAAAATAACTGCCAATGCCATGGAACGCGACCGCGGAAAATGCACCCCAGGCCGCACCTTTCAGACTGTTCGATTCCACCGCACCGGCCAAAGCGCCATTGGCGCCAGCCATAACAAAACCTTCGATTCCCCCAATACCGCCAGTGCCAATCGCCACCGCCGTGGTGATTGCCGCGCGCATCCAATAGCCCCAGTCGCTTTGATGGCCGCTCGGGTCGGTAAGGCTTAAGGGGTTGTTCAGCACGTAGCTGTAGCGATTAAGCCCTTGCGTGCCGGCGTCGATCATCGAGTCGGCTTGGATAAAGCGGCCGATGGCCGGATCGTAGATGCGGCCGTTCATATGGATTAAACCGATGCCATCGACGTGTTCGTGGCCGGTAAAGCCGTGCGTGGTGGTGGCCAGTGGTGCGCCGGCGCCTTGCCAGTTGGCGGTATTGCGACGCTGACCCCAGGCGTCGAAGCTCGATGCTTCGACGATCGATCCGCTGTGGTTGACGACGACATCGACCGAACCCAAATGATCGGGCAGGGCGTAGCGATCGGTGGCGCTGCCGCCGTTGACGGTGCTGACGATGGCACCGCCGGCGAGGTAGCGTTTGGTTTCGGTGCCGCTGGTGCCGATGATGACTTCGACATTGCCGATGTAGCGCGTGGTGGCGGTGATGGATCCACCCGTGCGATCGATGCGACGGTAACGATCCCCATTGGGGCCGTAGGCGAAATCGGTTTGCGCCGTGACCGGATTGCCGTGCGTCATCGTCGTGGCTTGATCAAGCGGATCGTAGGTGACCGTGCGATCGTTGCTGTTGACGGTGGCATCCGCGTTGGTTTGATTGCCGTTGGCGTCGTAGGCATAGCTGAACGTGCCGCTGGGGCCGGTGACTTGGCTGACCGCGTGCGGGCTGCCGCTAACGCCGTGGAATGCGCAACCGGCGAGGCCGGTGTAGCTGTACGTTTGCGTTGCACCACTCGGGCCTTTGGCGCAGACGTTACCGAGCGCGTCGTAGGTGATGGTGGTGGTTAATGCGCTGGTGGCAAAGCCCGACAGATTCACTTGCGTTAATCGATTCAAGCGATCATAAGTCAGCGATTCGACCAAGGCGCCGGCATTTTGGTCACGGCGGGTGAGATTGCCGTTGCTGTCGAAATCGAAATTCCAGTTCTGGATGCTTGCACCGGAACCGGTTTGTACGGTGTCGATCCAGCCGCGTTGCGCATCGAACGTGGTGACGGTGTTGAGGGTTCCGGCGCGCCGCTCGCGCGTGGTGTGGCCCCAGGCGTCTTGCTCCTGCACTTCGTAGAACGTGCCGCTGCTGCCGACTTCGGTGCGTGAGTAGCGCTGCGATCCGAGATAGCCGCGGGCGGTGTACGTGTTGGTTGTGGTGTCGCCGGAGGCATCCTGTTGCGTCAGCACGCGCCCGTAGGAATCGTAGGTGGTCGATTCGGTGTACAGCGCGCCGTCGAAGCTGGTTTGTTTGGTGCTGGGCCGGCCTAAAAAGTCGTAGGTGTAGGAGCGGAACAACGCCGTTCCACCGGCGGTGCTGATTTGGCGCTGCTCATAGTCCAACGATCCCAAACCGTTGGTCGCGGTATCGAATTGCCATGCGTCGATCGTGATCGCGCTGCTCGGCGCGACGTTGTCGAAGCCATTCGCGAAAACGCGATCGGCAGGGCCGCCAAACGCGCCGAGGGCGCCGGAGCGTTTGCGCCAGCGGCGTCCCATCGCGTCGTAGTCTTGCTCAACGCGATTGTTGCGGGCATCGGTGCTGGCGATGACTTCACCGGCGGCGTTGTATTGGAATGCGGTGGTGCCGCGATCGGGATCGAGCGCTTGGGTTTTGCGACCCAAGCCGTCGTAGCGAATTTCGCTGACGATCTCACCGGACCCGGCGTTGCGCCGGACAAAGCGCAGGTTGCCTTGCGCGTCGTAATCGTGAGTGACGGTCATCGTCGCACCGCTGCTGCTGCCGGTGGCGGGATCGGCTTGGATGGTTTGGATCACTTCACCCAACACATTTTTTGTTTGTTGGATGTGCTGACCGCGGCTGTCGATGCTGTTGGTGGTGAGATGAGTGAACGTGCTGCTGGTGGTGCTGCCGTCTGGCGCTGTTATCAGTCGAGCGCGGCCGAGCGTATCGAACGTGGTGGTTGTGGCGCTGATGCCGGTGCACGGATCGGAGGGAAAGCTCGGTTCGCTGCCGGCGCCATAACTTGCCGTTAAGAAGAACGGGATTGATGCGGTTTGCGGCCGGCCGTGCGCATCGTAACCGTTGCATTGTGCGGTGAAGTTCTTACCGGCGATGCCGTCGTTGAACGATTGCGACACTTTCAACCGTTCACGGCCGAGCACATCAAAATACACGAAGGTGGTTGGTGCACCGGCGGTGACGGTTTGTTGGCGGAAACTCGATCCGGCAGGGCACGACACGCTGCCCGCACCGGAACACCAGCGGAAGGTCGTCGTGACACTCTTGCCGGCATTGTCGGCGGCGTAGTAGGCGCGGCCTAAATCGCCGTACAGCGCAATCGCGGTTAATCCGTTCGCACTGGTTTGGCTGATGACGTTGCCGAATTCGTCGCGTTCGTTAATCGTGCTGGTGGCCTCTTCGTTGACGTTTCTGGCGGCGCTGGGGGAATAGAACGGCACCAGGGTGCGTATCGGGTAACGGCCGCGCGAATCGAACTCGGTTAACGAATAGCGGTGTACCGCGGTGGCGGGGCCGGTGGTTCCGGTCGGCCGTTGCTGCACCAGGGTTTTGTCTTTGCACTGCACATCGGTGAAGAGACTGCCATCGAGCTTGCGCCGGCTGCATTGAAACGCGCCGATGCGATTGCCGTAATCGTCCAGGGTGTAGAGCGTGCGCAAATCCTGATCGTCGACTATATCGCGCTGCAAGCGTTCGGATTTCAGCAATCCGGTTTTGGTCGGCGATGTGTAGCCGGAGCGATCCACCTCGTAATCGAAATCGGCGAAGCGCGATTGGGTAACCCCGGCACGCGTGTCGTCGATTTCGCTGGTCATCAATCGACCGAGCCGCCAGTTGGCGGTGTCGTTGACGAACACATTGTTGGTGACCTTGCGTGCGACTTCCGAGGCCACGTGTTGATTGCTGAATTGGGCAACCGTGTTTTGCGTGGCGTTGCCATAGGCATCGTATTGAAACAAGCCGCAGACGTGGCGTGTGATGGCCGCGTCGTTTGGATCGAAATCAAGATCGACCGTACGTGGTACATAAGGGAATAACGGTTGTTGCGCGGTAATGCTGCTCGGGTGCGCCGTTCCAAACAAACTGATGGGCGAAGCAGGGCGCGCGGTTGCCATCGACGCGGCGGTTGAGTACGGAAAATCCGGACACGCGGTCGGTGACGCATCGACGGGCAGGTCGCAAGTATCGGAACCACTGGCGTTTTTGCACGCCCACAGCGACGCACTGGCTTTGACGTACACGCCATTCAAACTCAGCACACCGGCCGGTGGAAACGGGCCCAATTGAGGGTGCTGCGCGTCGCTGGCGGTGTTGAGGTTGTAAAAGCAACTTTGACCGGAGGCTTCCGGGTTGGTCGCACACGCATCGAGCTCCGCGCTGCCGCGCGTGGGCGTTCCGCTAATCACAAATTTGCCGGTTTGCACGCTGGCGCCGACGAACGGGAAATCCTGGCGGTAATCCTGCTCGGTGGCGGTAAAGCCGCCATCGACCGCATTCATATCGAACGTGACGATTTGCGAGAAGCCCAAATAACCGCGGCCACCGGCCTGCGCTTTTGCACCGGCGTAGCGATAGCCGATCGTGCTTTGCGCGTTCGGTGAGCTAAGGGTCGGTGCACTGCTCGATACTTGGCTGACGACGTAGGTGCTGCTTAAGACATCGGACACAACGGAGCCGCGACCCATCGTCGTGAACTTGGCGCCTTGACCGCGCCGATAGATCGCCTTGTTCGTCATCGGCTGGTAGGTGATGTTCGTGATCGCGCCGTTGCCGTTGGTGATTTGAGTAATCGCATCGCGCGCTTTGAAACGGCTGGTAGTGTTGGCGCGGCTCATGGTGCGATCCGGAGAGTCGGTGTGATCGCGCAATTTTAAGAAATCGATACCGCCATCGCCGTCGAAATCGGCCAGGAAATACTCGGCATCGGTGGTGTCCCCGCCTTTGGCGCCATTGCCCGGCAAACAAATCGCGCCGTTCTCGGGACTGGATCCGAGCGACGGATCGTCAAAGCCATTGTAATGGCGCGTGTAGGTGCGATAACGAAACGCGCGATCGCCACTCAAGGTACCAGGACAGGGCGATGACGTGCCGCTGGGATAGACGACATCAATGCGACCATCACCGTTGACATCGGCCAAACGCAATTGCTCACGATTCGGAACGTTTTGAATTGCGCCGGTGACCACCGAACCGTCGGGACCTTCAAAACCATAGCCTTTGTTCAATGCAAAGCGGTAGTCGTCGCTGCCGCTGAGCGGATAGTAATAAAACAAATCGGCCAAGCCGTCGCCGTTAAAATCGGCGAACTGAAAATCACGCGGGTCTTGCGGCCCGGAATCGTTGCGTACAAAAAGACTGACGCCGTACTGCGTCGCGGTTTGCGTATGGGTGCTGTCGTCTTTGTTGCCCATCGCGAAGGCGTAGAAGCGTTGCGACTCAAAACTGGCGATGATGTCGCGATGATCGGTGGCTAAGGTGTCGGTGCGATAAAACGTCAGTGCGGGCCGCGATGGCGCAGTGCCGGAAATTTCCGCTGCGCTGGATGAGGAGCGAATTACGCGCAAGACCAAATCGGCTTTGCCATCACCGGTAAAGTCGGCTGCTACACCGAAACCGGAAGTTGGTTGATGAAACACCTCCAAATTGCAGCTGTAACCGGTGCAATCGGTGGGAACGGCATTCAGGGTGTATTCGGGGCCGAACTCAAAGCCGGTTAAATCGGTTTTTCGTTGCAGAAAACGGATTGCCAGCGTGTTGGATCCGGTGGGATACAACATATCGATCAAGCCATCGCCGTTGAAATCGCCGAACTGCGCTTGGTCTTGGCTCGAATCCGCGGTTGAAATCGTTACGTTGATTAAATCGGTGCTCGTGTCGAACACCGCACCGCCCGGTGTGCTCGGTCGTCCCAGAGAACGATAGATATGCCAGCGCGCGCCAGTACCGGGAGCATCGGCAATGGCCAGATCGTCTCGTCCATCGCCATCAAAATCGAACAAGCCAAACGCGGTGTTAAGCTGCCCGTTGCTCGCGTCCAATGTGGTGCAGAGAGTCGGGATATCGGGTGTGTTCAACGTCAGACTCGAAACACCGCCGGATTCCGTGCGATCCCCAAAACCGACACGAAGGCGGTTGCCTCCAGAGCAGGCCGGATCGTCACGACGAAACCACAGTACATCGGTACGGCCGTCGCCGTCGATATCGCCCAAGCGTGAAGGGCCGACACGTGCGTTGGTTCCGGAGCCAGCGGTAATGTCTTGCGTATCAAAGCGAAACCCTACGCCTTCGGCATCGGACCAGCGAAACGCGGTGGGGCGATAGCACACCACACTCGGATCCGGCACTCCGCTGGGTGCTGGATTGTCGCGGCATTCGCTGATCGATCGCAATAGACTGAATCGGCTGCCGCTGCCCGATTGCGAATAATTCAATTGGTAAAAACGCAGCGTTTGTGGAAACGAATCGATTTGATCGCGCACTTCGACCGAGCTTAAGGTTTGTGTTTGCGTAAAACCGTTGTAGCCCACTTGATACGTGCCGGGAACGGTGCCTTGATACCCAATTTGCGATTCTTGGCCGGCTGGGGTGACCAGCGGATCATAATTAAAATAAATGCCGGCATACGGAATGGATGAGCCGGTGGTTTGACCCGGTAATTGATGCTTGCCGGTATAGAGCACCGAGCTTAAAACGTATTCCACACCGCGCGGATCGTAGGAAAACCCGGTTTCCAAATAGTTGTACAGCAGATAATTACCCGTGGAATCCTCAACGCGGTTTAGTGCCCAAATGGCGGCGATGTAGTTATTGCATCCCGATTCCGAGCTCGTGCACGGAAACAATTCGATGCGGGAATTGAGCGTGTTGCCATATTCGCTGGTGGAACCGTCTTTGCGCTGTATCGTGAAATAGCTGGGGCCACTGTAACCGGAAGCGCCGTTGTTTCCGCCATGGGACACAATGCGCGTAAACGGATCGAGCTCCAGTCGATATTCCGCGCCATCGTCACCATACGTTCCTGAAACCACCAGCAACCGTTGGCCGTCCAAACAAAACACGTCTTGGTTGGAATACGATACCGGTTGCGTGTTGCCATCAACCGGCACCCCACCGACGATAAAATCGCCCGCCTCGCGGCTTTTACGGCAACGCGATATCGCCGATTGCCCGGAAATCGACCAGCCTTTGCCTAAGGGACCGATTCCGCCTTGGCTGTTGTAGGTCAGCGCAAGCTTGGGTGCAACACCGGCGGTTCCGGGAACCGCAAATAGCGGCATGGTGTAAACGGCATTGCCGGATTCGTCGACACGGAACTCACCAAAGCTGGCGCCGACGCCATCGGATATCGGATCGCGTGGCGGTGACGTTTGGGCGAAAAGCGGCGACACAAAAGCTATCATCGCCAACGCATAAACACGGCACCGCCAATTCGGCCGCCGCTGATAGTGCAACACCATAACTTTCCCCACTTTTGCTTTTATTGTCGTTTACTTCGATCCGATTTTATATGTGACTTATAGTCCGTGTCCATATAGTCCACCTCACTTTACAACTCCCCACATGGATATCTCTAATCATGTGGGCTCAGCCTTGCGCGCGCTGCGCGAAAAGAACGGTATCAGTCAAGAAGAGCTCGCCCATCGCGCGGAGTTGGACCGCACTTATATCTCAGGGATTGAGCGCAACCGTCGTAATCCTTCCGTTCGGTCTCTTCAAAGGATCGTCGCTGCGTTAAATATTAGCTTGGATGCTTTGTTTTTGGAGGCGCGGCATCTTGCGGAGGTCGACAATAGGAAGACATCTGGTCGCTTGCGTGTGAGCCCCAAATAGCCGGTATCTGATCCTAAGTATAACCGCTGCTATAAAACGCCACATTCATGCGCATTGCCGGCGGGCGTAGCCTGATTTATACCTTTACGGATAAGGTTATGGCTGCAGAGAGCAGCATACTGCCCGTAACGCCCTGCACCGACGGATTTGAAAATAATTGAACGGATGCGGCACGAGCAGGAATGGATGCGCCTTTATGCAAATCCATTCGAACTTAATTCCACTTAGTGCGCCGCCGCTTGCACTGCCACGGTGATGTGTTCATCCGGAGGATTGTTTCCATGCCAGTCGGACGTATCACTGTGCAGGAGAATCGAGCTAAACCCCAACGGACTTAAGCTCGTCAGCAACGGATCGGCCGTTGCGGTAATGGTTAGGATTTGCGTGTCGCCGGGCAATCCTTGTGGCGCGATCGTAAACGTTGTTGGGCTTACGGCCAAAGTGGCCACACCGGGAATACTGCTGGTGGAAACGGCCCATGTGGCGGGATAGTTGAGTGTGTTGCGCACGGTGCGCGTGAAGCGGCAGCTGGTTACGCAGTTGGTATTGCGCAGCGCCGGTAGATTCAAGGTTTTCGGATCGCCACCCAGATCCGGATTGGCGGCGCCGAAATTCGCGTAGGTTTCGTGCATGACCAAACCGGCCATTGCGGCCTTGGACAAATCGACCCGGCCGTTGCCCACGTCGTCCGGGGTCCACGGCGTTCGGCCATCTTCTTTAGTGCCGTTGTGGACCGCGGTCATGCGCAGCGCCGACATCACTTCGGCCGGGGACCAATCGGGATGCACACTAAGCACCAGCGCCATGGCACCGGCGGTGTGTGGTGTGGCCACCGAGGTGCCGTCGAGATAGCCGAAGCTGGCGGGGTGGGGCGGCGTTGCATCGCTGGTTCGGGACATCGCCGCGTACACATTAATACCGGGTGCGCTGATGTCGGGCTTAGTAACGTCAAAACTGGTGTTCGGGCCGCGCAAACTGAAATCGGCCAAGACATCGCCCTGTACGCCGCCGGGCGAGCCGGATACGGTGATTGCAATGCGATTGCCGTGCGATGACAAATACGAAACCAACGCGTTACCGTCGCTTAGGGTAATGGCGTTCATCGGAATGGAGGCTTCATCCACTGCCGCGTGCAGTAGGAAATTGTCGCTGGTGTTGTAAAGCACGACCGCGCGGGCGCCGGCCGTTGCCGCGTTGGTTGCCTTTTCCTGAAACGAGCAGCCTCCGCGGGCGATCAGCGCCAGTGCATCGGAAAAATAGCCAGCCGGAAAACCACCGCCGCCGCTGCAACCTTGCGCATTGCCGGGGTAGTAGGATAGCGCATAGGCGCCAGAAGTTATTTGTGAACGTTTATCCAAATTTGGAAATAAGACCAAGTTTGTCGTGTTAAGCGGAGGCGCGCCGGGCCCGGTTGCGCTCAAAGTTCCCGAGGCGACGTGCACCGACGGCGAATCGCTGCTCGATGCCGCCGCGGTCAACACCCACGGCGCGCGATGCCACATCGGTGTGCCGTAACCGGTGTTGCCGGCGCCGGTCGCCACGGTTATTCCGACGCGAACCGCGTCCAAAAAGCCGGAGTCGATATCCGAGCCCGACCAGGATTCACCCATTTCACCGCCGCCGCCGGAATAGCTGATGACATTGACGCCATCGGCGAGCGCTTGCTGCTGAGCGGCCATGATATCGGTTGCCGTGCAGCCGCTGCCGCGCCCGTCGCCATCGCAGGCTTTATAGATGCGCAAATTGGCGCAAGGGGCAATTCCTGAAATATAGGGATAGCCGGCGGGTATGACCGGTGCCGGCAAAGCGCCGCCGCCGGGGAGGGCGTTGCCGCCCGCGGTGCTGGCGGTGTGCGTGCCATGGCCGTTGGTGTCTTCAGGATTACCTCCGTGTGCGATGTCCAGGCAAGCAAGATCGCTGCCGGTGTCGCGTGTGCAGTCGACTGCGCTCAATACCTTGTGCGGTGGAAAATGGCACGAGGTGTCGGCAAACGAGGGGTGGGAGGAATTGTAGCCACTGTCGATGACAGCGATGGTCACGCCGGCACCCGGCAAAATCGGTTCATAGAACGGAACGCTGATGCCGTGCCAAATGTCCTCGGCTCCCATAAAACCGGGGCTGCGGAATGTGCCCAACGGGTAGATGCGCTCGGCGCGGATGTCGGCGATATTGGGCAGCGCGCGAATCAGCGATGCTTCGTTCGCGGTCAACTCAAGAGCCAACCCAAAAAAAATCAGATCATAGGCATGATGGATTTTGGGCGCATGGCCGATTTTGTTCGCGATGCCATCGAGCTGCTTCTCCTTAAGCTGCGCCAAATATTTTCGATACGCGATTACTTGCGGCGCGTTGATGTCGTAGTGCTTGGCGCCATTTTTGCCGAGCGTCTCGGGAATGGCGGCGGCCAAGCCGAGGATATCGCCTTGGTAATGCATGGCGCCGGGCTGTGAAAACACCACAATGTAGATTTGCGGCGCCTTGATCGAATTTGCATCCGCGCCGCCATCGATGCAACTGGCGGGATCCTTGGCGCAATTGGGGTCGTTTTCTTTTGCAAGGGAAGGTACGCTAGCTGCCAGAAGGCCGCCGAGAATAAGAATGCCCAAAGCATGAACGTGTAGACAATGTATCGCTTTGGACGTCATAGCACTGCACCGATGGCCGGAGGTTTTCGCTGATCGAGTCTACAGCGGTGCTCGGCATTTCTATGGGACGTAACATTTTTTAACAGAAAGCGGGACGGATTTATCAGATCAATAAATTGAGCTGCGCGGCACCATTGGAGTTGCTGGACATTGGCGTAAATTCACAATCGATATTACCGTCAACGCGACACATTTACGTTCCCAGGAACATACCAGCGCCACGGAATGTCGGCCGCCTTGCTGATTCCGATGCGTACCGAACATACCGGGCTTGACGGTGGGGCAACCCCGTCGTCGAGAATCGTGAAGCCATCACGCCCACTAACCAGATCAATGCCGTTGTGCGTTCCGGTAATGCCAAGCGCTTGAGTCAACTTTGCCGGTCCGTTGCACAGGTCTCGATCGTTACGCACGCGCGGGCGAGCGCTGCGCATTTGCGGTAACCCGGTTAATGGTTCCAGTGCCCGAATCAGCACCGCGAGCCCGTCGCCTTCGCCGCACACCGCGTTGCAGCACCAATGCATACCGTAGGTGAAATACACGTACATTCGGCCGGCTTGGCCGAACATCACCGCGTTTCTTGGTGTTTGGCCACGGTAGCTGTGCGCGGCCGGGTCCAAGGCTCCGCCGTACGCTTCAACCTCGACGATGCGCCCGGCGCGCCCATCCATTCCCAGCAACACTTTGTTGAGCAGTTCGGGGGCGACCGTTGCCGAATCACGACGGTAAAACGAGCGCGGCACTGTCTTTCCCGCGAAAAGAGGCGTGGAGCGAGGTGCGGCGCGGAACGAAGGCTTTGCGCTTTGCGCGTCAGTCATCCAGGTGTTCCATGCCGCGGCTTCGCACGCTTTGAGTCATAGGTATTGAATCGATGGAGCATTTGCGTGGGTTGGCGTTTTTTCAACACGAATCATTTCGATATGCGCAGCATCGTACTGACTAATGCTGAGAATCTGCGCAATTCCTCAGCGCAATTGGCTGTCTTTGCTGCCGCGTCGATTGTAACCGCTGAAGCCGGCCCGTTCGTTGTCCCTTTCGGTTTGGCAGGCCACGCACAAGTGTACGCCTGGCACGGCTTTGCGTCGCGCCGCGGGAATCTTGGTGTGGCAGGTTTCGCAGTGGAGCAGGCTCGGGCCTTTCGGCGCCTGACTACGTGCGCGTTTGATCGCGTCGCTAATGGTGGCGTCGATCTGATCCTGTACGGCGTTGTCGTTTGCCCAGCCCGTAGCCATGGTGCGTCCTAAACCCCTAACGTGGTTCAACCACTATGCGCTCACTGTATTTTTTTTCAAGCCATGGTCTTTAAGAAAAACTAACAGACCAGAAAATCAATCCCCAGATTTTTTTTGCGAATGACATTTCTGAACATCCATTCCAACTTTTGGATGTAATCCGGCGCCATATAGGGGGCATTAAGGACCGCCGAGTTCGCGTCCTCTTTTTCCACGTTGATATCCGTGGTGTTCAATAGCTCGCACAATTCAGTTAGGGCATCGACCGCGGGCCGGTTGGTCCGATTTCGTGATCCTGCAACGCGAATGACGAATAGGGTCGAACGTAACGAGTTCAATGGCATGGCGTGTCCCCTCTTTTCGCGCATATTTTCATTTCGATATTCCAAGGCTTACTCAACTCAAGAAAAATTGGCGCGAGGTAGCCTTGCAGAAGCTGTGCCAATATAGAAATGCGAAAAAAACCGTGGAATAACTCGCATTGATTCACGAGCGCCTTATTGGCAGATTGCAAGTTGCACTGGCGGCTTTGCTCATTGCACGATGCAAAGCCGGTTAGTGGGCGATAGGAGCGTGTCCGCACATCGACATTCGTTCGGTATAGCAGCAAATCGCAGGGCTTATTCGCCAAGCTAGTGCAGGAAGAGGAATGCGCAGAGTGCGAATTCACATCCCTGATCGAAATGTGCGAGCATGCACGCCGGTGTCTATTGGGAGTTCAGCATGAGCAAATATCAAATCGCCGTGGTGGTCGGCAGTCTGCGCAAGGATTCGTTCAATCGAAAGATGGCGAATGCGATTGCGAAATTGGCGCCAGCGGAGTTTTCGTTTAAGCAGGTGTCGATTGGCGATTTACCGCTGTACAACCAAGACGATGATGCAAATCCTGCTGAATCGGTCAAACGCCTGAAAGCCGCTGTTACATCGGCGCAGGGGTTGCTGTTCGTCACACCGGAGTACAACCGTTCAATGCCCGGTGTTCTTAAGAATGCGCTTGACCATGCATCGCGCCCTTATGGGCAGAACGCTTGGGCCGGGAAACCGGCCGGAGTGCTTGGCGTATCGGTGGGTGCCGCCGGCACCGCGATGGCGCAGCAGCATTTACGCAATGTGCTGTCCTATTTGGATGTTTTTACCTTGGCTCAACCTGAGGCGTATATCCATGCAAAGGAAGGCCTGTTCGATGAAGCCGGTAATATCGGCGCGGACAGCAAGAAATTCCTGCAAAACTGGATGGACCGATACGTCGCTTGGGTGAAGCAACACGCCAAAGCGGTTTAAATCGACTGAAAAATGCAGCGGGTTTGCTCCGTTATCGCTTTATTTCTTCATAAGCGGTTTCATAACGAACAAAATCGGAGCCGAACTGCTTTACCGACAGTGCAAACGGAATGCGGTCTTTCGGTTTTAGATGCATGGATTGCAGAGCTTGTTCGGCAAACCCGGTTAACAATCCGTCGCGATCGTATAAGCTGATGCGCACTAAGGCATCATTGATATTTCTGTCCCCGAGATTTTCAAGGTAGCCGGTAAAATCGACGTACTTGTACTGATAACGCTGCGAAAAATTCACCAGAACGCTGCCGAATTTCGCCTCTTGGTGATCGATGCTGACTTGCATGCGCGGGCGCGTTCCCGGTAGTGCCTCGGATTTCATGTTTGGCCAGGCGATTTTAAGATCGGTGTAGGCATCGAACTCGGAAAACGACAACGGGATGCGCTCGTGCGGGTACAGATAGGAGGCGACTTTCTTGTTGAACTTTCCGACTTGTGTATGGCCGTTAAAAAAGGTGATCGCAGGTTCAGGGTTTATGACGATGGCATCGTTGCTGTCGTTTACCAGTTCGGCCAAAAAAACCCGCCGCTGCGTTTCATCGTTCAGCGCCCTGGGTTTGGTCAGATGAAGTTTAGTGGCGTCAAAAAAATGAAAGTTATCGTCCAGCAACTCCGTTTCCGATAGCGCCGAGCTGCTGTCGATGCTGCGAATCGTTGGGTGATCAACCGTTACGACGGCGTTGGATTTATTACTCAGCGTTGATTCGGATTCGGCTGTGCTTTCGATTAGGTAATCGTAAGATTCGATTGGCGCATCGCCGAACATTTCAAAGGTCGCTTTTACGGTGGTTTTCTCTGCGGGCGCCAGGTTGTCGGAATACGGGGTGGCCGACCCGATACCGATAATACCTTTGCCTTGATCGTACAGGGTAATGTGCAAGCGCACGTTGGAGGCGGTAATGGTGTCTTCATTGGTGACCAATCCAATAAAAGACAATTCGCCTTTTTGTTTGACCAATTGGCCTTTCGTTAGCTTAAGGTGAGCGCGTCCTTTGTAATCGCTGTTAACCACCCATGCCTGGCTTTTGGTTTCATACCGGGTATACGGTCTTGAATCCAGCAACATTATTTTTACCGGTGTGTGCTCTCCGGGTTGTAGGTAGTGGGCGGTGATATCGCCCAGGTTGTCAAACAGGCGGGTTTTATCGCGATAGAATGCCGTTTCCAGCATAAACGGATTCAACACCCGGTCGGTGTTGTTGTATGCCAGCCCGACTAGAAAACTCATCGAGTTTTCAGGGGAATTGGGGTGCCGTGCGGGGCGCAAATCGCCGATGTCCAATGGCTTGCTTTCCATCATGCCGGAGGGCGCGATCTCCAGCGTTCGGTAGCGGGTTTGAATGAGGAACGGTATCAAAATGGCGGTGAGCACAATCGCCATAAGAACCGCCAACACCGTTGCGGGTGGCGTCAATTTAACCGGGATGGGCGGCTGGGGATTGGACTGTTGCATGCGGCGTAGGATCGTTTCCAAACGTTGTGCAACATCGTCTTCGACCAGGGTCACCGAGCCACAATGCAAGCAGCGGTATTCGTTACGCTCTTGGCGGGCAAATTGCGAGCTGCCGCAATTGGAGCAAGCCAGTGTTTGGGTGTTGATCATGATGGTAATAGAGCTCGCTGCGCTTCTTGTTTACTTACAAAATATGACGATTTAAGGTGCGGCGTGTGATTCGAGCGATATCGTGCGGGACCCGATTTTGCTCTACTATTCGATCACAATTGGCTGGCTTAGTTAAACCCTATGTCTCTTTGGAAAAAAATCACCGGTGAGCTCGTCGATATCATCGAATGGATCGATGCCTCGAAAGACACCCTAATCTGGCGTTTTGCACGCGACGATAACGCGATTAAATACGGTGCTCAATTAATCGTTCGTGAAGGCCAGGAAGCGCTGTTTATTAAAGACGGCCAACTGGCGGATATCTTCAAGCCGGGCCGTTATTCCTTACAAACCGAAAATGTGCCGATATTGTCCACCTTGCTCGGCTGGAAGCACGGATTCGAAAGCCCGTTCAAGGCGGAAGTGTATTTCATCAGCACGCGCAATTTTATCGACCAGCGCTGGGGCACGCAAAGCAGCGTTACGGTGCAAGACCCAAAATTTGGTTTATTAGAGATCCGCGCTTACGGCACGTTCGCATATAAAGTGGTGGATAGCAGTCGGTTTATACGTGAGCTTGCGGGAACGTCTAAACTCGTTACCACGCAGACGATTGGGGATCAGCTGCGCAGTACCGTGGTCACTCGTTTTACCGATGTGCTAGCACAGATGGGAGTGGGTGCCGAGCAGTTGGCGGGGCAGTTGGGTGAATTGTCGCAAGCATCGATGACGGCGATCAATGCCGATCTTGAACACTTGGGCGTGCAGCTGACGCAGTTTTTCGTCGAAAATTTATCGCTGCCCGATGCCCTCAAGAAAGAAATCGCCGAATACAGCCGCATTCATCGGGTGGATACCGATGCGCTGTTAAAACTGAAAACCGCAAAGGCGATAGAAAATGTGAGTCAACGCGCGGGAAATGGCTTAAGCAACCTAGGCGTAGAGATGGGTGCGGGATTGGTTATGGCTCGGGAGATGGCGAATTCGTTATCGGGCAACCAACCCAACAAAATCGATGGCGATGGGTTTTATTTGGCAATCGACGGGCAGCAGCAAGGGCCTTTTGCTTTACCGCAAATCCATCAACTAGCAACCAAACGCGGCTTTTCTTCTGAAACATTGGCGTGGCAGCTGGGGATGCCGAAGTGGATTCGGGCAGGCGATGTACCCCAATTGCAGGCCATTCTCGCGCAAGTGCCACCGCCACTGACCGAATAGCGAAACAGGATGCGAGCAGCGGCGGTAAGGAAACACCGATCCCCATAAAACCGGACGCAACATGAGCACCGAACACAACCCGCAAGCGCACCAAATGGGCGATGAGTCCATGACACGCAATCTGGCGCACCAGGCCCAAGCGATTTGGCCGCAGGAGCAGGGCTTGTTTGATCGCTACGGTCTGTCGGGCCCGGTTCGAATACTGGATCTTGGGTGCGGCACCGGCGAGATTACCCTTCGTCTGGCCGATCGTTACCCGCAAGCGCAATTGATTGGGGTCGATATACTTGAGGGCAATCTCGCCATTGCACGTCACCGCAGCGGCGCGCATAGCGAACGCATTCGCTATGAGCTTGGCGATGCGTTTGCGTTAACCTATCCCGATTCGTATTTTGATCTTATCGTGTGCCGGCACATGTCGCAGGCGATACCGGATTTCCAACGCGTATTGGTAGAGATGACGCGGGTGCTAAAACCCGGTGGTTGGGTGCATTTGTTGTCCGAGGATTACGGCATGCTGCATATGCCGCGCAGTGCGCGCGATCCGGACCATTTCTGGACCGACACGGTGGTTCCGTATTTCGACAGCATCGAATGCGATAGCCGGATTGGCCGAAACACGCCGCCGTTGCTGGATCGCTTAAAGTACGAGCACATTGCCATGGATTATGTGACGGTGGATACCTTGCGCGTGGCGCGTGCGACGTTTGGCCAAATCTTGCGTGCATGGCGCGATGGGTATACTGAATGCCTTGCACAAGCGAGCGGTCGTGAATTGAATGAAGTGGAAGCCGACTTTAATGCCATGATCGCGGCGGTTGAAAATCCGCCCACGTATGTGGTGTGGCATGTGCCGATCATCTCCGGCCGTAAGCCGCGAGCGCGATAACATAGGACTGAATTTCGATGCCAACCCCAGCCGCGTTGTTTGGGTTATTGTTGTTTGGCGTGATCGGTCTTGCCGCTTTCACTTACGGCAAAAAAGCCGCGCTGTGGAAGCCGATGCTGATTGGCGTGGCCCTTATGCTCTACCCCTATTTTATTGATGAAACATGGCTGCTTTATTTGATAGGCTGCGGGTTGTGCGCGATGCTGTTTTTCTTTCGCGATTAACTTAAATGTGTACTTGTATTAATTAAATTGTAAAATCTTGAGTGGTCATAAAACATGAACCAAATTTCCGTTCCCGTTTCCTTTGGTGAGCTGATCGACAAGCTCACGATTCTTGAAATCAAGATGGCGCGTATCAACGATGCGGCCAAATTGGCCAATGTGCGTACCGAGTTGGAGTTGTTAAACGGGACATGGACGGCTGCGGCAGCATCGCGTACCGATATTGGAACCGAGCGCGCCAACTTGAAAGCGGTGAACGAAAAGCTCTGGGAGATTGAGGATCGAATTCGCGGCAAAGAACGCAGCCAGGCTTTCGATGCGCAGTTTATTGAACTTGCGCGGGCGGTCTATTTTGAAAACGACAAACGCGCACTGATCAAACGTGAGATCAATTTAAAATTGGGTTCGGCGTTGATCGAAGAAAAATCCTACGAAAATTACCACGCGTAGCAATTTGACAAAAGATGAGCTCTCGTAGGTTGGCGCTGAACGAAGTGAAGCCCAACGGTAGCCGATCGGAAAATTTGTTGGGCTTCACTTCGTTCAGCGCCAACCTACAACAGGGCTACTTGATTTTCCGATCGACGCTAAATCGCTCCAACGCTTCGATCACATCGGCAACCTCAATCAAATCCATCACGCTGGAATATTCCAATTTTGTTCCCCAGGGTAGCTCAGCTGCCGGTTTGCCGCGAAACTTGCGCGCGGCGGCATCGTAGCGGTCCACGCACCAACGTCGATCCGAATACGGCCCACTGCGGGCCGGATTACTGGCTGCATGCAGTCCCAATACCGGTGTACCCACGGCGTTGGCCATGTGCATTGGGCCTGAGTCTGGAGTGAGCACTAAGTCGGCGCGCTTAAGCAATGCCAGCAACTCTTTCAGCGTGTCTTTGCCGATAAGGTTTAATGGCGTACTCGACATGTGCGAGCCAATGGCGTTGCCGAAATCGCGTTCGTAAGCACTCGGCCCGCCGCACAGCACTACGCGCATATTCAAGTTCTGAGCCGCGTGATCGGCGACGGCGGCATAGCGCTGCGGCTGCCAATTGCGTAAACGATGGCTGGAGCAGGGGCTGATCAGTAACGTGGGCTGATCGCCGGGCAAATGGTTCTGGGCAAACGCGTGGGCATTGTCGGGAATGGGAATGTCCCAACGCACCGTAGTTTGTTGCAATCCCAATGGCTCGATAAAGCTCGCTAACGCATCCAATACATGCTCGTTTTGGTGTGCTGGGATGCGTTGATTAATAAACCAGCCATGCAGGTCTTTTGAACGCGCTGGGTCGTAGCCGATCTTGATGGGGGCGTGTATCAGCGTGCTCAGCAGGTTTGCCCGCAATGCCACTTGCATATGCAATAACACATCGAACCGGCGATTTTTCAGCTGATTGCGGATGGCGCGAAAGGCGTTAAAGCCCTGCGCTTTATCGAAAACTAAAAACTCCACTCCGGCGATATCGCCCACCAGTTTGTGCTCCAGTTTTCCTATTACCCAGGTGAGCTTGGTCTGCGGCCAAAAGTTGCGTAAGGTATGAATCAACGGCACGACATGAGTCACGTCGCCAATGGCTGAGGTGCGCAATAAGCACAGCGTTTGCGGTGGGTTGGCGGTAGAAAATGGTATTTTAGGCATCTTGGCTTGTTAAACTCGTTATCGATTCGGTGAGACGTCCAGAATTGTGGCACGAATTATCGCCACCACCCTTAAGCTGTCCTTAAGATGCAGATAAAATTTCAACCAACTTTAACCGGCGCGATTGTGTTCGATGCACGGCTGTTTTCACAAGCCGAGGATGCTTGGTTTGAGCCGTCGTATTGGCAAACGCGAGGCGCCGTTATTGGTCACAGCGCAGGTCGTGGCCGCGTCTGGTTTGTGCGCACGCCTTTCGGTGAATGTGCCTTGCGTCATTATCACCGGGGCGGAATGGTTGCGCGAATTTTATCCGATCGCTATTTGTGGAGTGGAGCGGAACGCACGCGGTCGTTGCGCGAGTTTCGTTTACTGGCCGATTTGCATGCGCTTGGATTGCCGGTGCCGGCGCCATTGGCGGCCCGTTATGTGCGTAGCGGCATGCAGTATCGTGCAGACTTACTGACCGAACGATTGCCAAATTGTGAAACGCTGGCGCAAAAATTGGCTGCTGGCCAATTGGATGATGCGCTGGCGGCCAATATTGGCGCAGTGATTGCTGTCTTTCATGCGCATGGCGTATTTCACGCCGATATGAATGCGCATAATTTTTTAATTGATGACAAAATCAAGGTCTGGCTGATCGATTTTGATCGCGGTGAGCGGCGAGGGCCTGAATTAAGTTGGCGACATGCCAATCTTGAGCGACTTAAGCGTTCGCTGTTAAAGCTTGGTGACCGAGTTTACGACAATGCGTTTTTTGAATGCACGGTCTGGCGTTCATTAATGACTGCCTATGAGCAAGGATTTAACGAGATGACACAAACGAGTGTCAACGTCGCGCTGCCCAACGGGGGCCAGCCATGAGCCTTTCGTTGTGTTTTCTTGGCGTGGGTTGTGCGCAAGCGACGGATCTTGGCTCATCCTCGGCGGTGCTCGAGCAGGACCGCGCCCCGTTGCTATTGATCGATTGCGGCCCGGATGTCCTCACACGATATCTGGCCGAATATTCGGCATTGCCGACTGCCGTTTTTATCACCCATACTCACATGGACCACGTGGCCGGCTTAGAACGCTTGTTTTATAGCGTTTATTTCGATGCGGCATTGCGTGGCAAGGTGCGCTTGTATGTGCCAGCGGCGCTGATCCCATTGCTGCAGGGCAGGGTGGCCGACTACCCAAATGTGCTTGCCGAAGGTGGCGCCAATTTTTGGGACGCGTTTGCGTTGATTCCGGTATCACGCGGCTTCTGGCACGAGCAGCGTTGGTACGATGTGTTCCCTACGCGCCACCATGCACCGAATACCTCATTTGGTGTGTGTCTACGAGGGTCGTTTGCTTACACTGGCGATACCAGGCCGATACCGGAAGTGCTTGCCGAATACGCAAACCACGCGGAATTGATCGCGCACGATTGCGGTGTGGTGGCCAATCCATCGCATACCGGTGTCGATGATCTTGTGCGTGAATACGATGCGGATCAGCGTGCGCGTTTGCTGCTTTATCACTATGGCAGTACCGCGGATGGGGAGATAATGCGTGAGCGCGGATATCGCGTAGCCAATCGGTTAGAGCGGTTTTTATTGCACGAAAGGTCACCGTGAGACACCGAGTATTCTAATGCGCAAGCCGATTCCCATCGAATTAATCGAATTACCACCCAGCGATCGTTTGGCGCGGCCACTGCACGATTTGCGCATTTCGGTAATCGATCAGTGCAATTTTCGTTGCCCGTATTGCATGCCGGAAGACAAATACGCCCGTGATCATGCGTTTTTAAAGGCTAACGAACGCTTGAATTTTGACGAGATTGAACGCCTAGCAAGAATATTTGTGACGCTTGGGGTACGCAAACTGCGCCTCACCGGTGGTGAACCGCTGCTGCGGAAAAATTTGCCTGAGTTGATCGCGCGTTTGTCCAAAATACCGAATGTGGAAGACATTGCATTAACGACGAATGGCGTGTTGTTGGCCGATATGGCGCTTGACTTGCGCCGCGCCGGATTGAACCGATTGACGGTGAGTTTGGATACGTTAGACGCCAAGACGTTTCGTGAGTTAAGCGGCGGACGTGGCGAAGTCGCGCAAGTTTTAAGTGCCATCGCAGCGGCGGAAGAGGCCGGATTTCGGCGTATGAAGTTCAATTGCGTGGTGATCCGTGGCGTTAACGATCATCAAGTGCTCGATTTGGCGAGTCACTTTCGCGCTACTTCGCATGTCTTGCGCTTTATCGAATACATGGATGTGGGAACCTGCAATGATTGGCGCGAGGATTTGGTGGTGCCTGCGCTGGAGCTGCGTGCGCGCATCCACGAACGTTGGCCGCTGGCGGCGCTAAGTCGCAATTACCGCGGCGAAGTGGCCAGCCGGTACGCTTATGCCGATGGAGCCGGCGAGATTGGTTTTATCACCTCAGTGAGCGAGCCTTTCTGCGGTGATTGTGCACGAGTTCGGCTTTCGGCGGATGGTAAAATGTACACTTGCTTGTTTGCGGCCGAGGGCTACAGCTTGCGCGAGCTTTTACGCGCTGCGGCAGACGATGCGGAAATATCCAAGCACATCGTCTCGCGTTGGCAGCAAAGAACGGATCGATATAGTGAACTGCGCTCGCAGCTTTCCGCGGCGAGCGGCGCGAAACGCATCGAGATGTACACCATTGGCGGATAGGCCGATTTTAATATGAGCAAAAAAAACACGGTTCTCAGTCATGTTGATGCGCAGGGTCGTCCCAAGATGGTCGACGTCAGCGCAAAAGCCGCCTCAAAACGCAAAGCGACTGCGCAAGCAACAATTCGGTTCCCCATCTCGGTCGCCGATCAATTACGCGCACAGCATATGCGCGGTAAAAAAGGCCCGGTGCTTGATACGGCGATCATTGCCGGAGTGATGGCGGCCAAACGCACGCACGAATTGATTCCGTTCTGTCATCCATTAGCGTTGGAGCAATGCGATATCGATGCGAAGTTTATTTCGCCCACCGAATTGGTGATTGGTTGCACGGTGGGCATCACCCACCGCACCGGTGTTGAAATGGAAGCGTTAACCGGTGCGAGTGTCGCTGCACTGACGGTATATGACATGTGCAAGGCGCTGTCACACGACATCGTGATCACTGATATTCGCCTGTTGGAGAAATCCGGCGGTAAGCGTCCGGTGCGCAAAGATCGAGTGCGATGAATTACCGTCTTTTGTATTTCGCAAGCTTAGCCGATTTATCGGGATGCACCGGCGAGGTCGTGCGTTCGGATTGCCGCGATGTGCGCTCGTTATACGATGAGATTGCCGGGCGCTATCGGTTTACTTTTAAACCGAGTCAGCTGCGTGTCGCAGTCAATGGTAACTTCGCCGATTGGACTCAAGCGCTGACCGATAACGATGAGGTCGTATTCTTGCCGCCGGTATCGGGTGGATGAAACGTTTTCGTCTTAGCGACCAACCCATCCATAGCGCCGCGCTGGTGCGTGAGCTTGCCGATTCGCACTCTGGCGCTTGCGTCAGTTTTGAAGGATGGGTGCGCGATCACAACCTGCAACGTCCGGTAAGGCAGTTAAGCTACCAGGCCTATGCTCCGTTGGCGGAGCAAGAAGGTGAGCGTGTTTTGACGGAAGCCGTAGCGCAATTTCGGGTGGAGCGTGCGCTGTGCATACACCGGGTGGGGCGCTTGGATATTGGCGAGATTGCGGTTTGGGTTGGCATCAGCGCGGCTCATCGCGATGCGGCCTTTGCCGCGTGCCGCTATGTGATCGACCAAATCAAGGAGCGCGTGCCGATTTGGAAAAACGAGCATTACGCAGACGGCGATTCCGGCTGGCTGCACCCGGATGGAAGCCAAGTTACCGGGGAGGATCGTCAATAAGTGAGGATTGCTTGTCTTAAGGGGCGCCTTACTTGTATCCTGGCGGACTTCCCGAGCTAAAAATGCTTTGAAATACGGAGAGATGGCCGAGCGGTTGAAGGCGCACGCCTGGAAAGTGTGTATACGGCTTAACACCGTATCGAGGGTTCGACAAATCGGCAGGATTGCCGATTTGCACAGCGAAGCTGCCCGAAGGGCGAGGTACATGGATGTACCGAGTGAATCCCTCTCGGCGATCCGGTTGCGTAGGCTTTATTTTTGCTCGAAGTTATAAAGGTTTTTGATTTTTGGAGAGATGGCCGAGCGGTTGAAGGCGCACGCCTGGAAAGTGTGTATACGGCTTAACACCGTATCGAGGGTTCGAATCCCTCTCTCTCCGCCATATAATGAGGTAGTAAGTTTTGTGTAGACTTCGAGATGACCTCGAAGAGGGCGGGAGGGATGAGTACCCGAAAGGGTTCGATCAATCGCTCCGCCCCTATTTTCTATGGTGGTCTCCGTCGGTTCCCCCGCGACGATAGCTTGCAAACCCCGCCAGGTCCGGAAGGAAGCAACGGTAGCGAGTGATTCGGGTGCCGGGGTGTCGCTGGCGGAGGCCGCCGCCCATTCCATCCAATGCTTAAGTATGGCGCTGGATGCGCTAAGTTGGCACAATCTCAAGCTCAACCGATCGAGCGACTCGTATGTCCTATCAAGTGCTTGCGCGCAAATGGCGGCCAAAGCGGTTTTCCGAATTGGTGGGGCAGGAGCATGTCGTTCGCGCACTGACCAATGCGCTGGAATCCGGCCGCGTTCACCACGCGTTTTTGTTCAGTGGCACGCGCGGTGTTGGTAAAACCACGATCGCGCGCATTTTCGCCAAATCGTTGAATTGCGAACGCGGTCTTTCGGCCAATCCCTGCGGCGAATGCTCAGCGTGCCTTGATATCGACGCCGGTCGGTTTGTGGACCTGATCGAAATCGATGCCGCCAGTAATACGGGCGTCGATAACGTGCGCGATCTGATCGAAAACGCCCAGTACACGCCAGCGCGCGGTCAGCATAAGGTGTACCTGATCGACGAAGTTCACATGTTGTCAAAACCGGCGTTTAATGCGTTGTTAAAGACGCTGGAAGAACCGCCGCCGCACGTCAAATTTTTGCTCGCCACCACCGATCCGCAAAAATTGCCGGTGACGGTGCTGTCGCGTTGCCTTAAATTCAACCTTAAACGCTTATCCACGGAACAAATTGCCGGGCAGATCAATTTGATATTAACGGCCGAAGGCATCCATCCGGATGCGGATGCCGTGCGCCAGTTGGCGCGGGCGGCCGATGGCAGTTTGCGCGATGGGTTGTCGCTGCTCGATCAAGCGATTGCGTATGGCGCAGGAACCTTACGCGCGGCGGAAGTGGGGGCCATGCTTGGTACGATAGAACGCGGCGAGATATACGCGCTTGTAGAAGCGATCGCTACGGGGTCTGGTCCGCAATTGTTGACTGAAATCGACCGCATTGCGGAGTTTTCACCGGATTTCGGCGTCGTGTTGGACGAGCTTGCAACCATTCTGCACAACATTCAGATCAAACAATTGGTGCCCAATTACGAGAACACGGAATATTCGGATAGCGTGACTATTGACGCGTTGGCGAGCCGCTTAGCACCTGAAGAGGTACAGCTTTATTATCAGCTGGCGATTACCGGGCGGCGCGATATGAATTTGGCGCCGAGCATGCGGATGGGTTTTGAAATGACGCTGCTGCGGATGCTGGCGTTTCGCCCCGTGGGTGAAGCGCAAACGCCCCGTCCGCAACACCGTCCCGAATCCGCGGAAAAATCCGTGGCGCAAAAACCCGTTCGAATGAGTTCCCCACCCATTGAAAAACCAAAGGAACCTGTGGCTGAGGCAACATCTTCGGCTTTGTCGGAGCCGATCGATATCCAAAATTGGCCGGCATTAATCGAGGCGGCCAAATTGCGCGGGCCGGTGGGCCAATTGGCGCAGCATGCGGCTTTTATTGCTTGGGAAGGCAATACGTTACGGCTGGCACTTAAAGCAGCTCATGAGCACCTAAACACCCCCGTGATAATGGAAAAAATGCAGCAACAGCTCGAGGCGGCGTTAAAACGCCCGGTCAAACTGCGTTTTGAAAAAGCCGATGCAATGGCGCAAACCCCGGCGGACTCCGCCTTGCTTCTCAAGTCCGAGCAGCAGCGCGGGGCGCAAGAGAATTTAAATAACGACCCGCTGGTGCAATCGTTAATGCAAAATTTTGGCGCGCGCATTATTCCGGAATCGATTAAGCCCATGGAGAAAGAAGCATGAAAGGCCCTTTGGCGAATTTAATGCAGCAAGCCCAACGCATGCAGGAAAATTTAAAGCGGGCGCAGGAGGAATTGGCCAAACTCGAAGTCACCGGTTCGGCCGGCGGCGGCTTGGTAAACGTCCGAATGAGTGGCCGCCATGAAGTGCGCGGCGTGACCATCGACCGCAAATTGTTCGCGGACGATCCGGAAATGGCCGAAGACTTGGTTGCCGCTGCGATCAACGATGCGGTGAATAAGGTGGCCGAACTCTCGCAAAGCCAAATGTCCGGCATTGCGGGTGGGATGAACTTGCCGCCGGGCTTTAAAATGCCTTTTTAATGTTTTCAAACCGACTGAAGTTTAGAAAATGTCCGGTTCTCCTTTACTCAGCGAATTGATTGAAGCCTTGCGTTGCCTGCCGGGCGTCGGCGCAAAATCCGCTCAGCGAATGGCGTTCCACATTTTAGAGCGCGATCGCGCCGGCGCTAAACGGCTGGCCGCTAAATTGACCGAAGCGGTCGAGCGCATCGGCAACTGCACGCGTTGCCGAACCTTCAGCGAAACGCCCGTGTGTGCGTTGTGTGCCAGCAGTGCGCGCGATCGGCATTTGTTGTGTGTGGTCGAAACACCGGTCGATCAATTGGCGTTGGAACAGGCTACCGGCTATCGCGGACACTATTTCGTGCTGCTCGGTCGTTTAAGCCCTATCGATGGCCTGGGGCCGCGCGAACTCGGATTGGACAATTTAACCAAACGCTTGGCGGAAGGAGAAATCCAAGAATTGATCATCGCCACCAACCCAACCATGGAGGGCGAGGCCACGGCGTATCTGCTTGGTGAAATCGCACGCGAAGCGAACGTGCGCGCAACCCGCATTGCGCATGGTGTGCCGTTGGGCAGCGAGTTGGAGTTTATCGATCGCGGGACATTGGCGCACGCCTTCGGTAGCCGTTTGGCGTTGTAGTTTTTTTGCAATCGGTTTCACACGATGGAGACGAAAGACATGGCTGAGACCGTATTTTCAAAGATTATTCGGCGCGAGATTCCCGCCACCATCGTTTACGAAAACGACGCCGTGCTCGCATTTCGCGATTTAAATCCGCAAGCACCGCAGCACGTTTTGTTTATTCCGAAAAAATCGGTTGCGACGCTAAACGATTTGACTTTGGAAGATGCGAACCTGATCGGGCAATTGGTGTTGGCCGCCGCCGATTACGCCAAGAGCGAAGGCTTTGACAAAAACGGCTATCGCTGCGTCATCAACTGCAACGCGGATGGCGGCCAGACGGTATTTCATCTGCATTTGCATTTGCTGGCCGGTCGTCAAATGCATTGGCCGCCAGGTTAATTCCACGCCTCATACTTTGGCATAAAAAAATCGGGTAAGGCGTAGTCAACCATTCCCTACAACTGTCAGCGGTGGGGATGTGGTGGCGGCAAATGATGGTGGATTGGCCGATGTTCAACGATGATCGGTGGCCCCCACCAGCCCCACCATAAGGGATCGTAAGCATAGGGGTACGGCCACCAAGGATCATAGTAATTCCTGAATTCGGGTTCATATTTGGGCCATAGATGAACCGCGTCCGCGTTAATTTTTGGATAGGTATAGTCGTAACCGCCCACGGCATGTTTTTCCGTGCCGGATAGCGTTCCGACGACGGTTATTTGGCGCCCCGCAACAAACAGAGCCGGATCGTAGAAGCCATCGCGACAGGCAATGAAACGCCCTTCGCTGTGATCTTTGCGCAGCGGGCGGGAGGTTGCCGACAAGTCGTGCGACAAAATCTCAAAGCACGTGACTTCCGAACGAGGCTCAACCTTGATGATTTCACCACCCCAGCGCACTCGCTGCCCGCTGCTGTTACCGGCGAGTGCTTGGCGCGGACTGAGTGTTGAATAATCGCCCTGTAAGGATTTGGGTACCGTGGCGCAAGCCGTTAGCGTCAAAGCGGTGATGAAAGCAAACATTAGATTACGCATAAAATGCCTCCGCTGCGTTTTAAAGACACGGGAGTAAACCTGTCCACCGGTCATAAGTTTAGCGCTTTCTTAAGCGTTATACGATCGATGTGCTTTGAAAAGTCAATGGCTTTGCTAGCGTAAGTTAGGTTACGTTCAGAATTCAAAAATCATTGCGACTAAAGCGCAAATTGCAAACGCGCCAATTCCGCATAAAGGCCGTTTTGCGCCAGCAGTTGCGCATGGGTGCCACTGGCAACTATATGCCCCTGGTCGAGCACGACGATGCGATCTGCCTTCAATACGGTGGCCAAACGATGCGCTATGACGAGAGTGGTGCGTCCCTGCATCAGGCGCTCCAAGGCGTTTTGAATCGCCGCTTCCGATTGCGCATCCAGGCTGCTGGTAGCTTCATCGAGCAGCAAAATAGGGGACTCTTTTAATATCGCGCGAGCGATCGCCACGCGTTGCTGCTGCCCGCCAGACAAGCGCATACCGCGCTCACCAAGGTAAGTTTCATAGCCGGCCGGCTGCGCGTTTAAAAATTCATGCGCTTCGGCAGCACGTGCGGCGGCGATTACTTCCGTCGCCTGCGCATCGACGCGGCCGAAACGAATATTGTCTAAAGCGCTTGCGCCGAAAATAACCGTATCTTGTGGCACTAGGGCGATTTTTTGCCGCAGGAGATTAAGATCAAGGCTGCGCAGATCAATGCCATCAATGCGAATCGCGCCGGCTTTCGGATCGTAAAAACGCAATAACAAGTGGAACACCGTACTTTTGCCGGCACCGGATGGGCCGACCAACGCCACCGTCTCGCCCGGTTTAACCGTGAGATTGAAATCGTGCAGCGCTAGGTGCTCGGGTCGGGTTGGGTAGGAAAAATCGACATGCTCAAAATGGATCTCTCCGCGCATTGGTAAAGTGAAGGCTTCCGTTTTTACCGGTGAGCGAATACCCGGTTGCGTGCGCAACAGTTCGCTGATCCGCTCCATTGCACTGGCCGCGCGCAACACCTCGCCCCACACTTCCGTCAGGGCGCCGACCGAGCTTGCCGAAATCACGGCAAATAGCACGAACTGACTGAGCAACCCCGCCTGCATCGTACCGCTCAGTGTCGCCTTGGCGCCAAGCCAAAGCACCAAGGTAATCGCCCCGAAAATCAGCAAGATCACCAAAGCGGTGAGCAGTGCTCGCGTACCGATGCGTTTTTTTGCGGTTGCCAGCGCCTGATCTATGGCATTGGAATAACGTTTCGTTTCCACCGCTTGGCGAGCGAACGCTTGCACGGCTGGCATGGCGTTTAGCGTTTCATTGGCGATGGCGGAAGCATCGGCAATGCGATCCTGACTTTGCCGCGACAGGCCCCGAACGCGCCGGCCGAACAGGATAATCGGCAAGATCACCAGCGGTATGACCAATGCCGCCATGCCCGCCAAACGCGGGCTGGTGATGACCAACGCAGTAGCGCCGCCGATCGTCATCACAACGCTGCGCAATGCAATCGAAGCGCTCGATCCAACCACGGTTTGGACAAGTTCTGTGTCCGCCCCCAAGCGCGACATCAGCTCGCCAACGCGGGTGCTTTCGTAGAAGCTCATATCCAAAGTTAATAAGTGCTCATACAATTTGCGCCGCAAATCGGCGACGGTGCGCTCACCGAGCACGGTCACAAAATAAAACCGCAGCGCCGTGCTTATCGCAAGTACCGACGCAACACCAAATAGCGCGAAGAAATAGCGATTCAACGTGGCTGGGTTGGCGTGGGAAAAACCGTTGTCGATGACATAACGCACTGCTACCGGCAAGCTAAGTGCCGCGGACGATGAAAGCGCAAGGAATACAAGCCAGCCTACAGCCAAGCGACGGTACGGCTTAAGCAGCGGAAGCAGCAAACGCAGTGTGCCGATGCGGCGCACCGCATTGGCAGCGGTAGGGGCATGGCCTAGATTGGCGTTCGTCGTTTCGGGTAAAACCGTATCTGGTTGGGTCAAGTTTTTATCGCTCGGCTAGGATGAACGCCCTCCGCAGCATTTGATGAATGGCGGAGGGGTTTATCGATGAATGCTATTCACATAGGGTAAGTGTACCGCGACCGCGAGTGATATCGCGCACCAGTTGGCGCACATCCTCCAGCAGATCGGTGGCGATTGCTGCTCGCAATTCTACGCTATCGGCCGTGAACTCTTGCTCAAGCGGATCGATGTTTAACTCGCGCAGGCGAGCTTGCAATAACGCGTGGCTGTGAAAATCACAAATAATCAGTATGTCTACTTTATTCAGTATGGGCACTTTTTTTGCCGCGCGCAGGCATTCCGCCGCTGAGCCTCCATACGCACGCATCAATCCTCCTGCACCAAGCTTAATACCACCAAAATAGCGTGTAACCACCACAACCACCTGATCCAGTTTTTGGCCCAGTATCGCCTGCAGAATCGGTTTTCCAGCGGTGCCGACCGGTTCGTTGTCGTCAAAAAAACGGTATTGCTGACCGATGCGATAAGCCCAGCAGTTGTGCGAGGCATTGCTATCCCTCAAGCGGTCAATAAAAACCAATGCCTCGCCCGGCATGGCTGCGGGTGCGGCTTGGACGAAAAATCGGCTTTTCTTAATTTCCTGTGCCCAGTGTGTTGGGGCGGCCAACGTGAAACATGGATCGGTCATTTCACCAAATCACGCAGATCCGCGGGCAACGGATAATCGGGGTAATGCTCACGAAAGTGTTTCAGATTCATCACAGCTTCGTCGCGATGATGGTCGCGCAATAATTTGCGTATTTGCGCTATCCACCGAGTGGGTTCCAATGCGTTAGATTTTTCGGCATCCGTTTGTTCGAGTGATGCCGCGGCCGGGGGCGCGGCTTCAATTGTTACTGCACTTTCTGCGGGTGGGGACGCTTTTGGCGAAGCGGTGGAATAAGCGTTTACCGATTTGTCTAATTCGTCACGTTGCCGACCTTCCCCGGTTGCGCTTGCATTGGCCGCATCATTGGCTGGCGCATGGCTGGATGGAGCAGATGCTTTTGCACGTTGTGTTACCTCAGGGAATGCCTGCGGTTCGTGCGGCGGACCTGCGGTCTTCTCTTGTTTTATAGGCGCAGGAGGGGCAGGTGGAGGTGCTGGTTTTGCTGCGCCACTGGATGAAGCTGTGCCGGTTAAACCAGCGGTATCACGAGGTCTTGCCTCTGCTTGCGTGGTAGGAGATTTCAGCGGCACCGCTGCTGGAGGAGTGAGTCTTTTTTCCTCGGAGCCAGGCGGATTCGTTGTTGCTGCCGGAGCGGAATTGGAGGGCGTTTTCGCGCCTGTAGGATTATCCTCATTGGCGTTGATGGGATTTACTTCAACGACATTCGTTTTCGAATCGGCTTTCTCGACGACAGCCGGTGGTGGTGCGGTGGGAAACGCGTTTTCACCGAGTCGATTTGAAGGATGGGTGCCAACGCGCCAAGCCAAGCCTGCCGCCAATACCAATCCCGCGGCAGAGCCGAGCCCAATTACCCAGCGTGACGGTACAGAGCGGCGGCGGTTGCGCGAGAAACCCTCATGGGTCGTCGACGTAGCAGGGGCGGCCGTAGCGACGCCATGGGCGCCTAATGCGCGTTGCGCCAACGCCAATACCGCAGAATCGAGTTTGTTATCCGGTTCCGGCTTCGTCAGTTTGCGATACAGCGCATCAAGCTCGGTGCCTTCGCCCGCAAGAAACGCGGCCAATTCGCGCTCGTATTTTTCTTGTGCGTTCATTCGGCGAACCTTTCACGAATTTTAGCGAACGCATAACGCAGCCGTGACTTCACGGTTTCCTGTCCTGTTCCGGTGATCTTCGCGATCTCCTCAAGTCCCAAACCACTTTCCATTCGCAATACAAACGCCTCGCGCTGCACATCGGGCAGCTCTTCCAAAACCAATTGTAAGCGGCGACGTTGCTCGAATTCACTCAGTGCGTGCTCGGGTTGTTCGATTTCGGGTGCCTCCAATTCGCGCAGAATGGTTTCAGTTTCCTCACCACCGGCTTGCGGGCGTTGGCGACGAAAACTGTCGATAATCAAATTATGCGCAATTTGCAGCAGATACGTCGTAAATTTCGCCTGCACTTGATAACGCTCGCGCGCCGCAATCAGCCGACTCCAAGTTTCCTGAAACAATTCATCGGTGCAAGCGCGATCCTTGGTGCTGCGAAAGATAAAGCGATACAAGATGCCGCGATGGCGCTGATACAGCGTCTCGAAAGCACGAATATCGCCTTGCGCATAGGCAAACATCAAATTTTCGTCCGTTGTTTCTTCCCCCATACGGGAAGGGTAAGCCAAATTTACGATGTCGTTAAGTGGTCTGGTGCCCGATATTGCGTATTGCAACATTTTCGCTCCGGTTCGAGGACCATATGAGGTGCAACGGATAGAACCTGGGGGCGGGGTTAAAAGAGAACGAAGTTGTGATGCAAATGGTTAGAACGCGTTTCGCCCCTGCCTTCAGCCCTTAAGATTGCTGGCACTGGAACTCTCCAGTTGAACAACACTGCGTTTGTAGCCCCGTCAAATCGATGGTTTGCATTACGCCGTTACAGTTTGTAACAAATCATCTGTCCATTTGCAGCTCCAAATTACGCACTTACTAGATAGACATCAGGCTCTGTTTGATTCGGTGTGCGTGAAGCTATCGTGGGTTGGTAAGAAGTAAAATTTAGGAATTGCTATGAAACTGCAAAAATGGGTGTTTGCTCTATCGTGTGTTTGCTTAGGCGTAAATGTTGCGGCACTTCCCAAGGGGCTTACCGAGAGTGAGCTCAATAATGGAAGCGACACCGAATTCAAGATGACGCCGTTGCCGGCTTATTGGAACAACGAATTTCCCCCTGAGTTTTATCCGGTTGAGGCTAAAGAGCCCGACGCGGAATCGGAAAAGCCCAAAAACCTCATCATCGATGGGCATAGCGAAGTGCCGTTCGAACAGTACGCGCAATATGCCGAACAGCCGCTGATCGAGTTTTACAACTCAGCTACCAATCAATTAATGCTGTTCACCTCGATGCAATCCTTCGTCGCGTTTGCGCAAGAAGCGGATATAGCTGGGGTGCAAATGTTGGTTGAGGACGAATACGAAAAAGTCCACCAAACAACACAACCAGCGACAAATACCAAGCTGGCTGGCGCAAAAATTTTAACGGCGTCTGGTTTTGATACCGATGAAAGCATTTGGTTTATGGACTCCGGGTATGTGAGGGCCAATGTCAATTGCAGAGTTCCAGGCAATGGCCCCATTAGTGTTGTCGGGAACTACTGCAATTACGCACCACCGAGAATTTGGACCCGCGACGATAACTTCCGTTTGGCCTGGTGGGCGCCGGATTACTCTGGAAACAATTCGTTCGTAGTTACGGCAACGCCTCCCAGAACGGCTGGTGCTACCGGGTTTGAAGACCATGTGTACTTTTTACAAGTACCGCCGGGTCCGCATCCCGGCCGTACGACGGATATATCCAATGTTTGCGCAGTGATGAATATCTTCGGTTGCTGGAGTTATTGGAACGACAGGAATGTTCGATCGTTCGTTATGGGCCCGTATGCCGATGTGCAGCTGATTTCCAATCGACCGCCAAGCTATTCCACCGGAACAACACAAAGCGGCGGGGTTACCCTTCCCTACGGCAGGGTCTTGGTGAAGGCCCCGGTGTTTTGGCAATACTGTTCGCTAAATCCGCGTTGCCGGACTGCGTTTAGGATGCCGGATCCGAATGTTACCCCTGGATCCTATTTATTCCTCCTGTCGGGCCGCTATTTCCCGTGGCAGTATTTTCGATTGGTGCCGGACGTACATCGTTTATTACCCGGTGCAGAGTTAAGTAACGTCAGGGTCACGAGTTATGGGCGGGGTGGTGGCGCCGGATTGAACAACGGCGAAACTACGGTGGGGGCCCGTCCGGGAGAACCTGCGTATGTGGCGCGCGAAGGACGCATCATGGCGGCGTTTACCGAAGCGGCTTCCGGATGCAATACATCGATAGCCCCACATTTCGTGCCCGGTGTGCGTGAACCGAGCGATCCGCGTGGTCCATTGTTCTGTGCGGTGCCGACCGCCATTAATTCCGCAGGTGGGTCGCCGCTATTGAGCGTGTTAGTTCCCCGCACCGGCCAACGGGCCAGCGTATTTCAGTTCTATACGCCGGCGTACGACCGCACTGCCGGGGTTCCCGGTGCTTACGGTTTCAATGTCGATTGTTCGCCCACCGCTGCCAGTCCGGATTCATTGACACGTGCGTTCTGTCCTGAGCGTTTCGCCGATCCGTGCCGCTTGATCAACATGTATGTGCGTACGTTCGATTCAGCCACGATGAGCTATCACACTGAATTGCAGCCGGAGCTGCGGCTTGATAACGGCACTGCCGTATCGGGTCAACAAAATTCCGAAACCGGGTTTGATCGTTGCGTCAATTTATACCGTATGGCGCAGTAGTTAAGCATTTAAGTAATTTATCGGAGCGGGTTATGTTGAATCGTTTAGCCATGTTTAGCGCGTTGCTGCTAGTGAGTTTAGGTTTAGTGGAATTAGCGCAAGCGGCTAATGCGGACTGCCAGGCAGGAAACACGTGCGGAGGCGGGGGTCACCAGCAGGCGGTGGGGTACAGTTTTTTTACCGAGCCAGGGCGGTATCGCGTTTAGCGACAACGGGTTGTTGTACCAGCCCTCCTACGGACCTGCGATCGACACGACGGTTCGCCTGATGGAGGAGGAAAAGGCGCGTTCTGGAGTGACGAGCGTAGGCGAGTTTCGATTGAGCTTTGAAAGTTACGTGACCGCAGCGGAAGGGGATGCGGAAAGCGGAATGGTGCGGTTGTACGAGCGCGGTGGCGGGTATCAAACGTATCGGTTGCCGATGGGCGTGAGCTGCGCGGAGGGTGCGGGAGCTTCGTGTGCGTATGAGCGGCATGCGGTGGAGGACAACGAGCTGTTACGGATGCGCGGTGGAGAAGTTCCGGGAAGTTTGGGTTTGAGTGCGCTGACCTTGCGTAAGGTGAACGAGCTGTTGGCGCGCTTACCGGTAGCTGAGCGGCAACGCGTAAGGCGGATTCGGTAGGGTGCAATACCCGAAGGGCATTGCACCGCATGTTTGCGGTGCAGTTGCAAATTAACGTAGACGAACCCTGGCGCATGAGTTCGCATGCTCACCCCAACTTTCGCTATATTTTCCACTTTTCACTTAAGATATAAATGCATCGCATGGTGGGTTAAAAACCCACCCTACAACTGGCTACGCTTGATCGCGAATCACCAGCAAACGGATTTCGCTCATGTCTTCGATGGCAAAACGGATACCTTCGCGGCCTAGACCGGAATCTTTAACGCCGCCGTAAGGCATATTGTCGACGCGGAAACTTGGTACGTCGCCAACGATCACACCACCGACCTCAAGCGTGTCCCAAGCGTGCATGGCTTTGTGGAGGTCATTGCTGAAAAAGCCGGCTTGTAAACCGAAAGCGCTGTCGTTAACCCTGTTTAAGGCTTGCTCATAATCCGCGTATTTGGCCAATATCACCACGGGACCGAAAGCCTCCCTGCAACTGATCGGTTGCGCGGGATTTACGTTTTCCAGAACTGTGGCTTCAAGCATTGCAGCATCGCGTTTGCCGCCGCACAGCAAACGTGCACCAGCGGCAACGGCTCGATCAATCCAATCCTTCACGCGCTTGGCTTCGTCTTGCGAAATCATAGGGCCAATAAAAGTGTGCTCGTCTTTTGGATCGCCCATCTTTAGTTTTTTGACCGCAGCGACTAAGCGATCACGTAAATCATCGTATAGCGACTCGTGCACTAAAATGCGCTGTACGCTGATGCAGCTTTGGCCGGATTGGTAAAAGGCACCGAAAACCAATCGTTCGATGACAAAGTCCAAGCGTTCACGCTGGTCTGCCTCGACGATGCAGGCGGCGTTGCCGCCCAACTCGAGAACAACTTTTTTCTTGCCCGCCTTGGTTTTTAATTGCCAACCCACGGCAGGCGAGCCGGTGAACGATAATAGTTTTAACCGCGCATCGGTGGTGAATAAATCGGCGCCATCGCGATGCGCTGGCAGGATCGAGAACGCGCCCTTCGGCAAATCGGTTTCGGCTAAAATTTCGCCGATGATCAGCGCGCCGATCGGCGTGCGGCTGGCCGGTTTCAATACGAAGGGGCACCCGATTGCGATTGCCGGCGCAATTTTGTGCGCGACCAGGTTCAACGGAAAATTAAACGGTGAAATAAACGAACACGGCCCGATCGGAACGCGTTTCCACATGCCGCGATACCCTTTGGCGCGTTGGGAGATTTCCAAATTGATCACTTCACCGTTCACGCGAACGGCCTCTTCCGCGGCCGCCTTAAATGTGTCGATCAATCGAGTGACCTCACCGCGCGCATCTTTGATCGGTTTGCCGGCTTCAATGCACAAGCTTAAGGCCAGCTCATCGTAGCGCTCGCGAAAGCGGGTTACGCAGTGCTCCAGTATCGCTTGGCGTGCATAAGCAGGAAGTTCGCGCATCGGTATTGTTGCGGCAACCGCGGCCGCGATGCCGGCATGAATGGCATGGGTGTCTGCCAGCGCAACGCGGGTTGCGATTTCTCCGGAATATTTATCGGTGACAGCCAAATCGGTATTGGCGTATACCGCTTGGTTGGCAAGGTAATAGGGGTACGCATTTTTAAGCATTGCCAGTTTTCCGAATCGTGGAATGCAAGCGACTACTCGTTGGAGTCTTGGACGCGCAAGCGGATTTCGCCGTCACTCACGCGCGCATGGATCTGGGCGCCGGATTTGGTTTGCGTGATTGAACGAATGACATGACCGCGATCCGCGTCGAGTAAAATCGCATAGCCGCGCTCCATCGTGGCCAGCGGGCTTACCGCGTTTAAGGTTCGCGCCAGTTGCCCAAGACGCAATGCGCGCTGCTCCAGGCGATGACCGGTAATCGCGCGCAGGCGAGACCAGCCGGCAAGCAAACGATCCTTACTGCGCTCCAGCCGCCGCTGCGGGAGTTGGGCGTTGAGCCGCGTTAATGCCAAATCCAGTCGTTGTTGGCTGGATTGCAGCTTGCGTTGCAGCGAACGACGCATATGTTCGCGAAAGACATGCAATCGATGCGTCCATTCGCCGGCATCTGGCAGCATAATCTCGGCGGCGGCCGAAGGTGTTGCCGCGCGCAGGTCGGCAACAAATTCCGCAATCGTGAAATCAACCTCGTGCCCAATGGCGGCAACAATCGGAATGGTGCTTGAGCGAATCGCGCGTGCCAGTGCCTCGTCGTTAAATGCCCAAAGATCTTCCAATGAACCGCCGCCGCGGGTTAATAGCAACACATCATGGCGCCTGGCAGCGTTGGCCGAATGCAGCATCGCTATGATGGCGGGGGCCGCATCCGTACCTTGCACTGGCACGGGTAAAACATCGATATCGATTAATGGAAACCGTCTTTTTGCCACCGAAATGACATCGCGTACAGCAGCACCGCTGGCGGAGGTGATAATGCCGATGCTCCGCGGAAATTTTGGTAACGCACGTTTATGCGAAAGGTCGAATAAACCTTCGGCTTTCAGTTTTGCTTTAAGCTCCTCGAAGGCGCGTTGCAATGCACCGGCACCGGCTTCTTCCAGGTGATCGACCAACAGCTGAAACTCACCGCGTCCTTCATATAGGCTTGCTTTGGCACGCAGTAATACGCGCATCCCATCGCTTGGTTTAAAACGCAAAAATTGGCTTTTGGGACGAAACATGGCGCAGCGCACTTGGGCTTGCGCGTCTTTTAGTGTGAAGTAGATATGTCCGGAGGCGGGCTTGGCAAAGTTGGATATTTCCCCTTCAACCCAAATCAACGATAACGTGTCCTCAATTAAATCGCGCGCAAGCCGATTGAGTTCCGTAGGGTTCAATATCTCGCGGACATTCGTTGATTCGGGTGCGCTTTCGAGCATGAGCTGTAAAATTTGAGAAAGGAAGTACAGACAATGCGACGTAAACGCATTGATCGCGCGGGCAGCGTTAATCTTTTAACTGCAGTGTAAGACGAAGTGACCTCGGGGTCCAACTGTGCTTGGGGGAGGGGGTTGCACCTAAAATCCGGTCATTGATGTATATTTCAGGTGTCTTAAAGGCAACTGACCCATGAGCAAGCAACCGGCCCAAGAATCAGAGCCTAAATCAGAGCCCGCAAATGCGCCTGGTATGGATGCGGATGCAATGTCTGCGCATGAGGGTGCGGTCCAGGTTTTGCGCACCCGGATGCGCGATTTTGTTACCGAATGGACCGAGGTGCTTGGGGCTGAGTGGCAATGCGATCGCGCCGTCGATTTGCACGAAAAGCTGGATCAATTGGTCGCTTGCGCCGATCAACTTAAAGTCGCCTCGTTAACGGAACCGGCGCTCGAATTGATCGTGTATATGTGCTCTTTCTTGGAGGCGGCGTCTTACCCGAACCGTTCCCAACATCAGCATATGCGCGAACTGGTGCAGCGGTTGGGCCGTGCGCTGGACCGCAGATCGGAAAAGCCGGTGCGCCGCACGGTCCTGGCGCAAAGCAGCAAACACAACATCGCTTTTTACTTGCGTCGCGAGGATAACGATTTATCGGGCTTGGCAACCCAGCTAGGGCAACATCGGTATATTGTGCATCCGTTCGATAACTTGGAAATGGCCGTTGGTGCCGCCAGCAGAATTCGCCCCGATGTATTAATCGTAGAGGGTTTTTTTGTTCCACAGTTGCATTTATTAATAGATGCCATTGAGCGCCGCAATGAGTCAGGCAAGGAAACGGTGGCGTGCTTGGTATTGATTGAAGCCGCAGATCTCGATCGCACGTTGTTTGCACAACGCGCCGGTGCCGATGTGGTCACCACACAAACCGATCCAGTGGTATTGGCGGCGCAAATCGATGAAATGCTGGTTCAGCGCCGCAGCCAAAGCTATCGGGTGTTGATCGTGGAGGACGACCGGGCCCAAGCGCAGTTCTGTGAGTCGGTGCTGCGCCATCGCGGCATGGTTTCCCAAGTTTGCGCCACCGGTGGCGAGGTGTTGGCGGCGATTACCGAATTTAAGCCGGACTTGGTTTTGCTGGATCTTTACTTACCCGATTGCAACGGCATTGAAGTGGCGCAGCGCGTGCGCGAGCGTCCCGAGTTGGCATTGCTGCCTTTGGTGTTTCTTTCCGGGGAACACGATCTTGATCTGCGTTTTGACGCCATTCGCATGGGTGGCGATGATTTCATCACCAAACCCATTAAGCCGCGCCATTTGTTGTTAACGGTGGAAAGCCGCGTGCGCCGAGCACGCTTGTTGGGTGGCAACGAGGCGCAAGGTGGGGATCGGCGCGGCGCATTGGTCAGCCGGGAGACGTTTGTGCGCGACGTGGAGCGTTGCGCCGGCGACGTGCAAGAACACTGCTTGATTTTAGCGATGATTGCCGTGGATGGACAGGACGTGTTGCGTGAACACGTCGGATTTGTCGCAATGGGTGTTTTGGCGCAGCAGGTTGCGGTTTCGCTGGGGGCGGAGTTGCGCCATGTGCATCCGCCTTGCGCCTGCGCGGATCTGGCCTTTTTGATGATGTTTCGTGGCAGCTCTGAGCAGGCATTGCAGCAGGAAATCGATGCGCTGCGCGAACGTTTGCAAAAGCGCTTATGGTTATCCGCAGAACATACCACGCAGCTTCATTTCACCGTGGCCGGTTTGCGTCTGACTCCGGAGGTGACGAATGTCGAGGCCCTCATTGCCAAAGTGATGCGCCTTTGCCGCAACACCCAAGAGGCCGGCGGGGCGCGTACCGAGTTGGATTTGCGCATTCCCGGTTCGCAATTAAACGACGATCCGCAAACGCGGGTAATTAAGTCGATGCTGCGCGGTCCGATGACGTCGGATATGGTACGTTTGTCGTTTCAGGCGCGGGTCCCACTGACCGGGCAATTGACTGGCCAATACGTGGTGCGAATGGTGTTAACCCCGCCGAAGTTTTCTCATTCGCTGGTGTTGGATTCGGCGGTTTATGGTCCAGTCGCCAATAAACTCGGTTTAATGCCACGCGTTGATCGTGCTTTATTTCACCATGCGTTGCGCCGGTTGAATGGCGCGCTCAGCACCAAGCGCGACTTGCACTTGATCGTGCCGGTATCGGCGCAAAGCTTATTCGATCCAGCGTTTGTCCCTTGGTTGGTAACCGAGTTGCGTAGTCAACAACTGCCGATGCAGGCCATTGCGATCGAATTTGAGGCGCTTGAGCTTATCGATAGCATGGCCAAGCTCGATTCCGCCCTAGATGCGTTGCAGCGGGTGGGTGTGCATTTGTCGTTGGCATTGCAGCCAAACGATGTGTCCAGCCGTAAATTGATTGGCCACCCGGCGTTTAGCAGTATCGTCGTGCAGCGTCCCACCTCAATTGCCGAAACGCCCGGCGTCAACGCATGGACGTCTGTGGCCCACTTGGTTTCTGAGATGCGCGGTCTCGGTAAGGTCATCATCGCGCTCGGTATTTCCGACATGCACGATCTTGCCGTATTGGTACAGCTTGGAGTGCATTACGCGCAAGGGGATCTGCTGTGTCCGTGGCTTGCACAGATGAGCTTCGATTTCACCGAAGTATCCATCTAAGGCACGATCTGGTTGATCAACAATTCAATGGTTTCCTTTTGGTGTACGTCCAACGCGGCGGACTGGGTTTGTAAGTCGCCGGATTGTGCAACGGCATTTCCGGACTTGGAAACACGCGCTCCTAAGATTATTTGTGGAAATTGAGATAATTTTATGTTCGGCAGCATGCCCATGCTGTCATCTAAGGTAACCGTGGTAGGCAGCTGGTCTGCGCGTAAGCGTTGAATTGCCAGTGGCATTGGTGGGCCATTGGCCGCCTTTGCAAAGACAAACAACACGTCGGACGGTGCGAGCTTGTCTTGCAACGCAGGATCCACTGCAATGTGGACGCGAATTTGTAAACTCGCCTTAGCGTCTTTATCACCAGCATCGGTATGAGTGGCGGTTAAAGACGTTTCTGCAACCGCTGTTGTATCCACCCCAAGCCGTTTTTGGGCAGCCGCAATCTGCTCAGTGACCGAACGCGCCACGTCCGAGTCTTTCGGCAACAATGGCAGCAATCGATTCCAATTTCGGATGGCCGCATCGTACTGCCCGGCCTGATACTCGCTGATGCCGAGCAGCCACAATCCGCGTTGGTTGTTGGAATCAAGCGCAAGTGCGCGTTCGATTAATTCTCGCGCTTCACCCGTCAGGCGCCGATCCGTGCTGGAAAGGGCTAAGGTCTCCGCATATTCCAACATCACATCGGGATTGTCGGGCAGCAACTCGAGTGCGCGCTTCAATGCTTCGCGTGCCGGTGCGTATTGTTCGCCGGCTTTGTAGGCGCGTCCTAGTAGTGTCCAGCCCTCCCCATCGTTCGGGTTTTGTTTGAGCTTTTCGGCCAATTTGCGAATGGCCTGCTGCATATCCGGACCGTGCTCATCGGAATTTCTCGCTAGGGCTTGGTTATTATCCAGAGCACGCGGGGTACCGACCCATTGGTAGAGCGAAATCGCGACGGCTGGCAGCAGCAGTGCGATTACCAACGCCGTAATAAATGAACCGCGCGGACGCGGGGTTGCGGTGGACTCGGTTAAATCGGCGAGCAATCGGGTGCCAAGCTCAGCGCGTTTTGCGGCATATTCAGTTGCATTAATGACATTACTGGCCAGCGCTTGATCAAGAGCACGCACCTGCTTTCGTATTTGGCGCGCATGATTGGAGCGCACTGCACCGGTGCGCAGCAGCGGCATCAGCACGAGCGCTAGCGCAAATGCGAGCATCGCCGTTGCCAGGAAACCAAATATCAGCATTACCAATCCTCGTCCGATGCCAGTGGCACGGATGTTTTCGCCGATGCACGCCGGCGCACGATTAACCAAAGACCAACCGCACCGCAAAGCAGCACAAAACCCGGGCCGAACCAGAGTATCAAGGTGCCCGATTTCAACGGCGGGTCGTAAAGTACGAAATCGCTATAACGCGCCGTAAGATAATTTTTGATCTCAACATCGGATTTGCCAGCAACGACCATGGCGCGAATTTCATTGCGCAAATCTTTGGCCAAATCGGCGCTGGAATCGGCCAAGTTTTCGTTTTGACACACCAAACAACGCAGCTCCTTGGTCAGCTTTTGGAAGCGTAATTCATCGGCTTGCGTTTTGAATTCCTGAGGGTCAATCGCCAAGGCAATGCTTGACAACGTCAATGCCATAAACAACGGCATGAGAATGCGTTTCATGGCTGGCCTCGTTTTAACGCATCGAGCTTGGGCTGCAATTCACGTGCGATGATGTTTGGAGTTAACGCACCGATGCGTTTGTAGCGAATGATGCCTTTTGCGTCGATTAGAAAGCTTTCCGGGGCGCCGTATACGCCAAAATCGATTGCGGTGCGGCCGCTGGCATCGACTAGAATCAGATCGTAGGGGTTGCCGAATTGCGCCAGCCAGCGTTGTGCGTCTTCCGGTTTATCCTTGTAATTGTAACCAATGATTTTTATACCCAATTGTTTGGCGTAAGCATTTAATACCGGGTGTTCGTCTTGGCAGGCAAAACACCAGCTGGCGAATACGTTTAATAGATAAGGTTGGCCGAGCAGGTCGGACCGGCCGATCGATTTTGTAGCATCATTAAGCTGCGGAAGAGTAAATTCCGGCGCGGGCTTGTCAATCAGGGGCGAGGGTACCTCGTTTTGTTCATGTTGTAGGTTCCAGGCAATGCCAAAGCCCAAAAGCGCCAACAGCGCGAGAAACCCCAGCAATGGCAGAAACCGGCCCATCAAGCGTGTGCTTCGTTTGAGAGTATGACCGGTGGAATGGACTCAGCTGTTTCGGCCGGTTGAGGTAACGCACGAAAACGCCGATCGCTTGCCACGATAAAACCACCCAACATCATCATCAACGCACCGAACCAAATCCAGCGAATAAACGGTTTGATATAGACACGCACCGCCCATGCACCATCCGCACCGAGCGGTTCTCCCAAGGCGACATACAAATCGCGTGTAATACCGGGATTGATGGCCGACTCGGTTTGGATTTGCGAGCCTTGCGTGTATTGCCGCTTCTGCGGTTTCAGCGTGGTAATCAATTGATCGTTACGCGATACGCTGATGCTACCTTCGTCGGCCACGTAATTCGGGCCTTCACTGCGCGTGACGCCATCGAAACGAAAATCGAGTGTGCCGATCGTTACCGTTTCATTGCGCGCCATACGGATGTCTTTTTCGATGCTGGTGGCTTCGGTAATCAGTACACCGGCAACAAATATACCGACGCCGAAATGCGCCAAGAGCATACCGAGCATTTCCGGGGTATATCTGTGCCCTTGTTTTGCAGTGCGCCAGCGGCGAATGATGTAAATCACGACGCTGGTCATAATCCATACCGATGCGGCTACTCCGGCAATGCCTTTAAGCGGCAAGTCATTGACCATCAACCATGCTATTAGCGCTGCACTTAGCGCCAGAATCAATGCCGGTTTTAGTCCGTTGAGCGTGGCTTGCCATTCCGCCCGCCCCCAGCGGAAAAAAGGTCCGAACGCAATCAGCAGCACAATCGGAAACATAAACAAAATAAACATCAATCCAAAATACGGTGGACCGACCGAGATTCGCCCTAGATCCAACGCATCACCAATCAATGGATACAAGGTGCCAATTAACACCATTGCCGCGGCACACACGAACATCAGATTATTGATCAGCAATAAGGTTTCCCGGGAAAGTGCGGCAAACGCTTTTCCGCCGGCCACTTTGGGTGCACGCAAGGCATAGATAACTAAACTGCCGCCAACGACAATGCCAAGAAAGGCCAAAATAAAAATTCCGCGTTTCGGATCGGAAGCAAACGCATGTACCGAGGTGAGTACTCCGGAGCGCACTAAAAACGTCCCCAACAACGAAAGAGAAAACGCAAATATCGCCAGCAGCAAAGTCCAAGCGCGAAAAGAACCGCGTTTCTCGGTAACGGCTTGGGAGTGAATTAAAGCGGTGCCAACCAACCACGGCATAAACGAAGCATTTTCAACCGGGTCCCAAAACCACCATCCACCCCATCCCAATGTGTAATAAGCCCACCAACTGCCCAGCGCAATTCCTAGCGTAAGAAAGCCCCACGCGATATTGGTCCACGGCCGCGCCCAGCGCACCCAACGCGTATCGAGTGATCCGCCGAGCAACGCGGCAATGGCGAACGCAAACGCGACCGAAAAACCCACATAGCCGGTGTACAGCATCGGCGGGTGCATGATTAGCCCGGGGTCTTGCAGGATGGGGTTTAAATCGTTGCCGTCGGGCAGAGCGGGCAGATGACGAGCGAACGGGTTTGAGGTGAGAATCGTAAACAGCAAAAACCCAACGCTGACAAAACCGAGCACACCCAGTACGCGCGCCATAAAATCTTGCGGCAATTTACGGCTGAACGCGGCAACCGCGACGGTCCAAACGTTCAATATCAGAATCCACAGCAGCAGCGAGCCTTCGTGCGCGCCCCAAACGGCTGAAAATCGGTAATACCAGGGCAGTTTAAGGTTTGAGTTTTGCGCCACGTAGGCGACGGAGAAGTCTTGCTGCGCAAACGCGTAGGTCAAAATGGCAAACGCCAATACGACAAATACAAACTGACCTGCCGCCGCGGGCCGCGCTACTGCCATCCAATCCGATTTCTGCCGCCAAGCGCCAAACAGTGGCAGCACGCACTGTATGCTTGCCAGCAGCAAGGCGAGGATTAATGCGAATTGGCCAAGCTCTGGAATCATGGCGTTGTGTTTTTTTCTGCTTGCAGTTGTTTCGCTTTGGCGATTGCGGCGGCAACTTCTTTTGGCATGTAGGTTTCATCGTGCTTGGCCAAGACTTGATCTGCGACAAAGCGGCCGTGATCCATTTTTCCTAAAGCGATGATGCTTTGACCCTCGCGAAATAGATCCGGCAAAATGCCGGTGTATTCCACCGGCACGGTGCGAAAACGATCGGTAACGCTGAAGTTCACTTTCAACGACGAGCCATCGCGTTTCAGCGATTGTTCCAACACAACGCCGCCCAAGCGGAAACTCGCCTGGGCCGGAGCGTGGCCAGCGTCGATTTCGCTTGGGGAATACAGATAGGTCATGTTCTCCTGCAGCGCCAGCACGGTGAGCACCGCCGCCAAGCTCACCGCCACCAATAATAGGGAAATGGCCAATAGCCGGCGCTTGCGGGTTGGGGTCATGCCACGCTCCGACGGTTTTGTTCGCGTTGATAACGGCTGCGCAGTTGCCGCACGATTGAACGTTTACGCAACCAAGGTGCTAGTGCATCAGCCATTAACACGACAAAAAAAATCGCGTACGAGCTCCATACGTAAAATCCATAGTCGCCCATCCTTAAAAATTCACTCATCATCATGCTCTACGTTGCTGGGTTCACGATGGTGCGCACCCAATCCTTACCGGATTCAAGCAGCAATAATGCCACTCTAGCGCGCGAAAAAACGCTGGCAAAAAAATACACATGGGTGGCCATCGCCATTATCAATAATGGCCACAGCATGCTGGCATCGATCGATGAGGGACCCAGCAGCCGTACGGTTGAGCCTTGGTGCAAGGTGTTCCACCAAACCACCGAAAAATGCACGATCGGTAGATTCACAACCCCAATCAGGGCCAAGAACGCAGCAGCGCGTGCCGCGGTGCGCGTGTCCTCAATGGCGTTGTATAAGCCAATCACACCGAAATACAGGAATAGCAATACCAATTCCGAGGTCAAACGCGCATCCCACGTCCACCAAGTCCCCCACATCGGCTTGCCCCAAATTGAACCGGTGGCCAGGGCGATCAGCGTAAAGGCGGCACCGATCGGCGCGCAGGCGATGGCCAGCACTTCGCAAAGCTTGATTCGCCACACCAATGCGATAAAACCGTTCATCGCCATAAACGCATAGGCGAATAAACTCATCCACGCACATGGTACGTGGATAAAGATGATGCGGTACGAATCGCCTTGTTGGTAATCGGTGGGCGCCAGCACCAGCCCGCCGTACAAGCCGATTACGGTAAGGATGAGGGTGAGCGCATACAGAAACGGCAGCAACCTACCCGTCAATTGATAGAAATACGGTGGTGATCCAAGTTTATGAAAAAAAAGAAACAGCGGGTTCATTTATAAAAATTACGATAATGAAATTTTAAGTGCCGCAGCACATGCTAATGGCGCCAATACCAACGAAACCGATAATCCAGCCCCCAGCCACAATAACGGGCCAAGATACGGCAAGCCCATTGTAGCGGCGTTGCAAGCCCCTGCGGCAAAAATCAACACCGGAACATATAACGGCAACACCATCAGGGTTAAAAGCATACCAGAGCGGCGCATCGCTACGGTTAAAGCAACGCACACGGCCCCAATTAAGCTCAATAACGGTGTGGAAAGGAGCAGAGCCGCGAATAACACCCGCTGCTGCTGTTCCGGAAGATGCAACAGCAATGCAAGCACCGGCGTGACCAGCAGCAATGGCAGGGTTGTGGTGATCCAATGCGCGAATATTCTTGCCGTTACCAATAGCGCCAACGGATGCGGTGAAAGCACCATTTGCTCCAATGAGCCATCCTCCAAATCGCTGCGGAATAAGGCATCGAGGGTCAACAATCCCGCGAGCAGTAAGGCGACGAAAATAACGCCGCTGGCAATTTCTGCCAGCAATTTTGGGTCGGGGCCTAATGCGAACGGAAACAGGCTTGCGACCAGGATCGCAAACAGCATTGGGTTCAGCGCATCAGCGCGCCGCCGCCAGATCAAAACGATATCGCGTTGAATCAAGGCTAAACAGGCGCAGGTAGTAGTTCCAGGACGCATAATGAATGCCGTAATGTGAGCTCATGGAGCCGTTGTCGAGTAGGGTGGGCTTTTAGCCCACCGTTGCCTCACGATTGACCGCCCTCGAAAATCCCAACCGCACGCGGTGGGCTAAAAACCCACCCTGCAATGATAGACCGATTCTTGCACTCACTAGCGATGTTGCAAGTTCTTCAGCATAGCGGTGCGCAGAATATCGTTCAAACGGCGCTGATACCCTTTGCCTTGCCCTTTGAGCCATTCCAGCACGTCCGCATCCACGCGCACGGTTAGTTGCTGTTTGATCGGTTTATAGAATCGACCGCGCACGGCTCCTTTCCACTGCGACTCGGTCGTTGCCGGCAGATCGGAAAAGTCGATGTCACGCTCGGGTTTGGCGGCCAACACCGCCAGCTCTTTACGCAGGGATTTAGGTATCGGATTCATAGAGTTTCCTTTCCAATTTGGTAGCACGTCGCGCCGAAATAATGCGAATGGTTTCTTTGCCGGTGGCTTCTTCGTACACAGTATGCGCCACCAAAAGCACAACCATCCCACCCACAAGTCCAAGTGTTTGCCAACGCGGCTCACCATTCTCAATCCGGTCTTGTCGCGTTATATGGCGCGGATCGTCAAACACCAACGCAGCCGCTTCAAAGCTGATGCCGTGCTTATGCTGATTAGCCCGGTTCTTGGCTTCGTCCCATGTGAACAATTGTAGCTCCTAAATTGTAACTACAATAATATAGCTTCTTATGCATGGAATGCAAGATGCGTTAGATGGATTCCAAAGATTTCAAATGGGGTCATTTTGTTGGGAAGCTGACTCTTTGATTGGGCATATAGCTCTGACCCAAGCATGTGACATTTGTTTACAGAGCGACCCATTCCCGAATAGCGCACGGTCAATAACGCAGATAAATAGCGGCTTCCCGGGTAGCAAGGGGTAAAGGATCGATTGGGTATAGAGCTGCGACCCAGTTGCCTATGACATTTATTTACAAATCAACATGTCCCCTGGAGCATCGAAAATACGCATTAGTAGATGAGCCACCCGATAGCCGGGTATCGAATCAAACTTAACAGGAGAGGGTCATGTCACATTGTCTTTCAGTAAAAGCTTTAACGATTGACGGAATGTTGGGTCTAGGCCCGGCAGCCTCGAGCTATGCCGACACCAAACCCGATCCGCAAAATCCTAATACCCAAACTTCCAGTTCAACTCAAACCCATTCAGCAAGAAGTAAAACCCTATGGCAAAGCATGCGTTCATTGGTCACGGTAGTGGCGTGTGTAATTGCGCTTTATTCTTCAACCATAACAAACGCGAGCGCTACCCTATTACTAGATACAACATTCAACCCCAGTTTTTACGGTATTGATTACAGGAGTTATGATTCTGACCGAGTGATGGCGATTCAGTCAGACGGTAAAATTGTGATAGCCGCTGATGTAACGACAAGTGCGTTCTCAGGCCTTCGGCTTTTTCGCCTTAACGCCGACGGAACGATGGATACAACGTTTAATTCAAGTTTCGATGCCCCATCCATTTTTTTAAACATATTTTCCATCGTTGTACAAGAAGATGACAAAATTGTGCTCGCTGTTACCCTGCCAAGTTCTTTTGGGCTAAGTGAGCGATACGTTGTTCGACTAAATGCGGATGGATCAGACGATCCTACCTTTATTGAGCACACGTTCGGTGGTACGGTCATAAGTCGGTTTGGATTGGCGCTGCAAGCAGACGGCAAGATTCTAGTTAATTATAAGGGTGATGGGATTACTACTCTCATCCGTCTGAATGCTGACGGTGCAATTGACTCCTCTTTTGAAAACGACCCCGAGGCGGGGGGGATCGCGGCGGGGGAAGTAATGGCATTGCAGGGAGATGGAAAGATTTTACTTGGTAACCTTGCACAATTGAAACGTCTTAATGCTGACGGCTCATTGGATCCCTCCTTTACCATGCGCCTTTCCCCCGAAACATGCAGCACTTCAACGGCAGAATGCCCAATGTCGATAAGTGCAATGGCGATTCAAACTGACGGTAAGATTGTGATTGCCGGGAGCTTTTTTGCTGTAGGAGGTGTGCCTAAAGCAGGTCTTCTTCGTTTTAATACTGACGGCACGGAAGATAGTTCATTCAGGCCGACTTCTTTAGGAGGATCAGCATACTCTGCAGGATCACTAATTATCCAATCCGATGGGAGAATTTTAGTCTATGCAGGTGGAAGCTCTATACAGCATATTGTTCGTTTGAATTCAGATGGCTCAATTTCAGATGACTCAATTGATGCCACTTTTGGCATCGCTGCACTCAACACCTGGATCCTATTACTACAGACCGATGGAAATATTCTGTTTGGTTCAGGCAGAATCGGTATCGGTGCTCATGTAACCTTCACATCAAGCGACCGTGCTCTTATCGTTCGACTTTTAAACACGTATCCTGACTTTGCAAGACAAAACCTCTCGGCTACCTACTCAAGCGTTACTTGGTCAAGAGGAGGTACCGCTCCGGAAGTGTCTAGTGTCACGTTCGAGCAATCGAGCGATGGTATTCATTACACATTTCTAGGTCACGGTTCGCGCATTGGCTCCACCAGTAACTGGCAATTAACGGGCCTTGACTTGCCATTAAACACGTATGTTCGCGCTCGAGGCTTGTACTTAGTCGGTGGCAGCAACCGGGGCAGAACCTCTGGATCAGTAGTAGGGTCATCAGTAGGCCGTGTTAGCAGAATGCTTTGCGGCGACCCGCGCCGGGCATGGCTACCTTGCAGAAGTATAGCCGTGCGTGTTTTGAGATATCTGCGTCCGGGTCCGTTGCGCGCTGCTGAGCTAGTCGAAGTGAATGACGCTACTGTACGGATAATGGGGCCAAAAGATGAAATGCAGAAGATTGTTGCCGATGAGACTGGGGGCTATCCATTTGAAGAGGCGATAGTTGGGCAGGCCTACCAATTCGATATTTGGCATAAAGAGCTTCAATTCAAACCTGAGACAGTGAAGATTACCGAAGATACAAACGAATTGATCTTCGTTGCCCAAGAAGACAAGTTTTAGTTCAGAGGGAATGCTAAATACTCCAATCGCAAGTGCCAAGGTAATTTGGCAAACCCGATGAGGGGTTGGGCGCTTGCGCTCAGCCCCTCATCAATGAATCGCCCTGGCTTTGCCGCTGGCGATTTAACTCAATCCGACGCGGCGTTCCAGGCGTTAATGCATACGCCCCATGCGAAGTTAACAACGCCGCACCACCACGTCGGGCGTGATCGTCGAGTAATGAATTGACCAAGGCGATGCCTTCGCGATCGAGATTGGCGTACGGCTCATCTAGCAACCACAATGCGGCCGGCACCAATAGCAAGCGCGCTAAAGCTACACGTTTGCGTTGACCGGCAGATAAATTGCGCACCGGTAAATCGCCATAGCCTTGCAGCCCGACACTGGCCAGTGCGAGATTCGGTGCGATGCCAGGTCGCAATCCGCCGATATCGAGCGCAAATTTCAAATTCTCAAGCGCCGATAATTCCAGCTTTAATCCCAGCAGATGCCCGAGCAGGGCGACTTGGTGTGACAGTTTCGCCAACGTGAGCGGCTGGCCATGCAATCGGATATCACCGGAGCTTGGCGGGAGCAAACCGGATAGTACTTTTAACAGCGTGGTTTTGCCGCTGCCGTTATCGCCCTCGATTAATACGATTTCGCCAGCAGCAAGGCGGATATCGATCGGGCCGAAAATCGGTTCTTCGTTGCGACTAAAGCACAACGCCCGGGCTTCTAACAATGCAGTAGATGAAGTTGAGGGTTCTTCAGTTTGTACGTCTGCGTGCTCCTTCCCCCTTGAGGGGGGAAGGTTGGGATGGGGGTGGGTTCGGAGCGTTGTCATTATGTGCTCCGTAAGCGGTGATATCGCAGCCACCCCCACCAGTGCGCTATGCGCGCTGACTCCCCCATCAAAGGGGAGTGAAATAAGAGGTGATGAATATTCATGATGATGCGTTATTTATTTATCTTACTAGTGGGTTTCCGGAAAAATCGCAAAATGCTATTAAATGGGAACGCATAAAGCGGATCGAACGAATCGGATGGACATGCTACCTGCTTGTACGATTTGGTGCCATTGTCGGGTTCTAGAGCCGCAAGGCTGCAAACGATATGCATGCCAGAGTACACTGGCAAAGTGAGCGTGCGACACTTAAGGAGAGTAAGCGATGGTGATGCGGAATTTGTGTTCTTGGCTGGGCTTTACTCTGGTCGCAAGTTTTGGGATTGCGTCGAGTCAGGACGTGGCCGATATCGAAACGCGTTCGCTGTATTTGGTTTCTTTTTCCGCCGCACCATTGGTTGAGCTGTCTTTGCAACGAATGTCGATGCAATCCTCTGCTATTCGCGGTAGCGCGAAAACGTTGGCGCAATCGCGTCCCGATTTTGACTCCGCCGAAAGCCGCGCTGACTTACGTCGTAACGAGGATGAGCGCAATGGCATCCTGAAGGCCGCGCAGCAACTATTGGGGCGAGAGCTCAGGTCGCGTCAAGTTTACAATTACGTTGCCAATGCCGTGGCGTTGGAGCTTAGTGCCGATGAAGCCGATCGCTTGGCGAATTTACCGGGCATACGCGCGATTCGCCGTGAACGCCACGCGCATATGTTGACCGATGCCGGTCCGCAATGGATTGGCGCGGATGCGCTTTGGAGTGGAGCAATTCCAAGCGTTAGCGCCACAAAAGGCGAAGGCATTGTGGTTGGCATCATCGATTCCGGCATCAACCCAAGCCATCCGGCTTTCGCGGCTAGTGGTGCGGATGGCTATCTCATCACGAATCCGCGCGGCCATTTTTACGGACTGTGCGCAACCGGTGGAAGCTGCAATGCGAAATTGATCGGCATGTACGATTTCACCACCGAAGGTTCGCATGGTGTGGATACCACGGGCCATGGTAGCCATGTCGCTGGTATCGCGGCGGGCGATGTCGAAAGCAATGCCTTGGTTGGTCATACCGTAAGTTTGGCGCGGACCGTATCGGGGGTCGCGCCGCATGCCAATTTGATCACCTACAAGGCCTGTACGTTGAATGACGATTGCCCGGGATCGGCGTTGATTGCGGCGATTGACCGCGCTGTGGCCGATGGGGTTGATGTGATTAATTATTCGATTGGCTCTGATCCGCGTGATCCGTTTGGGGATTTGGATGATGTGGGAACCAGTGACACTAAATCGTTTTTCTTAGCGCGCGCCGCTGGCGTCGTCGTTGTGGCTGCGGCCGGCAATGAGGGTCCCAAGGCGGGTTCAGTCGGCAGCCCAGCCAATGCGCCATGGATCATCGGTGTGGCGAACGCCTCGCACAATCGCGTGTTTGTGAATTCGGTGCTGGATCTTGCCGGTGGCAGCAACGCACCCGGCAATTTGTTGGGCCAAGGTTATACCGCCGGTTTTGGTCCGGCAAATATCGTGTACGCAGGGAACTACGGATTTCCACTGTGTGGCACTGGTAGCGATCTAGACTTTCCTCCAACCGGCGCGAGCAATCCCTGGCCACCTGGTACATTTCATGGCGAAATCGTGGTGTGCGATCGCGGGGTACAAGCTCGTGTCGCTAAAGGCTATAACCTCAGTCAAGCCGGCGCCGGAGGCATGATTTTAGCCAACGATGCCAGCAATGGTGAAAGTGTCGTCAGCGACGATCATTATCTTCCGGCTGTGCACATTGGTTACAACGAAGGCGTTGCGATGAAAACTTGGCTGGCTTCAGCTGGGACTCACAGCGGGCGCATCAGTGGGGTTAGTGCGAATTTGGATGCGATCAATGGTGATGTGCTCGATGCCTCCAGTTCACGCGGACCGGTGGGCTTTAGCGGCGGTGTATTGAAACCGGATTTAACCGCACCAGGGCGCAGCATTTTATCGGCGGCGCAAACCGGCACCGGTTTGGCCTTGTTGACCGGTACATCAATGGCCAGCCCGCATATTGCAGGAGCTGTGGCCTTGCTGCGCGCCGCTCATCGTGATTGGTCGCCGGCGCAAGTGGAATCGGCTTTGATGACAACCGGGTTGAGCGGCAGTGTGCGCAAAGAAGATGGTACGACGCCGGCAACGCCGCTGGATGCAGGGTCGGGACGCGCGCAGCCGGCTAGTGCGGTAACGGCTGGCTTGTATTTGCCGCTTAGCAATAGCGAGATCAGTGCGCGGGATCCGGCGCGTGGCGGCGATCCACGCCAGATCAATCGGTTTGGCATCGAGGACGAGCATTGTTTTCAACATTGCAGCTTCAACCGCACCGTAACCGATTTGTCCGGTGGCGGCACTTGGCAGGTTACGGTCAATGCAACCGATGGTGCCGCGATAGCAGTGACCCCAACCCAATTTACGTTAACCGCTGGCGCCTCGCAGGCATTGGCCATTGCGGTGGATGTCAGCGCGCCGGCGTTGCCGGGATCTTGGGTCAATGGACGACTGGTTTTGCACAAAATATCGGGCGGTCAAACGGCTTCCGATACCGCATTGACGCTTGCCGTTTATTCCGACCCAGGCCCGGCTCCGGCGTTTCAGGAAATTGGCACCTTGGATTCACGTGGGTTTACCGATGTGACATTGTCTGGGTTGGCCAGTTTGCCGCAAGCGGCATTCAATACTTCGTTATTAACACCGGCGAATAGCACTAGCTATACGCTTAGCCGCGATCCAACGCTGGATGATCCTTTTGATTTGCCGAGTTCGGGCGCAAATTTTGTACTAATTCCATTGCAGTTTTCATCCAGTAATTCCGGTTCCGTGATTGATCAATTCCCAAGATTGATTATGGCCGAAGTGCTAAACGCCAGTGCGCCAAGCGTGGAGCTCTACCTTGGGTTTGATAGCGATGGGGATGGAACGCCGCAAAGCTCCGAAGTTCTTTGCCATAGTCGGTTTCAAGGCACCACACCTGCGCGTTGCATCGTTGATGCACGCCCTTATCAACAATCGGGAACGCGATTCTGGGCTTTGGTTCAAGTGTCGGGAGGAACCACCATTGCCAGTTATTCGGTGGTGTTGAACAGCGGGCAAATCACAATTGCGAATCCACCGCGTGCCTCGGTACCCGATGCGGTGTTAACCGCGACCGGGCCGGGCCACGTGGCTGCCCAAGCGGAATTTCCCGTGCGCCTGGCTTGGGGTAGTGCGGTATTGAGCACCAATCAACGCTACTACGGTGCGGCGCTGGTCGACAATCGCCCTGGGGTTACGGGCCAAATCGCGATCGTGCCGTTTGCGTTAACGAAGTTTCAGAGCAACTCCGATCCGGCTTATGCGTTAGAGTCGGACGGCCGTGCAGTGAATTTCCGATTACTACCCGGTGCGGTACTCACGCACACGTTTATCGACGTGCCGTTTAATGTGTCGCGTTTGGTGGTGCGTGCCAGCAATGCGCAAAATTTGGATCTTTATGCAGCGCGTAGCGCATTTGCGGCTGCATCGGTGGATTCCGCAATTGATCCGGCCCCACCGCGCAGTGCGGCGCAAGCGGTTGCTTTGCATGGCGGCAATGGCACGATCACATTAACGCCTGATAACGGATTAACCAGCGGTCGTTGGTATATTTCTCCGGTCAACGTAAGTAGCAGCGAGCAGGCGTTTAACCTAAGCGCCACAGTGGAATATTCGGGCGCGCTGGCGCCGGTCTTGACAGCCGGCAATTATTTTAACCCGCAGCGTTCTGGCCACGGCATTTTTTTAAGCAGCGGTGGCGATCAACGTTTTATTACGTGGTACACCTATCTTGAAGATGGCACACCGGCTTGGTACTTGGCTCAGGCGGTACGGCCAACCGCTACCGAATCGGTATGGGGATCCCCATTGCATCGCATTACCTGGGACGGAGCACAAACGCACGACGCCGGTATTGTTGGCGATGTGATCTTGACCGCAACGGCGGATGATCGGTTGATTTATTCCTGGCATCTGGACGGGCAGTCGGGCAGTGAGGCGATGCAGCCGATCGGGCCGCTTTCGTGCCCGCTGGTCAATGGGGCGCCTGCCGATTTTACCGGCCAATGGTACCCGCCCGCGCAGCCAGGTTATGGCATCAGCGTGGCTGCGATCAATAATGCGGAGGTGGCGATATTTTACCTATACGATTATTTGGGAGTGGGGCGTTGGTTGATTGGCACCGCTGAGCCGTTCGCGACGGCGAATATCACGATGATGCAGGCGAGAGGATTTTGTCCGCTGTGCGATTACAGCCCAATACAGGGACAGGCAGTGGGCACCTTAACGCACACTTATGCCAATGCGTTGACCGGGCAGTTATCGACCAATTTTCAATTCGCATTGCCGTTATCGGGTAGTTGGAATATCAATCAACCGATAGCGCGGCTTACTGGGACTACGACGTGTCCGTTTTAATCGCTCCACTGGGATTAATTCCCCGCCGCTTGCGATGTTAATTTGCAATAAAACTTTCGCCGTTCGCCCGCCCGTTCGCCCTGAGCCCTTCGACTTTGCTCAGGGCAGGCCTGTCGAAGGGTGAACGAAAATGCCTCGGTGCTTCGACTTAGCTCAGCATGAACGGGTTTCGTAAACTGCCAACAATACTCCGCTACTTGCGGCTGGGTCGTTTATTCGCGCGGCAGCGGCGGGAGTGTCTTAATCAGCGCATCGGCACGCGCAAGGTCGATTTGTTCGAGTGCCGTATGGTCGCGACAAAGCTCGTTCAACAACGCCAATTGCAAACTCCCGCGCGCCATCGCATCGGCATAAGGAATGCGCATAAAACTCACCATCGCATAGCGTGGAATGAAATGCCCTGGATGGCGTTGCGCCAGCGTGCGCTCCAAGGCGCGGCGCAATAGGAACTGGGGATCAGCCACTGAATCGCGCATCTCCACGTAATTTTCCAGCGCCATTTGGGAGATGGCCTGGGCATTGGGACGCCGGCGGCGCTCGAATTCGGCAAACACGGCGGACATATCGTTTAGGTTTGACTGAAGCAAGTCGGCGAGCTCAACCGCATCCTCAAATCCGCAATTCATGCCCTGGCCGTGGAATGGCACAATCGCATGCGCCGCGTCGCCAACCAGCAACGCTTTTCCGTCCAGATGCCAATGATCCAAATGCAGCGTTCCAAGGACCCCAGTGGGGTTTTGCATAAAGTCGGTTAACAGATCCGGCATCATCGGCACTGCGTCAGCGAATTGCTCCATAAAAAAATGAGCGACGGCTTTTTCGCTATCCAATGAAGCAAAGCTGGGATTGCCTTCGTTGGGCAAAAACAGAGTAACGGTAAAACTGCCTTCGGCGTTGGGCAATGCAATGCACATATAGCCACCGCGTGGCCAAATGTGCAGCGCATTCGCCTCAATCGCAAATTTCTCACCGCGCATTTTTGCGTCCAACAACGCTTTAGGCAGGCAATCGGCGGGGAAATCGGGCAGTGCGGGGATTTCAAGTTCCTTATAGCTGTGTCCTAAAGGCTCAAAACGTTCACCCAGCGGCAATACCTTATTGATGGCAGCACGCGTGGCAGAGCCCGCGCCATCTGCACCGATAATGATTTCTGCAGAGTGCTCGCTGCGCGCTCCATCGTGCTCATTAAAAAAGTGCAGGCAATGGGTATCGAAATCGATCGCGGTTAGCGATTGTCCGAACTGAATCGTGGCGCCAGCGGCTTGCGCGGCGTCGAGCAACGCCATATTGAGCCGGCCACGGCTAATCGACCAAATCACTTCGCTGTCATCACGGCCATAGCGCAGTAATTCGGTCGTTCCATCGAGCCCATGCACCATGCGTCCGCGCATCATCACGGCCAGGCGCATAACCGTGTCGGTGAGTCCCGCTTGACGTAAGGCATGCAGTCCGCGCTCGGCCAACGCAAGATTGATGGAGCGCCCGCCAATGTAGCTTGCCAAGCGTGGATCGAAACGGCGCTCAAATACCGTAACGGGGAACCCGCGTTGAGCCAGTAGAGTAGCGAGCAGTCCGCCCACTAAGCCTGCGCCGATGATGGTGACGGGCGGATTTTTTTTCATGGTGTATTTCCGTCTTGACGATGCCAATGGGCGGTTGCACGCACAAAACGCAGGCAATCGCTATGGCGGTTGTATAAAGCCGTTGGCGCAACTCGAATAACGTCCGGTTCACGCCAATCACCGATGATGCCCTGGTCATTCAAATAGGCGAACAACGCACGGCCATTTTCGCGCGGACCTTTTACTCGCAGCGATAATTGAGAACCACGTCGCTGCGGTTCATTCGGCGTAAGAATTTCAAATACATTTGCGAGCTCAGTGGTGATCAGCCACGCAAGATAATTGGTCAAAGACACCGATTTTTCACGCAGCCGGGTTAATCCCGCGCGATGAAAAATCTCCAGCGACACTCGCAGCGGTGCCAATGCGAGTATCGGGGGATTTGATAATTGCCAGCCATCCGCCCCGGGCGTTGGATGAAAATCCGGCCCCATCTGAAAACGAGTGCCCTGATTGTGGCCCCACCAACCGGCGAAGCGCGGACGCTGCGTTTGCGCGTGGCGCTCATGTACGAAACAGCCCGCCACCGCGCCCGGCCCAGAGTTCAGGTATTTGTAGCTGCACCAAACGGCGAAATCGCAGCCGCTGTCGTGCAGGTTGACGGGAACATTGCCGGCGGCGTGAGCAAGATCGAATCCGGCGATGCAGCCATTGCGATGCGCGAGTTTTGTGACCGCAGGCAGATCAAATACCTGGCCGGTTAAATATTGTACGCCGGGCATTAACGCCAGTGCGATGCGCGATCCGTGCTCGGCGAATGCGCGCTCGATCGCGGTCATTGAGACAGTGCCGTTGGGTTCGTCGGGTTCCAACTCGATCAGAGCGTTTGCCGGGTCGTACCCGTGGAAGCGCAACTGCGATTCGATGGCGTAACGGTCGGAAGGAAACGATCGTTTTTCCATCAGGATGGCGTAACGCTGCGCGGTCGGGCGGTAAAAGCTGACCAGCATCAAATGCAAATTCACCGTCAACGAGTTCATCGCGACGACTTCGGATGGTTGCGCGCCAACGAGCTCAGCTAAGTGCTCGCGGACAAATTCGTGATACGGCATCCAAGGGTGCTTGCCGCGAAAATGCGCTTCGACCGCAAGATTTTGCCAATCGGTCAATTCATCCAATAACGCCGCGCGAACGGCGCAGGGCTGCAGGCCTAGTGAATTGCCGCACAAATAGATTTGCTCGGATCCATCGTTGTGGCGGGGAATTAAAAATTCCGCGCGAAATCCCGCCAGCGGGTCGTTCGCATCTTGCGCGAGCGCTTGGGCTTCGCTTGCTTGGTGATCACGGTTCACGGCCATGTGACAAACCGATCAATGCGGCCGCAATGAGGCAATTACTTGATCGCAGCCTTTCTCGTAGGCTTCGCTCCAGGCTTTGGTGGTGGCGGTCAATTGCGGGCGCAAACAGCGCACATGAATGCCGATGGTGCCGTTTAGGAAAAAAGTTTCACGATATTGATAAGGGGTTTTGCCGTTAAGGCCGGTGTAACGCAAACTGCCGCTGTCTTTGTTTTCGGTGTCGGGAGTGTAGCCGGTGGTTTGTTTGGCTTTATCGATGCCGGCATCGACGAACGCCTGAAAGTGTTGCGCATCGCCGAGCAGCTTGGTGGTTACGGTAACGCGCGACGCCTCGCCGGTATTGGCGTCGGCCGGGTCTTTCACTTGAAACGCGGTGAACTGCGGGTTGCCTTCGGTTTTTTGCAAAATCATTGGCCATTCCGTCGGCGCTTGGAAATGGATTTTCCCCTCATTGAGCGAATAATCGGTGACGTTTTGCGCATACGCTGCAAAAGAAACAGCGACTGCAACGGAATATGCAACAAAACGATACGATTTAATCATTGCTTCTACTCCTTAAAAGTTTGAACCTCAGAGAAAACGTGCGGCAGGTAGCCCGAGCCAGTGCAGTGCGGTGCCATGATAGAGCCATTCCTGCTCGGGTTCTGATAATTTCAGAGCGGCGATGCCAGAGCCCGGCTGTTGTTCGCCTAAGGGAAACGGATAATCGGTGCCGAGCATCACCTGCTGTGGGCTTGCCACGTCGATCAAATAACGCAGTGCGCTTGGATCGTGCACGCACGAGTCGAAATACAGGCGCTTGAAATAATCGCGCGGGTTGCGCGCATTGTCGGTTGCGACCAAATCGGGGCGCATGCGAAACCCGTGTTCGATCCGACCAATGGTATAGGGGAACGAACCACCGCCGTGTGCCAGGCAAACGCGAAGATCGGGCAGCCTCTCCAGCACGCCGCCAAAGATCAAACAGCAGGCCGCGCGCGATTGTTCCGCCGGCATGCCGACCAACCACGGCAGCCAATACTTCGGCATCGATTCACGACCCATCATATCCCAGGGATGTACCAAAACTGCGGCGCCAAGATCCGATGCGGCCTGGAAAAACGGAAAAAGCTCCTCAGCGTCTAAATTCCAATCGTGCACATGTGAACCGATCTGCACGCCTTGTAGCCCAAGTTGGTCCATGCAACGCTCCAACTCACGAATAGCAAGGGTAGGCGACTGCAGCGGCACCGTGCCGATTCCCGCGTAATTTTTTGGGTACGTACGGCACAAGGAAGCGGTGTGATCATTCAAATGCTGGTGCAATTCCAGCGCTTGATGCGGGTGCGCCCAATACGAAAACATGACCGGCACGGTCGAGATCACTTGTACATCGACGCCATGCGCGGCGTACTCGTCGCGGCGCAATTGTGGGTCCCACGTGTTGGGCCAAATCTCGCGAAAAAATTTGCCGTCTTTGTAAATGCGATGGCTGCCGTCGGCGTGATGGATGACGGGAAAGCGGTCGTCGCCGTACTTTTCCGCCAAGTTGGGCCAATCGCGCGGCAAGATGTGGGCGTGCGTGTCAATTTTAAGCATAACCGGCATTGTAACTTGCGTTGGCCATTTAGTGTGTCGCGGCAGGGCGATTTATTCGAGCGAGTTATTCGGGTTTATATGAATAAGCGGCATTTCGGGTTGCAGCCATACGAATAGCGGGTTGAAGCCCAGCTGTGCCACTTCATTGCGAAACGCTCAATCGCTGGCTTGCCGCAAAAGTAGCCTCGCGGTACCTTGTAACCGGCTGAAAGGGGACGCCTGATGATTCGTATTGTATTGATCGATGACCACGCGTTGGTGCGCACGGGATTCCGCGAGATCTTGCGCAAACACAAAGACATTCAGGTCATAGGTGAAGCCGAAGACGGCGAGAGCGGGTTCGCTTTGATTCGTAAGCTTGAACCGGACATTGCTTTGGTCGACGTTCATATGCCAAGCGTTAGCGGAATTGAAGTTACCGAACGGGTGCGTAAATACAAATTGGCGACACGGGTCGTCATTGTCACCGTGGCCGAAGATGCCCCGTTCCCACGGCGGCTACTGGAGGCGGGCGCCAGCGGCTACTTGACCAAAGCGTGTCCTAGCGATGAGTTATTGCGCGCCATCCGCGAAGTAGCCCGCGGGCAGCGCTATATCGCAGCCGAAGTTGCGCAACGGTTGGCGCTTGAGCAGTTGTCCAATCGGGACGGAGCATCTCCGTTTGACGCACTTTCCGCCCGCGAATTGGAAGTGGCGATGATGCTTGCCAACGGACGCGACTTGCCTTACATCGCGCAGCTGTTGCGTCTAAGCCCAAAAACGATTGCTACGTATAAATACCGTTTGTATCAAAAATTAAATGTAAATAACCCGGTGACGTTGGCACATTTGGCCGGTATCCATGGGGTGAGTAGTCCGCGCCAAAAAGCAAAGCCATGACCCATACGTGGGCAGCGGTTGGGGCGCTTATGCTACCCCAACCTTTTGGATCGAATTAGGTTTCGTTATCACCCTTGTTAGAGGCTTGCGCTGCGCTGGGCGATGCCGATGGCGTAGCTGGATAATTGGCATTTTCCTTTACCGCGAAGCCTCCCCCATTAGAAGCAACCGGCAGCGCGGGTGTGGGCTCGGCGGGTTTTGCGTTCGGGGTCGATAAATTTTCTGCGCTTTTGATAGGCGACGGCAGTGTAGCAATGGGGCTTGGTGCACTGGTATGCGCTGTCGTGACAACCGTTGATTGCTCGCGAATGGCGGGTTCTGGGGGCTTAGGCGCGAAAACGGGCTCTACCCTCGGCATTGGCAATGGCAGTTCGCCGGATTGAGTCGCAAACGCGTGCTGCGGTTCGTGCATTTTTGGTGTTACGGGTGCCGTGGGTGGCGGTGCGCTCTCAGGGCGTTGAGTAACATTTTCGACGGGAATCCGGGTGGGGGGCGTGTGTTGCCCACTCAAGTCTCGGTTACCCTGCGCTTCTGCGGCGAGGCCGGATGGCGGAGCGCTTTCCTGTGGCGCAATCCAAGGCTGCGTGCGAGCGATCGGTGCGCGCGCAACAGCAGCCAAAGGTTCATTTACCACAGTCGCGGGTGACTGGGGTTCAGGACTGAACGCCGTACGAGTCGTTTCAATTGGTTTTGCTGCCACGGTGTTTCCTGCTATTTCGTCGTTATCGAAACCGGACATGGATTCCTGCGCGTTAGCCGTGGTTTGCGCGGTGCTGCCTGGTTCCTTACGCCGGCGACGGCCACCGCGGCGGCCACGCCGCCGTGCACGGGTGCCTTCCGCTGCGGCTCCTGAACTCTCGCCGGTGGCGGAAGAGCTTGGATTTACCATCGGCGTTGGTGCAGCAAGCATGGATTCCTGCGCGTCATGAGCACGGCTCGATGCCACCACCGGTGCTGTGGCAGTTGGCACGGGTGCAATTTTTTCAGCAGGCGCTGGCGTCGGCGTCGGCTTTTCTGCTGCCGGTTTGCGCTGTTGTGGCCGTTGCGCGTCGTTTGCTGCGCGTGCGGGTTGATTGCTACGAGTATTCTCGCGGCGCTGCTGTTGATCCGGGCGCTGACGCTGTCCGGCATTGCGCTCACCGCGCTGGTTGCGTCTGTGTTCGCGCTCCTTCGGCGATTGCGCAGCGCGATTTGTATCTCGGCTCTTTACGGGTGGGGTTGCCGTGGCGGCAACCGGCGCTGATTTGCGAAACCAGCGCATTACGCTGGCAAAAAAACCTGTACCAGGTTTCGCGTCGGCCGCAGCGGGGCTGACGGCACTCGGTTCGCGGACTGGGGCCGGACCAGCAGGAACAACGCGCGAAACGGCGGGGCGTTCGGGCTCAATAGCGGCCGTGGCGATCAAGTTAGGGGTTTCCACCACTCGCGCGGTTACCCGTTCGTAGCTCGGTTTGGTTTCGTCGGCGACGTCGGCTGCGCGAATGCGGGAAATCTCAAAATGCGGGGTCTCGAGTTTTTCATCGGCGACAATCACCACCGGAACATTGTGGCGCGCTTCGATCTCCACCACGCTTTTGCGTTTTTCGTTCAGCAGGAAATTGGCAACGACGGTTGGAACCTGCACCAATACTTGTCCGGTGTTCTCTTTAAGCGCCTGCTCTTCCACCAGACGCAATGCGGATAGTGACATCGATTCCACACTGCGAATATGGCCGTGGCCATCGCAGCGCGGGCAAACAATTTGGCTGGCTTCGCCCAGCGATGGGCGCAAGCGCTGGCGTGACATCTCCAACAATCCAAAGCGGGAAATTTTCCCAACTTGGACGCGGGCGCGATCGAATTTCAGCGCATCGCGCAATCGATCTTCCACGTCGCGCTGGTGGCGCGGGTTTTCCATATCGATAAAATCGATCACGATCAATCCGCCGGCATCGCGCAAACGCAATTGCCGTGCAACTTCGGTTGCCGCTTCGCAATTGGTGTTGAACGCGGTTTCTTCGATATCGCCGCCTTTGGTTGATTTGGCGGAGTTGATATCGACAGCAGTTAATGCTTCCGTATGGTCGATCACGATCGCGCCGCCGGAAGGCAGCCTAACGGTGCGCTCAAACGCGTTCTCGATTTGCGTTTCGATCTGATAGCGCGAGAACAATGGGACGGTGTCTTTATACAGTTTCAACTTACGCAAATTCTGCGGCATGACTTGCTGCACGAATTCGCGTGCATCGTTGTAAAGCTCTTCCTTATCAATCAGGATTTCGCCGATGTCGTTGCGCAGGTAGTCGCGCAGCGCACGGATGATGAGTTTGGACTCTTGATAGATCAGGAACGGAGCCGGGCGGCTCATCGCCGCGTCCGCGATCGCTTTCCAAAGCTGCAACAGATAGTCCAAATCCCATTGCAATTCTTCCGCTTCACGGCCGACGCCGGCGGTGCGGATGATCAGCCCCATTTCATCGGGCAGTTTCAGCTGATCCATCGCATCCTTAAGATTGGCCCGGTCATCACCCTCAATGCGCCGCGATACACCGCCGGCACCGGGGTTGTTCGGCATCAGCACGAGGTAGCGGCCGGCCAACGAGATGAACGTGGTTAAGGCAGCACCCTTGGTGCCGCGCTCCTCCTTGTCCACTTGAATGACGATTTCTTGGCCTTCCTTGATCAGCTCACGGATCCCGGCGCGGTTGTGGTCCACACCGCTGGTGAAGTATTGGCGCGAAATTTCCTTTAGCGGCAGGAACCCATGCCGGTCGGCGCCGTATTCGATAAAACAGGCTTCGAGACTGGGCTCAACACGAGTGATTCGGCCTTTATAAATGTTGGCCTTTTTTTGTTCTTTGGAAGGAGTCTCGATATCGAGATCATAGAGCGTTTGGCCATCGACAATGGCCACGCGCAACTCTTCACGCTGAGTTGCGTTGATCAGCATTCTTTTCATTTTTTTATTCCATTCCTTACGCGCTCACCGCAAGGAACGCTACTCGATCTGCGCACACCAACCTTAAAGCGGGTGCGCAGTTTCGGCAGCGGCTCATAACCTTCAAGGCGCTAATGCGCACTTGCGGGAGCGCTTGTTTTCAAGCCGGCGCAGTGTTCAGCGCCGGTGCCAATAACGTTGCGTTGCTCAACCGGGATTCCAGCTCCCATTCCGGCAGCGGGCAATCTCCGACTCAAACCGTTAGGATGGCCGGTAGCGCTTGAAGCCGTTCCGTTCCCGGAATGGGGCTGGCGCTGCGGGGCCTAAAAGATGAGTGCGTCGCGTATCACTGGTCCGTCTTTACGGACGCCGTGCGGCGCGTAGAGCATAATCAGTATACCAATTGTTAAAGGATTTTTCCAATCGTGACAGGAACTTCGGACAATAATCAAAAGAATCGCACAGGTTCAGGCGTACGCATGGCCAAGGTGGGCAGCGAACGCGACGGGCAACGCATCGACAATTTCCTGGCCAGCCAGCTTAAGGGGGTGCCGAAAAGCCTGATCTATCGAATCGTACGCACCGGCCAGGTGCGCATCAACGGCAAGCGTGCCAAACCGGATACGAGGGTGGCCGAAGGGGATGAAATTCGCATTCCGCCGGTGCGCGTTGCCGAACAGGTTCAGCATGGCGTACCTGCCGCCAGTCAGCTTGAACGCATTGAACAGAATCTGGTGTATGAAGACCGAGATTTCTTGGTACTGAATAAACCGTGTGGTCTTGCCAGTCACGGGGGCAGCGGGATCAGTTTCGGGGCAATTGAACTGCTGCGACTGGCCCGGCCGAAAGACACATTGGAGTTGGTGCATCGCCTGGACCGGGACACCAGCGGTATCTTGGTTTTTTCGCGCAAACGCTCGGCCTTGACGGCTTTGCAATCGGTCATTCGCGCGGGCGGTGTGATCAAACAATATTTGACATTATTGGCAGGCCATTTGCCGCAGATGGCCTTGTCGGTGGATGCGCCGTTGCGAAAATCCGTTTTACAGGGCGGGGAACGCATGGTGCAAGTAACGGACGACGGCAAACCGTCGGTGTCTCATCTGCGCGTGCTGGAAACGTATGCTTCGGCCAGTTTGGTGGAAGTGACGATTGAAACTGGCCGCACGCATCAGATTCGCGTCCATTGCCAGCACATCGGCCATCCGGTGGCGGGCGATGAAAAGTATGGGGATCGGGAGTTCAATCGAGCAATGCGGGAATTTGAGCTGAAGCGCTTGTTTTTACATGCCGCGCGATTTGAATTTCGACTGCCGGAAAAGGATCGTGAATATTCGTTTAGTGCGCCGTTGCCGATGGAGCTTAGCAAGGTGTTGGATGCGTTGGCGGTTTAGGTTCAGTTTATAGAAAACCCGTTCGTGCTGAGCTTGTCGAAGCACCCTTCGAAAGGCTCAGGGTGAACGGAATCAGGGTGAGTGGATTTTAAAAGAAAAAACGCGCGCTGACCTCCGCCGAACGTAAGACCGTTGCGGGCAGCGTTGCGATTAGTAACGTTGCACACACCGCATGGGAAGTCGCAATTGGCAGCAGGGTGCGTTCGCGTAAATAAATCGCACACCAGATTAGCTCACCGACAAAGGTCAGCAGCATCAAGCTGGCATTCGGGGTATGCAATAGCGCAAATGCAACTGCGCACACATACGTGCTTATCCATGTATGGCGGAACGCCGCTTGTAGGCGTTCCGCAACAATGACGCAGATTAGATATTGTTGCGCCAATGCCCAGATCAGATAGCGTATAAAATGACTTGGTGGGAGGGCATCGATTTCGCCAAGCGGTCGATGCCAAGCCATCGCTAACCCAATCGCAGCGCCGATCACCAAGAGCGGTGCGCGCCAACTGTTGAATGTTCCGAATAAGCGCAACTCAGGCGCATCTGCGGGCCGCCGCAGGCTTAAGGCAAACACCAACGACGCTGCAAGCAATATCCATTCAGGAGTTTTGACGTGCGATCCGAAGCGCCCATCGACGATGAACCATAAGAAACCTACCAGCGCCAACCCCGCTTCAAGGAGGGCCCGTAGACGCCAATGGCGCGGTGGACGCAGGCGCACGCCGATAAGGACTAAGACATACAGGGTTACGCCCCACCAAAGTACCGTGCCATGGTCTTGCTGGGCCGGTATTGGTGTTGCACGCGCCTCGGAAACAGTGATGGTTAACTGGTCATCCGGGATGATGATGGCTGCCGGGAAAGCCGTATAGATGGCTTGGCGCAGTGCCAGCTGCTCTTCCACCCGACCGCGTTTAGGCAACAGCATCAACGGCAGTGCGGTAGGGGCGATGGTTAGATTCAATTGCTCTATGGATGATTGCTCAATATTTGAACTTACGGGTAAGGAATAGACGGCTAAGCTATTTGCTGCCGCCGCCGATTTAGGATCGATCACTTGCAATGGTTGATCTAGATCGAGTCGATCTGCATTTTCTACACGCGACAGTTGCGCCATATGGAGCCGTAATAGGGCACCGGCGGTCAATTGCCAGCGAAGGCGCAACATCGCAATCGATGGATTGTCTTGGTGATTTGCAGTACTACTCCAACTAAGACGATCAAGCACTAACTCCGGAAGCTTTATACCGGGCCGCAACGCTATCGGTTGCGAGATTCTCTCTTGCGCGTCGAGTGTCTCGCGGGTAACCAGTGTCAACGTGCCGGGCGATTCAATGTCAAACTCGATGCGTAAACGGTTATAACGGCGCAAATCGATCGGCCGCGTTAATGGCAAGCCCAGTTCAAAAGGATTCGCTGGTGCTTTTATCTCGAGCGTGCCGTTGTTAAAACCGATGGCATCGGAACCGAATACCCGGCCTGCGATTAAATCCGCGGCTTCATTAAATACCCAGTGATAAGGGGTATCACCGTTTGCTTCCAGCGCCAGCGCCTGCGCCGCAGCGTGGCGCAAGTGCGCGTCCAATTGCGCTTGCGCCAATGCCAGCAGCCCATAAACCGTCAATGGCAATGCCAGCACAACGGCCAATGCCACAATCCGTTTGCGCTGTGCACCGGATGCCATAATGAAATGGCGAACTTAAGCGTTGCTGCTCAGCGCTTGCACCTTCGCGGCGCAGATAAAATCGTTCAATGACAGTCCACCGACATCGTGGGTGCTGAAACGCACCAGGCAATGGCCATAACCGATTTCACAGTCGGGGTGATGGTCTTCCTGGTGCGCAATCCATGCCATGGCGTTGACGAAGGCCATGGTGAGGTGAAAATTCTTGAACTTAAAATCCTTGCGAATATCGCTTTTGTCGGCACTCAGTTGCCAACCCGGTAATTCAGCAAGGTATTTATCTACGGCGCGTGCATCCAGGGCATCGCCAGCGCCTTTGCGCGGCACGCAATGTTGAGTGCGTAGTTGATCGAAGGTCATGGCAAAATTCACCGTGGATTGATAAGGATTCATTATACAAGCGGGGGAATCCCGCAAGTCGCTTGCAATGGAATAGAATACATCGTGTTGAGAGGCCGCACGTCATGATCGATATTTCCGAATCCGCACAAACCCATTTTCGGCGCCTGATCGAAGGACAGGGCATTGATCAATTGGGCATCCGCATTCGGGTAGTGCGTCCGGGCACGCCAACCGCCGATTGCCAAATCGAATTTTGTGAACCCAGCGATCTTAGCGGCGATGAATGGTTGGTCGAGTGCGAAAATTTGGCTCTGTACGTGGAAGCGGCCAGTGTCGCCTTCTTAGATGCCGCGCAAATTGACTACCAAACCAATGCCACCGGTGGCCAGCTCACCATTAAGGCACCCGCCATCAAAGGCAAACCGCCGGGGGCAAGCAGCAACTTAGCGGAACGCGTGCGCTATGTGCTGGAAAGTGAAATCAACCCACAAATCGCATCGCATGGCGGACGTGTGAGCTTGGTTGAGATCGACCACGCAGGCGTAGTTACCTTGCAATTTGGTGGTGGCTGCCACGGCTGCGGTATGGTGGATGTGACGTTAAAGCAAGGCATCGAACGCACCTTGCGTGAACGGTTACCCGAGGTTACGCAAGTGCGCGATATCACCGATCACGCCAAAGGCAGCAACCCTTACTTTGCCGGCAAGACGGGAAAATCCGCCTTACCGTAAATGGCACAGCGGTTATTCGCCCTGCGTATATTTGGACAAATCGTCCAACTTGCCGGGAAGGCTCGAGAAATAAGCGGCAACGTTTCCGATGTCCTCATCGCTTAGCGCGCTTGCAAACGGCGCCATAACGGGACTTTTTCGGTCACCGGTTTTATAGGCTTTCAGCGCTTTGGCCAAATAATCGTTGTACTGACCCGCTAACCGCGGATATTGAGCATCGGTTTCTGCATTGCCATTTAGACTATGGCAAGCTTGGCACGGCTCGGCTTTCTTTTTGCCGGCTTCAAGATCGGCTGCTGCCAAAGTGGACGCACTAAACAGCACAAACGAAGCGACAACGAGCTTACGCATCGGAATGGATTTCATGCGAGGATCTCAGTTTAATGATTTAAGTTAGATAGGTAGGCCGCGATATCGTGGATATCGGCATCGCTTAGACTTTCACCTTGTGCGCGCATTGTCGGGTGCGGGCGGTCACCGCTTTTATAGGCGCTCAGTGCGTTCACCAAGTAATCGTAATTTTGACCGGCTATGCGCGGCACGTGGTAATTCGGATAAGCGTTTCTGTACCCGGTGACGCCATGGCAACCACCGCACGTATATATCAGCGTACGGCCATGTTCTGCATCGCCTTTTGGCGCCGATGCATAGGTCGTAATTGAAAATATCAGCACGGTGCCAACAGTGAGCGATGCGAACAGACGCGATTTTGTCATGGGGCTTTGATCCTGCACGGGAAATCGGTGAATGCGAAAGCGGCGCAGTATACCGTGATCGTTATAGCAATCTCTAGCGATATGCGAATTGCCTCAGATTATCCGCTATTCCCCTGTACCGCTACGGTAATATGTTCATCAGGGATGGAGCCATCACCCCCGATTGCATGCAACACAATGCTGCCAAAACCGATGCTGTCGGACGCGACAGGGGAATTCATCGTGGCAGTAATAGTAATTGATTGTTCATCCAATAACGGATACGGAAATGTCGTATTTTGCGTGCCGCGCGGTAATGATGTAAACGTCGTCGGTGACACCGATAGGGAGGCATTTGGCGCATCGAACGCGATGACTGTCCAAGTGACCGGTATCGATACGCCGCTGCGTAAGCGTCTGGTCCAACTGCAGCGATTCACACAATGCGTGTTGCGCACCGCCGGCAAATTCAGCGTCTTTGGATCCCCGTCGGATGCCGGATTGGCACGTGCAAAATTTAAAGCCGACTCATCCATGACTAACGCCGCACGCGTAGCTTGAGTCAAATCGACACGACCGTTGCCGACATCATCGGCATCCCACGGGATTCTACCGTTTTCTTTCGTACCTTGCGTTACAGCAGTCAAGCGTAACGCCGACATCACTTCGAATGCCGACCAATTCGGATGAATTTCGCGTATCAATGCCGCCGCTCCAGCCACATGCGGACTGGCCATCGAAGTACCATCCATATAAATATAGTCGCGATTGTTCGCTGCATAGATATGATTACCAGGTGCGGCGATATCCGGTTTGGTCACGTCAAACCCCGCGTAAATTGTACCATCCGCCATGGTCCCCTCGACGTTTGGACCGCGCAAGCTGAAACTCGCAAGCACATCACCCTGTCTCCCCGGGGGCATAATCGAGACTAACGAATTTTGATCATGGCTCGACGCTGCTACAGTCAACACCCACGGACCTCGATGCATCACTCGTCCAACCGGATCACTTTTAGTGCCAAATCCGGTGTTTCCGGCTGCGGCAACAACTACAATATTAGCAGCGGCAACATCTAAAAAACCAAGATCGGTACTTGGGGCATGGCCCAATGGCATTTGCTCCGCCCAAGGATCACTGCCTCCGCCTATCGAAAAATTAACCACGTCCACACTATCGGCAATGACAGCTTCCTGCGCTGCCAAAATATCCACACTTGGACAAAGCCCGCCAGAACAGACTTTATAAAAACGCAGTGTCGCACATGGCGCCACCCCGGACATGCGACTGAACCCTTCCGGAAAGCTGGGAATGGGCATCGATCCATTTGGCAGTTCATTACCGGCCGCAATACTACCAACGTGACTGCCATGCCCGGTGTGATCGCTGGGATCACCTCGGGTGCTATCTCGACACGATCCGCCACCCGAGCAATCCACCGCACTATCCACTTTTAGAAACGGCCCATAACGATCGCCATTGCACGCCGCCGGCATCGGTCCGAATGATGGATGACTCCGGTTATAACCGGAGTCAAGGATACCAATCGTAACGCCGATGCCCGTGTGAGTATGGCGATCAGGCGTATTCATTCCACTCCATACGCTATTGGCGCCAATAAACGTCGGACCGCGAAAGGTTGCAACCTCTTCGTTGTAACTCCTCAACGCGGTGTAGTTCAGCTGCTCAATGATCAGTTTACTGTCTTCTACATTAAATTCATCAACGGCAATACCCGATTTAATTAACTCGTAGCGATGACGGATATTCAACTTATGACCTAGCAGTTTTTCTATCGTTTCAATATGCTGATTTTGCTTAAGACTCAAGTATTGACGATACGCAATGACGTCTACGGCATTGATATCCAACTTGTTATGACCGGTCGGAACGGTCGCTTTATAACCGGGTATATCGCCAGTGTAATGCAACGCTCCAGGCTCTGGAAAAATGATGAGATAGGGTTGTTTTGAACCGAAAGTAGGACCAGTGATCGAATCAGTATTCTTGGAGTCGACAGTTTGTGCGAATAGTGATTCAGCAATCGTTACCGCAAGTAGGATGGATGTCAACAACTGGGTAAATGTATTGCGCATAAGTCAATCCTGAGAGCATTGTAGTATCCGTTCAAAAGATCAGTATGAATGACTATTGAGCGGGCTAATTGGGCGAAAATAAATAGGCCCTTAGCTAATTAAAGTGCGTAATTCGAGCGGGAAATCGGACAAATTTATTGTGTCAAAATATTGATGTTACATTTATTTACATTGTTCTGATGCACCAACGATCGTGCGCTGAGCAGGCCTGCGGTTTTATTTGCCTCTCAGTAAATCTAAATCTGATCTGTAGCGAGGTTAAGGCTCCGGAAAGGGCCCGAGTATTTAAGCTGCTATGACTACTGGCCATGGCCTTACCCTTGGTAGGGCTGTCAGACTGCCATGAATCTTAAAAAACATCGTTTCGATTTGAATGATTTAGTGATATAGTTTAGTATAACACTATATATAGCTCTCCTATTACCCTTCCATGGAATAAATCGACGACCTTATGCGCACTCCCCAAACGACACGCATTTATACCGTTTTCATTTTGATTTTATTGGGCTTGTGTGGGTGTGGGCGCCGTGACGCCGCTACGGCCACAGCGGCTAACCCAGCCGTTGCGGAAAACAACGCAGTGCCGGTAGAAGTGGCGGCCGCTGCTCGAATACCGATCAGCGCCAGCTACACGGGTACTGCCACATTGACCGCTGACCGTGAGGCGCAAGTGGTTGCCAAAACCAGCGGAGTACTACTGAAGCTATATGTGGAAGAAGGAACAAAAGTTAAATCAGGGCAATTACTAGCGAAGCTTGACGATGAAAGCGCTCGTTTGAACGTGGCGAAAGCCGAAGCCACGCTAAAAAAACTGGAAAACGATTATCGCCGCTCGGCCGAACTCTATGAGAAAAAATTGGTCAGCTCCGAGCAGCAAGACAAAATTCGTTATGAGCTTGACACGCAGCGCGCCAGCTATGACTTGGCCCGCTTGGAATTAAGCTACACCAACATAGTCGCGCCGATCGATGGCGTTGTATCTCTACGCATGGTGAAGGAGGGCAATCTCATTCAAGAGCATCAATCGCTGTTTAAGATTGACGATTTCGATCCGCTTTTGGCGGTGCTCAACGTGCCGGAACGTGAGCTCAACACGCTAAAGTCCGATGAGGCGGTTACGATGAGTGTGGATGCCCTGCCGGGGCAAAGTTTTGCCGGCCGCATCGCGCGCATTAGTCCGGTCGTCGATGCCGCTAGCGGCACATTCCGTGTCACTTGCGAGTTCCGCGACAAATCCGAACGTTTGAAATCGGGGATGTTTGGACGTTTAGACATCATTTACGATCATCGCGAGAATGCCTTGACCATTCCACGCACCGCGCTGATTGAGGAAGACGGCGAGACGGCCGTATTTGTTGTTGAACCAACGTTGGTCAAAGCGCCACCGGCAGAGTCAACTGCGGCAAAGCCGGCGGTGGCTCAAGCTGTCGAAAAAACAGCAGCATCGGCAGCGGCACCCAAAGAATCATTATCCGCCTATCGGCGCACCGTCAAAATTGGTTTTATCGATGGCGCGAACGTTGAAATACGGGAAGGCTTAAGCGAAGGAGCCAAAGTCATCACCATAGGGCGCAACGCGGTGCGCGATGGCACGGTGGTGCAGTTGTTGGAGACCAAGCCATGAGCATCGTCGAGCTTGCCACGCGCCGGCGCGTTACCATTGGCATGGCGACGTTAACTTTGGTGCTATTTGGATTAATTGCACTTAGTGATTTAAAAGTAAACCTGTTGCCGGATCTCAGTTATCCAACATTGACAGTACGCACCGAGTACGAAGGCGCCGCCCCTTTGGAGATCGAAAACCTGATCTCGCAGCCGGTGGAAGAGGCGCTGGGCGTTGTTAAAAACGTGCGCAAAATCCATTCCGTTTCCCGCACCGGTCAATCGGACGTGATTTTGGAGTTTGCTTGGGGCACGAATATGGAGATGGCGGGCCTTGAGGTTCGCGATAAATTGGAAGTGCTGCAGCTTCCATTGGAATCGAAAAAGCCGGTGCTGTTGCGTTTCAATCCATCAACCGACCCGATTTTACGTCTGGGGCTCTCCGGTGCTGCCACAGGGCAGGGGTTTAATGAAACGGAGCTCAAACACTTACGCCGTTTCGCCGATGATGAACTGAAAAAACGGCTTGAACCGACTACTGGGGTCGCCGCAATCAAGGTGGGCGGCGGGCTTGAGGACGAAGTCGAAGTCGAAATTGATCAACAGCGTGTGCAGCAGATGGGCCTTAACGTCAATGATGTGGTCAATCGTTTGCGTGAGGAAAACGTCAACGTATCCGGCGGGCGGATTGAAGAGGGAACGCAGCGTTACCTGGTGCGCACCATCAATCAATTTGCCAATCTGGACGAGATGCGCGAACTGCTGATAAAAATGGACAAGGGCGTTCCGATTCGCCTTAAGGATTTATCATCTGTCCACCAAGGCTACAAAGAGCGCGAAGGCATTGTGCGCATCGATGGGCACGAAGCGATCGAGCTTGCCGTGTACAAGGAGGGCGACGCCAATACCGTAACGGTGGCGAGTGGCGTGAAAAAAGCGTTGGAGAAGCTCAAAACGATACTGCCGCAAAACGCGCAACTGACCATTATCGATGACCAATCGGTGTTTATCGAGCATTCACTGGCCGATGTGCGCAACGATGCGCTGATCGGCGGCGCGTTCGCGATCTTGTTGATTTTCTTTTTTCTCGCCGATTCGTGGAGCACATTTATCATTTCGTTGTCGCTGCCGGTGTCGTTGATTGCGACCTTCTTCTTCATGGGGCAAGCGCATTTAAGTCTTAATGTCATGTCTTTGGGCGGCCTGGCCTTGGCTACCGGCATGGTGGTGGACGATTCCATTGTGGTACTGGAGAACATCGCCCGCTTGCGGGAGCACGGCGCATCGATCCTCGAAGCCGCGGTGAAAGGTGCCAAGGATGTGGCAATGGCGGTTACCGCTTCCACGTTAACGACGGTAGCGGTATTTTTTCCGTTGGTATTTGTGCAGGGCGTTGCTGGTCAATTGTTCCGCGATCAAGCCTTGACCATTACGTTTGCGATGCTGATTTCTCTCATCGTGGCAATGACGTTAATTCCGATGTTGGCCTCGCTAAAAGGCCGCTCGCCTTTGGCATTTGCGGAGGAGAATCAGCCTTCTCCCGGCCACGGTAAATGGGGCACGGTTCCCCGTGGATTGGCATTTGTCGTTTTTCGCGGCATCGGCATTGTTGGCGCAGGGATTGGCAAGCTGCTGCGGTTTGTCGGGCATTTTGTGATGCTGCCGTACAACGCAACCGCGGCGATGTATGCGCGTATTTTGCCAAAAGCGCTAGAGCATCCGATAAAGGTACTGGGTCTGGCGCTGTTGGCATTTGCTGCAAGCTTGGTGCTGTTGCCAACCTTAGGGCTTGATCTTATACCGCAGCTGGCGCAAGGCCGTTTTGAAATGACGGTGAAGCTACCCCCCGGTACGCCGCTGCTTGAAACCGATGCGTTGGTGCGGGAATTACAAATTAAAAATGTCAAAGATCCGAATATCGAATCGATATACGCCGTCAGTGGTACCGGTACTCGTCTTGATGCAAACCCCACCGAATCCGGCGAAAACATCGGACGTTTGCTGATTGCGTTAAAACCAGGGGTTGGCGAGCTTGGCGAGCGCGCTGCTATGGATGCGTTGCGTAAAAGCATGAGTGCTCATGCCGGCGGCGATGTGAAATTTTCCCGCCCGCAATTGTTCAGTTTCGCCACGCCGCTGGAAATCGAATTGCGCGGTTATGATTTGGACGCTTTGGACAAAGCTGGGAAAAAATTGTTCGGACTGTTAAGTGCAGCACCGCGGTTCACAGATATCAAATCCACGGTGCAAGAAGGGTATCCTGAAATTCAAATCCATTTCGATCAGGACCGGGCCGCAGTATTGGGCCTTACGACGAAACAAATTGCCGACCAAGTGGTCAATAAAGTGCGCGGTTCGGTGGCAACACGCTACAGTTTCCGCGATCGCAAAATCGATGTACTGGTGCGGGCCAAGCAGGACGATCGCGCATCGGTCGAAGACATTAAGAACCTGATCGTGAACCCAGGTTCCGCGCGCCCGGTTACCTTATCGGCGGTGGCCGATGTGGTTGCGACCGAGGGTCCAAGCGAGATTCATCGCATCAGCCAGGAGCGCGTCGCGATCGTATCGGCCAATTTGCACTACGGAGATCTTGGCACTGCGGTTAAAGAAGTCGAGGGCATGCTGCACAATAACCCATTGGCCGCGGGGGTAACCGTCCATATCGGCGGCCAAAGCGAAGAACTGGATGCTTCTGTACGCTCGTTGATATTTGCCTTGTCGCTCGCGATTTTTCTGGTGTACTTGGTGATGGCTTCGCAGTTTGAATCGCTGCTGCATCCATTCGTGATCATGTTTTCCATTCCATTGGCTTTGGTCGGTGCGGTGTTGGCGCTAAAAATCACCTCTACACCTTTAAGTGTCGTGGTGTTTATCGGCCTGATTATGCTGGCCGGCATCGTGGTGAAAAACGCCATTGTTCTGATCGATCGGGTTAACCAATTACGCCAGGAAGGTGTAGCGAAACGATTGGCGATTATACGGGCGGCCGAGTCGCGTCTTCGCCCGATCACCATGACCACTTTGTGCACCCTGATCGGCTTCATGCCGTTGGCGATCGGTTTTGGCGATGGCTCGGAAGTGCGCGCACCGATGGCGATTACGGTCATCGGCGGCCTTGCCGTATCAACTTTGTTAACACTCATCGTGATCCCGGTGGTTTACGACTTGCTCGATCGCAAATCCGATCGGACCTATCAAGAACGGGGCCGGAATAATTCGACTGCGTCTATGGCGGAAGGCAGTTCACTAGTGGAGGTTAGTGCGTCATGACTCTTGCCGAGCTCAGTTTGCAACGCCCCGTCAGCACGATCATGGTTTTCATTTCGTTGACGGTGATCGGGCTTATAGCTGCGTTTCGTTTGCCGCTGGAGTTTTTCCCCGACTTGCAAGTGCCTTTTATGCTGGTGGATGTGCCTTATCCGGGCTCCACACCGGCGGAAATCGAACGCGTTTTGGCGCGCCCGATCGAAGAGGCACTATCAACTTTGTCCGGCATCCAGCGCATGAACTCCACATCGCGCGCCGATGGCCTGCAAATTTTCATGCAATTCAAATGGGGGCAGGACGTTTCGGTGAAGGCGGTTGAGGCACGCGAAAAAATTGATGCCATCCGCGCCGAATTACCGAGTGACCTGCAGCGCTACCAAGTGCTCAAATTCGCCACCTCCGATCAGCCGGTTTTGGGGCTTCGCATTTCCAGCAACCGGGACTTAACCAATTCGTACACATTGCTGGACCGCAAACTCAAACGGCCGTTGGAGCGGTTGCCGGGCGTGGCGCGGGTGCAAATCCAAGGTGTGGCGCCTCCGGAAGTGCAGATCGAATTGTCCTCGGATCGCCTCGCAGCGACGGGCGTTGCCCTAAATGAATTATTCCAGCGTTTGTCGCAAGCGAATTTTTCCTCGTCCGCCGGACAAATCCACGACGACAAACTGCGTTATCGCGTTCAACCGATGGGTGAGTGGAAGAGCATCGATGAAATCCGCGATTTACCGATCAACAATCAAGGCTTAAAGCTCGGTGACGTGGCATCGGTGACGTTAAAGCCGGCAAGGCTCGATTACGAACGTCACCTGGACCTGCGTCCCGCGATTGCGGTGGATGTTTTTAAGGAGCGCAATGCGAATTTGGTGGATGTGGGGCGCGTGGTACTTCAGGAAATCGACCGCATTTCCACCGAGCCTGAAATGGCCGGCATTCAGTTATTTTTTCTCGAGAACCAAGCAAAAGGCGTGACCGATTCTCTTAGCGAATTAGGCAGCGCCGGGTTAATTGGCACGCTGTTGTCGATCTTGGTGCTGTTCTACTTTTTGCGCGATTGGGCTTCCACGTTGATGGTGTCGCTGGCGATTCCCATCTGCTTCGTTATTACCCTTGGCTGCATGTATTTCTTCGGCATTACGCTGAATGTGCTATCGATGATGGGGCTGCTGTTGGCGGTGGGCATGTTGGTCGATAACGCCGTGGTGGTGGTTGAGAGCATCTATCAATACCGCGAAAAATACCCCGATCGGCCTTGGTACAGTGCGGTTGAGGGAACGCGAGTGGTCGGCATTGCGATTACGGCGGGGACGTTCACCAGCATCGTCGTATTCCTGCCGAACATTTTCGGCGCGAAGAATCAAATCAGCATTTTCCTGACGCAGGTGGCGGTTGCGATGGCGATTGCGCATCTTGCCTCTTGGCTGGTGGCGGTGAGTTTAATTCCGATGCTATCGGCGAAACTGCCGCCGCCTAAATTTATCGGTCGTGAAAATGCCATTGCGAAACTGCAGCGCGGCTATGCTCGTATGATTGGCTGGACGCTTAGGCATCGGTGGAAAACTTTTTTCGCCACAATGGGCTTGTTGGCATTCAGTTTCGTGCCGGTGTTTGGTACGAAAATGGATATGTTTCCGTCAGGTGAAACGCGGCGTCTTGATCTTCAATACAACCTAAGCGGTATTTATCGGCTTAAAGAGCTCGAAAAATCGATTGGCATTGTGGAGCATTTTTTAACCGAGCATAAACAGGAGTATGAAATCCGCTCGGTTTACAGCTATTTTGACGAACGCGGCGGCACTTTTACGCGGCTTTTGCTCAATGAAGGCAAGGAAGCGAAACGTCCCGCCAACGAAATCATGGAGGAGATTCGTAAAAATTTGCCGAAAATTCCGATCGGCTCGGTTGGTTTCGATCAACAACGCCGAGGTGGCGGCAATGAAGGCGTGCAAATCTCGTTGATCGGCGATTCGATGGAGGATTTGCATGAGCTGGCGAAATCGGTAATCCCGATCTTAAGCAACGTGCATGGGTTGCGCGACGTGCGCACCACCGAAACCAACGGAGATCGCGAAATTGCGATTCATGTCGACCGTGAGCGCGCGCAAAGCTACGGTTTTAGCGCGAGTTCCGTTGCGCAATACGTTTCGATCGCACTGCGCGGTGCTCCGCTTAAGGAGTTTCACGGCGGTGATACCCAGATTCCGGTATGGCTGCGGTTTCAGAATTCCGATACGCAAAGCGTGGATGATATAAAAGATTACAAACTGCGCCGCCCAGATGGAACGATGATTCCGCTGCTGTCGATGGTGAACGTAAGCATGCAGACGGCGCCCGCGACGGTGCAGCGGGATAATCGACAAACGGCGCTTGCCGTGCAGGCGAATCTAGTCGAAGGCACGACTCTGAAGGATGCGCAGGCGGGAATCGAGGCAGCGATGAAATCGGTCACATTGCCTGCCGGTTATCGCTGGTCGTTCGGCAATGGTTTCAACGAGTCCGACGAAGCGGGGCAGCAGATGGCGTTCAATATGCTGATCGCCCTGGTGATGGTGTATGTGGTAATGGCGTCGATGTTCGAATCGTTGATTTTTCCGGCCGCGATCATGACCACCTTCCTGTTTTCGATTTTTGGCGTGTTTTGGCTGTTTTGGCTTACTGGAACCACGTTCTCGATCATGGCGTGGATCGGCGTTCTGATCTTGATGGGCGTGGTGGTAAACAACGGAATTGTGATGATTGTGCACATCAATCAATTGCGCCATGAAGGTTTAGCTCGATTCGATGCTTTGGTGCAAGGTTCTCGCGATCGCCTACGACCGATCTTAATGACCATGGGAACGGCCATTCTCGGCATGGTGCCGTTGTGCGTAAGCTCGATTCAGATCGGCGGTGACGGGCCGCCGTATTATCCGATGGCGCGCGCAATCGCCGGGGGGCTGGTGTTTTCCACCCTGGTTACCTTAGTGGTGCTGCCGATGGTGTATTCGGGTTTGGACGACATGCGCATGTGGGTGCGCAATGTATTGCGCGATGCGCGAGAGGGTAGGGTGCGTCCTTTGAGAGTTTCGGTTGAATGACAAACGTCGTACTTCGCGCAGCTGAAGCCACCCCCTTTACTGTAGGGGGTTTCTGCAAGATTTTAGGGCAATTGCGCCAAAGCCACGCTGTAAGCTCGATCGTAACGAGCTTCAAGCGCCGCGCTTGATTCCATGGGCAGGGGCGGTAATCCAAACCAGGTCGACATCAACAACGCGAGCTCTTGTTCAATGCCATTGGTTGATGCGTCGCCGCGCAGACGCGCGGAAAGCCGGGAAACTTGATAGTCCATGCGGCGTTGTTGCTCCGATGGGGGTGACTCTATGCCAGCAAGGTATTCCAATTGAACCAAGATTTGTCGAGCGGTTTCCTCGCCATCGATCGTGTTTGTGTGGGGATCGCGCGGAGCATGAACCTGCTCAAAACGGCTGCGTAATACGCTGGCAAATTCAGGGGCCAAGGGCGCTAAAGTGCTCCAGCGGCTAAACGCATCTTCCTGCGAAAGATGTCTGTCTTCGTACTGTCGAACCAAGTGATAGGCATCATTGGCATTGGTAAAACGCGCGCGCTTCAATTTGCTTTGGTGCTCCTGCCGTTTCATCTCAACGGTGGTTACCAGTGTGCGATACTTCTTCTGCAATGAGACATCGCCACTGGCAATTTCTTGCCAGCGACGATCGATTTCGCGTTGCCGCGCCAACGCGGCAGGGTCTTTTTCACCCAGCGCGTGGATTAAAGACTCAAACTCAACCAGTAACGCCGTCGCTTGCGCGTGTTGTGCGGCACTCTCTTCGGCGCGTTTTACCCGGGCCGCATCCATTTTGCCAAAGACCGCATCGCACGCCGTGTGGAACACCTGCCACTGTTGCCGATCGATGCGTGGATTGCCATGACCGGTGGCTTGCCAATTTTTCTGCAAATCGCGCACTTGGCGCGCCGCTTCGCTTGTTTCGGAGCCAGCCAATTCTTGAGCTTTGGCGATCAGTCGTTGTTTGGCTTTTTCGACAGTTTGCTCATGTGCTTCAATGCGGGGATTAATAATGGCCAGTGCGTCTTTTGTGCGTTTTGTCAGCAACGTGCGCGAGCGCGGATCAACCCGATCCATGTCGCGCAATGCTTTGCTGAGTTCGCGCTTAAGTGCGATGCACTGTTTCAGCTCATGGTGACTCATGGCTGCGAGGGGGGAATCGACAACGGGCAGTTGCGCGCAACGCTCGAGTAGCGCTTCGATCACCTGCGTATGCGATTTGCGCAGTTCACCGCGCTTTTCGAAATAGGGTCGCGCTGGTTTTAACGCCTGGTAACACACATGCCGGAAGCGCCGTCCCAAACCCATGGATTGAGCCGCATCGGGCGCGATACCTTCCGCTACATCCAGCTGCTGCCATTCATCGCGCGCTTCGCGAATTTTTAGGGCCAAAGCATCGGGATGCAAACCGCTGCCGATCATTGCTTCGATGTCATCGCAAAGCTGTCGGCGGCGCTGATTGTTTGACCAATGTTGCCAGCGTGCCAGTTCCTCGTAGCGAATGGTGCTTTGTTCCAAATGTTTCTTGGCGTCGGCGGAGAGTTTTCTTCCAAGAGCCGATTTCAGCTCCTCAATCGTGCCGAGCATTTGGCGAGCGTGCGAGACATCACCGCGTTCCAATGCGCTATCGAACTTCCTGAGTAACTCGCTGACCGCGGTTTGCAGTGCTTGGGTTTGCTCACGATCGCGCTGACTTTGCGCCTGAGCCGTTGCCAAAGCGGCATCAAACCGGGCCTGTGCCGCGAGCGCTTCGGTGCGGTTGATTGCAACGGTTTCAACGGATTCGATATTCGCGCCTGGGTGTGGCGCAGGGATTTCTTCCTGCGTTTGACTAATCGGTTCCACAACGGCTGGCGATGGTCTGGCCGGGGTGCTCAATATACGAAGAGCCCCCTCATAACGATTGCGAATGTCCGGTGGTATAGCCGGCCCTAGCGCACGCCACGAGGACGTAATCTGCTCGAGTTCGGAAGCGGATTCGGAACCAGCGATGCGCAGCTGTTGTTCCAATCGTTCGCACAATTTACGGGCGCGATGGGCAATAACGGCGCTATCCCCGGCTTTGATTTGGATGGCCTCCAATCGCTCGCGTGCCAGGCGATGCACGACTTTATCGGTCTTGCGTGTTTTTTCGACCAAACGCATCAGTGTTGCGGGATCGTCAATACGCTCGAGGGCAGCTTGGCGCAAATGAGCTGCCATATCGTTCACCACCCGATCCGCTAGCACGCTCAATCGTGTCACTCGCTCCAATGCGGCGCCGCGTAACGCGTCCACTACGGCCGTTTGGGCGATACGCTCAAGTTCGGCGGTCTCCAAGGTATTCAATTGGCGCACTCGCGCCTCGATCGGAGCGGGCAGGGTAGCGAACAGATGAAGGTAGCGTTCACGCGCGATGCGACGAACTTCCCCGTCGGCATCTCCGGTGGAGCGTTCACGATACAGCTCGAAATCATTCAAGCGTTGTAACGCCGCTAGGCGCACGCCGGAATCGTTATCCTGGCGCATCAATGTCGCCAACTCTCCCTGCAATGTGGCGGAAGTGTCGGAAACAACGGCTTGCCGGCGCACCGCCGGGCTTTTATTTTGCCATTTTGGCTTGAATAGAAATTGAGCGAGCTTCATTGTGAATGGCCTAAAGCAAACTTTTAATAATGCGAATTCCTGCCAGATATTCGCCAATTATCACGCCGAAATTGGTAAACAAGAACACCAGCAACGTGCGCGTTACGCGATTCTTCCACCATCCGGTCCAATGCGCCACATCTTGGCGCAGGGTTTCAAAATCGGCGACGCGCGGCCGGTACCACCACATCTCAACACCGGCAGAGATCGCTCCGGCGGGAATAAACAATCGGAACGGTTTTAGCGGGCCGGCGATAGCTGCAGCCAATATACTGAATGGATGCCCGCCGCCAACTAAAGCGCCCATCGCGGCGCCGGTGCTGGTGAAAAGTATCCAGTTTTGCAATGCCACCGCACCGAGTTGCGCCCCACGGCTATAAGCGATGCCGATCGCGGCTGCGATGATTAGTAAAACTCCGATGCCTATCCATTTCGGCCAGCGTGCTGCTGCGGGGGCTTCATTAAGAAGGGCAAGCTCCGTGGCCGGTTCTGCGTGTTGCTGTTGCAGCTCACGCTCAATACCCGCCAGGTGACCGGCGCCAATGACAACCAGCACACGCTGCACCGGTTGATTTGCAGATTCTTGGCGTAATCGGGCCGTCATAAAGGAATCGCGCTCAGCAATGACGCTGCGATACAGAGGCTCGGATTGCTGTGCAAACTCATCGAACATGCTCGATAGCACATCCCCATGCTTTAATTTTTCAACGTCATCTTCACTGACTTGTTCTGAGCTGAACAAGCTGGTAATTAAGCCACCAACAATGCCAAGCCGATCCCAAAAGCCGACAGCACGATAAGCACGTTTAAGCGTGAGGCTGATTTCACGATCGATACGCCATACGAGAATTTGTTTGGACTCGCCAATTTCCATTGCGGTTTTCATTTCTGCGCCAGGTTCAACACCGAATTGTTCGGCTAAGCGGCGTTGAAATGACGCCAACGCCAAATTGGCGGCAACCAAGCCGGCTTTCCCACCGCGGATAACTTGAAACAGATCGAGTTGGTAGAGCGAGTCGGGATTGCGCATGGTTTTGTAGCGGCTTTCGCAAAGCTCAATCGCCACGGCGTCGAAGGTTTCGGTATGCAACAGCTCCCTTACCGCCGCGACGCTCGCGCGAGATACGTGTGCGGTTCCAAGCAAGACGTACTCCACCTGATCGCGAATAACGCGTTTGATGGGTTGATCGGCAAGCGATTGGGCCGCGAGCTCGTCGGTTAATACGGGAGATGGCAAGTTGGTCATGAAGACGGGTAGGGTAGCGAAGTTGGATTTAATCGATATAGCGTTTGAGCAAATCGCCGTATGCATCGATACGGCGATCGCGCAGGAACGGCCAGATGCGCCGTACCGCTTCACTGCGCTCCATGTCGATTTCACTTATTAGCAATTCGCTTTGCTTGGCATTGGCTTTCGCTAGCCATTCGCCTTGTGCGCCCACGACAAAGCTTGCACCCCAAAATTGGATGCCTCGGCCATTATCCGGCGCGGCTTCAAATCCCACTCGGTTGCACGCGAGTAACGGTAACCCATTGGCAATGGCATGACCGCGTTGCACCGTTATCCAGGCATCGAGCTGGCGTTCTTTTTCCGCCGTGGAATCTTGTGGATCCCAGCCAATCGCGGTTGGATAAAGCAACAATTCGGCACCGGCTAAAGCCATCAAACGCGCCGCTTCCGGATACCATTGATCCCAGCACACCAGCACGCCCAGTTTGCCAATCGATGTTGCGATCGGTTGGAAACCGAGATCACCGGGCGTGAAATAAAATTTTTCCATGAATCCGGGATCATCGGGAATGTGCATTTTGCGGTATTTGCCGCAAATGGTGGATGATCGATCGAACACGACAGCGGTGTTGTGATAAACCCCGCTGGCGCGGCGTTCAAACAACGAAGCGACGATAACCAACGAGAGCTCAGCCGCCAACTTCCCAATACGCTCAGTTGTTGGGCCGGGAATCGGCTCGGCGCGATCAAATTCTGCGGTTGATTCGTGCTGGCAAAAATACGCCCCGTTATGCAGCTCCTGCAGCAATACCAATTGAGCGCCCTGCGCCGCCGCCTTACGCAACCCGGTTTCGATCGCATCAAGATTAGCTGCAACGCTGCCGTGATCGATTTCTTGCAACAAGGCAATTTTAAGCTTTCTGCTCACGCTAACACCCCACGCGGTAATTGCATCGTAACGCAATGCAAACTGCCGTTTTGCCAGATCAGCGGCCGGCACGGAATCGTAATTACTTGGCGCCCGGGATAAGCGCGCCTAATAACGGAGACCGCGGCCGCGTCAGCGGGGTCATCATAGGATGGGACCAGCACTGCGTCGTTGATGATTAAATAATTCGCATAGGAAGCCGCCAACCTCCGGCCATTATCGTAAATCGCTTTCGGCCACGGCAGGGCGTGCAGCGTATACGACTTAAGATCGGGCGTGCGCAACTGTTCTAATTCGGTTTGCATCAAGGCCAACGCGGCATGATGCGCGTCGTTCGGATCATCGCACGCTTGAAAGACGATGCCGTTGTCGGGAGCAAAGCGGGCCAGTGTGTCGATATGAGCATCGGTATCGTCGCCTTGAAGATGGCCATGCTGTAGCCAAAGCACCCGGTTTGCGCCCAGCGTTTCACTAAGGTTTTTTGTGATTTGCTCTTGTGATAGCTCTGGATGGCGCTCATGCAAACATTGCCATGTGGTCAAAACCGTACCGGCGCCGTCGCTTTCGATACCACCGCCTTCCAAAGCCCAATCGATGCGGGAATGCTCGGCACGGAATAGGCCACGTTCAAATAAACCTTCAATTAAACGATCGTCCTGATGCGCTTCAAATTTACCGCCCCAGCCGGTGAAACGGTAGTCGTTAATGCGAAATTGATTGCCATCGGTCAGCGTGATCGGACCAGAATCGCGCAGCCAAGTATCGTCGTAAGCAATCGTAATAAACCGCACCCGCGCTAAGTTCACTGCGGCGGATTTAAGAAAATTCTCTACGCGTGTACGAATGCGCTCATTTGGAATACACAGCAACACCAGTTCGTAGTGCGCAATGGCAGCAAGCAGCGCCAGATAGCAGGTTTCAACTTCTGCCAGACGCGGTGCCCAGTCAGTGTCAGCATGTGGCCACGCCAATAGCACGCCCGCCTGCGGCTCCCATTCCGCGGGCAGGCGAAATGTTGGGGAGGTCATTGATTAGTTGGCGCCTTTTGGACCGATTTCAGTTGCGCTTGCGTGTTTGGCGACACTGGTAATAACGTGATCGCGTTCAAAATACACGATGAAATTTTCGTAGGTCCACCGATTGATCACCGGATGCTTCGGTGAATCCCCACCGGCCGGTGACAGTTTATCGACCGGTGCTCCAAATTTTTTTTCAACCTGCGACATCAGCATGCCGCGAGTCGGCGCGTTTAAGCTTTGTTCCTGCTTAACGCGGTCGACCAATAAGGTATCGCCCGAAGATTTTCTTGTGTCATCAGCCTGAACGCTGCTACTTAAGCCTAGTGCTAGACCAGCAAAAGCGATCGAATAACGGTAAAATTTCGGATTCATTGGCTTGGGCTCCAGTCTTGCCACACAACGCGGCGCAGATACGCTGCCGCTTTTTAGCAGATTGGCGCGCGTATATCCATGATATTAAGCCTAAAACCTTAATATTGGGCTAAAAACCCAAGGATAGAAGCGGCGTTATTTAGCGCTGGCGTGCCTTAAAGCGCGGATTGCTTTTACAAATCACGAATACCTTGCCGCGGCGGCGCACTACTTTGCAATCGCGATGGCGTGTTTTCGCTGATTTAAGCGATGACAGAACTTTCATGGTATTGCCTCAGATGAAATCAATGGTAAAGCCGGATATTGTAAACGTCTGAGCTCTTAAATGTCCATAAGTTCGGTAAAAAAACAGTTAAATCACCGAAAACCGCCCCATGCTAGTATTTACGGCCATTTGGCCATCCAAACAGTAGACGATAATGCATATTCAAACGAAGTTGCCCAAAGTCGGCACGACGATATTTAGCGTCATGTCACAACTGGCGATGCAACATCAAGCAGTGAACTTAGGACAGGGATTTCCCGATTTCGATGGTCCCCAAAGCTTGCGCGATGCGCTAAGCCGGCACATGAATGCCGGCAAGAACCAGTATGCGCCGATGACCGGGATTGCGAGATTGCGTGAACAAATTGCCTTAAAGACGGAGCGTTTGTACGCGCGCAAGGTGCATGCGGAAAATGAGATTACGATCACCTCCGGTGCCACGGAAGCGCTGTTTGCAGCGATTGCCGCGGTTGCGCATCCGGGCGATGAAATCGTGGTTCTCGATCCCTGCTACGACTCCTACGAGCCGGCAATTGAGCTTTGCGGTGCGCGAGCGGTACACGTGCCGCTGGTGGCGCCAAACTTTCATGTCGATTGGCAACGCGTGCGCGATGCGATCACACCAAAAACGCGAATGATCATCGTTAATTCACCGCATAACCCAACGGGTGCGGTGTTTTCGAGTGCGGATTTGACTGAGCTTGCAGAAATTACGCGCAAGCACGACATTTTAGTGCTTTCCGATGAAGTGTACGAGCACATCATTTTCGATGGTTGCGAACATCAAAGCGTGTTGCGCCATTCTGAACTTGCGGCACGCAGTTTTGTTATCAGCTCGTTCGGTAAAACGTTTCACTGCACCGGTTGGAAAGTGGGCTATTGCGTCGCGCCGCCGCCATTAACCGCCGAGTTTCGCAAAGTGCATCAATATTTGACTTTTTGCACATTTAATCCGGCGCAATGGGCGTTTGCTGATGTTCTGGAATCCATGCCTGAGCATTATCTGAATCTTCCGGCGTTCTATCAGCAAAAACGCGACACATTCCAGGCTTTGTTGGCAACAACCAAATTTAAATTGCTACCGGTCTGCGGCGCCTATTTCCAGCTGGCCGATTATTCGGCGTTAAGCGATAAAGACGATTTGAATTTTTGCGAATGGCTGGTGCGCGAGGCGGGGGTCGCCGCCATTCCGATTTCTGCCTTTTACGAAACACCACCGGATAATAAACTGATTCGGTTTTGTTTTGCCAAGCAAGATGAAACATTGAGGGCGGCGGCGGAGCGACTATGCAAAATCTAAGGGTCAGCCTAATTCAGGGGGCTACTCGTTGGCTCGATCAAGCAGCCAATCGTACTTATTACGGAAACTCGATACGTGCGCTAAAAGGTCAAACCGATTTGGTGGTGTTGCCGGAAACGTTCACCAGCGGCTTTACGAATGACACATTAAGCGCGGCTGAAACGATGCAAGGCGAAAGTTTGACCTGGCTGCAAGGTTTAGCACGCGAAATCAACGCAACGATTACCGGCAGCATGGTCATTCGTGATCAAGACCGATGCTTTAATCGGCTGATATGGATGCGAGCCGATGGTAGCCATGAGTTTTACGACAAACGCCATTTGTTTCGCATGGCGGGCGAACACGAACGCTATGGGGCAGGTGAGTCGCGCTTGATTGTGGAATTAAACGGCTGGCGCATTTGTTCCATGGTTTGTTACGACTTGCGTTTCCCCGTTTGGATTCGCAACCGCTTCGATCACACGGCAACCCAACGCTTCGATTACGATCTTTTGATTTTTGTCGCGAATTGGCCATCGCCACGACGTTACGCCTGGCAAACGCTGTTGCGTGCTCGCGCCATTGAGAATTTGAGTTACTGCATCGGCGTTAACCGCGTGGGTACCGATGGCAACCAGCTTGCCTATGCCGGCGATAGCGTGGCGTTGGATTTTCTTGGGTTGCCATTGATTGAACTGGGTACCGAAGAACAATCTGTTACGGTGACCCTGGATGCCACAACATTGCAGGCGCATCGCGAACGCTTTCCGGCTTGGATGGATGCGGACGATTTCAATATCGTCTGAATGGATAATCGCCACCCTTAGACTTAGTGTGGTACGGTTTCCACTTCTACCGGGTTACGCAATTCACGGCGCAAGACAAAGCATTCCGCATCGCGTCGACTTGGAAAGCTGGCCAGCACGGCGCCACTGGCCGGAGACAGAACCTCAAAGCAAAGCGCATCGGTCAAACCCAGATCGTCGCGATCTTCGATCCGCTCGATCACATAACCAAACATGGTGGTTTCTGGTGTGCGTAAACTGCGCATTGCCGGTCTCCTTATCCGATGAAAAGCATCCCGATATCGCAGTTTAAAGACTACTCAGCTCACGTGTATCTTGGGTTAATTGTCTGTTGCAATAATGTTAAGGAAAACCAGGATAATAGACTGCAGAAATGATATTTTTTTAATAAATACATGAAATTAAGTCTCCGCCAGCCTTCATTTTAGGTTAACGCAAACATTTTTTGTTTCGGTAAAAAAGCGCAATGCTTCGAGCCCGCCTTCACGACCCAAGCCAGATTGCTTTACCCCACCAAATGGGGTTCGTAAATCCCGCAGCATCCAACAATTGATCCAAACGATACCGGCTTCAAGTCTCGCAGCAAGGCGGTGGGCCCGCGATAAATTGGACGTCCATATCGAAGCAGCCAATCCATAAGCGGTAGCGTTGGCCTGCTGCAACGCGTGCTCTTCCGTATCAAAGGGCATAAGTGAAACGACCGGACCAAAAATTTCTTCTTGATTGGTTCGGCATTCTGGGCCAAGACCTTCCACAACCGTTGGCGCGATGAACCAGCCTGCGTTGCAACGCCCATCGGGATGAATCGGATGGCCACCGCACAAGATGGAAGCGCCTTCCTCCCGAGCAATTTGAATATGGCCGAGAACTTTTTCGTAGTGAGCTCGAGATACGATCGCTCCGAGCTGAACCGAAGGGTCTTGCGGATCACCAATGCGCATTTGTCGCACGCGCTCAACAAATGCATCACGAAATTCGTTGTAGTAGCTGCGTTCAATCAAAATTCGCGAGCCACATAGGCAAATTTGACCCTGATTGGAAAATGCTGAGCGTACAATCGTTTCCAATAAATCGGTGCGATCGGCATCGGCAAAAATCAGCGTGGGATTTTTCCCGCCCATTTCCAAACTGATTTTTTTAAATTTTGGCGCAGCCACTTTAGCGATCGCAGCGCCGGTTTGGGTGCTGCCGGTAAATGAGATCGCTTTTACGTCCGGGTGCTCGATCAACGCTTGGCCCGCTTTCGGTCCGGTACCGTGCACGATGTTCAATACGCCGGGTGGTAATCCAGCCTCGTTGCACAACTTGGCCAGCAGGAAAGCGGTGAACGGCGTGACTTCTGAGGGTTTCGCCACCACGGTATTGCCTGCCGCCAAGGCTGGTGCAATTTTCCAAGTGAACAAATACAACGGTAAGTTCCAAGGCGAGATGCAGCCAACAACGCCGAGTGGTTGGCGCAAGGTGTAATTAAAACCGTGGTCTTCCATACCGTGCGATTCGGAAGAAAACTGAGTGATGGCGGCGGCGAAGAATCGCAAGTTGGCGATGGCGCGCGGGATATCAACGCTGGCTGCCAATGACAGCGGCTTGCCGCTATCACGCGATTCGGCTTGTGCGAATAAATCGCTTTGCGCTTCAATCAGAGCAGCCAATCGCTGCAATATTTGCGCACGTTGATTGGCAGATGTCGCCGCCCAATCGCGAAACGCACTTTTTGCCGCGGCGACAGCAGCTGCAACATCATCCGACGATGAGTCCGGGCAGCGCGTGTAAACCGTCGCCGTCGCAGGCTCATATACATCGAGATAACGGCCAGATTGTGGGGCGCATAAACGGCCGGCAATAAAATTCGTAAGTTCAGTCGGAATAGGAGTCATAGACACCATCGTAGCGATTCTTAAGTAGGGCTCACAACGACAATGTACGTCCACCATCCACTGGCACATTTATACCATTGACATAGCCGGCAGCAGGTGACACTAAAAATGCAATGACACTGGCGATTTCTTCAGGTTGCGCAAATCTCCCCAATGGCACGCTGGCAATCATCGCTTTGGCAATTGCATCAGGGCTAGTGTCTGCCGCTTTTGCCCGATCGCTAAGTATTTGATCTAACCGTTGCGTTTTTGTGTAACCGGGCAAAACGTTATTAACGGTAATACCGAACGGCCCAAGTTCGCTGGCCAACGTTTTCGCCCAACTGGCGACCGCGCCACGGATCGTATTTGATACGCCGAGATTTTTAATCGGCTCCTTCACTGAGGTTGAGATCACATTGACGATGCGCCCGTACTGCGCGCGCTGCATACCGGGCAATATCGTTTGCACCAGGGTTTGATTAGCGATTAAGTGCTGTTGAAAAGCACTCGTATACGCTGCGATATTGGCCGTGTGGGCGGGCCCGCCAGGGGGGCCTCCGGTGTTATTAATCAGGATTTGCACTGCTCGTGAATCGACTAAGGTTTTGATTTTAGTTTGCAGTGCATCCGCATTGGTTATATCGGCTGCGATAAAACCATGCGTTTGTTTTGAATGTGTGCAAGCCAAGGCAGCAACCACACTTTGTAATCCGTCTGGGGAGCGAGCGAGCACCGTGACATTGGCACCCAGACTTGCAAGTTCCATCGCAGTCGCGCGGCCTATGCCTTGTGATCCGCCGCAGACCAGGGCGTGCTTGCCGATAAGATCGAGGTTCATGGGCTTCTCTTTGCTCGTTGACTATTACTTAATGCCGTAATCGCTGCGTCATCATCGGGACGAGAGCTTCATCTTCCTCGGCTTCGGGGGGAACGAGGTCCTCCAACGAAAAACCCATCCTATTGGCATCGTCTTCGTCCAAACCGTCGAAAGCATGGAATTCGGCGTCGAGGAGTGCCTGGCGCGCGAGATCTTCATCCACGTACGAGCGGAGTTGGCCATCGCAATCAAATACTTCGGCACGACCTGATTCAAACAAACGCAAGCGGGCCCATACCAATAAATCGCCAAAACCGGCGACCCACCATTGCTCAAATGTGAAGGGCTCTAAGTCCATTAGAATTCAGCACTGCCAGGAACGCGCGGGTAGGGGATGGCGTCGCGGATATTCGATAGTCCACACACATACACCACCAACCGCTCAAAGCCCAAACCAAACCCGGCATGCGGCACGGTACCGTAGCGGCGTAAATCGCGGTACCACTGATAGTGCTTAGGATCGATGTGAAACTGTGCCATGCGGGCATCGAGTCGGTCGAGGCGCTCTTCGCGCTGGCTGCCACCGATGATCTCGCCAATGCCCGGCGCCAATACATCCATGGCCGCGACCGTGCGGCCGTCGTCATTCATGCGCATGTAAAACGCTTTGATTTGCTCAGGGTAATTCATCACGATGACCGGGCGGCCGACGTGGTTTTCAACCAAATAGCGTTCGTGCTCGGTTTGTAGATCGAGACCCCATTCAATCGGATAATCGAATTTCTTACCGGAATCTTTGAGAATTTTTACCGCTTCGCCGTATTCGATGCGCTCGAATGGTTCACGGATAAAGTTTTCTAATCTAGAAATTGCTGTTTTTTCAATACGTTCAACGAAAAACTTCATGTCGTCTGCACGTTCGGTGAGCACCGCCGTAAAAATGGCTTTCAAGAAATCTTCCGCCAAATCGGCATCGGCCTTGAGATCGGCAAATGCAATTTCGGGCTCAATCATCCAAAACTCGGCCAAGTGCCGCGTGGTGTTTGAGTTCTCGGCACGAAAGGTTGGACCAAACGTATAGACCTTGCTCAAAGCCAAGCAGTACGCCTCGACGTTAAGCTGCCCCGATACCGTCAAAAACGTTTCCCGACCGAAAAAATCCTTGCCCACATCGATTTGGCCTGTATCCGTACGCGGCAAGTTCGCCATATCGAGGGTTGATACCCGAAACATCTGCCCCGCACCTTCACAATCGCTGGCGGTGATGATCGGCGTGTTGACCCAGAAAAAGTCCCGTTCGTGAAAATAGCGGTGAATCGCCTGAGCGATGCAATGTCGCACCCGCGCCACCGCGCCAAATGTGTTGGTCCGCGGCCGCAAATGCGCCACTTCGCGTAGGAATTCCATGGTGTGCGCTTTGGGCTGGATCGGATAGGTTTCGGGATCATCGACCATGCCCACCACGTCAAGCCGCGTCGCCTGGATTTCGAAGCTTTGTCCCTTACCCTGGGAAGGCACTAATGCGCCATAGGCGATCACCGCGCAGCCTGCGGTTAAGTGCTGCACCTCGGAGGCGTAATTGGTGAGAGAGTTTGGTGCAACGACTTGAATTGCATCAAAACAAGAACCGTCACTGATGGTTACGAACGACAGTCCCGCTTTGGAGTCGCGCCGCGTGCGAACCCATCCGCGTACACTGATTTCTCCGCCCGTGGCCATTGCACCCGACAAAGCCGCTTTCACACTGATGACCGACATGCCTTGAAAACTCCTGTACTAAACGGTGTATCTAAAAACCCGCAATCATAACGGAACTTGGATTCCAGCGTGAGTTGTTGCGCGGTTAGAGGTAGAATCACAAATATGGGCATTCAAATCACACCCGCAGCGCGGCAACGCATGCAGACTTTTCTGGCCAGCCAGCCGACTGCGAAAGCCATCCGTTTTGGCGTGCGTAAAACCGGGTGCTCCGGTTATGCCTACACGGTTGATTTGGCCGAGAATGTGAACGGCGACGATCGCGTATTCTCGCAAGATGGGTTTACGCTGGTGGTTGACGCCAAAAGTTTGCCCTTGGTCGACGGCACTGAAATCGATTTCGCGCGCCAGGGACTTAATTCGGCGTTTGTCTTCCGCAACCCTAAAGTAACGGGGGAGTGTGGTTGTGGCGAGAGCTTCACGATTGAGTCCGATGAAAACAAAGTGGCAACGAGTTAATCGCCTGGTATTTGCAGCGTTACCTTAAGAAAACTCAAGCCAAAGGTTGACTTGGCCCATCGATTCCGTAAGATGGCGGGCCTTATTGCGGGAATAGCTCAGTTGGTAGAGCACGACCTTGCCAAGGTCGGGGTCGCGAGTTCGAGTCTCGTTTCCCGCTCCA
>CAYXMH010000008.1:0-106620 GCA_964466115.1 uncultured Rhodanobacteraceae bacterium | reverse complement strand
GCGGTGTGCAAAGCGCCATCATTGCCCCCGGCACCCCAAACCCGACCAATACCACGGTGCTGACGCTAACGACCCGCTACACCTACACGCTGGCCGATCGAGTCAGTACGATGACTTATCCCAGTGGACTACAGGTCACCTATGTAAGAAATGCCATTGGTCAGGTAACCCAAATCAGCTACAAACCCACCCCAACCGCAGCTTCAACCACGATACTTAGCGGTGCGACCTATTTACCGTTCGGTCCGATGAATACTTTGACCTTCGGCAATGGCCGGCTCCAAACTAAGACGTACGACCGTAACTACGGTATCGATACCATAACAAGCTCTGTGGTGGGAGGGCTAACATTGGATTACACATTGGATGCGGTGGGCAATGTGCAGGATGCCAGCAGTGCATTGGGATTAACCCCACCGACGCAGCGCTATCGCTACGACGATCTGTACCGGTTAACCGAAGTCGACAATGCGGCAGCGGCAATCCTCGAAGGCTACAGCTACACCAAGACCGGCGATCGCACCCGAAAGACTAAGGCCGGAGTGGCAGATCAGATCTACGTTTATCCAACAACCAGCCATCGATTGCAGAGTGTGGCAGGAACTACTCGAAGTTATGATGCTGACGGCAATCTGATCAGTTCAGGATTGAGCTATGACAGCAGAAACCGATTGGCTGGCTGGCAATTACAAGCCGACGGTACGATCAATCTGGTCAGCAATTCGGTGCAGTACCAATACAACGGCAGGGGCGAGCGCGTGGCCAAGCAGAGTGTCAGCTACAGCAGTGCCATTCCGTTACCCGGTGATCCCATTGGGTGGATATTGGGAGGACAAGCCTACGTCTACGGTGAAGGTGGACAACTCATCGGTGAGTACTCGGTCTTAGGTCAGGCGATTGTTGAATACCTTTACCTGGATACCCAACCGATCGCGATCCAAAAGAACAGTAGGCTGTACTACATAGAAATCGATCACCTCAATACCCCGCGCCAAGTCATCGACCCGGTCCGCAATGTAGCGGTGTGGAAATGGGATTTCTTTGGCAGCGCGTTTGGAGAGAACCTTCCGAATCAGGATCCCGATGTGGATGGTGTGCCGTTTGTTCTCAATTTGAGATACCCGGGCCAGTATTACGACAGCGAGACGGGGCTCAATTACAACTATCTCCGTGACTACGAGCCAAGTACCGGGAGATATGTGGAGAGTGATCCAATTGGGTTATCCGGCGGATTAGAGACTTACAATTATGCATTTCAAAATGGATATCGCTGGTGGGATTTAAAAGGAACGGATGCAAGTGATGCATGTTGTTCGAAGGCAGCCGCATCTAACTTGTTCTTTAACAGATTCACTAGTCAAAATGATTGGGGAGCTGTCATTTGTTGCGGTGGTGTGAAAACTGCGTGCTCTAACATCGATAAAAACCGAGTCCCCAATGAGACTGCTTACAGGATCGTCTCATCGTGCACGAAGAAACATGAAGGTGACCATTTCAATGAAGTAATTTGTACAAACTGTGAAACCGAACGCCCTCCTCGCAATCCGAACATTGATTCTTCGTCATCAGAGTGCCACGCTCGATCAATGGAGATAGATTGCTTAAATAAAAGTGCCATGCAGTGCGGAAATGATCCTGTTTGTCATAGTCAAGTAAATGCTATTCGTGACTCACGCTCTAAGGAAAATAGCTCATGTCGTTAATGAAACTAATTCAGGTTTATATCGTATTTGGCGCTTTAGTAGGATGTGCTAATGAGGGTAATGGAAAGAAAGAAACCTGTACGGCCGCATTATCGAACGAAAATATCGAAAAAATCATTAGCCGCGAAATAGATTTATCTATTCCGCATACAACAGAAATTAAATTGATCGACTGCGAATATCACGTATTTATTTTCCCAAAGAATGGCCCACCCGACAGCCACGTTTTTTTGCTTATCGATGCTAAGGGTAATGTTATACAGAAGGAAAGTGGCGCTTAGCAGCATAAAGTCGCCGCATAACGCAGAACGTTAAAAGCAGTTAAGCTGCCTGCGAATCTACAAAATATTGAATGGACTAAATCGAAGGCCCAAGATGATTCAGAGGATAAATCTATGAACGCTTGGGACTCAGGGGAAACGGCGGCATTTCTTGGTGATATTAAATCAATCCAACGCAATGTTTACCAGTATTGCTATTCTTCTAGCTAATGAAAGACGATCTCGCACTTAACAAGCGCCAAGGCCAAAAGATTGAATGTTCCTGTCGAGAGTGTCATCGCTCGACGAAGCATGAAATTGTTACGGAGGCCACACTTAGCGGTGCGGCAGGCTCTAGAGGCTGCGAAATTTGCTGGGCCACGGAGTACCAAGTGGTTAGGTGTTTGGGATGTGAAACGCTTTCGTTCCGTCGCACGAACAGCAACTCCGAAGATGGCTATATTCAAGTCGGAGAAGATGAGTGGGGATGGGAAGAGAGCATTCATGAGGAGCTATTTCCAAGCCCTTATGAGGGTCGCCAGCCGCTTTCTGATGTGAATCTCCTGCCTGACAAAATCCAACGTATCTATAAGGACTCGCTTACAGCGCTCAATAGCCAGCAAGAAGTCCTTTGCGGTATTGGGGTTCGCGCCATCGTTGAAACCGTGTGTAAAGACAAGAGTGCTGCAGGCAGAAAGCTGTTTCAAAAGATCAATTCTCTTGTATCGATCGGGGTTCTAACTCAAGACGGAGCAAACATCCTGCATAAGCTACGGACTCTCGGTAACAATGCTGCTCACGAGGTAAAGCCACATACGTCTAAAGAGCTGGGCCTCGCTTTCGATGTACTCGATCACCTTCTATTGGGCGTGTACATCCTGCCAGAACATGCCAAACAGACCTTCAAATGAGGGCTAATAATTCATTTCGGTTTAAATCAGGTATTAGATGCTATGCGACTCATTCGGCCGCCCAACTTTACAAAGATTGATAAACATAGGTACGTGCAGCTCATCGAGTTCTCTTTGTCTAAATCGAATTTCGCAGTTTCCGATGCGATGTCTACCTGTAGTCTTACGGAAAAAGAATTCCGGTTCATCGCTCCAAGCATTTATCATCTGAACCTGAATCAGGTCTCGCTGAGTATTTCGCCAGATACGGTGCAAGAATGGGTAGTTAAACCAGAAGCCTATTTCAGCTATTTGCAATTTATGGCGTTTTCTCACGCCATTGAAACGGCAGAGCGCTCCTACTGGCTCTCGCTAGGGGCAATTATTTTGGCGATCCTTTCAATTGCGCTGGCACTCAAATGAGTCATCAAACTATTCACTCAAACGAATCGCTGGGGCATACGTATAATATCCTCGCACTTCTCGCGGCCGCGGCCGCTTAGCTCAATCGTTAGCGACCATGATGACCCTCGACGAAGTCTTGAATCAATGGATCCCCTACCGACTCCAGGCCATCGAGACTCTCCAATTCGCATGGCAATGGGTAGTTGAGTCAGATGTACCTCTCCAAGTTGATGTCCTAGTTGATGGCAAAGTAAAGCTGCGCGGCAATGTAGCCACAATCGCTAATCCCATGATTGAGGCCGGATTGATCCATGCTCGAGCTTTACTTGAATTCTTGGGCTTGTGTGCATTCAATGGAAAACTGAAGCAAATTCGTAAGCGTCTCCCGGACGACATTGCCGTCGAGCACTTTTCAACGTCAAAGTTTCCGCTGCGCATCGTTGACCCGGATTCTGCATTGTCGGCATATCCGGGGCCTCGGGAGGATGCAGAGAATGCGCTAGTTGCAATCTTTGAGTTGGCAAATAAAGGACTGGCGCACTTGACCACTGGCGAGCTGTCCGGTAGCTACACAGACCATCATTTAGATATCGCGTGCCGTGGTATTCCCGTGCTATTGAACAATCACCTCTATGCAAAGCTTGGTAGAGAAGTTCCTCAACCTCCAAGTGCAGTCCCGTCGTCTAGTAGTGACCGTCTAGCTTAAGAATTAGGGGGAGCAGCATGCGCGAAAGTATCACCTTTAGTATCACCTTTTTCAAAAATCAGCCATAAAAAAAGCCTCACATCTCTGCAAGGCTTTGATTTCATTGGCTCCCCGAGACGGACTCGAACCGCCGACCCAGTGATTAACAGTCACTTGCTCTACCGACTGAGCTATCGGGGAATGGTGTGTAGCGAGCCGGTCATTGTCTTCAGAGTCGTGGGTTACGTCAAGTTTTACGTTTTTGGGGCTATCGGACCAGGGCGCAGGCGGCGCTGGCCTCGGCCGGGGTTGGGGTGCCTTGGCGGGGGCGGCCGCCGTTGTTGATGACGATGCTGCTGGCTTTGCTCAGTCCCCGGCGGTCGCAGACGGTGAAGGTGACGTTGCTGCCGCCGGAGCTGCCATCGGCGCGGTAAATGATGTGTTTGCGGCCTTCGGTGCTGCTTAGGGCGATGCCGGGTGGGAACGCTTGGCCAACGTTGATGATGGATTCTTCGGGGCCGCGGGTGCCGTTGCGGTCTTGGTCCAGGAACACCAGCCAGCCTTGGTGCCATTGGGCGGTGTCGTCGCAGCTTAATTGGTTGGCGCTGGGGCAGAGCACGACGTGGCTTTCGGTGGTAACGGCGCGTGATCGGGCTAAATTCAATGCCAGGAACAGTTGGCTTTTGGCGCTGCGGGCTTGGGTGCTGGTGGTCAAGTCGCGGAAGGTGGGTAGGCTAAGGGCGGTTAGGGTAGCCAATACGGCCAGCCCCATAATCAGTTCAATGGCGGTGATGCCGCGTTGGGTAGCGTGAGTGTGCGATGGCATGGGTTGGATTCCTGAATACAAGGCCCCATGCTAGGTAAGGCCGTACGATGCGACGATCGGCAAACAGCGATACGGTGTGTAGGAAATTTCGGATTTGCTGGATGCTTTAAGCGCGATTGCGTTACCGGTGGGTTTTTAGCGGTAGCGCAGAACGCGTTTAAAAGAGGAATCTCATTTCGGTCTCAGAGGTCGTCATGCCAGCGTATGCGGGCATCCAGCTCTTAGCGCTCATGGGGGCTGATGGATGCCCGCTTTCGCGAGCATGACGAGATAATGGTTGTCTTGGATTATTGGATTGCATGATGGCGGATCGTTTTGAATTGGTTTCTTCGTATCAACCCGCCGGTGATCAGCCGGAGGCGATTGCGCAATTGATTTCGGGGTTTAATGCGGGCGTGGCGAAGCAAACCTTGCTTGGCGTGACCGGTTCCGGCAAGACGTTTACGATTGCGAACGTGATTCAATCGGTGCAGCGGCCGACCTTGGTGCTGGCGCCGAATAAAACGTTGGCGGCGCAGTTGTACGGGGAATTCAAGGAATTTTTCCCGCACAACGCGGTGGAATACTTCGTCAGTTATTACGATTACTATCAGCCGGAGGCGTACGTTCCTTCCAGCGATACCTACATCGAGAAAGACGCTTCGATCAACGAACACATCGAGCAGATGCGCTTGAGCGCGACCAAGGCGCTGCTGTCGCGGCCCGATGCGTTGATCGTGGCTACCGTATCGGCGATTTATGGATTGGGAGATCCCGGCGAGTATTTCAAGATGGTGCTGCACATGGTACGCGGCGAGAAGATCGACCAGCGCGAATTGCTGCGCCGTTTAACTGAGCTGCAATACACACGCGGCGATTACGAATTGCGCCGTGGTACCTACCGGGTGCGTGGTGAGATCGTCGATATTTTTCCGGCCGATTCGGCGCTGGAGGCGGTGCGTATCGAACTGTTCGACGGCGAGATCGAGGCAATCAGCGTGTTCGATCCTTTAACCGGCGCGGTGATTAAAAAAGTGCCGCGCTATACGATTTATCCGAAAAGCCATTACGTGACTAGCCGACGCAGCGTGCTCGAAGCGGTGGAGACGATCAAAGCAGAATTGAAGGATCGTTTGGAACAATTGTATAAAGAAAATAAATTGGTGGAGGCGCAGCGTTTGCAACAACGCACGCAATACGATGTCGAGATGATGGTGGAAATCGGTTATTGCCAAGGCATTGAGAATTATTCGCGCCATTTAACCGGTTATGCGCCCGGGCAGCCGCCGCCGACGTTGTTTGATTATCTGCCGGCCGATGCGCTGTTGGTGGTGGATGAATCGCACGTGACGATTCCACAATTGGGCGGCATGTACAAAGGCGATCGATCGCGCAAGGAAACGCTGGTGGAGTACGGGTTTCGCCTGCCTTCGGCGTTGGACAATCGGCCGTTGCGGTTTGACGAGTTTGAGCAGCGCGAACCGCGCACGATCTACGTTTCGGCCACCCCTGGCGCGTATGAACTGCGCCATTGCGAGGGCGCGATCGTCGAACAAGTGGTGCGCCCAACCGGGTTGATCGATCCGCAAGTGGAAGTGCGCCCGGTGCGTACGCAGGTCGATGATTTGTTCGCTGAAGCAAAGCTGCGCATTGCGCTGGGCGATCGCGTGCTGGTGACGACGCTGACGAAACGCATGGCGGAAAACCTCACCGAGTATTTGGGCGAACACGGCATCAAAGTGCGGTATCTGCATTCCGATATTGAAACGGTCGAGCGCATGGAGATTTTGCGCGATTTGCGCTTAGGCAAATTCGATGTGCTGGTCGGCATTAACTTATTGCGCGAAGGGTTGGATATGCCGGAGGTATCCCTGGTCGCGATTTTGGATGCGGACAAAGAAGGGTTTCTGCGCTCCGCCGGATCGTTGATCCAAACCATCGGCCGTTGTGCGCGCAATGTACGCGGTAAGGCAATTTTGTATGCGGACCGAATGACACGATCGATGGAAACGGCGATCGGCGAAACCGATCGGCGCCGGCAAAAGCAGGTTGAATACAACGTAAAGCATGGCATCACGCCGGAAACGGTGATCAAGAAAATCAACGATATTATGGAAGGGGCGCGCGCTGATATCGATGCGTCGTATCCGTCCACGGCAAAAGGGCGCGCCGCCAAACGCATTGCGGCCGAGAACGAAATCGATTATCGCGCGATGACACCCGCACAGCTTGGCGCGAAAATTAAAAAGCTGGAATCGCAGATGTACAAGCACGCGCAGGATTTGGAGTTTGAGGATGCGGCGCGGTTGCGTGATGAAATCACGCGGATTAGGACGCTTGGTCTATTGGGTTAAATGCGTTGATTTTTTCAACGTTGCAGCAATTGGCGGTCGACCAAAATATCGACCAATGCACGCGTGTAGTCGGCCCTGTCATGCATATCCACATGCGATTGATCCGGTAAATGCAGTGCTGCTAAGCGCGGCTCATCGGCGTAGTTCAGCGTTTTGGCGGGTGTTATGGCCGCAAAGCGATCCCAATACTGTTCGCGCGGGTAAACCATTGCCTGAAGTTTGCGCAAAGTGCCGCTGGTGGGCGTTTCGTAAAAGATCACGTCGCCGCCGCGCGCTTGGATTTGCCGTACCCATTGATTCACTGCATCAAGATCGTGCAGCCATTGCTCGGGCGCGACCAGTGGGCGCATGGCTTCCTGGTTGGTTAGCGTCTCTTCAAAATGGCGCAACACGGCCGTGACATCGGTTTTGGTGAAATCCAGATAACCGCTGCGGTCTTTTTTAAAAAAATAATAGGGATGCATCGGTTCGTTCGCGGCGAACGAATGCTTTATCGTATTGACCACGCTAAAGTCGGGGTTTGCGATAACGGCCCATTGTTGCCAAAGCGTGAGTAGTTCGCGATGCGCGCGCCAGCTTGGTGTCCATTGCGTATCGAAATAGTGAACGTAATCCGCCGCCATATCGCGAAAGTTCAAAGCCAAACCCATGCTGTCGATATCGCACAGAACAACGCCTTTGAAAGCGGTGTCGTTTGCCAGATGCTCCAGTACCGCAATCGGATACTTTGCATTGATCGCAAGCATCACCGGCTGGTATTTAGGTAGCAGCTCCTTTATCAATGGAAGATCGATACCGAACTCGATGCGCGATGCGCCAATAATGGCGAGCGGGATTTTTTTTGTGCTGTAAACGCGCTGACGCTGGAGCGACCACAGCTGCATCGAATCGACGATGTTCGGGGTGTATTGGTGCTGGCGCCAATGCATTTCGGTGACGATCAAGACGCCTGTTGCCAGTGCAGCGGCAATTAGCCATGTGATCAGCCAGCGTCGGTTGTTATGCATGGGAATGTTCAGCCGCAGCACCAGGGTTGACTATAGCGGGCGGTAATTCGCTTGCCAAACCGGGATAGGCAGGTTTGCGGCGACCGATTCGCAACAGCGGACGTTCGATCAAGCGGTAGGAAAGATGGGCGGCGATAATGGTTAGTGGAATCACCAGAGCGAGGGCGATTAAAAAGCGCAGATACGGCGGCGTAATTTTGTCCAGAACCGGTTGTAACCATTGTAAAATGGGAAAATGCCACAGATATATTCCAAAACTGATTTCCCCAAGATAATGCAAGACGCGATTGGCCAATACGCGTTGAGTGAGCGGCGTGCGCGCGGCGCTGGTGAATAAGATAAGTGCGAGAAAAACCGTAGTGATGGTGTGCCATACGTAAAGCAGTGGTGCGCCATCCCAATACTCGGTGGCTTGCGCGATGATCCAACCGCACATAACCACTAGGCCACCAAAGCCGATGGCGAGTATCCCATGCAATCTTTGCGTGGAAGGTATTCGTTGCTTCAGTGTTGTACTCACAAATGCATAAGCCGCTAGCATACCGATCACGAATTGATCGATTCGTCCGGGCAATTGTTCGAGCACGTTGACCCGTGCCGGTATCGGCAAATCGCTAACCCATTGATACGCGGTATAGCGATACGCCCACGAGAATAGAACTGTCCCGATCAGCAGCGCAATTGCCCAACGCGGACGTAGCAGATAAGCCAGTATGGGTAATGCAAGATAGAAGCAAAACTCGATCGGTAGAGTGAACCATACGCCGTTCAACGGCATCACCGGATTCGAACCCACCAGCAGCCATAAGACTAAGTGTGATAGCAATTCACGCGTATCAAGGCTGCGACCGATGCCGAACATCAGCGCTAAACCCAATAGAACGGCCAGTTGGAAATAGTAAGCGGGAAATATGCGCAACACGCGTCGCGAAAAATAATGGCGCAGATTGGGTTTCTCGCTAAGACCCAATTGCCAAGCGGCAAACGGTAGCGTTAGCAAAAATGCCGACAAAGTAAAAAATACATCAACGCCTGCCCAACCGACTGCAAATACACCGGAAAAATTGATCGCGATTGGACCCATCGTCAGGTTCAATGGTGGTTGCCCGCTCAACGCCCACACATGAAACAGTAGCACCCAAATCGCTGCAAGTGCGCGGATTCCGGTTAATGCGGGTAATTCGGTCCAACGTTGATTATTCATAGGATCGAAACATCAAAATTGGAAATAGATAAACGCATGGTTATCGCCGGGCGACAATACGATCATGGCCAACAGCGCACCTAGAATGATACCGAGCAACGGGGCAGGGGTGCGTTGCAGTAGCTGTTTTGGATCGCAATTGCGGAATATCCATTGCACTAATATCAGGATAGCAAAGACCGCAACAGCCAATTGCTGGTCGATGTTGGAAGCTGGCAACGTGGCTAAAAGATTCGGGAAATTAAATAGCAGGCGTTGAATCGTCCAACCGGTTTCAAAAGTCGGTGAACGAAACCATATCCAGGCCGTCATCACGGCAAACAACGTGATGATGCCGTAAATACAACGCAGCAGCATGCCCGCCGACCAATTGGTGGGCAGTAACCGTTCACGAACGACGCGCTCGATGCTTAAGTAGATTCCGTGCAAACCGCCCCAAATAACAAACGTCCACGCCGCGCCGTGCCACAAGCCGCCGATCAACATCGTCAACATCAGATTCGTATAGGTGCGAATTTCGCCCTTGCGGTTGCCACCGAGTGCAATGTACAGATAATCGCGCAACCACGTGGACAACGAAATGTGCCAGCGCCGCCAGAAATCCGAAAAACCAAGCGCGGCATACGGATTGCGGAAATTGATCGGTAGCACGAATCCCAGCGCGAGCGCAGTACCTATCGCACAAGTGGAATAACCGGCGAAGTCGCAAAAAATTTGCCCGGTAAAGGCGATAACGCCGGCCCAAGCCATGACCGCATTGGTTGTAGCCGGTTCTGAAAATAACGCATCGGCCACCGGTGCGAACACGCTATCGGCCAGCACGATTTTTTCAAACAGGCCCAGTGTAAGGAAGGCCAAGCCGATGGCGAGCGAATCGACCGTGGTTTTACGCGCCGTTTCGATTTGCTCGCGAATCTGCGTAAAACGCACGATCGGCCCCGCGACCAATTGCGGGAAGAATCCCACATACAAGGCGTAATCGCGCCAGTTTTGCGTCGGCGCGAATTTGCCGCGATAAATATCCAGGCAATACGATAAAGAATGAAAGGTGTAAAACGAAATGCCGATCGGTAGCACGATATCGAGCTTCGGCGGAATATAGGTCACGCCCAGTGAAGCGAGCATCGTCGCAAAATTGCCGAGCAGAAAACGGCTGTACTTGAAATAACCAAGAACGCTTAAATTGAGCAACAGCGTGATCGTGATCCAACGCTTGCGCGCCGATGCATCGGTGCTTTGATAAATTTTTTGCGCAATCCACCAATCCAGCGTGGTCGATGCGATCAACAACAGCAAAAACGGCGGATTCCACGCCGCATAAAATAGGTAACTGGCGCCCAGCAAAAACCACTTGCGCGCATTCCAATCGCGGATAAGGTTGTACCCGCAAAGCACCAGCGCGAAGAAGAGCAGGAACGTAAACGAATCAAACTGCATGGCGGCGCGCTGCATCCTCATTAAAAGGGTTGGCGCACCTTATGCCGCAACCCGAACGGTGCACCTGACCGCGCTAAAACCGGACCCGGCTTGTGTGCATGGCTTTATAAGGGCGTAACCAGCCGCTTATTGTAGGGGGCTTCGCAGAAAACGACGAGCCCGCAGGCAAATTCCGCCTCTTCGACCGATCCGGTTTGAACCGCGTTTGCGGCTGTGATAGCCTGCGCCACCCTTAAAGGGCGCGTAGCTCAGCGGTAGAGCACTACCTTGACATGGTAGGGGTCACAGGTTCGATCCCTGTCGCGCCCACCAAATGTTGATCCAATGACATCCCAGAAAAACCAAGAAACCGCATAGCAGCTGGCTTTTTTAACTAGTTTAAGTCCCAGTACGACCCACTTCAGCTATTGCCAAATACCGTCACCTGACGGTATTTTTGACGGTACGTAACGCTCCTGAATATAGGATACCGTCAATGGCGCTTACTGATACTGTTATCCGCAATACCAAGCATAACGATAAGCTCCAAAAGCTTTGGGACAGCGGTGGTATGTATTTGTTACTCACATCGACCGGCTCACGGTTGTGGCGGCTCGATTATCGTTATAACAATAAACGTAAAACTCTATCCCTTGGTACTTACCCAGCTATACCATTGAAGCTAGCTCGGGAACGACGCGATAAAGCACGCGAGTTACTGGCTCAGGGAGTTGACCCCAGCGCAAAACGGAAGGCGGAAAAATGTGCGGAGGTCGACACGTTCGAAGCGGTGGCACGAGAGTGGTTCACCAAGTACCTTCCGACTTGGGCAAAAACTCACTCCAGTAAAGTCATCCGGCGTATGGAACGAGATGTTTTTCCATGGATAGGCTCGCGACCGATTTCCGAGGTAAGCGCACCTGAGCTTTTAGCGGCATTACGCCGCATTGAAGCAAGAGGTGCTGTCGATACTGCCCATCGAGCACATCAAAACTGCGGACAAATATTTCGTTACGCTATTGCAACGGGACGCGCAACCCGAGATCCATCTGCAGATTTACGTGGCGCTATTCCTCCGGCGCAAGGCGGACACTACGCGACTATTACCGACCCTAATCGTATTGGTGACCTATTGCGTGCTATTGAAACCTATAACGGTAGTTTCATTACGCGCTGTGCCCTTCGACTCGCACCTTTGCTATTTGTACGTCCTGGGGAATTACGTAATGCGCAATGGTCGGAGTTCGATTTGGATGCGGCTAGTTGGTATATTCCTGCTGAACGCATGAAGTCAGGCGCACCGCATATCGTTCCGTTGTCGCGCCAAGTAGTAGCAATTCTGAAGGAGTTATATCCGCTGACTGGATCTGGGCACTATTTATTTCCATCTGTACGAGCGTCCAATCGATCCATGAGTGACAACACCCTAAACGCGGCATTGCGTTATCTTGGATATGACCGTGAAACTATCACTGGCCACGGTTTTCGTGGTATGGCCTCTACCCTATTAAATGAGCAAGGTTGGCATCGTGATGCGATTGAACGTCAGCTTGCGCATGGCGAACGAAATAAGGTGCGGGCTGCTTACAATCACGCTGAATATATGCCGGAACGTAAAAAGATGATGCAGGCTTGGGGCGATTATTTGGAGGGTTTGCGCAAGAATCGAAAAGTAGTGCCGATCAAGCGCTCAAAAACCGCTTAGAAGTTTATTATAATAAAATATATATACCTATACTGCCACTTTGCGGCTTTTTGCTATACGCTCGGCTATCCATCCGTCTATTTCATGAGCGAGCCATGCCGAGGCACGTTCACTCAATTTGATATGTTTCGGAAAGCTCCCTTCTGCCTCCAGTCGATAAATTTGCGAACGGGACAATCCTGTGCGCTTGCATACCATGGGTAAACGCAGCATTTGGATAAATTCTGGAGTGTTCAACATGATTATGATCCTCTACTTACTGAACCTTACGATGGAAGCGCCGTTGTTTTGCAGCGCTATACATTAAGTCGTTATTTAGTTGTCGTGAATCAATCTTCGACTGGTGATCGATATATTCGGCTAGGTCTTGAATCCTTACACATATGTGGTGGCCCAACTTGAATGTGTGTACCGGAAATGTTCCTGCACAAACGCGGTTTTGTGCCGTTTTCGGAACCCACCCAAACAGCGGCGCGACTTCCTCAATGCTAACGACCGCCTTACCGTATTGAGCAAGCAGTAAAAATGTGGTGTTCATTTGCATCACCTCTTTTTTGCGGAAGCCTTTACCAAAAGGACAGATGCCCATCACGGTATCCCCACTATGTCGATTTGTGGTTCAACGTAAAATACGTGTGCTCCCAGGCGGCAGACGGGTACTAAGCCCGCAGCCCTACCACTCTTGTCAAAACTGGTTGCAACCGCACAAGCGCCCAACGCCGGACCAGTACCAGCGAGCATCGCATCGGCCAAAGCCAGTGATCGTCGCCAGGAAATTGCGTCCGATAATTCAGCACGGCTTGGATCACGCCATTTTTCCACTCCGACAAATTGCCCGGGTTCATGTACAACACCACACAATGACCTCGGCCATCGATGTAAAGGATCGGTGGCGCGGTTGATTACCACGCGAATGACTGCCGCCATACCAATGTGGCCTTGATTACGGGCTTCGGCGAAAGCCGCCAGCGCCAAGCATTCGCGATCTCGTTCGATCTGCACTGATGGACCATCCGCAAAATCCAACCCGGCCGCCAAGATCGCCATCACGCCGACAACATTGCGTGCGTTGCGACAGCTAGAATGGGATAGCGTCATTACTGGCCTCAGTGTTTTCAACCAGCCGTGCAGTGAAAACCATTCGTAGTTCGTCCAACGCGCTATTACCGATTAGTGATGGCGTCATGTTTCGCAGTTCGTCGCTGCTATAACTGTCTTTGCCGTGTGCACCATTGAGGAAGGTGCGACCATCGGGCAGCGCATAAGTGATGGTGTTTGCGACCGGGTCCGCATCGATCGGCTTGGCATAAGTCACTAGCGCCGGGATGTAACGATGAGACGGACATTGGCTGGAGAGCCGCTGCTCCGCGGTGCTGATATCGCATTGATAATGTGCACAGCTCCAGCGACCGTCGCCGTCCAGTTCTGGTGTGGCGTGCATACAGGTGCGGCACGACACTGCGGGAAGCTTACTACCGTGGCAGATGCTATGTGCCGGACAATACTTGCACTGGTACCAAGCGGCGTTGTCGCTGATTTTGGCGGGTGGCTCACTGGCTGTAATGATGCGTTCGGCTTTGTTGTAGAGTGTCTTCGCCAGCATGGGATTGGCGTCGGTTCGCACGCTAACGATGTCGCGCCCGCCCGGTGTCGCCACGGTAAGGTAATGCCGCGTCAGGTCGGCCGATGCCATATAGATCACCGCTTGCGCGTAGTAAACGGCGTTCCATTCCGCTAGCGCATTTTTCTCGCCTTTACTAAGCCTTAGTTTTTCGAGTTCGCTCGCTTTCTCGCTCGCTTTGGCCTCCCACACATGCCATGTCTTTGGCGCCTGCAGTAGGCCGCGAATGATTCCGTCCATGTGTCCGGCAAAATGCCCGCCGAGGTAGTTAAAGCCGATCTGTTGGCCGGTTTTCGGATTGATCGTGTGCAGCTCGACACCCGGCACCTTACGCAGGCGCTGGGCGATTAACGCTTCCGTGTAATGGCCGTCCTCAAACCGCCAGAGCGTATCGGCCGTAAATTCTTCACGAACCGCCCAACGAAAGCCGTACCAGAGGCGCCGCTCGCACGGTTCTCCGATAGAGGACATACCCAAATACGGACGCGGCTCCGTGTGGCCATCGTGCTCAACGCGGGTGCGTAACGCTTCGAGGGTGGGATCGGGTGACGCGAGAGCGGGCAATGCAGTCATAGGAAAAAATCCAATTAAGCCGCTTTGTCCAGGTTGCCGTTGTCGTTACCGCGCCTTTGCTTACCTCCGATCTTTTTCAATGCGCGTTCAGCGAGGTCGTCCACGTGGGGTGCCTCCGCTTTGTGATCGTGCGCAGGCGTCACGAATCCGTTTGTATCCGTTAAGACAACCGTGACCTTTCCACCGGTGGCATCGGTCAATGAATGGCGCTCAGGGTCAGTAGCAGAGAAGGTCAATACGGCCTTAATGCCGTCTTTGACAGCGACGCTTTCGAGCGTGCCGGTAAGCCGAGCAAAACCGGCACTCAAAATCAGATTGACCGTTTGCTTTGCCGCATCAGCGCAGCGCTTCTGTAGGCGCTCAATCACCTCATCTTGTTCGTTTTGGCTTAAGCGTTGCCAAATGTCCTGAGCGGCTTTGAGTTCATCCAAGGTGATGGCCATCAATTCGGCGAGTAGGATTTTTTCCGAAAATACGGTTGGCGTATGCGCTGGGTTAACGTTAGGGTTCATACCGTTCTCCTAGTAATTGGTGTTAGCGCGCCCACGCCGGTGCGAGGGCGGGAGCTTGGGGCTGAGTGAAAGAGGCCTTGTTTGGCAACGCTGCTGCGTGTTGAACCAGTGCGGCCGGTGGCGTCGCGCCATCGCGCCGTTTCCAGCTTCTGATTTCGTTGCCGTCACGGCTGCGTTTGCTATCGGCAGGAACCAGCTCGACACGAATCAACATGGGAATGTTGTGTAACTGCACGCTGTCGGAAGGAGCCATAACACAGGTCGCGTGACAGATGGCAGATAAATTGCGCTGTGCAATTTCCACCGTTTGCGTGTTGTCGTTTTTCAGGTTTAAGCGTGCCCATACCAATCGGCCGCTGAACGGACCGCTGATAATTTGATGGGTCAGTTCTAAGTACTCGCCGGTTCCGGACGTAGTGGGTTTCACATCGGAATCGGTAATGATCGCTTCGTACTCCCCGCTCGGAACCGGAGCAAAGTCAGTGGACGGTGGTACGACGCTGCTATCGAACGCGCCGCCAAAAAAGCCAGATAAATTCATGATGGAGTCTCCTTAAATTAGGCCGCTGCTGCGGCTGGTAGGGTTGGTTGCGGTGTGACCGCGGCCATCAAGGCCGCTTCGAACGTGGGCCAGGACAGCGGTAACGTGTCGGGTAGCGAGTAGCGGTTCTTGGCGATGTGCGCGGGTTTCTCGACCAGATGTAATAGCCTCTCACCAGTACCGACGCCTAAGTTGCGGGTTGCGGTCATACCGGTCTTTTCCTTGCGTACAATTACGCGCGGTGCGGCATAACCGATCACATCACAGCGCTCGTACATCAGTTGAAACGCGCGCTTGTGCAACTTGATTTGCGCCCGATCGTAGGCGTCCACTTCCGGGGATTCGTACCGGACGATGTCCGTGTGTGCGATCAGGATCGAGCCGACGCCTTTGTCGCTGGCAAGAGCGATCAATTCAGAGATCAGTCTTTGCCAGTAATCCATCGCCAGGATGTAGCCCTTCCCGTAACCGAAGTCTTCGATATTGGCTTTGCCATCGCGCTTGCACAGATCCACCCAAATCATCGGCTCTAGAGCCGACAGTGAATCGATCACCACCCAGCGAAACGCATGGGTCTCGTTGTGCAGAGCGGTGAGTGCCGCCATCACGTCGTTAAAAGAATGCGCGACGGGAAACGCGGTGGCGGTAAGATTGCCCAGGCCGTCTTCGGTTCGAATAAACACCACGTCCGGTGCTTGTACGGCAAAGGTCGTTTTGCCGACACCAGGCCCGCCATGAATACCGATGATCGGTGGGCGGTTTGCGCTGACGCGTTGCAGGCTTGCCAGTGAAATGCTCACGGCGGTCTCCTTCTATTTCGTTCGGATGGAATTGAGTCAGTCGAGGGTGTCGACAGACACAGACGGTTTGGCGGGCGTGACCGTGAGTGCACTTGATAACAAGATGTAGAGCAGCGGGTCGTTCGCCTCGATGTTGCGCAGTTCCGTGAGGTTCAGTTCCGGCTTGTACCGAATCAGGCGCTTCAGGACATTTTCGGGAATGTTGGGAATTAGTGCGGTAAGTGCGTCGACATTCAATGCGCGGTTCAATTTGCCGGTTGTGGAAATCTTGAAGAAATCGGTCTTGCAGGTGGTGGTTCCTTCCGTTCTTAAGCCGACCAATCGAATCAATTCTTGTTCGGCCGCAATACGGGCAGCAGTCGCATCGCTTTCGACGGTTTTGGCATCGAGCAGTTTTCGAGCGGCTCGGTCGGCCGCATCGAATGGGTGCAAAAGGGAATTAAAAAAAGCATTGGCTAACGGGGACATGAGTTTCTCCGGATGGGGTTAAGGTGCTGGGGTTTGGCGTTAAACAAATTCATGCGGCCACCGGCAATTCGGTGTGCGTTGCATGAGCGCTGGTTTTACGAATGACGTTGAGCGCGTCTTCCAATTGAGCGATGCGCTTTTGATACGCCTGGCGATTTAAGTCCTCATCCCAAGCGCGTTTGTAACCAGGAGTGAGCGGCGCGTACCGCATGCGCTCTAGTCTCGTCGTGTGCTGGGCAATAACCAGTTCAGCGGCAAGCGCGCAGGCGGCTTCATTCGAGGCGCCGAAACGGATGGCTGCGGCGCAGGCAATACTTAGGTATTCTCGGTCAAAAATCCCGGTATAGGCGGGCTGCGCGATTAGGGTGTTTAGGAGGGAATTATTTAGCTGCGTGGTATTCATGACTATGCTCTCGTGATGTGAGCATAGTAAACCACAGGTTTACTAAAGAATCAACTATAGGTTTACAAACGAGATGGGATTATGCTTCCGTGAGCAAGGAAACTAAGAGAAACCGGCATGCACGGCCAACATGTAAAAATCGGCTTCCAACATTTAACTAAACATGAGAAAATTAGTTAGCCCAAATTACTCTATTGTTAGATACATTAAAATCAATGATTTAAGGATATTTTGGACGAAATGTCAGATATTCAGACAGATTTAGCCCATTTAGTTCGGCTTGCCGTTGCGGAACAGACAGAAGATGTTCGTTTGTTCGTTGCGCGGTTGATCCGTAAATATCGAACCACTGTGCCGGAGTTGGCTGAACAGCTGGATTCTTACCTGCGCGCCAAACCAGCGCGAACAACTAGTCCCTTGAGACAAGCCATGATCGCTCCCGATCAGACTTTGCCAATAGACGACGAATCACGTCTTTCGCTACTAAAATCTTACAGGGACACCCCTGACCGCGAGTCCCCATTATTGTCGAGTGAACTTGAAGAGATATTGAACCAACTAATTCAGGAAAGGCGTCAGTCCCAGCGATTGGCGGTTTCGGGTTTGCATCCAACGCGCTCCGCGATCTTTGTCGGACCACCAGGTGTTGGGAAAACACTTACAGGACGTTGGCTCGCTGCAAAGTTAAGTGTCCCATTGTATGTTCTTGATCTAACTGCCGTAATGAGCAGCTTGTTGGGACGTAGCGGCAGTAATCTCCGTGCTGCCCTAGATTTTGCCAAGCGCAAACCGTGCGTGCTGCTGCTTGATGAGATTGATGCTATTGCCAAAAGACGCAGTGACGATACCGACATAGGTGAATTGAAGCGGCTAGTGACAGTCATTCTTCAGGAAGTCGACGAATGGCCTGTGGCAAGTCTATTGTTAGCAGCTACTAACCATCCTGAGCTTATCGATCCAGCCTTGTGGCGACGCTTCGATCTGGTAGTCAAATTTGAATTACCAACGATGTCTGCTATTAAACAGGCGGTCAAACGCTTCCTAGGTCCAGACTACGCGCTACTTGCGCGCTGGAGGGATGCCCTAACTTTCGCGTTCAACGGCATGTCGTTTAGTGATATCGAGCGGGAGGTTCAGCGCTTTCGTCGTGCCTTAGCTCTAGGGATGTCTTCAGATACGGAATTGATCGAGGAATTCATTAAATCACGCATGCTGACCTTGGATCGGCGAGCACGGATCGATTTGGCCGTCCATCTAGCAAAGCAGACACGTCTTTCGCAACACATGGTTTCCGATATCACTGGAGTGAGCCGAGACACCATCCGAAAGTACACAGCTAAGATCGCTAAGGAGAGCTGTGAGATATGAATCAAACAAATTTTCTAATTGGTCGCGGCGAACTATTAACTCACGACATCAAAGGGCCAAAGCGCAAGCCAGGCAAAGCCGAGGCTTATACTTTGCAAGAAACGGTCGAACGTCTTGCCCCCCAGTTCACATCGACTTCCAGCGCGCTCGATGAATTACCGCCCGATGCCTGCCCAGGCGATTTTGGTGTTGCACGCTTGACCTTGAATCCGAGTTACATTGCTAAATCGTTCTTTCCAATTTCACTACTGCGAACGGTTGGATTAGAGTCCATAGGAAGCCGAACAATAAGACTTACGCCAACAAAATGGACAAAGAAACAACCGCCCAAAGAATGTTCAACTACCGAATTGTTCGTTGCCGGTAAACGGAATGTTTTTCGACAATTGAATCGATGGGCGCAGCAAGTAAAACCTGAAACGGATGAAGCGCTCGATCTTGCCCACATTGAAAACTTCTCCAGTTTTGCGCCTAACGAACGCATCAGTATTTATGGAAACAAGAAAGATAGATTCTTTGAGGTGGGTGTTCACTTGCTACCGGACGAAAACCCTGCATTTATTCAAGAAGGATTTACAAACTACGCCAAGAACCTCGAAATAAAGGTGCATATTGGCCTTGATTTTCGAGCAGGTAACATGTGGTTTGTACCTGTAGAAGGTCCGCATATCAATGTGGATAAGTTATCGGAATTCGTTTTCGTTCGCGTAATTCGTCCGGTGCCAAAATTACGTGGTATGCGCCCAGTGCATCGCGCAAGCGGAGTGTCTATTAGTTGCAATTTGCCAAATGAGCAGCCGTTATCTTCAGAACCCAAGGTCGCTATTTTGGACGGTGGCCTGCCAATTCAACACGCGATTGGCCCTTGGGTACGTGCCTATCGTTTACTTGATCCCAATGCGCCCAATGATTTGGATGGGGTAGAGCATGGTTTGGCTGTCACCTCCGCTTTTCTTTTCGGGCCGATTCAACCAAATGGAATAGCGCTACGCCCGTTCGCGTATGTTGATCACTTACGGGTACTGGATAAAGATGCACATACCGAAGATCCACTAGAACTATATCGGACCTTAGGTTTCGTAGAGCAGGTACTGCTGTCTCGTCAGTACGAATTTATTAATCTAAGTCTCGGTCCCGATCTTCCAATTGAAGATACCGATGTTCACGCCTGGACTTCCGTTATAGATGATCTTCTAAGCGATGGGAGTACCTTCATGACTGTCGCCATCGGCAACAATGGTGCAAGAGATCGCGTCACCGGAAATGCGCGTGTGCAAGTTCCCTCCGATTGTGTAAATGCAGTAGCAGTTGGTGCCGCTAGCGACACATCATCTACATGGTCACGTGCACCATACAGTGCGATCGGTCCTGGTCGTAGCCCGGGGGTGGTTAAACCAGATCTCATGGCTTTCGGTGGCGATGCAGATAAGTATTTTCATGTATTGGAATCCGGAAAAAAACCGACATTAGCGCCACAATTAGGGACCAGTTTTGCCTCTCCATATCTGCTTCGTAATGCTGTAGGAATTCGAGCTATTCTCGGGTCGGAATTATCGCCGTTAGCAATAAAGGCTTTGCTAGTGCATAGCGCCGATCCATCCGTACATGACAAGTTTGAAGTGGGTTGGGGAAAGATACCTGAAGAACTTATGAGTATCATTACCTGCCCGTCTGGTGTGGCTCGCGTGGTTTATCAAGGTGAGTTGAAGCCAGGCAAATATCTTCGTGCCACATTGCCAATTCCAGTCGGCGGCCTCACCGGAAATATCAATTTAAAAGCAACATTTTGTTATGCCTCCCCAATTGATCCCCAGGATACGGCCAGTTATACCCGTGCCGGGCTGGACGTTGTGTTTCGCCCTAACGAAAAGAAGGTTAAGGCTGGCACGGCCAATGCTAGTACGAAGGGCTTCTTCGATATGAAAAAGTACGCAACGGAGGAAGAACGAAGATCCGATATGGGCAAATGGGAGACGGTACTTCATGGATCAAAAAAAATGCGTGGCAGTACTATGAATAATCCTGTATTCGATATCCACTACAACGCACGTGAAGCTGGGGCCAAGACGACGGGTGCTGAGAAAATCCGCTATGCCCTAGTGATCACTATAGAAGCCCCGAGGCATGTGGAGCTTTATCACGACATTTTACGTGCTTATGCATCGATTTTGACACCGATTCAACCGAAGGTTTCTCTACCAGTCCGTGTTTAGCCGCAACAATTAGCAAAGGAACGATCGTAATGAGTAAGAAACGAGATATTCATGTAGTCCCACACCTCACCGGTTGGGCAACAAAAAAAGAAGGTGCTCAGCGCGTTAGCGTGATAACCAATACGCAGAAAGACGCCATTAATAGTGCTCGCAATCAAGCGAAGCGCGAACACGTCGAAGTCGTCATTCACCGTAAGAATGGAACCATTCGGGACAGTGACAGCTTTGGCAACGATCCAAATCTGCCAAAAGACAAGAAATATTGAGCGATCACGACGTCATATTGCATCGATAGCGTTCCCGATTCTCGTGGTCGTTGGTGTTTCTATGTAATCAAAACTTTCGCCTATCAACGCCACGTTGAGACAAGCTTGAACACGTCTTGTAATTGATCGTTCGTCAGCTCTTTCAACATTGTCGCGCCATAGCGATCCGCTAACACCCGATCAAGTTTGGCATCTACTTGCAATTCTTTTACCGTTCGCAAAATCGATGAAATGCGCCGGTTCGCCCATTTCACATCGGCCGTGGCTTGCATGATGGCTTGCACGTTGGACTTGTTTTCGGTTTTTTCTTTAGTGCGGCTGATCGCCTTGCTGATCCATCCGCGCAAATAGCTTTCGACTCGACTGTATTCCTTTACAGGAATAATTCCAGCACCGAGGTTTAGGCTCTTCTTCGTTCGCATCCACACGGTGCGTTCACTGATGGGTTTACCTGCGGCGAGGCTTTCGTGAAACATGGCCTCTTCAACCAATTTGTCGATACTTGCCCGTTGCGCTGGAGATAATGGACCTGTTTTCTCGGTCGTCGTTGTCTTGATGATGATCGTGTTGGTGCCGACGATGTTGCTATTACCGCTAATGTGGATAGCGCCGTTTTGTGCACGAGATCGCTTAGGGATCGGTTTCGCTGCGGCTTTAAACATCTGCAAAATCTCGGCTTTTTTCCCCTCGTCCATACATCCCCCAATCGTTGTATTTGTTTATTATGCCACCGATCGGATTAGACGAATTACCGTGCCGCTCTCAACCTTGCCATTGGAGTCAGCAAAGAGTTCATAGATGGTGGCAATGAGCGCCGCCTTCTTAGGCGGTGTCATGACCTTGCGCGTCTCAGCCAGTGCTTTTTCTAGGGTTTCGACGGCGGCTGTGAGGATAGCGAGGTCGAGTCTCGCGGATTGAGAACCTTTGGCTGAGCGGGCCGAGGCAATGGGTCGGACGTTCGTGGCCTGGGGTGTACCGAGCAGTTCGTCGGTAGTGATCTCTAGGTAATCACAGATGGCCTTTATTCGTTCGCGCGCGATTTGGCCTGTCAATATCCATTTGCCAACGGCCTGTTTCGACACATCGAGGTGCCGGGCCAGAGCGGCCTTGGTTTTTTTGCGCTGGCGAAGATACGAAGCCAGTCGTGTTCCTGCATGAAGATCAACCATGGATTTATATTGGCACGATTGTTTGAGAAAGGCAAGTACAGGTTGATTAAATAGTAAACCTATGGTTTACTAATAAGATGAGTATCTATAAAGCAATTGCGTATTTTGGCTCACCGGCCAAGCTTGCGCGGCGTCTGCGTGTGTCACCCCAAGCCATTTCCAAATGGGTTAAGGGATGCGTGCCACCGAGGCGCGCGGCACAAATCGAAATTTTAACGAAAGGAACCATTACACGCTATGAGCTGTGTCCTGACTTTCCATGGACACCGTTGAGAAACCCGCGTAAGCGCTCGCGTTCGCAGCGAGGCTCCAAAATTCATCGATCGACGCGTACTCGGAGTGAACCGTGAGCCAAGCGGCCGAACAACCGGGCGCACCGGTCACGCTGATTGAGCACGCCCTTTATTACATCGGCCTTGGATGGGCGTTGTGCCGTATTCCGCTCGGCGCCAAAGGGCCGCGCAACAAGTCCTGGAATCAGCCGTCCCACTACATTGATTCACCGGAAAAGGCGATTGCTCAATTGTCGGGTGAGGTGACGCACGGTATTGGCTTGATTCACGCCGGTTCAGGCACATGCGCGATCGACGTCGACAATTTGCCTTATTTTAAAATGATTCTTAGTGAGTTCGGTTTCGATCTAGAGACGGTGTTTGCTGGAGCGCCGCGCATCATTGGTCAGGATGATCGAGATAAAGCGATTTTTCGTTTGCCCAAGGATGTACCGGCACAAACCCATAAGCTAGTCTGGCCAAGTTCGACGCCTGACGGTAAACCCACGACTATCTTTGAGCTGCGTGCTGGTGCGGTACAGGACGCGTTGCCACCGACGATGCATCCCGAGGCGCAGCGGCCATACCGATGGCGCGTTGCCCCGTGGGAATTACCGAATGGCATTCCAGAATTGCCGCGACCGTTGGCCGAGTTATGGCGCAACTGGTCGGCGCTTGAACGACAACTGCAATCGCTTTGTCCGTGGGTGATTCCGACTACAGCCTTACCACCGCTCACACCACTGCGCACTTGCGATGGCGAGCATTCGGACGTCATCGGCCAGTTTTGCGAAGCGCACGATCTTCGCACGATGCTGGAGCATTACGGGTATGTGCGAAAAGGACGCCGGTATTTGGCCCCAACCAGTAGTACGGGTTTGGCTGGGGTTACGTTGTTTGAAGGAGAGACGCATTGCTTCTCACATCACGCGAGCGATCCTTTAAACGACGGTCATCGGCACGATGCCTTCGATTTGTTTTGCCGGTTTGAACATCATGGCGATGTGACGGCAGCGGTGCGTGCCGCCGGGCGGATGCTCGGCATTGAACCGAAACGTCCAGATCAATCTCCAGTCGATGCAAACGTGATACTCGAATCCGCGCGCAAGCGGACCGCGGTGCAAACCAACGTTGTAAATCCCACACCAACGCGAATGCCGGAGATCAGCGCACCTCCACCGGAATTGCTGACGTTACCGGGTGCGCTCGGATGGATCGTGGACTTCGCCAATCGCACCGCACCCAAACCGCAACCGTTGTTCGCGGTGACAGCGGCCTTGGCATTGGGCTCGGTCGTACTGGGTCGTCGCTACACGACGGATATGCAGACCTGGTCACCGCTGTACTTTGTCAACGTGGGCAAGTCGGCCTGTGGCAAGGAGCACGCGCGCACGGTTATTGAACGGGTATTGATCGCCGCCGAGTTGGCGCACTTGATCGGCCCGAGTGGTTATACCTCGGACGGTGCCATTTTTTCCGCGTTACTACATCAACCGACCCACCTTGCGGTGATCGACGAGTTTGGCGATCTACTCGCGTCGGCGAAGTCGGAGGGCAATCATTACAAACGTCAGGCCATCACGTTGTTGATGGAGGCGTGGGGTCGCGTGGGCGGCACCCAACGCGCACAAGGTTATTCGAGCATGACGCTGTCGGCCGAGCAGGCGAAGGCGCTGGCGGACCGAAAGATCGAGCGTCCCGCGCTCTGTGTGCTGGGCATGACAACGCCCGACAGTTTTTACGCCAGCTTAGATGAGTCCAGCATCCGCGGTGGATTTTTAAATCGGCTGCTGATTGTAGAAACCCATATAGGTCGTCAGGTGTTCGGCAATTTTGTCGATGCAGAACCACCACGTGATGCGATCGCGTGGTGCAAAGCGGCGCGAGGTCAGGGAATGGGCAACTTGTCGCATCTGGAGTTGGGCGCAGACCTGGTGCCGCAAGCAAACCGCGTTCCGATCGACCCGAAAGCTTATCGAGCGTGGTCTGCCTATGCCGCCGACTGCAATCGAGCGATGGATAAATTGGATTCGGTGGGTTTGGCTGAGCTGCATGGGCGGTCTGCGGAAAAGGCCATGCGCTTAGGATTGATTCTTGCCGTGTCGGAATCCGTCGAAGCACCCGTTATTCGCGAACACCACATCGACTGGGCCGCGACCCTGGTGCGCTTTGCTACTGATCAAACGATTACCGCGTGTCAGGGGCGAATGCATGGCAGCAAGTTTTCGATCTCGTGTGCCAGAACGCTGGAGTACATCCGACGGATGGATCGGGTGAATTCGAGCCTCTTGATTAAGAAGTGCCGTGCGTTTGGGGATCTGGATCGGCGGCAGCGTGAAGAGGTGCTGTTGGCGCTGCAGGACTCGAACGATATCGAACTCGTTCCGGCGTCCGAATTTGCTGCACGGGGTCGGCCTGGGAAAACGTATCGAGCGGTTCACGCACCACCCGAAGATCGACAGGGAATTTAGTAGGCATTTTGTAGACATTATGTAGACACGGGTTGTCTACCATTTAAACCCATATGGCAGTAAGGAAAAATGAATTTAGTAGACAAAGTAGGCGGAGTCACCCTTCTCCAGAGAAAGAGGTGGGAAAGGGTACTCTATGAATTTTGTCTACTAAAATAGATATTTTACTAATATATATATTTATATCAACTACATACAACAGATCATTTGGTAGACAAGGGGTGTCGGCGAAATGTCTACAAAATGTCTACTAAATTCAGCTTGGCGAAGGAGCCGAATATGACCCTGCGTATCACGATTGGAATCGACCCCGGCGCTACCGGCGCACTTGCCGTGCTGGCAGACGGAAAGGTGGACACCGTGATCGACATGCCGGTGTCAGCCCGTAAGGCGGGCGGACAGCAGATCAACGCAGCGGAGTTGGGCGCGCTGCTGCGGGGTGTGGGCGTGAAACACCACGGTGCGGATTTACTGATGGTCTTGGAACAGGTCTCTGCGATGCCGGGACAGGGCGTCAGCAGCATGTTTCGTTTTGGTGAATCCGTGGGCGTCATTCGCGGCGCGCTGGGCGCACTTCGGCTGCCGCTGTTGTGTGTGTCGCCACAGGTGTGGAAACGCCACCACGGGTTGATTGGTGCGGACAAGGACGTAGCGCGCACCCGGGCGATCGAATTATTTCCGGAAGTATCAGGTTTATTGGCGCGCAAGAAAGACATCGGACGCGCGGATGCACTGCTCATTGCGGCATGGGCGTGTCGGACAGAGCAAACGGCCAAGTCGGCATGATCACGTATAGCAGGGATTAAAAATTTGGTCTTAACAGATGAGTATAGGTTTTAATCATTCATCACTTATTAGCATAAGTGCTAAACACAAAATCTTTTTTATCGTGGAAAATGCTCAACGAATTTGAATATTGCAATAAAAAAATTAATACGAATCAAAGAGGTGCAAGATGGGATCGGATACACTGGAAGAACGGCTATGGGACTGGGCTCGCGAGTACCGCGGCGGCCGCTACGAAAATATCGGCTGGCCGACAAAGAACATTGTGTCCACGCTGATGGCGCACCAAGGGTTTATGCCCGATAGCCAAATTGCTAGGCGTATCCCGATTCGTGTGAACGCAGACGAAATCGAATGCGCGGTGCTTGAGCTGCTTGGGCAAAGTTACAAGACGGCTTGGGTGCTTCGCGTGGAATACCTTCGTAGCGAAATCCCTGAACAAGAAAAGCTCAGCCATTTGCGGCGCATTGGCCTGGGTATGAGTCGGAATCATTATTACGAGCAACTGCGTTTGGCGAAGGCGTTTATCGCGGGATTTTTACGGCGGGAGATGGCGGCTTAGTAATTTGGTGTTCGCTAACTTCGATAGAACTCACTACAACCAATCAGCGAGATCGACAAGAAAATATGCAAGTGTGCCCAGGGCTGCCAATCCCCAGCTAAACCAACCGAGCCAGGATGGGAAGCTTCGTGAGTCTTCCGTAATGATGTGGGTTGGTGCAAACCAACGCTCAAAAAACCCAATTGCAAGTGCGATGGCGAGGCCAGTCCCCGCAGCAACCTTAATCAATGTTTGGGTTTCCGGTGCTATGGTCGTGTGTCCTGCAGAATGGTTAAGTAGCTCGCAAAAAGCACAGCGGCCTGATTTCTAACATGTTATTGTTATTTTTCAGGAGGTCTCATCATAACTATATGTCGTTTCATTTCCATTTGCATTGGTCTCCTCAGGGTATATTTTTTTGCGATGTGGTCAATCGTTGCTTTAACATCTGTTCTGGCATTGTCGCAATCAGCATAATATCGTTTGCCGGGAATAGGACACTTCAATGGGTCGATGACAGTCGTGGCGACCAAACTTGTAAATCGACTTTTATGAAGACGCTCGGCATTTTGTGATTTGTCGTTAACAAGCATTATTCGCTCATTATCCTTAGCGATGATCACGCCATCGAGTTTAAGTCGGTACTTGTAAAACTCACTTTCACAGAAGTAATCACACTCAAAAGCGTCGTATTGAACAGAGATCACATCCAATATGCCGTTGCCGCTGGATTGACGCGGGGTGTCGCCAAAATCAGCTATACAAGCTATTCCGTATAACGAATAAAGCCAAAATTTGTATTGGTCATTCGAGTCTATACCGGCACATTCAATCCACGTGATTTTCATTGCACGCGAACTGTCGTCGTGAGCAGAAAGCTGCTTTACTGCGGTATGAATCACACTTGAATGCGCTCGACGCCACTCCAAAGTTTCACTCAAAACCGCATGTCCGTTCTTATTTATTTCTGCCTCAATTAATTCAATATAGCCATTCGCATCAAATTTCGTCTTCACCTCAAGCAACAGTAATTCATTGCCATCCTTGACGTACACATCGGGTCTTTTCTCTTTTGTCTCTGGAATCGCTTGAGCGTCGAGACCGAGATTCTGTAATTCCTCAATAACGCGGTCCCGAGCAGGGTCTTTCTGCTTAACCATAAAAATGTTGTGTCTACGTTAGTTACATTAGTGCAACGCTAGCACTGTGGAACATCAAGTGCCAGCGGGCTGTAGACAGTATTATTAATCGCTCCTACACGGACAATTCTGCCTAACGCAACAAGCTAACCGGCGACGGCGGTGCGGTCGAAAGCCCGCCAGTGGACGTCTGCGTTGAGTGACGGGGTAGTTGTGATTATTCGGTTCATGCTCCGATGACCAGTGCGGCGATCTTGCCGTTTCTGAGGGTGAACTTGTAGCGAATTTGAGCTGGGCTTCCGGGAAAGTTGCCGCTGACTTGTGTGGTTGCGATGGTCTGCTCGCCTACCACTGTGAGATCAATCACCTCTGCAACCGGTTTGTATTTCTCAATCGCTCCGTCAATCCACGCCTTGATGGCTGCACCATGGTATTCGTGCGACTCATCACTTACGAGAGCGCCATCCGTGAAGAGTTGATTGAAGTCATCGGTTTGCCCGGTGTTGTGCGCATGGAAGAAGGCAGCGATGACTGGCGGCAGTTCTGTATTCATGGTTCGTATGTTTTCTGCTTCGAGAGAGTTTCTGGTCGTCTGATGAGCCTATTTACAAGTCGGCCATTTCCAAAGCGACCGATGGGTTTTTATACGCTTTAATTTCAATCACATTACCGCTTGGGTCGGTTACGAGCAATTTGGCCTGTTCTGTGGCAGATCCAGCATAAGAGATAGTGGGTTTTACCTTAAATTTAAGGTCCATTTTTTCAAGGCTTTTAGCAAGGGCTTCCCACTCTTGCCAGGCGAGTACTGCGCCGAAATGACGAACACCTTGTTGCTCAGGTGTTAATACTTGGTCGGGTTGTTCGTGCAAAGTGATTTGACCGCCGAACAGATATATATCGATCCATTTTTCACGTATCCGTCCAGTGCGCGCCCCTAAGACAGTGATATAAAAGTGTTTGGCCTCTGCCAGGTCTCGCACAGGAAACGCAAGATGAAAAATTGGATAGATCATTTTGACGCTCCGGAAATTATTAGTATGCAGCTTAATGGAAAACTCCCTTGCGTAATTACATAGTCAGTGGTTTTATGGTGTTGCTCAAAGTTGACGGCGCAGAAGCGCTGAGAACATAAAACCCAACGAACCCGGCCTAGCGCCGGGTTTTTTATTTCCACATTCATTCAATCCACGCCCGCTATAAACCGCTACGACGGTAGCGGGCGTTTTGTTATTAAGCCCCGCCGTCGTGTAACCCCTATCACGCGCGAAGCCTCAAGATACTTGAGCGCGGGGCACCTTTTGCGGCATGCGACCAAACACCCGGTTCTAACAGGGCGCCGGGTTCGCATCCGCCTTTTATCGTGAGGACTAGTCATGCGTGTAATTGATGCGCTGGTCGTGCATTGCTCGGCCACGATGCCATCCATGGATATTGGCGTGCAGGAGATTCGCGAGTGGCACCTGGCGCGCGGCTTTACCGATATCGGTTATCACTTTGTGATCCGCCGTGATGGTCGGCGTGAACTGGGCCGTCCGATCGAGCAGATTGGCGCACACGTCCTCGAACACAACGCGACCACGATTGGGGTTTGTTTGGTCGGTGGTGTGGATGAACACAAGCAACCGCAAGCGAACTTCATGCCCGAGCAATACGCTGAGTTGACGAATTTGCTTAACGAACTGCACGCGCAATTTCCGCACGCACAAATTCTTGGCCACCGCGATTTTCCCCATGTTGCCAAAGCCTGTCCGTCGTTTGATGTGCGCAGCTGGTATGCCGAGCACAACATGGCTGCAGGAGGTGTGTGATGCCCAATGATCTCGCTACCAATACACCACTCGTGATTGCTGCGTATGCCGGGCTGGGTGGTCTTGGTTTGTATTTTGTGCAATTGTTGTGGAAACGATTTGTGCAAGATAAGGCAGACAACACAATCACCACCGCGACGAGTGTGGCCGTTAGTGCAGCCGCTGCGGAGAACACCGCGGAATCCGAAGCACGACAAAACGTCGTCACGCTCCAAGATCAACGCATTGATCGTTTGGAAGCACGGCTCGCTAAATACGAACTCGATCTCGAGACCGAACGCGAGCGCCGCCAGCGGGCGGAAAGCCAAGTCTTCGATCTCACATTGCGCGTTCGTGTGCTGGAGCAAGTGCTTCGCGCCAATAACATTGTGCCTCCGACGTGATCGGTTTCTCTGCATTGAGTAAATGGACGATTGGTTTGCTACCAATACGTGATTGGTTATGGCTCGGTCTTGTAGTCGCCTTAGTCAGTTACCACGAGATTACGCTGAGCGTCGCGCACCACAATGGTCATACCGAAGCGCAAACGCAATGCACCGCCGATCGCAACAAGGCTGAGGTCATCGCGTTGCGCGATTGGATCGGTGTAGACGATTGGCTGCGCAACGCCGCAGCAACGCAAACCGCATTAACCACCCAACAACTCACACAAACCCAAGCCAAGCTCGCCCAACTACAAACCGACTACCACACCCATGCCAACACACATCCGTTACCCGCTGCTTGCGTGCTGGATGCTGAGCGCGTGCGCCGCGCCAACGCCGCGATTGCCGATGGAACTCCATGACGCGCGTTGCGATGCACGCTGCTATCAAGCCTGCATTGAGGCAGCACCACTGATTACGGTGAACCCGGACAGCGCGGTGGAGACTGCGATGGTGTTAGCGCAACTGCGCCGCGAGTGCGAGCAGCGTCGTCATGCGTGCGTCGAGTGCTTGGACCGCTTGCGACAAGCGAAGCTGATCCGCTGAACCCTGATCGGAGGCGTTAAAAGGTACTTCCCAACCGCAGTCAACTTACGGGGGCTAAGAGGCGCAAATCTCGCAAATGCATGGGCTAAAAAGTTGACTAAACGGTAAACGGTATCGCGATGACTTTTGTTGAGTTCGCTAAGTTGCGGGGCAAGTCTAAAGGTTGGGTTTCGCATCAAATCGCTGCCGGAATGCCGGTGTTGTCTCGTGGACGCAATGGCAACCCATCTGCGATTCACCCCGCCACCGCCATCGATTGGGAAGTCGAACACGCCCGTGTTGAAGCAGCGCCCAAACCCGGTTCCCAACGCGAACGCTTGGCCAAAGAGCAAGCCGATAAATTGGCGCTTGAGAATGCAAAGCGTCGCAGTGAATTGGTGTTGGCAAGTTATGTGAGTGAGATTTTCAATGGGTTAGCGGCGGATATCTCCGCACGTTTAGACGGACTACCGGGACGCGTTGCAAATGAATTGGCCGGAATCACCGATCCCGCCCAAATCCGATCCCGGTTGCTCGACGAATGCCGCGCGATTCGCTCCGGTGTTGCCGGATATTGTCTGCAGTTGGCAAACACTCCACCCGACGTTGAGCATTGCGGCGACGATCTGGTCGCCGCCCAAACGAAGAAGCCCGAACGAGTGGGCCGACGCCAGCCGGGTGTTACCACCCGGAAGTGCCGAGCCCGGTCCGTGGCGCAGTAGCCGAACCCCGTACTGCATTGCGATTGCGGCCGCCTGCGTTGATCCGCGTTACAAGCGGGTCATCGCGGTGATGGGTACGCAGATGGGCAAGACGGCGGGCTTGTTGAATGTCATCGGGCAACGCTTGGATGACGACCCGGCGCCGGTGCTTTACATCGGACCGACAAAGTCGAACGTGGATGGGGTGATCGAGCCACAGGTGCAACACCTGTTGCGCCAGTCGGTGTCGCTGTGGCGCAAGACCGTCCACGGACGCAAAGCACAAAAACTGATTAAGCGGGTTGCCGGTGTGACGCTGCGTCTCGCGTGGGCCGGGTCGCCGACCGAGTTGGCCTCGCAACCGGCGCACACGGTGTTGGTCGATGAAGTGGATCGGATGGAGCCAATTCCGGGTGAAGGTGATCCGGTCACCTTGGCCGAGGCGCGTATCGCGACGTACCCGGACGGGCGATTGATTGTGACGTCCACGCCCACGGAAGGCAGCGTCGATGTTAAGAAGCATCCCGACACCGGCATCGAGCATTGGAGCACAGCGGACGCAGACGATCTCGACAGCGCCGTGTGGAAACTGTGGCAAGAGGGTACACGCTTTGAGTGGGCGGTGCCTTGCCCGCACTGTCTTAAGTATTTCGTGCCGCGCTTCCGGCTGTTGGTTTGGCCGGAAGGCTGTACACCGAAGCGCGCCCTCCGCGAAGCGTGTCTGGCTTGCTCGAATTGCGGTGCGCTGATTGAGGATTCCGCCAAAGCCGCCATGAATGCACGGGGCTTTTATTTGGCCTCGGGACAGTCGGTGCAAAACAACGCCGTGGTCGGTGATCCACCGGACACGGACACCGCGAGCTTCTGGGTCTCCGGCTTGATGTCGCCTTGGGTGACATTTGGACAACGCGCGCAAGCGTGGTTGCGCGCCGTTGCAAGCGGCGATCAAGAACGCATTCGTTCCACGATCAACACCGCATTCGGTGAGTTGTATCGAACGCGCGGTCAAGCCCCCGATTGGCAAGTCGTTAAAGCCGGATGTGAGTCGCCGTATCAACTCGGTGATCTGCCGAGCGGCGTTCAGTGGTTATTCCTAACCGTGGACGTACAAAAGGATCGACTCGTCTGCACGGTGCGCGGTTGGGGTGCGGAGTTTGAATCGTGGCTGATTCATCGCGAGGAACTCTGGGGCGAGACCGAACAACCGGACGTCTGGTTGCGACTCGATGCATTGAAAGCACGCGCCTTTAACGGGGTTGGCATTCGCGCGACTGCAGTGGATTCCGGATATCAAACCGAACACGTATACGAATGGTGCCGCAAACACGGAGCAACCGCCTACGCCACCAAAGGCCGAGACCACCCGAGCAAGTTATTCCACGCGTCCGATGTCGAGGTGTTGCGCAACGGGAAGAAGCATCGCGCCGGTTTAAAGGTGTGGACGTTCGATCATGGCTATTTCAAAGCCTGGGTGCACGACCGCCTTGGCTGGCCGCAAGACCAACCCGGTGCCTGGCATTTGCCCAACGACATCGACGAAGACTATTGCAAACAGATCGTGGCCGAACAGCGCATGCGTCTGCCTTCGGGCCGCGTGCACTGGGTGATGGCCGGGCGCCATAACCATTATCTCGATTGCGAAGCGCTCCAGGTGTTTCTCGCGCACGTTGAAGGCGTGCGGAATTTAAAGCCGCTTATTCCGAACGAAACCGCAAAGCCGTTTAAGCCGGTGCAAATCCAATCGAACTTGAGACGCACGCGATGACTATCTGGACCGAAGCCGATCGTCTCGCGGTGAAGCAAGCGTACATGGACTTGGTCGCCGGTAAACGCAAGGTACGCGTGCAATTCAGCTCCGGTGCGGGCAATCGTGCCGCCGAATATCAGGCGGTTGATATGGGCAAGCTGCGGGCGTTGTTGGAAGAGATCAACAGTGCCTTGGACGCTGGCTCGCGTGTGAAGACGTTTACGTTACGCACGCAGAAAGGCTTATGAGCTTTCCGGCGTTGCGTCGCATTGGCTTCGTTATACCTAAGTCGAAGACGGCCGTGTACGAAGGGGCCAGTGGCTCGCGACGGCTCAATCGCTGGGCACCGAGCGATGTGGGTCCGAACGCGGATATTGAAAACACCTTACCGGTGTTGCGCTCACGCCAACGTCAGCAGACGCGCGACAACGCGCTGGCACTGTCCGCACGCGAGCAGTACGTCATCAACGTGATTGGCAGCGGATTGAGACCGCACCTCACCTTGGCCGATACCGGTTTAAAGGACGAGATCATCGCGTTGTGGAATCGCAGCGTCGTGGAAATGGACGCCGACGGACAGTTGGATTTTTACGGACAACAAGCGTTGCTCGCGCACGCGATGTTCGATGCGGGCTCCTGTTTGGCTCGACGCCGGTTTCGGCGCGTGGAAGACGGCTTGGCCGTGCCGCTGCAAATCCAATTGCTCGAACCCGATCACATGGACGAGAGCAAGGATCGAATGTTGCCCAATGGGGGCAAGATCAAACTCGGCATTCAACTGACGCCATTCGGTCAGCGCGAAGGGTATTGGCTACGCCGTGAACATCCGGGCGATGGGCTGTCCACGCAACGTTTCGAGTCGTCCTTCATTCCGGCCGATGACATCGCGCATGTGTTTCGCGTGCGCCGTCCGGGGCAGCTGACCGGCACGCCGCACCTGCATGCGGCGATGGTGATTTTGTACGAATTGGATAAATACCTCGACGCGGAATTGGTACGTAAGCAGCAAGCCGCCATGCACGTTGGTGCGATTACGAATGGATCTGGGGATGCCACACCCGAGGCGATCTGGAACGCCGCCAGTGATCGCAACTGGCCACAAGCGCGCAATGAGTTTTATGCCGGTGTCGGTGGATTGAGCGCGGGCTCCTGGACGGTTCTCGCCCCAGGTGACGAGGTCACGTTTAACTCACCGCAAGACGTCGGCGCCAATTTCGAGCCGTTTATTGCGAGCTACCACCGCCAAATTGCAGCAGCCGCAGGCATTACCTACGAGCAATTGACCGGCAAGATGACCGACGTCAATTACTCCAGCGCCCGCGTGCGTTTGATCGACATTCGGCGCGGGTTTGAGATGGATCAGCGCCAAGTGATCGGGTTTCAATTTTGTCGCAAGGTGTGGTCGTGGTGGCTGGATGCGGCGGTGGCGTCCGGACGTCTGCGCATTCCTTCGTACCAAAGCCAGCGTTACCAGTATCAACCGGCCTGGGTGCCACAACCGTTTGAGCACATCGATCCAGTCAAAGATTTGGTGGCCGATGTCGGTGCCGTGCGCGCTGGATTTAAAACGCACGAAGACCTCGTTATGGAGTGGGGTGGTGATCCTTCGACGCATTACCCGATCATCGAACGCATCAACCGACACTTCGATGAACTCGGATTGGTGTTCGACACCGATCCACGCCGAACGACCGATTCCGGTGTCGCTCAAGCCGTTCATGCTGACGCCATCCAAGGAGGGCCGTAATGGCTCGCGATTATCTGCACCTACGCAGCAAGCTCTTTAACAATCCGCTGTGTCTGGCGAAGGTCAAACTCGACGATATTTTATCCGTCGTCGGTCCTCGACTTCACCTGACCAATGCGCCGGTCAAACCCAAGCTGGTTGCCGCAGTGCCGCGAGGACTTGGCAGCACGGCGATCAGCACTAAGCTCTACGTCATTCCGGTTCACGGCACGCTGGTCAATCGCATGGCTGGTGTGGATGCCTTATCTGGCCTTACCAGTTACGAAGAAATCACGCAATTGTTAAACGTCGCCGCGGCCGATCCAAGTGCCGATGCGATTGTGCTGGATGTGGACAGTTACGGCGGTGAATCGGCTGGATTGATTGATCTCTCCAATCGCATCCGTGAGTTGCGCGCACAAAAACCCATTTACGCCATTGTGAATTCAACTGCGTTAAGTGCCGGATATGGGATTGCGAGTGCGGCGACCAAGGTCATCGCCATCGATGACGCGGACATTGGCAGCATTGGTGTCGTTGCTTGTCACGAGGACGATTCCAAGCACAACGAACAGGAAGGCGTCGTGGTGACCTATGTGTTTGCAGGTAGCCACAAGGTCGATTTCAATCCCGACAAACCGCTCTCCGAAGGCGAGGTCGCTTGGTTGCAAAACCGAGTCGACACCACCTATGCCCGCTTCGTCACCCTAGTGGCACAAAACCGTGGGTTATCCGAGGACGCGGTGCGTGCGACGCAAGCGGCCATTTACAGCAGTGCAGAGGCCAAACCGCTCGGCTTGATCGACGAGATCCTACCGGCGAGTGAGGCGATTTCTTACATAGTCAGCGAGGTCAAAAGTATGTCCGAACAACCCACCGCCACACCCACACCGCCCGTCGCCAGCGTTATCGATTTAGAAACAGCAACGTCGCAGGCTCGTCTTGAGGCCACGACACAATATGCGGGAATCGCTGCAGCGATTGTGGACATGTGCGGTGCGATTGGAAAACCGCAGCTTGCCGCGCCCTTAATCAAACAACAGTGTTCGCTGGAACAAGCCAAATCCCGTTTGTTCGATCATCTGGCCACGAGCGGTGAAACGCTCCCTATTGATAACAGCCTGTCCAACGCCGCGTCGGTTGAACCGGACGAATCCACCCACCTGATGGTGACCGCGATGCGTCACCGTAACGCCCAAGGAGCCGCACCATGAGCAACGATTTCAATCCAAGCATCACGTCGCAGGGCACGTTCAATCCTGACGATCTATTGGCGGGCGATAACGTCGGCCCAGTGACCGAAGGCCGCGGCACCTTGGCGTCCGGGCAGAACCTCGCGCGCGGCGCGTTGTTGGGCCGGATCACGACGGATGGCAAATACACCTTATCGCTGGCGGCCGCGAGCGATGGCAGTCAAATTCCGGTCGCCATCTTAGCGAACGACGCCAATGCGTCGCTTGCCGATGTTACCAACGTGCTTCTGTATACCGCCGGTGAATTCAATGAGCGGCGGGTGATTTTTGGCACCGGACAAACCGCGGCCGGTACCCGCAATGCCTTGCGCCTGATCGGCATTCATTTGAAAGACGCCGTACCCGCTTAATCCGTTTTCCCCCTTCGCTCACCAAGGCCGCTCACGCGGCCTTTTTTATTTCTGGAGAATCCTCATGCCCTTGGATCTGTTTTCTACCCGCGCCATGACCGCGGCCTTGGAAGAGCGCCGCGCACCGAAGACCTTTTTGTTGGACACCTTCTTTAGCAAGGAAGACGTCCACGATACGCAAGAAGTCGACATCGATGTGATTCGCAACAAGCGCCGCTTGGCGCCGTTTGTGAATCCGCTGTCGGAAGGCAAGTTGGTCGAACACACCGGCTATGCAACCAAGACAATCCGCCCGCCGTACATCAAACCGAAGATGGTCACGACCGCGGTCGATCTCCTAAAACGCAGTTTGGGTCAGAGCATTTATTCCGCGCAATCACCCGAACAGCGCACCGCCACGCGATTGGTGGATGAACTGGCGACGATGGAGGACATGATCATCCGGCGTGAAGAGTGGATGGCCGCGCAGGCCCTGTTGACCGGTAGTGTGACGGTGATCGGCGAAGGGTTGAACGCGGTGATCTCGTTTGGTTACAGCCCCAGTCACCAAATCACGTTGACCGGCACAACGGTATGGACCAACGCGGCCTGCGACCCATTAGCGAATCTGCGCGCATGGAAAAGCATTGCCACCAAGGACTCCGGTTTGGTTCCGACCGATGCGATTTTGGGATCGGCCGCGGTGAACGCTTTTTTAAGCCAAGCGTCGGTGACGGCCGCGCTCGATCGGCTGAACTACAAGGCGCTGCAAGTCGACATGAACACCGCGAATCTGGCCGACGGCGTGACCTACGTCGGTCGCGCGGAGGGGCTTGATCTGTGGACCTACGAGGAATACTTCTTAAACGATACCGGTATTGAACAGCCGATGATCCCCGATACCGCTGTCCTGTTGGGTTCTCGGCGCGCCGATTGCCGACGCCATTACGGTGCGATCTTGGATCTCGAAGCGCTGGTGGCCTTAAAGCGCTTTCCCAAATCTTGGATCACTCCCGATCCGTCCGCACGTTGGGTCATGGTGCAGTCCGCGCCGCTGCCGGTCCCGCATCAGATCGATGCGTTTGTCCTTGCCACCGTAGTGTAAGGAGGTCGCGATGAAACAATCCCTAATTGCATTGCAAACGGTGTACGCGGACGGCGGAACCATTTATGGACCTGGTCAAAAGGACGGAGAGAGTTTTTTCACCGACCCGGAGACGGCGGAGACCTTAATCGCACGCGGTGTCGCTCGCAAGGATCATGCGGAAGAAAGGGCCGAGCCTCCCGAACCCAAACCGATTAAACCTCGTAAATGAGCCTTGCCGAGTTGCAGGCGTTCGACGCCGACATCCTTGCTCACTTACCGGGCGAGATCGAAGTGGTACCGGCCACGTTGCATTCGGCCGATGGCACACACCATTGGCCGTGCAGGATCTTGGTCGATCGTGGGACAACATTGAACGGTTTTCAGGGTCAAGTCATCACGAACCAAATCACGATCACCGCGTTCCTTTCCGAGATTGCACAACCCCCGGATATCGGTGCTCGCTTTGACGTCGGTACTGAGGTGTTTACGGTGGATTCGATGGCGGCAGCCGATGACAACGTGATCGTGTGTGTGGTGAAGGTGGGTGTATGAGCCCCTCGTTGTCGGAACGGGCCATCCGCGCCATCGTCGCGCTGTTGCGAACGATCACGATCGAGAACGGCTATGAGACCGATGCGGGCAAGCACGTTTTTCGTGCGCGTCGGTCGATCGCCGAGAACGAACTACCGGCGATCGATGTGTGGGAGGACGGCGAGCAACCGGACGATGGGTCCGGCCAATCGCGCAGCTTTGTGACTTCGCTGTCGTTGTCGATCGAAGGACACGTCAAAGCCGATCACGCGGATACCGGTGTGATGTTGGGTTCGGTCAAAGCCGACATTAAAAAAGCGATTCTGCTGTGGAGTGGCATACGCGATCTCAATGGAACGCTCGGCCCGCTGATCTATCTTCGCAGCGAGGCCGAGCCTCGCCGAGACGGTGCCTCCTCCGAAGCCGTGGTCGTCAAAGTGCAAATCAACTACGCCGAAGCCTACGGCAATCCGTACAGCAATACCTCCGCTTAAAAATTCCCTGATTCATTCCCGACCCTGCATTAGCAGGTTCTTACCTTTGTGGAGAATAACCCATGTCGATTACGCTGGTCCCGTACACCAACAACTACGTGTTTGCGCGCGGTCGTGCGCTGATCGGGCTTAAGAACGCCGCCGGTTTATCGGAAGGCTTAAAACCGGTCGGCAACGCACCGGAGTACAAGATCAACATTGCCGCGACCTTGTTTGAGCATCCGTCGTCCGAATCGGGTTTGTCCGAGATCGACTTCACGACGCCGAAAGAGATCAAGCGCACCTCCGCGTTAACGATCGACAATTTAACCGATCGCAATCTCGCATTGTTTATCGCCGGACAGTTGCGCCAGCAACAGCAAAGCGCCACGCCGGTCGTCAATGAGCGCATCGCGCGCGTGACGGCTGGGGGTCATTATCAGTTGGGTCGATCGGTCAGCAACTTCACCGGCGTGCGCCATGTGAGTGCGGTCACCGTCAACAGTTACGAGGGACGCAATACCGCTACCCGTGTGAACTCGACGCCGTACACGTTCGGTCAGTCGTTTAAAGTGGGGACCAATTGGTTTCTCGTAATCTCGGACGGCGCGACGGCCGCTGTGGCACCGGCGTTTATTACCACCGCGATTGGGGATGTCACGGTCGATGGGTCGGTGAGCGTGATGTATATGGGATTGACCACAGCCGTGTTCAGCACCACCTCCGATATTACGGTAGATGCGCCGTATGGTTTGATTGGGGTGCGCGAAACGGGACTCCTTGCCACGATGTTGTCGGTGATTCCGCCCGATGCGTCCATCGGTCTTGCAGTCGATTACACCCCACGTGCCGGATCGCGTAGCCAGATTTTGACTGGGGACGCGCCGAGCTTAAAAGCGGAATTCAAGTTTATCTCCGATAACCCGAGCGGTACCAATCGCGATGTGTATTGCCCCGATGTGACGATTACGCCGAACGGCGATCTGACCATGATCACCGGCGGCGACATCATCAAGCTCGGCCTCAACATCAGCATCAACAAACTCGATTCGGCCACACCTGCGATGATCATCGACAACGCGCCGACCGATCTGTAAAGCGCATGTTCGATGTAAGGGGCTTAAGCGAACTCGAAACGAGTTATCGCACGGCCGCGCAAGGGATGGCGAAAGGCGAAGCCCGCGCGGTCAAACGCGTGGGCGTCACCCTGGTTGCCAACCAATCGCGCGCGATCGCGCAGATGGTGAATCTTAAGGTTGGCACGATCAAAAATGCGATTCGCACCGTCGTTCAACCCACGCCCGATGCGCCACGTCTGATGTTCGAAGTGCGTGCCAAAGGCATTGCGTTAAAAGAGTTTGGTGCACGTCAAACGCGCGGTGGTGTGTCGGTGGCGGTTCTTAAAGGCGGACCACGCGCGCTGCTGAAAGCGGCGTTTCAACTGGATCGGTTTGGCGGTAACTTCTTTGGCCGTGCCGGTACCGACAACTTAAAGCGCTACACGGCTCCGCACGTCGGTCGTCTGCCGATCGTAAAGCTGTACGGTCCCAACGTGTTGAGTCAGTACATCAAAGACTCGATTCAAAAAACCGGTGCCGACACCTGGAATGAGCGGTTACCGATTGAACTCGAACGTGAAACCAACAATGTCTTACGACAAGCGGGTTTGATTTAGATGGCCAATCAACTCGTCCAAGCGATTTACGATCTTAAGGACAACATCACCGCCAAGCTAAAGACCATCTCCGAGAGCTTGCGTGGCCATAAAGCCGACAGTGACAAGACTGCCGATGCGGTTACGAAAAACAACCAACGCTTAAGCGACAGCTACGCGAAAAGTGCCGATGGGTTAGGCAAGCTTAAGGCCGCACTCGCGGCGGTAGTGGCTGTTGCCGGTCTGGACAAGATCAAAGACGAATTGCTCGACGTATTAAAAGCCGGTGAGCATTTCGATGACTTAGATAAGCGCTTTGCGACCGCGTTCGGTGGACTGGATATCGGTCGGCAAAAATTGGCGGAGATCGAAGCCTTTGCCAAGACCGTTCCGCTGTCGTTTGACCAAGTGGCCGATGCCGCGGTGCGTTTGCGTCAGTTTGGGTTTGATCCGCTCGATGGCACCTTACAGGCGCTGATCGATAATCAGCAAGCACTGAATGGCAGCTTTGAGGATTTGAGTGCCACGATCGACACGCTCGGAAAAGCGCAAGCCAAAGGCGTATTAAGCACCAAGGCACTGGTGCAACTCGTCGAGCAAGGCGTTCCTGCGTTTGATCTATTGTCGCAGGCGACCGGCAAGAGTACCGAACGCATTCATCAGTTGGCTGAGAACGGGCAGCTTGGCAAAGACGCCATCAAAGCGTTGATTACTGAGCTGGGTAAAGTCCGCGCCGGCGCGGCGGCGAGTGAACTCGGTGACATCGATTCGCAGCTGCAAAAGTTGAAGGATAGCGTAGAAGCATTCCGGGTGGAGATCGCCAAGTCCGGTGCGCTGGATGTGTTTCGCGCCAAACTGGCGGAACTCAATCAAGCGGTTCGCGAAGCAGCCGAATCGGGTCAACTCAAGGTGGTCGCGCAACGCATTTCCGATGGCGTTGTTGCCACTGCCTCTGCGATCGGTCGAACGATCCAGTTGGTGGTCGATTACTCGGGCGCGCTCCTTGGTCTGGCCAAAGCCTACGCCGCGGTCAAGATCGGTAATCTCGTCGTCGACGTGGCGCTCGGCGCACGTGCGATGTTAACGGCGTCGCTCGCGACACGCGCGGCAGCCAAAGACGCGGTGGAAGCAGGCGGTCGATTCGGACAACTCGGGGCCGCCATTCGTGGGCTGCCGACTTCCATCAAGATCGCGATCACGGCAGTGGCGCTCGAGTTCACGTTGGAGCAGTTGGTCAAACTCGTTACCGTTATCGGCGAGTACAACGCCATTCAACGCGAATCGCAGCGAATCGATGCCGACTTGATCGAGTCGAAAGCCAAACTCGCGGAAAAAATCGCCGCACTAAAAACCGCCAACCAGCACTACGCGCAAACGGTGATTGAAACGTCCGCGGCGCTGAAAGCCCAAAACCAGGACCAACTGAAGGCCTATCAAGATCAACTGCAAGGCGCGATCACGTATTTTCGCACGCTACGCACCGAAGCCAAACTCGCTGGCAATGAGATCGGATTTCAAGACGCGACCGCCAAGCTCAAACAATTTCAAGACGCGCTTACCGCAGCAAAAATCGCCGCCGTGCAAGCGGGCGAGTCCTTTCGTCGCAGTTTAAGTGAGGGCGCACGCGAGGTTGCGCACTCGTTTGATGGCGCTGCGCAGAGTGCGGATCAAGTCGCCGATCGGCTCAAAAAACTCTTTGCCGGGTTTGACGACCAAAGCGTCACGCAGTTGGGGGACATCGCGCTCGGTTTGGTGGAAGTTGCCAAACAATCCGACGTCGCCGGTGTCAGTGTGCGCGAAGGTTTGGGCAAAGCGCTGCACGAGTTAAGCGGCGAGCAGCTTCTCCAATTCCAGTCTGCTGCGTTGGCGACATTCGGCGCCTTTAAAGTGTCCGCCAGTGAAGCGAATGCGGTACTTGATGCGACCTTGCTGGCAGGTTTAGACAGGTTGGGCGTCAGCGCCAGCAAGATGGGAGTGGCGTTCACGGCAGCGGGTAAGGACATCATCGCTGCGTTCACCGCCATCGTTGAGAACGCACGCGCCAGTGGTGCTCAAATCGAGGTGGCGTTTAAAGCGGCGATCGGCAAAGCCAGCACCGTCGAAGAAATCCAAGCGCTCGGTGCCGCGTTGGAAGATGCGGCGAATCGCGGTCGGATTGGATTTGAAGCCACCGAACGCGCCACCAGCGCGATGGCCACGCGGCTTAGCAAACTTAAGGAGGAGCTGAATCCGCTGGCCGATGCGTTCAGCGCATTGGGGATTAAATCTCAGCAATCGCTCAACGACACCGCGGCGGTGGCCAAGCGCGCGTTTGATGAGATTGTGGTGGGCGCCAGCCACGGCAAGGCCGCTCAAGAAGACGTACAACGCGCGTTTGTGGCCTATGCCCAAGCGCAACTTGCGGCAGCTGCCAATGCTCCCAGTTGGGCAAAAGCGCAAATCGAATCGCAATTGCGTGTGCAGGCGAGTGTGCTCAATGTCACTGAAGCGCTGAAAGCTGCTGGTCTCGCCGGAGAAACTTCCGGCGATCAGGTGGCCGCCGGGTACGACAAAGCCAAACAAGCGATCGATGATGCGGCTACCGCTGCCGGGAATCTCGCAACGAACACAGCAGCCGCCGCTACCGCGAGTGCTAACGCCGGTGCGGCTGCAGCGACCACTGCCACGCAGACTGCGCAAGCCAGCGGGGCGGCGATCGCGCTGACCAACGAACAAACCCGTGCGATGCAGGTGCTGAATGAGGAATTATTTAAATTTGGGAATCTGTCCAATATCGGCTTAAGCGATGCGCAGTTTGTCTTACAAGAATTGGGGGGTGTGATTGGTTCGCAAGCCGATGAGTTGCGGCGGCGCATTCAGGAACTGACGCAAACGGCACAAGTCGCCGAGCAGGTCGGCAACGAACTCAAAGCGATTCGTGATCGCTTGCTCGATGCAAAAGATCAAGCGCAAGGCGATCAGAGCGCGATCGAGAATCGCCGCTTTGCTGAAGAACGTGCGCACATTGAGGAGCTGGCCAAGCAAGGCGGGTTTGCCAATCGCGCCGTTGCCGATGAGGCACGAGCATTGGCGGAGGCCGAACACGTGCGCCGCCTCAAACAGATCGAGGAGGAAAAAAACGCAAAACTCAAAGCCGACAGCCAAAACACGTCACCCAACAAGACCGCAGCCAGTAACGACGCCTCCGCGCCTTCAACCAGTCGCCTTGGTGCGCTGCCCATCACGCCACCTAAAACCGTCTCTGATATTCATATCCACATTGGCAATTTTAATCATTTATCACCGGGCGACAATGTCGCGTTACAGGATCAACTCGCGCGTTTCCTAACCCCTGCCTTGCAGCGCCTCGCCTTCCGCAGCCGCTAATTGCTTCGAGACCTTTGAATGAAATACCTCGGCAACGTCGATAACGTGCTGCGCGCCGCGGCGTTGTCGATGACGAATGGTGTTCCGTCGAACGCCGTGTATCGCACTGATGAGGCCGCCAAACTGGGCAGCGGCCGGGTGGTCTTGTCGGGTAGTTACAGCGGAGCCGCGGACGCCACGTTCGATGTCGAGGTACTCGATACCACGATCACCGGCACACCGCGTCTTTCGCAACCAATATTCCGTGGCATTGGCAATGGCGAGATCACGGCGCTGGCGGCGACCGCTGCGGTTCCGGCGCAGATCATCACCATCAGTTTGGCTGACTTAGGCACGCAAACTCGAGCGGCGTATGTACCATTTCAAAACGTCACCTTGCGTGCGAAAACGACCGGCCCTGGTGGCAACAATTTAACCGTCACGATCGATAACACCGGTTTAATCAAAACGGCAACTCCGTTCAGTCTGACCTCGCCCCTGGTGGCGCAGATGAATGAGTACATCGGCGATGAGTGGAACTTTGGCCACAGCGCCCTGCAACCGGACGGCACGCTGCGCTCGGACACGCCGCGTTTGGCCTTTGGCGAAGGCACACAAGTTTATCGAGCGTACAAGCGTTACGAAAACGGACGGTATATGTATTCCTTTTCTCCGACACCGGTGCGCGATGTGGCGTTGGGTGAGCAAGTCTTTGCCGTCGCCGGTTCGCGCACCGTCACGATCACCAATGGCATCGTGACTGAAACCTATAGCGGCATTGTCACGCTGTACGATCTTCTTTCGCGGATCACCGCGACCTCGGCGCTGGTGGAGGTGGTCGGTGTGGTCGCCAACGATCTTCATCCGAATGGAATGGGCATCGACGACTTGTCGGTGCAGACGGCCAGCTACATCGATCGCGTCATCAAAGAAGGCACGCGTTATGCCAAACGTGCCGCGTTAGGTTTAACGGTCGCCGCACACGCACCGACCGAGCACGTCGTCATCGAATGCATCGAGGCAGTAACACCGAATGCCGAACGCTGGAGTGTGTCCGGCACCGTGAGCGGTGATCTGGCGGACGCGATCACCGGCGTTTTGTACGCGCATACCCCATTGGGTTTTACGATCCCGGAAGGTGTGTTGCCCGCTACCACGCCCGCGGGTGACATCGTCGGGGAATTCCGCCCGATCAGTCGGCCCGAAGGCACGCCAACCCCGTGTCTGAATCTGTTTCGCCCGGTGCTCGGTGCCACCGCCCGAGACAAAACCTTGACCTTTGTTTACACGCTGCGTCCGCGTTCCGGGTGCGATTGTGACGCGGAGCCGGTGGATGGTGGACCGAACGCGGATTGCTTAGGAATAACCGAATTAGGAGGTGATATGAGTACTCTCGCAGACGGGCATCGTTTGCGCCGGGAGCGGGTAAGAGCGTGGGTCAATGGCTGGGTAGAAACATCCCGTCGGCTAACAGGAACAGGGCCGTCCCAACAAATTAGTACGGAAACGGGCGATCTTCGTGTGGCCAGATCCGTGACGGATCTGCTCCTAAAAACCCTGGATTCGCTATACACCCATCCCGACGCAAGATTGCGTAACACGGCGTGGCAGGCCAGTCATTTGTATGAGGCCGATGACATTCGCGAGCCGGTGATCGCTAACGGGTATCGATACCGAGTTGCGCTAGTCACTGGAAACACCGCTGCTACCGAACCCACTTGGCCGACGACGATCGGCGCTACCGTGACCGACGGCAGCGTGACTTGGGAAAACATCGGCAAGACGCCAATCCCCTTGTTCGATCAGAAGTTTGCCGACATCACCGCCGAGTTTCTTAAATTTATTGAAGGTCCGACCGCCACCCGATGGTTTCCGATGACGACCGGCGGTGTATTTGCGCTTCCGCGAGTACTACCTACGGTGCGCAATGGGCACAGCTATGTGGTGGTTAAGACACCGCCATTACTGGCTGGAAACAGCGGTGCCACGGAACCGGCATGGCCCACCAATGGCAGCACCGTGGTGGATGGTGACCTGGTCTATCAGGACGATGGAGCGTACTGGATAGGCAGCCATGTGTACGGAGCGGGATCGCTATTGAAACCGTATAACGGCCGAATCTTTAAAACGACGAGTGGCGGCACTTCCGGTTCCACCGAACCGGATTGGGATGCGAATGTGGTAACGGACGGCTCCATTACGTGGGTCTCGCAAAACAATCCTGTGCTGTTGATTTCCATTAATTCTCCCGAAACGTCCTACCCGGGTGGCTGGAGTCAACTGGTCAGCGAATACGCCGGAACTTTTGCTGAGGAAATGGACGTGGTTTTAGCGGCCGCGGGAATCGAAACGTCTTTTAGTTCAGCCAGCACCCCAGGGTCGGAGTGCTGGCAAGATCATCCGGAAAGGGATTTTTATTGGGTTTGCCAAGAGGAACCGTATCAACCGGTTTTTACGAATCTCTACTATCACACGGCCAAACGCCAGTTTGATGCATTGGGGGAATTGATCGTCGTCGATACCCATGAAGCGGGTTTTGCATTTCAAGGGTGTGAGTCTGAATTGCTCCCCGGCGACACCATGGTCGTGACGATCAAAGCTGCCGAAAATTCTCGTTATATCTATCAGCAAGGGGATCGCTTTGAGTTTGATGTCATTCGCGGCGCACCCCTCACCTTTGGTGGCGGACAAAACGGCAGCGACACCCTGACTTGGCGCGTGCGCGGCAGCGCAAGCGGTGCCGCTGGCACCTTTGCCCCTTATCTTTTAAACACCCTCGTACCCAATACGTATACCGATAATGGATTGACGTTTGCCATTGGATTGGGCGGCATCGATTTTGTGCTCGGCGACACCTTTACCTTCGCGATCGAAGGCGGGCGGTGCCGCTGGCGCAAAAACGGCGGAGCCTGGAGTGCAACACCCATTGCGATTCAACCCACCGTCGTGCTGTCCGATGGATTGAGCGCGAATTTTATCGGCGGCAACGCACCGAGCTGGGTGCCCACCGATCGATGGTCGTTTGCCGCCGATGCGATCAACGGGGCAGATCAATTGCGGCAACCGACTGATCCGCGTGCAGCGTGGATGGGTTCGACCGAATTGGTGGTGACGCCGAGTGTACCGAGTGCGATTCAATCGTTACTCCTGTGCGATCACGCGATTCCGTCCATGGCAATCATTCGGCTGCAAGGGAGTAACGATGATTTTATTACGACGCCATTGAACGTGGTGATTCCCTGGTTCGACCAACACATCTACTACGAATTGTCCGGCACGCAAACCTTTGCGAAGTACCGCGTGCGGATCGATCAGAGCGGATCGATGCAGTGGGTGTACTTGGGATTGGCGTTTCAACCGACACTGCCATCGGGCCGGGTGGAATTGGGCAAGCTGGCTAAGAAGTGGAAATTACCCGGATTGAACGCGCGTAAGGCGCTGGGAGTTACCGTGCAACACACTGCGCTCGCGGATGCTCAAGCCAAGGCCCTCGTAGCGCTGATTGCGCACGCTTGCGAGTTCGATGACCGGCGCATCGCGGTGGTTCCGAATCCGGCCGAGCCGAGCGAGATGGCCTTGGTCGAGTATGCCGCCGATTCGATCGATGTCACCGACGAATTTGATTTTCAACCGAGCGATGTGGCACATCGATTGACCGCGATCTCGCTCACGCTGGAGCCCGTTGCGTGATCGTTTGGTTCACGGTGATGACGGAACCGGTTCGCCAGTTTTACGCCGATGGGCGTGCTTTGCCGTATCTCGACGGCGCGTTGCCACGGCATCAAGGGTTGTTGCTGTCAGGAGCGATCCAGGCGGGTGTTCAAGGCGAAAATACCAACCTCTCCTTGCAACTGCAAAACCGATCCGGCCAGTGCTCGGCAGTGTTCGTTCGTCCGCCGATTGGGGTTACGGCGGTTTTGTTCGGTGTCGCGAAAGGACAAGTCGTGGAATTGTTTCGCGGACTGATTGAGCAAGTGGATCTCGGCACCACGTGCCAAGTGCAGATCAGCGCATGAGACCGTTCAGCGATCCGCTACCGCTACGCCTCACCACCGTGTGGGGCGGGTTTCGTGAATCAAAACCGATCCCGCATCGCTACGGAAACACCGGTGGCGAGTTGATTCAGTACGACCAACCGCGTCGTTTGTTTGTGTGGGCGGATCATGCGTGTGAAGCGATCGATGCGGTGCTGGTCGATGGAATCGCGATCAGTGCGTGGGCTTGGCGCAACGGCATCGATTCGACCGGTCATCCGGTCACATTTGTCGAGTTGGTGGATGCGCCCGCGGACGGCGTCAGTGTCATCGCGCGCGGTCGCGGCAAGCAACACCCCGGTTCGGGCGTCCTAATGGAAAATCCGGCTGCGGTGATTTGGGACATCCTTGCGAATCTCGCGGGCAACTTAGTTAACGAATCCACTTTGCAAGCCTTTGCGTTGGAATGCGATGCGCGTGGACTTCGTGTGGGCGGCAGCATCGAGACGGCCGACAGCGTGCAAACGGTTATTCGTTCGGTGTGTGCCTCGAGTGGCGCGATCTTTTCCCCCGATAGTAAAGGACTGTGCCGGATTCATCCGGGTGGGACACCGGGCGTGGTGATGGAAACCATTGATCGGCGATTCTCGACGACAGCCACTGCACGTCGCGATTCCTTAGTGACCGCACTCAATGTGAATTTTGATTTTGAAGCAGGAAGACCTAAGCAATCGATCCAATTGGAGGCGCCTGATGCGATCGCGTTATACGGGAAAATAAATAAAATCAGTGAGTTGCGTTGGATCACCTCTGCGCGAGTATCGGTTAGTATCGGAAAAGCGATACTAACCGATACTGCGCAACCGCGGTGGTCGGTGAGGTCGAGCGGCATCCGAACCGCGCTCGCCGTGGGAGACACGGTAGAGGTCCAACATCCGATCGTTCCCCAAGCCGGTTTAGCGATCGTCCTTAATCGCTCGTTGGATTTAGCGACCGGTCTGACGAGTGCCGAATTCGAGTGGATCGCCTCCAGCAACACGCGTGTCGTATTGGTGCAGCAGTCCGTGGCATTCGTCGCGAATCGACCGGTGTCGGCGGCGGTACAAACACAAGGTTCCGATCGCATTCTCACCTTGGTCGAACAAGACGGTCGGCCGATTGCGAATGCCACCGTGACTTTGGATGGCCAAACCACGCGCTATACGGACTCAGCGGGACGCGTGGAATTTCCGGTGGCGTTGATGCCTCCGGGCAACCACAGCTTATCGATCGTCACCCAAGACGGACGGACGTATTCCGAAACGGTGTTAATCGCATGAAGTTCCGGCAAACGATCCAACTGCCACCGAAGGGTAACGCCAACACCGGTCGCTGTGACCTATCGGGTCCGCACTTGTTAACCCAGTGGCAGTTCGGAGGCGAGGAAGGCAGTCTTTGTTACTTGGTGTTCGGATTTTACGGGCTGTGTCCAACCGACCGGGTTCGCTGGACCTTCACACCTGACGATCCTTACTCCATTGCTGGATTAAGTGATGTGAATGATCAGGCGTTTGGTTGTTCCGTGTTCAATCACTTAGGCACGGTTACCCTCTCCGCCACCGTGAACGGTCATGTCTATGGCCCGATCGAAGTCGATGTGTCCTGCGGTCATGAATAAGGTTCCCGTTCGTCGTCCGGTGATTCGCGTCTTAGGAGCGTTGAGCCGTGCCACACGGCGAGTCGTTAGCGCGGGACGAAACGTCACACACCCATCGAAGTGCATCGCCTGTAAAGCGATCAGGAAATTATTGCCAAAACGCTAGTGGGCATTTTGTGACGAGTGAGCGTTCCCACTGGGAATACGCGCTCGTGCCCTATTGGAGACTCTATGACTCACCCGATCATTCCCTGGCCGGGCGGTAAGCGCCGCTTATTGCCGCACTTGCTCAAACTGCTGCCCGAGCACCGCTGTTACGTTGAGGCGTTTTGCGGCGGCGCGGCATTGCTGTTTGCCAAGGAACCCAGTAAGGCCGAAGTGATCAATGATATCCACGGTGAATTAGTGCGCTTGTATCGTTGTGTACAACATCATCTGGACGAGTTAGTTCGGCAGTTCCGTTGGTCGCTCGTGTCACGGGAGATGTTTGAGTGGGCGCAACAGCAAGCTCCGGATACGCTGACGGATATCCAGCGCGCAGCACGGTTTTATTATCTGCAACGCATGGCATTTGGTGGGAAGGTGAGCGGGCAGACGTTTGGTTACTGCACGACCGGCGGACCGAAATTGAATCTACTGCGAATTGAAGAAGAATTAAGTGCGGCGCACTTGCGTCTGGCCACCGTCACGGTCGAACACCTCACTTGGCAATCGGTGGTCGAGCGCTACGATCGGCCGGAGACGTTGTTTTATTTTGATCCACCGTATTGGCAAACCCAAGGTTATGGCACCCCGTTTGGATTTGAGCAATATGAGCAGCTCGCGACTACCCTGCGATCCATGGCGGGTAAAGCGATTTTAAGCATCAACGATCATCCGGACATGCGGCGGGCGTTTGCAGACTTTAAAACGAAACGGGTACCCATCCATTACCAAATGGGTGGCGCACAAAAACCGAAAGCAGCGGGTGAGTTGATTGTGCAGAATTACTAAATTGCGATTGCACTATTAATACAAACGCAACGTTTTGAATTATCATTGCATTTTTAGATAACGTTAATAACAACCATGACAATAGATATCGCCACCAAGGGCAGAAAGGGTGAGGACGCGCTAAACGATTGGCTAAAGCAAGAGGGGCTATCGTATGTGTACATTTGCCAGAATCCTGACACCTTCGCCCCACTGTTTAGCGGGGATGTGAAGCGCCCCGATTTTTTAATACTTTTGGAAGCCATTGGATTAATCGGGGTCGATGCGAAAAATCATACGCAAAGCAACGGCGAATATACGCTCCAATTGGAAAACGAAGTACGACGCGCAGTCACTTTCGAGCGTCTTTTTCGTATTCCCATTTGGTATGCCTACCTACATCAGGATTCGGAAAAAACCGCCTGGTATTGGATCAGCGCCTTGAAAGCGGTTGAGGTAGGAGAAGTTCGCAAAAACTCCAAATCACAGGAGCAGTTTCTTGCGATCAAAGTGGAACATTTTGAATGTATCAAAACGAACGATGACCTTGGAAAACTCTATACGCACCGCCTTCCAAGTTGCACGAAGATTAAGAAGTTTGCTTAAGCCGGGCGAAGGGCGATGACATGAAGGAAATTCGCGCAACCGATCTACACAACCAATGGATGCAGAATGATCCGGCCTATCGGATTGAGTTTACTGCGTTGGAGGAAGAGTTTGCGCTTGCATCGATCCTAATCGAGACGGTCGCTCAAGACCCTCAGTTTGCCGTCGATAACTGACGTAGCGACGAATGCGAATACGAACCTCCTCAACAAACTCTGCCAAAGACTTCTCTTAACTGCTTGGATGAATTTAGGGCAAGTCTACGCCAGCTCAGCCCGATTGAAGTCTGTTCACTATAGCTGTGGTTAAATCATCGATACGTTTTTCGATTGCCTGACGTACCGGTAACCACTCCTCAACAGAAATGGATTTAAAGTCTTTAGGGCTCTGGAAATTTTCAAGCGGAATTATGCCTGAATTAAATTTACTGTATTCCTCCATAGCGCCACTGTACGAAACGATTGCGGGTGGATTCAAAATTTCTACGCGAACACTAAATCCAGGAATAGCGCTAAAGTAATTCATTCCTAAGAAACTACGGCTATACAAACCATAGCCATCTGCATATCGATCCATGCAGCCAAAGCCACCGCATTCCATCGCCACGGCGTGACGCCCTGCATCCGTGAAGAAAACGATGGCAGATAATTTCATTTCGTTTCGCAATTTACTGATGATTTCCTCCTTGTCCGGTGACACAAGCGTTGCTCCATCCCTGATTACAAGGATTTTTGATAATTTATCCTTGTCGAACCCGGCTTGATTTAAGTCCACGTATTGGAAACCAGTTGTTTGAATTTTCTCCCTCAAAAAATTGACTGTCGTAGTTTGGAGGTTCCACTCCATGGGGTATTCTTGGGAATAATTATTAAAAGCAGTTGTACCAATGTGAGAGTGGGTTGGTTGCCCTTTAATTTCTACGAAGACACCAATCTTTGCATCTGAACCCAGAGAAAATTGCGGGGGTTTCGGTAGATTTACTGCACAACCGACAAGCCAGATACAAAGAACAAAAAGAGTATTACGCATGCGCCACTCCAAAAATAGGAATAAATAGCTGATTCAAATACTTAATTATAATAATAAATATTATTTCAAAATCAATTGGTCTCAATTGGTAGCCCAATCGGAATCGACTTCTGATGACCTCTCGAAAAAAGCGTTGGCCGTTACGCCAGAAGGTATCAAAATAGAATTTCCCCAAAAAACCACTACCCAGGTATGAGGAATTCAACGAATGTATCGATCGGAACGACTGTTCCAATGATGGTTTCGGCAATGCCGTTGTCATCCGAAAGAGATTGTTTGACTTGAATTGAGTTTGTGAAACGCGGTGGAATGATTCGACGGTTATCTAGCCGAACCATCTCTTTGCCATCGGGATAGCGCTCAATCTCAAATGCAGTCGGTTCAGATGAACCCATGACTATGAGGGGACCGCATATATTATCCAAGTGTGGACTATCGTCAGAGTACTTGCGCAGAAAAACCAGGTAAGTCCCGCCAACCTTCAACCCCATAGGACCATAAAGACACTTTGTTGAGAGACTAGTACCAATTATGGTTCGGACAGGCTCAATTTGATACTTAACTTGCTCCGCGCCATCTTGTAGTTGAGCCGAACCGATCTTCACTAACACCACCGAAGCGGCACCTTTCGCAGCAACAGAAAGGGGAATCGCAACTGGAGGTTTCGCGGCGTTACTCTCGCTAAACGGGAGGAAAACTATTAGCAGGGCAAATATAAAGATTTTGAGATATCGGCTCATGCTCAACCTCCGCCTTTGCTTGCTCGATAACGCATTAGTGCGGCTTGGCCAGCCCGCTCCGCGTTTGAATGAAATGCCGCGCTTGGAAGATTTACGTCAATTCCAAGGGAATGCGCAGCCTCATGACCCAGTGTCCATATCGCTGACTCAACGCCTGTGCGCGTTAGCTGTTCCGCCCAGGTCGTTGCCCCGCCATTTGCGTAGTCCTGACCACTTATCCATTGCGGTTCCACTGCGCCACGGTAAAGGGTGATTCTATTTGCGGCTGAATCGAAGGCTCCTGTAATCATTCCGTACTGTTCAAGAATTGCGTCGCAGCTACTGGAGCACAGTCTCAAGCTACCGTCAACAAGGTACGCGTAGCTATCAACATATATAGATCGAGTGCCGGTGCCGAAAACAATACCAGCCTCGTCGGAAGCAGCCATTGCCTCGTAGAATGTCTGGAGCCTTTTTGGGCCAGCGCTATCAGGAGTTGGGTCCGTAGAGATACCTATATCGGGGCCCGTCGAACGATATGTTGCTGCCTCAACTGCACGGCTGAACGCCGCTTGGAACGCGCCGGTTATTGCCCCATTTGAAAATTTTCCACCGGTCGCTGCGGAAACCGTCCCACCGACGGCCGCACTGGCAGCAATCCGTCCTACCGTATTACCAATATGATCGATAGAAGGGCTGAGCGCTTCGGTTACTCCGGCACTGACAAATCCGTGACCAAATTTTCCACCTTGTAGCTTGGTCAGCACCCCACCGGCACTCGCATGTGCGGCGACCTTAGCAGTATAAGCTCCTCCGCTAAAACCGCTTCCTCCCACACCTGTTCCAGGCCCGGTATTTAGGGGTTTAAAGGCAGTCCCGATTCCCCAAAAGATACCAGCTGCAAATGCGCCCCACAGGCCCGCTTTTAGGCTTCCCGTTGCGACATAGGCTGAAGTGAACCCGCCACCTACAGCGTAAAGGAACGAAAGCCATGGCGTGGCCGCACCTCCGCTCAAGACTGCAGCGACAACACCAATCGCAACACCCAACAATTGTCTAAAACTAAAATAACCCGTTGGATCAGTGAGACTGAGTGGATTATTTTGTACATACGTATATCGATTTAAACCTTGCGTTGCATCCGGCTCTGTCATTGGATCGGCTTGGATAAAGCGCCCGAGCACCGGGTCGTATAAACGTCCTTTCATATGCACGAGCCCAACGCCGTCCAATTGCTCGTGTCCGGTATAACCTTGATGTGTGGTGCTGGTGTCGAAGCTTGCCGCTTGCGCGCTTGGCAATAAATTCCACAAGAATCCTGATCCAGCGGGTGCGGCATAACGGCGCTGGCCGTGAGCGTCGAAGGATTCGCGTTGAAGAACGTTGGCGTTTTGATCGGTGATGAGATCGATTGAACCCAAACCGTCTCTTAATAGGTATGCGTAGCTCGGTGCGCTTGGAGTTCCCCCACCGACTTGCGTCGTTGTGATAACGAGATAGCCGCCGATATAGCGTTTAGTAGTTAAGGTGGTACCGGAGGTGAGGATTTCCACATTGCCGACATAGTACGTCGTATTGGCACCGCTGGTGACGATACCTCCGTTCTCAAAACTGTTGCAGAACACGCGATCGCCAGCGGCTGCACAGCCGGGACCAGACGTGATCGTGCCACCATCGGTGCGCTTCCACATCGCGCGATCCGGTGCGTATTTAAAGCCTACCGTTGCATTACTCGGATTGCCCGTCGTGGTGATGGTTTCAGGCAAGTCGTAACCCGTATAGACAATCGTTCGTGTCGCACCACCCGTGTAAGTTGCTGTGGTTTGATTGCCGTTCGCGTCGTAGCAATAATTCGCGTTGCTGGTTTGACTAACCGCGTGTGGTCCGGCGTTTTGTGAGCACCCGGTAGGGCGGCTGGCATAACTGTAGGCGAGTCCGCTTTTGCTGGTGATATTGCCCAGTTGATCGAAACTGGTATTGAGCGTCACCGTATTCACCGGTGAGCCGTTGAAGCGCTGCAAGGTAACAGTCGTTAATCGATCGAGATCGTCGTAATTGAATTGCTCCTGCAAATCAAAACCGGTGGCGCGGTTCCAACGACTGGTCAGATTGCTATGAACATCGTAGGTGTAGGTCCAGTTTTGCAGACTCGTACCACCAAAGCCGGTGGTGATGTTGAGCAAGCGCCCGGTGTTGTTGTCATACGTGCGCGTGGTGGTTAAGTTGCTATTGTTGGCTAAGCGTTCTTGATAGACGTGACCTCTGGCATCAAGTGCGATGACTTCGTTATACAGCGTGTCGGTCGTGCCATTGGCCGATTCCCGTGTGCGGATCGGATAACCATCGGTCGAGTATTCAGCCAAATTGCCATTAGGACTGCTGGGATCGGGGCTCGCATCAAAGCGCTGGAAGACTCTGCTAAACGCATCGTAGGTTGCACGCTGCGTATACACATTGCCGTCAAGCGTCGTCGTCACAGTGGAGACCCGCGCGTAGGTCTCGTATTCGGTTTGGCGTTGGAATCCACCCAGACCGTTCGACTCGATGTGGAGGGCACCAAGTACCGGCAATCCACTGCCTCGGATTGCTGTATCAAATTCCCAGGTACTGATCGGTTCAGACGTGGTGCTGCCGGAGGTGATTCTTGTTTCGGTGCGTTTGAACACGCGGCCAAGGGCATCGCGGTATAACGTTTGCGTTTGTCCTTTTGCATCCGTTTGCGCAATCAATTCGCCGAGTGCGTTGTAATCGTAGCTCCACGATCCTTTGTCTGGGTCGCTCATGCTGAGCTTGCGCCCCAATCGATCGAACGTCATCGATGTGGTGATGGTGATGCCCGCATTGCTGCCATCGGCCGGTGTGCGCGTCACGCTACGCAAGTTACCAAAAGCGGCATGACGATAATTCACACCAAACCCGTTAGGATCGGTAACAGCGACGGTTTCATCCCTGGCGTTTTTGACTTGATGCGAGGTATAGCGCCGCGGATTTGTGATATCGGATTGCAATGCGTTAAAGGCCAGATCCGTTTCGCTGGGTCCATTGCTTGCTTGCTCGGGGTTGTGCAACGCTTTGGTGCGGCCCAGTTCATCGTAATCCGGTTGAGCAAAGGCGGGCGGTGCACCGATCGCGGTTCCTGCTCGTCCGCCACTTTGTGCCTGAGTCGGATTCACTGAGAAATAAGGAACGGTAGCGCGTGCTGTTCGCCCGAGATTGTCGTAATAACTCGCGACACTCGACCAACGATTGAGACTCGCACCGTCTTGTTGATAGATACGTGTGGTTTTTAAGACTTCGCGACCCAGCCGATCGAAGTAAGCAAAACTCGTCGGTGCAACGCTGTTGCCCGTTTGCGGGCTGGCGGTGGCCGTGCTATCGCTGGTTACACGATAGATCGCACCGACCGGACAATTCACTCGAGGTGCGGCAATCGGAATATCGGCGTTGATGACGTCCTGACACCAGGTATACGTCGTTGTACCAAACGCACCGGTGGTAATCGAGGAGAATTGCGCTCGACCTAACGCTCCATAAGTTTTTGTGGTGAGAATCCCATTCGGATCGAGATTGAATAACGAATCGCCAAACGCATTGCGCCAGGAGATCAAACCACTGCCGTCCCACACCACTCCTTCATAACTGGTGCCCAACTGCGTGCCACCACCAGCCGCATAAAACGGAACGGCGGTTGAAAAGCGGAATCGTCCTTTGGGGTCATAGGTAAACGTGGTGTAGCGTTGAATCTTGGTCGCATCGGGTGTGCTCGGATCATCCGCCCATTGACGTTGCCGAAACCCGCTTAAGTTTGTGCAAGCCGAACGATTGGCAAAATGGAAGGTGCTGCATTGGATCGCCTGAATGCGATTGCCATTGGCATCGAGTAAGTAATCGGTGCGAAGACCATAGCGCTTACGCACGTTGGCGCTGCCTTCGTCATCGTAGGGGCCTTGAATTTCTGCAATCAATTGTTTGGTGGTTGGATCGTATTCAAAACTGGATCGTCGTGTGACCGTGGTTTCGCCACTTCTGGCGCTGGTAACGGTGCTGATCGAGAGCCGCGCTAAGCGTTGCCATTCAATATTCAATGCACCACCGACGCACCCGCTCGTTGTGGGCGGGCTTGTCGTGCAGCCGTAAACATTTGTCGTAGTGGTCGTGTCATCAAGGACTGGTGCGCCCGGTCCTGCATACGATCGAACAATGGAACTTAACGGATTGCCGTATACATCGAAAGTAAAACTGCTGACTACCTCGTGACTGAACGTACCGGGATTGTCGAGATCGAACTTTTGCTCGTCGCTTAAAGAGAGATAGGTAAATAGGGATTGTTGAGCACCCGGTACAAACGCGGGGAGGCTTTGCCAGGTATCCGCCGAATCGCTAAGGACTTGGCCCACCACCGGCAACAAAGTGGACGAGGTACTGGCCGGTGGAATTGCAGGTGCAATGGGACACGGGTATGGTCCACAGTTCGGCGGCGGATCGACAAAGCAACCCGGTGCATTAGGATCGCTCGCACAGGGATCACCCAGTGGGGCCGAGACTTTGGTAACGACGGTGTGAGTGGGCCGTCCGATAAACGGAAAATCCTGGCGGTAGTCCGTGGTCGTGATGATATTCGTCTGAACGTCTTCGGTTTGGACCGATTGAAACCCTAAGAACCCTCGGCCACCGGATTGCAGTCGTGCACCGGCGTAGGTGTATTTCACCGTGCTAAGCGCATTGGCATCCGCTTCTGTCGGCGCACTCGATTGCATCTGCCGCACAACCCAAAGGGACGCAAACACATCGAACACCGGTGAATCGCGGCCCCAATGCTGTGCCGGTCCGTCGAACGCGCGTACGTAAGTCGAGCTATAGACGAGTGGACTGTATTCAATTTGCGTGATCGCACCGAGCCCGTTGGTAATGCGCGTGATGGCATCGTTGCCACCAAAACTCAATTCACTTGGTGCGACATAAAGGTTATTTGTGCTGCTGCCATCGGCGTGAAAGCGAATCAGATCCGCAGCACCATCGCCGTTTATATCCAGCAGCAAGGTGAGGTATTGCGCCGGGTTTTGTGCAGCGACCGTATTAGTGGCAACTCCGGTAACAGCGGCAATTTCTGGGCCATAGCCGGTTGCAGTCCAAAGCCGTGTCTTAAGTGGATAGCGCGCACTGCCGCTACCTAAATCGATCGCGTATAAAAGGTCCAACCGATGATCGCCGTTGACATCGAGCAATTGCACCCCAGCGGCTAGCGCGGTGGGTAAGCTTAGCCCCGTCGATTGCGCGGAAGTAAAACGTGGAGCAGACACGTTGTCGTTTCCCGTATTGAGCCGTGTGTAGAAGTTTTTTCCGGCACCACCGGTTTGCTGATACAGCACATCGGCCAAACCGTCTTGGTTCAGATCCACCAACTGAACACTGGTAATGCCGGTGGCAGGGACATTGACTTGTCCAATCCGCGTGCTTTGGGACAGCAATAAATGACCGCCCGGTTGGATGCCGGAATTAATGTATACATACCAATATAATGGACACGCCACGGTGGGATCGGGCTCGGTGGATGAGCGCGCTCGATACGGTTGCGAGCTGGGCGGACTTCCTCCGCTTGGACCGCCTGGAGGACCGCAACTGACTGGCTCATCGAGCACCTGTAACACCAAGTCGGCCGCCCCATCGCCGTTTACATCGGCACTGGGTGCGGTATTGCTTCCCGAGAACAATCCCACTTCGCTTTCGGTCCCGTTCAGCTCGATATCGACGGGGGTATCGCTGGCGTCGAATACAAAGGCCATTGGACCGGCACTCCCTGCGCGATGTAAAAAGCGCACGCCCAGTACACCGGAATTGGTGTGGATGAGGTCGGGTAACCCGTCGCCGTTGAAATCGGCCAATTTTCCATCATCGTTGGCTAAACCGGGAATGCTGAGATCGATCGATGCAGCGGAAAACGTCCAACCGCCTGCGCCGTTGGAGATGGCCGAATACATGCGCCAACCGGAGGTCGTTAAGACCAATAAATCATCGCGACCGTCTCCGGTGAAGTCGTATAAAAACCAGGTGTTTTCCAAATGCGCGGAGGTAAAACTGCCGCCGCAGCTTCCGGGAATGTTGGTGCGGCTGACATTGGCATAGACCGGAGTTGCGATGGGTGCGTTGAGTCCTGTGCCATTACCGGCCGAGATCATAAAGCGCAGGCGATTGACCCCTGAACCCGAGCTATCGCAGCTTTGGTCTTTGATCCACACCAAGCCTTGATGGCCAGCTCCCGTCGTATCACCGGTTTTGAAATCGACCGCATAAGAAAGGGACGACGAATAATTACCGGCACTGAGCGGCGGATTTTGGAAGGCGTTGGTTTGACCACCGGGTTGCCAATTGAACACCGTACTTGGGTAACAGACTTCACCGCTGCCGCCGGGAGCGCATTCTTGCAACGAGGTCAACTGTGAAAGCTGACTACCGGTACTGCCGGTGGTGTAATTCAAATGATAGGTACGCACCACCGTCGGTGTATCGGGGCTTAGCGTGTTGTTTAATGGACCGGTCACCGTGATCGTCGACAAACGTTGCGTTAGAGCCAACTTCATGCCGGACGTGTAATCGATACGTTGGCCCGACAGAGGCATGGTCGTGTACGCAAAATTGACTGTCGCGAACGGCGCACGCGTAAACCCACCAAAGTTCGGCAACCCGCCCAGGTCAACTTTGCCGGTATAAGAAACGGTGGCGAGGTTTAACTCACCGTTCGCGCTGTCTCGCGTGTAGGCATAATCAATCGTGTTACCTGCCGAATCCGCCGAACGATCCAAGCCAAACGTCAAAATGGCATCGGTCAGAGGAGTGCCGTAGCTGTCGTTGCGGAACAGCGCCGAATTTCCTGCTGCACCGTAGCGACGGACTGAGCCGTCTTTCGGAAATACCAGAAACGAGGCGTACCCAATAATGCCGCCTTGTGTATAACCACACACCCGCGTACTGGTGTCCATCTCCAAACCAAAGGCGCGCGCCGTACCAGGACATTGGCCCGCACTGCCGAGATCAAACAAGCGTTGACCATCCAGACACAACGCGTCGTGAGTCGTATCGGCAAATGTGATCGGTGCGAACGGCCCGGCGCCATCGCCGAATTCGGTGCCTTTCCGACAATGGGTAATAGCTGACAGTCCCCCCAGGCTCCAGCCCGGTCCCATAGGACCATTACCGCCACGGCTGTGATAATCCAAAGAAAGTTGCGGTGCGACACCGGCAGTTCCTGGGGGCGTGTATAAAGATACAGAATAGTTGAATCCACCCGTCTCGTCGGTTTTCACTGCTCCTGGGGTTGCGCCAACACTATCGGAGTAAGGATTCGCTGCGGGTGTCGGCTCGGTATAGATCGCCGGTGGTGTGGCCGGTACGGCGTGTGCAATCTGAGTTGCGAATGCGATAATGATTGCCGAAATACAGAGCAATACGCCTATTTGGCGTACTGGGCTGGTATATTGAAATAACATAGGGAACGCCCCTAATGAGCGGTCTTAGCGGGTGCGAAAATTACCACATTGGCGGTATGACTTCGACCCCAAAAGTCCCACAACAGCGCATTATTTTGACGGTATATTTAACGGTATCGAATAAAACAGATAGGAATAAATATTTTTATTATCAATGAATTAAACGTTTAATGTGATCCCTGTCGCGCCACCAAAATATCGGCGCCGGTTTGATCAAATATCGGGCGTGTTCGTCGAAATCCGGCTGCTTATTGGCGCAGGTCGCATCAAGTGCGTCGAGCTTCCATCGTTTTTTTGAAAAGACCTGCGGCGTTTCGACGCCATTTTTAGAAAACGCAAACGCGAGGCGAGATCGTGAACAGCTCTTCAGTGATGAGCAAAGTGCCAGCGGTGACGCTCGGCTTTTGGATCATAAAAATCGCCGCCACTACGCTTGGCGAAACCGGCGGCGATACGGTCAGCATGACGATGGATTTGGGTTATATAGTCGGTACGGCGATTTTTCTCTCGATATTGGCGGTGTTGATCGGCATTCAGATCCTCGCCAAGCAGTTTCACCCATTCCTTTATTGGGCAACGATTATCGCTTCGACCACGGCAGGTACGACGCTGGCCGATTTTGCCGATCGCTCGCTTGGCATTGGTTATACCGGTGGCTCGATATTGTTATTGGTCTGCGTGCTTGCTGTGCTCGGTTTTTGGTACAAATCGCAAGGCACCGTATCCGTGGCTAGCGTTAATACACCAAAAGTAGAAGCTTTCTATTGGACGACGATTACGTTTTCGCAGACGTTAGGAACGGCGTTGGGCGATTGGATGGCGGATACGTCGGGGGTCGGTTACTTGGGTGGGGCGTTGGTGTTTATGATCGCCCTGGCAATCGTTGTGGTCTTGTATTACTGCACGAAGATGTCACACGTGCTGTTGTTTTGGGCGGCGTTTATTTTGACGCGTCCCTTGGGTGCGACCGTCGGTGACTTCCTCGACAAACCGTTGAGCCAAGGCGGGCTTGATTTCAGCCGTCCACTGGCCTCAGCAATTCTCGCTATCTTCATTGTGGCGTGCATCGTATTTATCCCGCAAAAGGCCGGTACTCATCCTGGAGAACGTGCGGACATGGGTGCGTAAAATCAAACCAAAAGAATTCAGCTTCTTGCTCAATAATACCCCCGAGATTTTTCTCGGAGGTGTTATTGGAGTCTTACCTTGCACAATAAGCCAATCCCGCTTAAATAAACCGCGCGCCCATGTTTCTAGCGAATGTGGCAAGCATCGAATGCTGTGCGGGTAACCTCTGGCCGTCCGCTCAGTCGCGTTTTCGCGCTTTACTCTTTACTCAAACCCATCCTTGTAAATACCCAGCGTATCGACGCTGGTGGCCGAGTTGTTGCTGAGGTTGAAATCGGTCTCCGCTACGACGGTTGTGACCGTTGCCGTGTTGCTGATCGCCGCTTCGGGGGCGGTCGGTGCGATGGCCGTCACGTGATAAATCAAACCGCCGTTGATCGGGATGGTTACCGTGTCGTTGATATCACCGGTGCCGCTTGCCGTGCAGGTGGATGCACCGATGGGGCTGCAGGTCCAGCTGCTGTCGCTTAATTGCGTCGGCAATAGGTCTTGCACGCTGGTGCCGTGCGCATCGGAGCTGCCGATGTTCTCCACCGCAATGGTGTAATCCACCGGACCGCCGCCCTCGAAAAAGTGGGTGCCGTGGGTGTTGTCGTCGAGGCTGATCGACAGATTCCAACCGTCGGCCACGGTGATGTGGAATGTCTGCGTGGGCGAGGTGTCGTTGCCGCCATTGCTGGTGCCGCCGTCGTCCTGCAGTGTAACGCTGATGGTGGCCGTGCCGCTTTGGCCGCTCAGCGAATACAACAGCGTTCCATCGTTCTGGATCAGGATGCCGCTGGTTCCGCCGTCGATGACGCCACCTACGTCGGTGGTATCGGTGACGTGGTAGGTCAATACCGCTTGGCCTGATTCACTGGATTGCCCAAAGCCGGTGACGCTGGCGAAGCTCGTTGCGGTTTTAAGACCGTGCGTGCCCGCGGGCCAGGATGGATCGGATCCCAATGTGAAGATCGGCGGATGATTGACCGTGGTGAGGTTAATCGTCTTCGTCGCCGTGTTGCTGGCATCGCTGCCGTCGTTCAGCGCGAAGCCGATCGTACGCGATGCGCCGGTGGGTGGTTGGGTGGTGTCGTTATACGTGATCGACGCCAATGCCGCTTGCCATTGCGCCAACGTGGCGGTGGCGCCTGTGGAGGACAATGCCAGCACGCCGGTACCCGGTGTGTAGCTGCCGGAAATGTTTCCCATGGTGGCGGGGTTAGTGGTAAACGCCAGCAGGTCTTCGCTGGCCTGAAATCCGGTGGTGATCGATACTGTCGCACTGGCCAAGGTGGTGTTGTCACTGTCGCTTACCGTTACACCGGTATCAATAGTCACCGGTATTGACGTCACGGTTAGGTTATTGCTTTCTATCCAGGCTGTGGCACCTCCGCTTGTCGTCATTACCGGTGTGCTGTTGATGGTGAGGGTGACCGCGGTCGTGCCGTAGTCGATACGGTAATGATAGCCAGCCGGTATGCCGGTGACGCTGGCAAACGTACCCGCGATCGAGGTTGCGGTGAGCAGCGTGTAAACCGTGCCGCTGGCGCTCGGCACGCTGCCAAAGGTTAGGTTCAAGCTGCCACCGGAAAGCGTTGCGCCGTGGGTCACAGCCAACGTGTCGCAGGTGCCGTCGGCAAACGCGTTGAGCGCCAGCGTTCCGCCATTTTGTGTGTAGCTGTCGACCGCAAGCACACCCGCCGAGGATCCGAGGCCAGGCGCCACGGCGCCGGTATCGAGCGTGACGGCACCGGCGACGGCCGCCGTGCTTGCGCCGCCCTGAAGCGTTCCGCCGGCAACGCCAACGGAGCCACTGCCGGTGGCGCTGCCGGTCGTATTGCTCGCGCGCAAGGTGCCCGCATTGATGGTCGTGCCGCCGCTGTAGGTGTTGTTTCCGGACAGAATTAATAAACTCGTACCATTTTTTACCAGACTTCCCGCGCTGCCGCTGATCACGCCCGAAATCTCGCCGCTGCCGGTTTGGTTAATGGTCAACACCTTACCGGTGGCATCGATATTGCCGGCGCCCGACGTCGTATTCAGCGTAGCGCCGGTGGTGACGCCGCTGATATCCAACATGGCGCCGCTTGAAACGGCGGTGGAAGCTGAGCTTGCGATGGCACCGCTGCCCGACAGCGCCAAGGTTCCGGCAGACACCGTCGTGGTACCGGTGTAGGTGTTGATCTGCGATAAGGACAGAACGCCCGCGCCGGATTTGATGAATGCGCCGCCCGAGCCACTGACGACACCGTTGATCGACAACGTTGTGCTCACCGCCGGCGCAAAGGTACCGGCGCTGCTGCCCAGCGAAAAATTCCTAGCCGTGGTTATGTCTTGCGTTGTAATCAGTGCGCCGCCGTTCAATACGGGTGCGACGCTGGAGTGTCCCAAGCAATAGTCGTTGTCGATGGATACATTGCCGCCATTGATATTAAAAACCCCATCAAACAAACCCACATACGAACTCAAACCGCTTCCCGATACAGTAAGAGTGACGCCGGAATTGTTATTGACGGTGACGCCACTACTTCCCGTTGCGACAAATCCGCCTTGGCTGTAATTACCGCCGATGGCATGGATACTTAAATCAGCGGTGAGGTTGAAATTAATCGTTCCGCCTGAGGTCAAGAAAATGTCTTGTCCGTAAGCCGAGCCTGCAGTACCTCCGGTACCTGCGGTGACGGTGCTTCCCGAGATAGTGGCGCTTTGGATATTGAGCGTGCCGCCGGTATGGACAAAGATGGCGCCGCCGGCTGCCATTCCGCCGCCGCCTTGCGCTGGGGTTCCTGATTGCCCGGCACCACCGCCAAATCCTCCGCTGCCGCCCGTGCCTCCGCCGCCACCACCAGCGCCAAAACCACCGTTTCCGCCTAGGGTTGCCGCTCCTCCAGCACCACCGCCGCCACCGAGAGACCCCCCAGCGCCACCAGGACCGTTGAATCCACCGCCACCCCCACTGGCACCAAAACCCGCGCCGCCGCCGTTGCCACCGCCACCGCCACCACCCACACCGTAAGTGTAATCCGTGCCGAAACCATAGCCGCCCGCCCCACCTATGCCCGTTCCAGGTGAAGTGGCATCGATCGCATTAAACCCATTGAAGCCGCTTCCATTATTGGGAGGGGTGGGAGCCAAGGCCGAGGCTGCTCCAGCACCTCCACCACCACCCGCACCATTAGTAGCGCTGCCGGTGCCCCGCGCTCCACCGGAGTGGGCAGGATTAGAGGCGTTGCTACCGCCGGCCGCCGCACCGTTAATTCCAGGGATCTCCCCGCCACCGCCTGCGCCGCCGAAATTTGAAAACGTGTTCGGTGTGCCAACCAGCCTACCACCCGACGTTCCACCGCTGTTTCCACCCCCGCCACCGGCCGCGCCAGCGCTCGCACCTGTGTTATTCGCGAATCCACCGGCACCACCACCGAAACCGCCGCCGCCGCCGCCGCCGCCCGAACCGCCAGTGGCATTACCGGCGCCGCCAGCTCCACCGACCGCTTGGTTGCCACTGAGACTCATCGTGGAGATCGTCAGGGCCGTACCCTGGTGCACATAGAAGGCACCGCCCCCACCGGCTCCACCACCCCCGCCGGTTAGACCGAATCCGCCGTCGCCGCCTTTCGAGCGTCCATTTTGAATAATGAAATCCGAAATCGTGGCCGAGCCCTGTGCTAAAGAGAACACTGAGCGATTACTGCCCCCATCGATGGTTACACCATGGCCCAAAATGGTGAGGGTAGGGGTGCTCGATATTGCACTATGTCCAATGGCTGGCAGGGCTTGTGATAATAAACCGATGGTCTGTCCGGCGATGGGTGAGCAGTCGATGATGTCGCCATCCTCGGCCTGGAAAAGAGCGTCATTTAAGGTGCCCGCTCCAGAACCGCCGTCGTTGCTGGTGACTAGGATGGTACTAGCTAGAACAGGGCCTGCGAGCAATAGATGCAAAAGGAAAAGAAGCCGACTGCGGGGGAAGCGTGCAGGCAACTTTTTCGAGAATGTAAGCAGCATAATCACCTCTTTCGTGAGACAGCCCAATACTCACCCCGCTGGCGCTCGCCGAAAATCGACCAGAGTTGGAAGCTTAGGTCTTCGAGCTCAACTGTTGATAACTATACTGCTTTTGCTTGAGCTGTTCTGCTTAATTCACGGGCTCACTGAAAAGCTTGTGCAGAAGGATCCAACGTATAGAATTAAAAATGAATCGAATTTTCTCTGATGCATTATTCAACTTGCTTTGTTTGGCTATGCTGGAGAGGCGCAGACATTCCGATCAAGTGCGCACTGGATTAAGAGCATTTTCTGAAAATTCAGGTTCGCTAAAAAAAACACCCCGAGATCGTTCTCGGGGTGTTTTTTTGTTGCTTATTCGCGATGCAGCTTAAGCTTGAGCATGCACCGCGAAATCAAACGCGAGCCTATATTTGTGGCAAACGCGGCGGTCGCGGGATGGTTGGTGGTGCGGTAGGTCCTGGCATTGGAACCGTTGGATGACCATCGGGTCCAGGGGGGCCTGGCTGTCTTGGCAATTCACCGGGATTTCCTGGAACAGCGCCCGGACGATCCGGCACCGGGGTTGGCGGGCTGTTGGGTCCGCACGGTGGCATCCACGAAGGTGGAGGTCCTGTTGGTGCGTCGCCTGGATGCGGTGGTGCAGTCGGTGTCGGCGGGGGAGGATTGGTTGTGGGTGGCGAAGTGTCGTCCGAACTCGATGAAGGGCCATAGTCGTGATAAGCCGCAGCCGCTACCACCACGACCACGACCACGACGACGACGACGGCGACAACCGGGTTGATGCTGCCGCCCAGTACAATTACGGCAGCGGGAGTTAATCCCGACGGATCCGTTTTATTCATCGGGTCGTTATTAACATACGCATATAAATTCATGCCACCGGCTTCCTCGATCGGATCGCGGCTTAGCCATCTTCCGAGGAATGGGCTGTAGGCGCGGTGGCGCGTCAAGTTCAATTGCGATTCGGAATGGTAGAAATAACCGGCGTAGCCAACCGGCGCGTTAATCGTCCAATCCGATCCACCAATGCGTTGACGAGTACCCCATTCATCGTATTGGTATTGCGCGATGACGTTGTTACCGGTGCTATCGACCATCTCAAGCACGCTACCCAGATGGTCGCGCGTGTAGTAATAGTTGCGTGCAGTGCCGGCAGCGTCGGTGATTTGCACGCCCAAAGGATAGAAGCGTTTGGTAACGCGGTTGGTTGCGGAATCGCGCTCTTCGATCAGCTCGTTGCCGTCCCAGACATAGCGAACGTCGCGTTGTACTGCGGTTCCAGCGCGCTCGATATTGCGCGAACGCCGACCCATGGGATCGTAGCTGAATTCACTGCGTTGTGGATCGCGCTGCACCGCCGTTAAACGGTTTTCGGCATCCCACTCGTAGGTCGTTCCGGTATCGTCGCTGCGCGTTAGGTCGCCGTTGGCGTTATAGGAAAGGGTGGTAGTAGCGCCTGCCCAAACCCAATCGGTCATGCGGTTGGCCGCATGATCGTAGTCGTAGGTCATGACCGATGGCCATGCGGAGGAAGTGGCTTGGCGCCGATTGCCGGCTGTATCGTATTGGTGCGTGCGCATTTCGGTCGGGCCGTACATCGGTGTTGGCGTGATGTTGAAATGCTCAAGCTGCGCAGCCGCGTCGTAGCTGATACCGAACGTGCGGGCGGTATCCGCGCTGCTGCGGGTATTTTGCATCGCCAAGATTTGCCCGACGTGGTTGTAGTTCGTGTATTGCAACGACGATAAAACCGAGCCCGCTCCATTGCCATAATTGGTCAAACTGCTGGCCCGGTGATCGTGTTCGGGACCAAAGTAGCCATAAGCGGTGTGCTGGCCGTTCGGATAAAGCATCGTCGTAACACGATTGCTCAACGGCTGTTCGTAAAGGTAGGTGAACAGTCCTAAGCCGTTTGCCTCGTTGGTAATGCGCCCGAGCGAATCGTAATTCCAGGTCGTGGTTACCCCGCTCAAGCTGCGCGTGTGCTTGCGACCGAGCTCGTCATAACCGTAAGTGATGGTGTCGTCAGCGAGCGGCCCATCCAGCGTTTGTATTTTTCCAGCTCCCAACACACCAGCGGGGTAATAAGTAAAGACGCTGGGTTCCATCCCACCTATGCGTTGCACTAAGTGCTTGCGTGGGTAGTAGGTATCATATTGATACTCGATGGCCGAAGGTACCGCAGGCAGACGCCCGCTGGGATCGGCATAGCTGACGTGATGAATAGCATCGTCGCGGGTGTAAGTGTAATTGGAGCGGTAACCTTGCGCATCGCGGCGCTGTTTTACGCGGCCGGTTTGGTCGTAATCGTATTCGGTGCGGCTGGCGTTGGCGGTTCCGAAACCTAATGTTTTACTGGTAACGTGGCCAAGCAGATCGTAGTCCCAATGCGTCACTTGATTTTCCGCATCGATCATTTGCGTCATGCCGCCGCCGTAGCCACCATCACTGGCGCCGCCGCAGCCGCACCAGTCATAACGCGTTACATGCCCGGCGCCATCGCTACTGCGTACCAAATGACGTAAGGCATCGTAGGCTTTGCGTTGCGTATGCCCTTCGCGATCGATCGAAACGGTTGCCTCCAAGCCTTTAACATTACGGCCCATCGCATCGACGCGCGGCATCAATGTGCTTGGGTTCAATTGAAAGTATTGAAACTGTTCGGTGGTGGTATCGGGATACGTGATCAGCGTAGGGCGATTAAGCTCATCCAGGTCAGTGGTTATCGTCTCATTTTCCGGATTGGTGACCTGCACTCGGCGCAAGTGGTTTGAATAATCGAAACGAGTGACGCGAGCGGCGGGATCGGTGCTGGTGTGCAAATACCCGTTATTTTCACCAATTGTATAATAATCAAACGTGGTGGCTTCATGCCGTGGGTTGGTAACGGACGTGGTTTGGCCGCGCGCGTTGTAGATCAGGCTGGTCGTTTGTCCGGCTGCATCGGTGATGGTGTCGGGTAAGTGTTCACGCGTGTAAGTTTGGCGTAGCAACAAATCACCAAGGCCGCTGCCGGTCCATTGGCGAACTTCGGTCACGTCGATGTTGTTCGGCGCATAGACAATGTCGGTGCGCCGACCGGTGGGATCGACCATCCGGGTCATATGGCCTTTGGCGTTATAGGTGAATTGTTTTAATTGCGTCACACCCGTGGTGGAAACAATATCCGTGGTCGTGGTCGGATCGAGCACCTGCGCGATCTTAATCGGGAAGCCGCTGCTGGCTGTAGGATCGCCAACCAGCCCCATGTTTGTTTGCCCTTGATATTCGTACCAAATGCGACTTTGACCGGCGCGTTTCTCGCTCGCTTTGATTCCACTGATCAGATGCGGGTCATCGTAGTGGCCCATCCAATGAATTGTATAGGCTTTGTCGTAATCGGGACGGTTAATGACGGTGGGCGAGGGCAGCGGTGGATTGCCGATGTATCCGGGATTGGTGTAATCGCGATGCGCTTCACTAAACGCTTTCTTATCCCAATAGTAGGAATTGTGATCCCCCAAATGAAAGTTAATGGCAGTGATGCCAGTGGGGACTTCTGTCTCCGGTCCTACTCCCGCATCACGGAGTGTTAATCCAGGGCAGCCCGTGCATAGCGCGTTTAAGAACTCGATTCGCTCGGTTCCCGCAGCGTCGGTGGCTTCGACCCAACGATTGGTGGTCCAGCCCATAAATAGCGTCGGATCGGTCACTGCGCCGGTGTTGAAACTGGTGGAGCCGTAAGGTGTGGTCAAGGTGGTTACAAAATCCGCAGGCATGCTGCGTTCGCCATAGGTGAAGCTCGATTCGATGCCGACCACATCGGTGATTTTTTGCAAACGGCGCGAGCTGTCGTATGTAAATGAAGCGCTGCGCGTGAAAGGGTCGGTCACAGTGCTGATGCGATAATAATCGGGATCGGCCAGAGCATTGCTGCGGTAACCGATTTCGGTGATGCGGTTATAGGCATCGCGCACACGCAGCAAGCGCGTGGTGTTGGCATCGTATTCCAATGACAGCGTATTGCCGAACGGATCGACCACGCGCGACAAATAAATGATCGGTGTGGCCATGGAGCCACCGACCTGTTCGTAAAATTCCCTCGAGCCGTCCGGCAATTGCAACTCGAATTGCGTTGGAGAATGTTTCACCAGCACCGAGCGCGTGCGCAGCTGCGGCGCGGAGGTACCGCTGTTGGCGGAAAAATCGTTGTAGGTCATGACGTATTTTTCGCGGCCCCCACCCCCGCGATGCAATCCAACAAATTGCGGCGCGCCGCCATAGGCCTTGATGTAGGAAAGCCAGTTGTAGGTCCACAACGGACCAAAGTTCGCATGTCGCGGCATGGCTTCCTGCAGGCTGTCGCGTTGGTTATAGCGAACCGTGAAGTACGCCGCCGGACCGCTGGCCGGGGCATATCCCACCGGTGTGTCTTCCAGCGTTAAACCCGCCAGCATCGAGAGAAAACCGTAACGTGCCATGCCATGCGAGCCTTGGCTGCCGCAGCCGCGATTGGTTTCATCGCCGGGGCCGGAATCGTCCGGATCACCGGTGGTGGTATAGCCTTTGCCCCAGACTTTATCGCCTTCTTTTGCATCAACCGCGCGCCAGCCATCGGGTAATTTTCCGGCAGGCACGAGAAAATAACCGCTGGCTTCTTCGTCGAGTGCCGCGGCGGTCGCCCACATCTCATCGCCGAACGTGGGGTCTTTTAATTGGTAGTGCGTGGGTATGCCTTTTCCCGTTGTGGTTTCCTGCATAAGAGCGGCAAAGTGCCCCGCTTTCCAGTGCAATACCGACGGCATGATCAGCTGTGCCCCGGGTGAGCGCCACGCCATTTGGTAAGCAAGGCCGCTACCTTGCGCCAAGTCGGCCAGTTGCCGCAGCGAGGTGCCTTGCTGCGTGGAGCTCGCGTTCATGATCGACTGATCTTGTTCGGCTTTGGGGAAGATGGCGTTGCGCACGTTGTTGACCGCCAGCGGACCGCACAAAAACGCGATGCCCGGATTGGCGTACATGGTTCCCAGTCCCTCATGCGCCATGAAGAGCTTTTCATTGGCCGAACCGCGGACACCGCGCGTACCGATTTCAATGAACAAGGTTCCCAAGCGATCAAAGCGACCGAGACGCGAGTTCAAATCGGCCAATTCCGATACGGCGCGATCTGCCACAGCGCTTGGATACTCCGCCGTTTCATTGCGCGCCAAACTCCATGCGTTTTCAAAGGCGTTGAGCGCTCGATTTAAATAACCGGTGCGGCGGTAAATCAATCCTAGGTTGGTCTGTAATGACGCGCGCCAGCGCGATTGTGGGTATTTTTCAAGAAAACTCTCTATCGGCGACAATTCTTCAACGACACCGCGCGACAGATACCCTGTTAAAGCCTCGGCCAGATGTGCGTTTTCGTCTGGATCGGCCTTGAAGCCGCTCATCGGTATTAATGGCTCGTCGAACACCCGGGCGGTAAAAAGCTCCGCATCGGTCGCGGGCGAGGAAAATTTCGGGGAAGCCCAAGTTTGGGTTTGGGCGGAATAGGACACCGCGGTATTGATGTTTTTTGCCGATACCGGCAACGAGAGCATCAACAGCATTATGCACAGATAAGAAACAACCCAAGCGCAGTGGGCAGCAGTACGTCGATACTGCGATGGCGAGGTTTTTAGGTCTCGTTTGAGTGCCGCACTGGAGCGGAAGATGGTGAAGATCTTCATGGTTATTCCTTAAAGGGGTCGGTAAACGTTTGCGATGGTCAGGAGACGGCCGTGGCTGTCTCATTTGAATATCGTCGGTGATGGGTGGCGCTTTCCTCGCGTTTTGCGTTTTTAAGCGTTCACCATCGGTGAACAAGATGGCGGAACTTAATAAGTGCTGAATGAGATAATTCTTGCGGGTGTATTAAAATACAAAGTGTCTCAACAAATCTGTTAAAAATTGTGTCTTATGTCACCCTGCTCAATTTGGCACCACACTGCTATACTGCGACGGGCGTTTTGGGCCGATAAATTGGGTTTTGGCGTATTTGCGGTGTAAAGGAATTCGTAGGCGGCTTTGTCCACCTGCTCGCAGCAGAGTACAAATTGAGGCAACTATGAAAAACCTCTTTTTTTCGGCAGCAAGATTTAAAAAATGCGGGATTCAATGCGGCGCATTGTTGATCGGGGCTGCCACATTGGCGGCAAATGCGGCGCCTTTTACCGAATACGTCATCCCTACCGCGGCGAGCCATCCGGGTGGCATCGCCAATGGCCCCGACGGCAATCTGTGGTTTACCGAAATCGACGGTAACCAGATTGGCCGAATCAACCCAACCACCCACACAATCACCGAGTTTCCGATACCAACGGGCGCCAGTTCTCCGTCCGGCATTGCCTTGGGCCCGGACGGCGCTTTGTGGTTCGTTGAGGAAATCGGCAATAAGGTTGGCCGAATTACAACGCTGGGGGTCATTACGGAATATGCGATTCCCACCGCCGCCAGCAGACCTTCCTCCATTGCTACAGGGTCGGACGATAAGCTGTGGTTCACCGAATTTGCCGGCAATAAGATAGCCAACATCGATCCAATGACGTTTGTCATTACCGAGTTTTCGCTTTCCACGGTGGACGGCAGCCCCGCGGGTATCGCCGCCGGTCCCGATGGTAACCTGTGGTTTACCGAGACCGGCGGCAATAAAATCGGCAAAATCACTACGGCTGGGCTGGTTACCGAATACACTATTCCAACCCCGATGTGCAATCCCGCCGGCATCGCCAGCGGTCCCGACGGCAACTTGTGGTTTTCCGAGGGCGCCGGCAACCAGATCGGCAAGATCACGACGGTCGGGGTGATTACAGAATACCCTGTCCCCACGACCGGCTCTTCGCCTTTCAACATCAGCAGCGGCGGCTCCGATGGGAATGTGTGGTTTGCCGAATACGACGGTAATAAAATTGGTAAAATTACACCAACTGGAAGAATTAGCGAATACACCATCCCAACCACAGGTGCCCGGCCGCTTGGTATGGTCAAGGCGGCGGACAATAATTTGTGGTTTGCGGAAAGCGAAGGCAACCAGATCGCCAGAATCGACGAGATATACGACGACGGTTTAGAATGAGTTGACGATTATCACCATCGGATGTCGATGGTGCTTTCGATAATCCAATTCTCAATGAATAAAGAACACGCCGTGTATGGTTTTAGCTTAACCGTTGCGCTGCTCGCGATCGGCATTGCGCTGATGGGTTACAGCGCATTCGTGTATTCGTTTGGCACCGCCGTTTACCACGCGGATGTTTACGTCAGCATCTACGATGCGGACGGGAAACCGCTGCAGAATGTGGCCGTTGATGGCTGGGGCGGGCAATCCAAGGAGTATCTCCATACCGATCAGGACGGAAAGGTGTTTCTTCAGGTTGGATACCTCGACGGCGCGAGCATTTTCGGGGCGCCGAAATGGCCGAAGGAGATGCCGATTAAATTGAGGTTCGAGAATCAAAATAAGGAACACCCTTCGCCGCATTTTCAGCTGCTTTATTACCGTTTTGAGATTGATCCGCATTCGGCGAAGTGCGCCTACAATGTGTTTGTCTCCGATTACGACTATTGGTTTGGGGAAACTTGGGTAGGCACGTTTTATCCTCCCAGCGCTGGAAAAAAGCCGGAATTCAAGAAAACCGTTTTAGAAGGATATACGCCTACAACGTACACGGCCGTCGCCCCTCGCAAACGGGACAGCTACGACGATAAGTCAGGCGAGCTCGTTCACGGCGCGGCGCTTTCCGGCGTGGACGCGTTTGAAACCGAAGTGCAAGCGGCGGTGGTAGGTAAACGGCAGCTGGAAATCCATTTGCGTCTTGTCCATCGCGGGATGTATCCGATTGATAATGGGCCTATCGAAAAATCGAACTAGCGGGTAATTGCAATCTAGCTGCCCGATTTTTTGCGTTGCCAGCACCAATGCCAAGGTTCAAAGGCAATTCCATGCACGTTAGCGCGGGGAAATGACAGGAAAAAGCTGTATGTCTTTGCATGCGCTTTAAGCCATGCGAATGCGCAAGAGCGTTCAAACTCCTCCTGCAATGGGGCGCAACCGGGCGTGGTTATGTCCAGAGCACGGCCGGAATGATGCTCGCTATACCCGGGTGCGGCGCTGACTTTCAAAATGTCGTGGATGTCTTGGCCTTGCTCCCGTTTGCGTTTAAGAATACCCAATTGATATTCGATGCTGCGGTAGGCGGAGACGATTTGCAGCTCCACACCGTCGGATAACGCCGCTTCGCGCATGCGAACCCAGGCGCTGGCGGCGCGAGGCGCCAACCACTGGGGGCGCTGTTGCGTGTCATGGCCGATAAAAACCAAGCGTGTAGGTTCTTGTATGCGGCGCAATTGGCGCGTTTGCCCGTAGTCCTTCGGCACGCCGAGCTTGCGCGCTTGCGTTAGGCAGGCTCGCGGATTATCCGTCCGTGGCGGCGGGGTAAGATGGGTGGTTTCGTTCACGGTCATTTGGTTCAGTGGGATGTTTCTTTCAATACCCAGTTGGCGATATCGCTAACCACGGTTGCGTCCACATGCCCTTCCTGTTGGTATTCTTCCGGAGTGGGCCGTCCGCTGCCACTGATAAACAAATGGTTTAACGCCGGATACGTATTAAGACGCGTTTTCGGATTATGTGCGAATGCGTTCCGCCAACGTGGAAAGTCGGTTTTGATGCTGATTTGATAGTCACGCTCTCCCTGCAGTATCAGCAGCGGCATGGTTAGTTTTGCAGCCGTCGCGACGGGGTCGTACCCGCGCAGGCTAAGCCAATAGGCGGCCGGTAAGTTCATCATTAAGCCGGAAGTGCGCGAGTCTTTTGGATCCAGTTTCCTGATTTCATTGCGCTTGGCTTCTAGATCGGCGATCGTGGCTTTTTCTTCGTCAGTCATTTTGCCATCCAGTGATGCGATGTAGCGCGTTTGGTCGACCACCATATCCTCCAGTGGCTTGGTCGGCGCGGCGAGCAAAATCAAGCCGGCAATGCTTGGATCTTGCGATGCAATGCGCGGAGCCAGCATAGCGCCTAGGCTGTGGCCAAGTACAAAGATGCGCTTGGGGTCGATATTAGGGGTGTTGCGAAGTGCGCGCACCGCTGCCAACGCGTCGTCTTCGGTTTCTTCCTTGACGGTGAGGTGGGCGTAATCCGCGATCAATTTTTCCGGGTAATGCTTAGTGCGTTTTTCATAGCGAAGCACGGCAATACCTAAGGATGCCAGTCCGGCACTGAGATCGCGAAACGGCCGGTTTGGGCCAATGGTTTCGTCGCGATCGTGCGGTCCCGAACCATGCACCAACACAACGGCAGGAAATGGACCTGCGCCGTTGGGCAATGCCAACGTGGCGGGTAATTTCCACTCGCCAGTGCCGATCTCAAGCTCGCTTTCTTGGTAGCGGTCTGTATGCGCATACGCCGGCATAACATAAGCGGGTGCCGCCTGCGCTGGGGAATTGTCCGGCGTTATCAATAATCCGCCCACCTTATCATCGGTATCGAAAACAATTTTTGCTTGCAGGGAGGCATGTTCGAAGGCAAGCGGAATCACAGCGACAAACATCTTACCCTGCATCGACGTTTGTGGGATGCCCTGATTTTGGAATTTCCCCGCCTGACTGATGATGGTTTCCCAAACCGATTTCAACTTATCTTCGGGCACCGCTTGCGCCATTTGCGTATCGAAGCTTGCAAACACGGTCGTGAACCGGTTGTGAGCGAGATGATCGATCAACTGTTGTGCAGTCGCGGTCAGGCGCGTCGATCGAGCGGCTTCATCCTCGGGCATTTGTGCTTTAACAACACCGGTTAGCACAAGCAGGAAGCCAAGCAGCCAATTAAAACGATGGGTGGAAAAACGCATTAAAACTCTCCCGGCACGGATGTAAAGATAGTGCATCGAAGCGCACCCTATTTTTGCGGTTTTTTGTGGCTGCCGGCCGCGCCGGTAATCGAGGTGTCTTTCCAGCGCCCCGCCTTGCGCAATGCATCACGCAGCAGGTACTCGATTTGCGCATTGGCGCTGCGTAATTCGTCATCCGCCCAATGTTGCACAGCCTCTAATACGTCGGCGCCAATGCGCAGCGGGTAGGCTTTTTTCTCCGCCACAACCTTAAGCCTTAAGTATACAAAGTGCCGGTGTTCACCACCGGTTGGGTGGCGCGTTCCCCGCACAATACTACTAATAGGTTACTAACCATCGCCGCTTTGCGTTCTTCATCCAAATGAACAACGCCGCGTTTGGCCAGCTGCTCGAGCGCCATTTCCACCATGCTGACAGCGCCTTCAACGATGCGTGTGCGTGCGGCAATGATCGCGCCGGCTTGTTGCCGTTGCAGCATGGCTTGGGCGATTTCCTGCGCGTACGCAAGGTGGCTAATCCGCGCTTCAACGACTTTTACGCCGGCGGACGCCAACCGCTCTTGAATCTCTTGTTTCAAATGATCGGTGATTTCTTTGCCGTGGCTGCGCAAAGAGATGGCGCCGGTATCGTGTGAGTCATAAGGATAGCTGGTGACCATTTGGCGCAATGCCGATTCGCTTTGAATATGCACGAAATCTTCATAGTCGTTGACTTGGAAAATTGCCTCGGCCGTATCGACGACGCACCACACTACGATGGCCGCGATTTCAATCGGGCTACCGTCCAGATCGTTCACTTTCAATTTGGCGGATTCAAAATTACGCACGCGCAACGAGACGCTGCGCTTGGTATAAAAAGGATTGGCCCAGCGCAAACCCGGCTCGCGCACGGTGCCGATGTATTTGCCAAAAAACTGCAGCACCTTGCCTTCGTTTGGCTGCACGGTAAAAAAGCCCGTTAAAAGTATCAGCTCAATCACAAAAGCGACCAAAGCCGTACCTGCGAGCCAAAGGTTTTGGTGCTGCGCGGCGGTAACGCCTTGCCAGATGGTTAGGGCGATAACCGCTAGCAGGACAATCAGTACCACCATGCCGGGCCAAGGTGTGAGACTGCGTTCGTTCATGGAATGCTCCTAAGGTGAATGCGAATTTATGATATCATAAAGATATCATAATGCAATAAGCGTTGTGGCAATACTATTCGTTTGATCTTGCGCTCGTTTGCAGCGATTCGATTTTGATCAACCGCAGGTTGCCCAACGTGTTCAGTCCGGCATAAAAACGCCACGGATCGCCGTCGCCGACCGATAGCGCAATATGCCCAGCGTCGAAACCGGGCAAAGCCGCATCAAAACTTTGCCAATGATGCCCAATCCACGCTTGCGCCCAAGCGTGCGGTACAAACACATGATCCATACCGGCGTAACGGTTGGTGTAAGCCAAGCCATCGACTACACGCGTTGCGATCCCGCGCGCGCGTCCGAGTGCCGCCACCAGTACCGCGTGTTCGGTGCAATCGCCCTCGCGCGTGCGCGCCACTTCCAGTGCGGAGGCGTAACCGACACTCAGGTTTTTATTGCTGATGTAACTTCGTACAAATTTTTCTATGTGCTGCATTTGATCCAGAGGTTCCGTAGCGTCCGCCACCGCCTGTTTGGCCAACGTTTGGAGTTCCGGGGCATCGCTTTGCAGCCAATCGGTGGCGTGGAAATCGGCAGGCTCCGGCTTGGTCCCGTGCGTTTCCTTCTCCAGACCCGTTATAGGAGCGATATCAAGCTCAATATGCCCCGAGCCCAAAGCTTTCGATGTTTGCTCATCGGTGCTGGTTATCGTTAACGGCGAGGCGCTGTCGTTCGGTAATAAGTCAAACTTCAATCCGTGGTGAAGTTCGTCCGGGGCAAGTGCGCGCGGAGCCTTCACCAGGGTGTGCTCGAAAAGATCCGTCGATTGATTCGGCGCCAGCGCACAGGTTTTGCTGCACGCCATCATGGTGAGCGTAAACCCCATAACGGGCATGACCATCTTGTATACGGTCTGATCGCGATCGATCCAGCTGCGCGTATGCATTTCGCTGCCCGGTATAGCAAGGTCTTGTTCGATAAGCTGCAATTGCTTTCTGCCTTGCGGCAAGTCCACCCACGCTTGTGCACCCACGGTGCTGGTTACGCGAATCGCGCTTAAGCTTGAGGTTTCGAAAGCAAGGTCGGTGAAACGCGTGCCGGGCGTGAGGCTTGGCTTCAGTGCGGACAAACGCAAACCTTCGGCCAATAATGCGCCTGCGGGCCACGGCACGGTGCGGTTTTGGTTGACGCCAGCGATGTTGGTTGTGATATCCATTTGCCCATCGCCACGCAGGTGCCCTTTGATGACGGTTTCGATGCCGGATAATTGGGACCGCGCCGAGAATTCGATCGGTTCCCCCGCCAATGTCTCTTCACTGGACTCCTCGGAGATTAAGCCGAGCTTGATGCCGCTGCGCTCAAGGGCAAGGTTCATGCTTTGAGTGCTGAATACATGGTTGTCGCGCACACTGCGTGTGTTATGCATGTAACCGACTTTGCGTCCGTCCAACAGCACGCTCATCCAGGTATCTGAAGCGGGGTTTGCGTATGCGCTGCCCATGGGTACGGAAACGGCGAAATAAATCCAAAAACGGTACATAAAGCTCCATTTAAAAAAGTGGATGTTGCTTGGGCGAGAGGTTTTCAGCGTGCAACCCGGTGCCACGCTCCGGCGTGCAGAATTTCCAGCGGTTGAAAGTTGATCTTGTAGTCCATTTTCGGGTGGTGCTTGATCCAATAACCGAGATACAGGTATTTAAGGCCGCGTGAGCGAGCGTGTTCAATTTGGCTAAGAATGGCGTAAGTGCCAAGACTGCGCTGCGCGGCCGCCGGCTCGAAATACGTGTATACGGCCGATAATGCGTGTGGCGTGATATCGGTGACCGCGACGCCCACCAGTTTTTTGCCTAACCGAAATTCCAAAAACTGTGTGGGACTCCACTTTGTGTAAAGAAAGCGTTCGAATTCGTCGACGCTGGGATTGTCCATGCCGCCGCCGGCGTGGCGCGAGCTAAGATACCGACGATACAAGTCAAAGTGTTCCTCCGTCTGCTGGGCCGGAACGACGCTTTGCGTAAGGTCGGCATTGTTTTTCCAGCAGCGCCGCTGGCCGCGTGTTGGCTTGAACTGCGCGACCGGTACTCGTGCCGCAATACACGCATGGCAGCTCTGGCAATACGGGTGGTACACATGTCCGCCCGCGCGCCGGTAGCCGTGTGTTAAGGCGGAATCGTAGATGTCTGCAAGATGCGGGGAAGCGGGATCGAGTACCGCGTTCTGCGCGATGCGATCATCGAAATAACCGCACGGATGCGGCAAGGTTTGAAACAGACGTACCGCCTCGGGTTTCATGGGTTTATTGTAGCGTTGAAAAGCCTCGCTTGCGCGAGGTTGCGGCTAAATCATCGCCGCGGGCTCGCGCCGCTTAACACTGATGGAACCATTGGTTTCGAGTACCGCGAACTCAACCTCTTTTAGGTCGAAGCAACCGGCGTGGCGCAGCGCCGCCTGCAAATCTTCATGTGACAGCTGTTGTTTGCGCAACACGTCTTCATAGATACGGCCGTGATGCACCAACACTTCGGCGCGCCCTTCCAGCAGCCGTTCCAATTTTCGGCTGCGGGTGGTCAGGAAGCTTAAGCCCTGTTCCCAGACAACCAATATCAGTGCCGCCAAAAGGCCGCCCGTTAGAGACGTATCGGGGCCGACCATCGCATTTTGCACCGCATTGCTGATGACCAGCAGTAACACCAGGTCAAACGAGGTGAGCTGGCCCACTTGGCGTTTGCCGCCAAGACGCAGCAGAATCAATAAAGCAAGGTAAATCACGCTGACACGAACTAAAAGCTCCCACCATGGAATCGCTATCTGCCACATGACTAATCCTTATCGGTCGAAAGGGTTCTAGGTCCTTTGAAAATAATTCAGCATCAGCAGTAGGATCGCCCCCGTCAATGCGCTCAACACGATGAGCCGTGCGCGAACGGCTTGTACCTCAGGCCGGACCGGATTGGCGGTTTTGCGCGCCAAAGCCGATTCATCCGCATAGCGGGTGGCCGGTTCAAGGCCCGCCTCGCGCAACAGTTTACGGGCCTGCACTTGATCCTCGGCGCGCACGATCCACACCGCTGGCCATTCGTGATGTTCTGTGCGATCGGCGTAACTGAACCGCTTGTAATCATCGCTTCGATAGCGGCTGCGGTTGGTCACATGCGTTGCAATACCCGCTTCCCCGAGTAGCGCGATAACGCGGTCCACGTTTTCTAACCGTTGCGAAGTATAGATTTGGCGCACGCGTCAGCTGGCCTCAATAGGTAATAATCGAATCAGCCCTTCTTGGGCGGTGGAGGCGATCAGAATACCATCGCGGGTAAAAATTTGGCCGCGCGCCAGCCCGCGCCCCCCTTGCGCGCTTGGGCTATCGCAGGAGTAAAGCAGCCATTCGTCGATTCGAAACGGACGATGAAACCACATCGTGTGATCGAGACTCGCCATTTGCACGTTTGGCTGCAGATAGGAAATGCCATGCGGAAAGGTGGTGGTTCCAATCAAGTGGAAATCCGAGGCATAAGCGAGCAATGCACGATGCAAATTCACATCGTCCGGCGCACGATCCATCAAGCGAAACCAGACGTGTTGATAAGGCGGGCGTTTCGGTGGATTGATTTCATCGCGTGGGTATACGTGGCGAAACTCAAATGGCCCCTTCATTCCTAACCAGCGCTGCAGTTTCACCGGAATTCGGGCCAGAGCGCTTGGCGCTAGTGGCTCTGGCGGCGCTAAATCCTCCGGATTGGGAACTTCCGGCTTGCAAAGCTGATGTTCGACTCCCGATTCATGAATTTGAAACGAGGCTGAAAAATTGAAAATGGGCGCCCCGTGTTGAATCGCAACCACGCGCCGCACCGAAAAACTTTTGCCGTCACGAGAGCGATCCACATCGTAAACAATCGGCGCATCGATATCGCCGGCACGAAGAAAATACGCGTGCAACGAATGCACGGCACGATCCGGATCAACGGTGCGCTGCGCCGCCGACAGCGCTTGTCCAAGCACTTGGCCGCCGAACACATAGCGGGTTCCGATATCGCGGCTTTGACCGCGAAATAAGTTTTCCTCTAAACGCTCCAGACTGAGTAGATCGATCAACTCACCGATAATCGGATTGGACATGTGCGGCTCCATCGAGTCTGCCATGGGTGCAGTATAGCGGTGTGTTTTAATAGAACACCTAAGTGTTCAGCTAAATTAAAGGCCTCTTAAAAATTTTACGCTCCTATTGCTGGGCAATGCCTTGGATTGTGCAGGAAAACATTCCTTTCCAAGAGCGTCTTTAGGGCGATAAACCGCTGGTTCGTTAAGGCGAGGTGGGTTTTCAAAGAATTTGCAATTTGTGACAATTTTTGATGTCGGTTGAGGGGTCACTTGCACGCTATTAAGTATATGAACGCCGCGATCGGTGTTCGGTACTCTCAATGGAGCTGTTATGTGCAAGTTGCCTCGATTTCGCGTACACCAATCGCAATCGTTGCTTCGACTGATCATGATCATGAGGCATCGCTTTGCAACCCGTGCTGTGTTGACTCTGTTGGCTTCGCTGCCTTCTTTTGCCAACGCCGCCCAATACGGCAACGATCCTTTGGGCCAGGCCTACACCCATGACGGCGGTGGTTACGTCTACGACGCAAATCAGAACCAGACGTTCCAATACGTCAAGGCGCCGGGCAGCACTACTCCCACCGTCGCCTATGCGGAGTTTCCGGGTTTGGAAATCGAGTATCGGCTTGACGAGCGCGGTAATTTAACGCGCCGAGCGCTGCGTCGGTACGTCAGTAGCCAACGCAAAACGGTGATTGGGCCGAGTGACGACGCCATCGTCGAATCCGACGCATTGGGCAATACGACCATGGTACGCCACAACGTCAGCACGGCGTATGCGAACTACACGCCGTTCGGGCAGATGATCGCTAGCCGAACCAACGGCTTTAGCAACGAGTGGTACGCCTACAAAGGCGGGCGCATCGATTTAACCGGCACTGGCTTCTATCGCTTTGGCGCGAGAGATTACGACCCGCGCACCGGTGGCTGGAATAGCCGCGATCCGATTCGCTATCGACCAAGCATGGCATACGCTAACCCTTACGCTGCGTTCGATGAGAATCCAATCGCGAATGACGATCCTTCTGGCTTGCAATCGATGCCGGGCAACGCGGTCGAGCATCCGACACCGGTTCCTCCACCCGATAACCGAGGGTTCTGCCAAGCCAGTCCTGGCGAATGCATCAACGGCGAACCGAACAGCAGGGAGCGGGCAAGGTATTACCGTGAGAATGGGCGATTGCCGGGCTTCACTCCGTTGGCCGTTCAGCAGGGAACCTTGCAACCGGGCGGCACGCAACCCGGTAGCCGATTGGTGCGACCGGCTTCGATAGAGGACATCGGCACGACTGGCCCGCTCCCGTGGATCGGCGGGGGCATCTTAGCGGGAGAAGCGCTTGCCGCGGGAGCGGCAAGACTGGGACTGCAGTACGCAGCCGCAGCGCGTGCGGCTGCGATACGCCAATTTACGACGGTGCTGGCCCAGGTTGGCGCCGCATTCGCGGGCGGTTCCGCCAGGCCGGTGTCACATGCAAACACCACAGGAAATGGTGGGCAATTCCCGGTGACATCACGAGTGCGCGCCGGTGTTGGGGGATTTGGCGCAGCTGGCGGTGGATCACGAAACGGGCCGTTCGTTGAATTTGGTTCCGGGGTGAATCCGCGTGCCCCTGCCATTGCGCGCAATAATCCCAACGCACTGGTTTTCGCGATCGAGCGGAATCCGCAGCATTTTGAAGACGGTCAATGGCTAGCCCAGATGGAGCAGCCGTTACCTGCAAACTACCGCGGCGGAGTTGGCCATTCATCGGCTTGGCCTGCAAATTCCGTTTCGCGTGTGTATGCGTTTTTCCCCGAAGGCCGCAATGCGCAGGGCATGCTACGGGATGGCTATCGAGCGTTGCTACCTGGCGGCAACTTGTTTTTATTGGCTGACAACACGGTGAGCAGGGAGAGCATCACCGCCGCAGCACGGTTGACCGGCGGGCAATACGGCATCATGAATCAACTAGCAGCACAAGCCTTCATACCGGAATACAGTGGCACCGATTCGCCGGGTTCCTATCCATTTAACTTTGGGCTTTGGTTGATAAAGCCTCATCAATAAAGCGGTTTTCTGGGAGAAGCCCTACCGGGCATTCGTGCGAATCATTTGATCCAGATCAGATATATGGATCAAACGATGTATTAGAATGATAGCAATGCAATAGCCGCGAGAATGATTAAATCGTGGTTACAATACCCATTTTTCTATAGATCCTTTGGAGCATAGCTAATGAACGACACCATTCTTAAATCACGCCGTGAATTCTTAAAGTTGGGCAGCGCAGCCGCCGGGCTTGGTATTTTGGCGACTGCATTACCGCGCCATGCACGCGCCGACGATCTGCCGCATCTGCCCGAAACTGACGCCACGGGCGCAGCGCTGGGCTACAAAGAGGATGCCAGCAAAGTGGATGCGGCGAAATATCCGAGTCATAAGGCCGGTCAGTTGTGTTCGAATTGCAAGTTCTTCGGTGGCACCGACAAAACGCCATGGGCCAGTTGTCAGTTGTTCCCGAATAAGGCCGTTGCAGCGAAAGGTTGGTGTAGCGGATACAATGCCAAGGCGTAATCTTTTTTTGCGGTAGCCGCAATTTGGATCGCTTTTCGGCCCGCGCCAGGCTAAGGAGAATACGCCATCGCTGGTGGGGTTGTTGATTCAATGCGAGCTTACTGCTTATGAACGATGTAGCGCTTCGATCTCCCGCCGATGCATCCCTGGGATTGTCGGCAAAACCCAGGGTGCACGGTGGTTACGAGCGGTTGCTTGCGGCCTGTAAGCAATTGCCGCCGGTACGCATGGCGGTGGTACATCCGTGCAGCGCCGAGGCTTTGGAAGCGGCACTTGAGGCGCGCGATGCGGGATTGATCGAGCCGGTGATGGTGGGGCCGGAGGCGCGCATCCGCGCTTTGGCGAAAGAGTGTTCGCTGAACCTGTCCGGCATTGAGCTCATCGGCACGCAACACAGCCACGCATCGGCGGATAGCGCAGTGGCGTTGGCGCGCACCGGCCAAGTTGCCGCGCTGATGAAGGGCAGTTTGCATACCGATGAATTGCTGCACGCGGTGCTCGCGAAGGATTCCGGCTTGCGAACCGAGCGGCGGATAAGCCACGTCTTCGTGATGGAGGTGCCAAGCTACCCGCGTCCGTTGATCATCACCGATGCTGTGGTCAACATCAACCCGACTCTCGCCGAAAAATTCGATATTGTGCAAAATGCGATTAATTTGGCGCATCGCATCGGCATCCCCCATCCGCGCGTTGCAATCCTTTCTGCCGTGGAAACCGTGAATCCGGCTATAGCATCTACATTGGACGCTGCCGCGCTGTGCAAGATGGCCGAGCGCGGCCAGATCACCGGCGGCACACTGGATGGCCCGCTTGCGTTTGACAGTGCGGTTGACCCTCAGGCCGTGCGCATCAAGGGTATCGTTTCGGACGTCGCCGGTCGGGCGGATATCCTCGTGGTTCCCGATATCGAAGCCGGCAATATCCTAGTCAAGCAGCTTACGTTCTTGGCCGATGCCGATTCGGCCGGCATCGTGCTAGGCGCGCGATTGCCGATCGTGTTGACCAGCCGCGCCGACAGCGTGCGCAATCGGCTGGCCTCGGTGGCACTGGGCGTGTTGCTAACGCAGTCGCAAGTGCCAAGCGAGCTTGTGGCGGTGGAATGAACGCGGCAATTCTTGTCATCAATGCGGGTTCGTCGAGCCTGAAATTTGCGTTGTACCGTAACGAGCCGGCCCTGGCATTGTTGGCGAAAGGCGAGATTGCGGGCTTAGGCCGTGCGCCGCATCTGCGTGCGCAATACATGGAACCGGTGCCGTCTATAACGGAACAGGATCTCGCTAGCGGTGTTGCTAGCGCAAGCGATGCACTGCGTGTTGCGCTGGATTGGATCGAGCATCGTATTTCACATCTGGTTTTTTCCGCCATTGGCCATCGTGTCGTTCATGGTGGCCACCAGTTTCCTACACCGGTCGTTGTTGATGATGGCATATTGCAAGAGCTGGAATTACTCGATCCACTCGCGCCACAGCACCAGCCGCACAATTTGGCGGCGATTCGTGCGTTGCATTCGCGCTTTCCGCGCGCTGCACAAATCGCTTGTTTTGACACCTCGTTTCATGCCGGCTGGGATGATTGCGCACAACGCATGGCGCTGCCGCGCAAGTTTTACGACGCCGGCGTAAGGCGCTACGGGTTTCACGGACTATCGTTTGAATACTTAAGCGAACGTTTGCGCACGCTTGCACCTAATGCGCATCGGGTGGTGTTGGCGCACCTTGGCAGCGGCGCCAGCATCTGCGCGGTTCGCGCTGGCCGCAGTGTTGACTCCACGATGGGGTTTTCGGTGCTCGATGGATTGCCCATGGCCACGCGCTGCGGTGCGATTGATCCTGGCGTGATCTTCCACCTGCATCGTTCGCACGCGTTGAGCTTTGGTGAGATTGAGCATTTGCTTTATTACGATAGTGGCGTAAAGGGTGTATCCGGTATCAGTTCGGACATGCGCGATTTGCTCGCCAGCCCTGCGCTTACAGCGCAACAAGCCATCGATTTGTTCGTGCATCAGTGCGTGCGCGCAATCGGCGCGCTGGCGGCGGTACTCGGGGGGATGGATGCTTTGGTATTCAGCGGCGGGATTGGTGCGCGGGCTCCACACATTCGCGCGGCAATTTGCGAGCGTTTGGGGTTTCTTGGCGTCGCACTTGACTCTGCGGGCAACGATGCGAATGCGCAGTGCCTTTCCGGTGAAGCGCCGACGAAGGTGTTTGCGATAACAACGGACGAGGAAATCGTGATCGCGCGGCATTGCCAATCGTTGCTCGCCTGCGCCGGTTAATCGGTGGACTGTGGTATCGCGGGTTAACCGCGCAGGGGCCTTCAATGCGCGTGTTAAGGTAATACCCGGTTGCAAGTTCGACCCACCTGGCGCAGTCTATAAACCATGCGAATTCGGTTCTCCCGCCCAAAAGCGTTGCCCGCGTGGTTGTGTTACGTGCTTGCCGCCGTTCTGGTTCTAAACGGCGCGCTCGCACCGTTAGGTATGGCGCAGCCTTCGGTAAGGCTGCACACGCCAGCGATGGAATCGCACTGTCACCATCCTATTGCGGCCCAGCTCGATACCGCGCAATCAAGGCATGGCACTTGTCCCTGCTTTGGCGGTGTGTGCCATTGCGGTTGCGCGAATGTGTTTGCGATCCCAACGACGTTTCTTGATATGCGTCCCATTATTCCGCAACGGTTCATCGCGATTTTTATCCTACCGCAACCCGCCGCCGTCCTGCCCGGCCGTTTGCTGCGTCCACCCATCGCTTAGTTCTCTATTGTGGCATCCAAGCGCGGGTTCCCGTCTTTGCGGGAATGGCGCGTAAATTTAATTTTAAATAAGTGTAATTACAATATTTACGTATTGCATTCAGTGATTACGCATGCGTGCGGTAGATGGTCGGTGGAGGCCCTTTATATGAAAGTTTTTTCTTTGCATTGCCTATTGGCCATTGCAATACCTTGTGCGTTCAGTGGATGCGCCAGCGTGCCGCGTGAACAAGGTCTGGCCGGTATCCAGGCATTGGTGGATCAGCGCAACCGAATAACATTGAGTTTGGCCACGGACCGCGAGAGTGCCGCAATGATGGCCGCGAAGGTTCAGGCTTTGCTGCAGCAACCGCTCACGCCGGATGCAGCCGTGCAGATTGCGTTATTGCGAAACCCGCGCATGCAGTCGGAATACGCGCGGTTGGGTATCGCGCAAGCCGATGTCTACGAAGCCAGTCGCGTCGGCAACCCCGCGTTTTTCATCACCGCATTGCATCACTCCGGTGACCCGGCGAAGCTCGATGCTGGCATTAGTACGAGTTTTGCGGATCTGTTGTTGTTGTCGGCGCGCAAGCACTTGGCGGCGATGGAGTATGCGCGCACGCAACAGTTGATCGGCGCGGCAATACTGAATCTGGTCAGTGATACACGCGCGGCGTATTACACCTACGTTGGTGCGCAGCAGGTGGTGGCGATGCGTTCAGCGGTGGCCACAGCGGCGCAAACGGCGGCCGAGCTTGCCGCGAAGTTTTATTCAGCGGGCAATGTCAGCGCCTTGGAATGCAAGTTGCGCGAAGTGACGGCAACGCAAGCGCGATTGGAATCGGCGCGCGCCAATACCGACGTGATGCGTGCGCGATCAACGCTGAACCGCATGATGGGGTTACTCGATGAGGATGGTCACTGGAAGGCGGCGGAGCGCCTCCCGGTTCCGCTCACCGAAGACGAATCAGCCGATACGTTAATCGCCCTTGCGCATCAACAGCGGTTGGATTTGGCGGCGGCACGGCAGGAAGTGGCGTTGTTCGAACAAAAGCTCGCCGTCACAAAACGCTATCGCTGGTTCGGTAAGGTTGATATCGGTGTTAATGGCGAGCGTGAAACGGATCGCAGCAAACTCTACGGCCCTAGTCTTTCCTTGCAAGTCCCGATCTTCAATCAAGGCCAAGGCGCGATCGCGCGCGTCGGAGCTTGGTTGGACGATGCTTACGCCCAGCTGCGAGCGTTGCAATTGGACATCGATAGCGCTGTGCGGCTGAATGCAGATCGAGTTAACGCTGCCCGCGCCATTACGCAAACCTACCGCGCCGCGCTGATTCCACAGCGCGAAGCGATTGTCGCGCGCACTCAGGATGAGGTTAATTTTATGCTGGCCGGCGTGTTCGAGTTGCTGCTGACCAAGCAACAGGAATTCGATGCGTATCAAGGTTACATCGAAGCCGTGCGCGATTATTGGCTGGCACGGGTCGATTTGATGCGTGCCGTTGGCGCGCAATTGCCCAGTGACAGCGCGGTGACGGACGCGGCCATTGGCCCGGATGAGATTTTACATCCAGCGCCGGAACGGAGCAGGCAACCCGCGCATCCTGAAGGTGATACCCACGATCAACACGGAGAGGCGCCATGACAATCTCTCGTCGCAATTTATTATTCACCGCGGGCGGTGTTGCTTTGGCCAAGCTCGGCGGTTTGATCCGCCCGGCGCAGGCGCAAACTTCCGTTGAGGCAAACAACGCTGTGGCAAGCACAGGTCGCGCTTACGTTCCGGTAACGACACTCAATGGTCGATCGTTACCGTATGTGATGAAAGATGGCGTCAAGGAATTTCATTTGATCGCCGAAGAAATCGAACACGAATTTGCCCCGGGGTGCAAGGCGAAATGTTGGGGTTATAACGGTTCAACGCCGGGTCCCACGATTGAAGCCGTTGAAGGGGATCGCGTGCGTTTTTTGGTAACCAATAAGTTGCCGGAACATACCAGTATCCATTGGCACGGCATTTTGTTACCGAGCGGTATGGATGGTGTTGGTGGACTATCGCAGCCTTATATTGAGCCCGGCCAGACGTATGCTTACGAGTTCACGCTGCGTCAACATGGCACGCATATGTACCATCCGCACGCCGATGAAATGACGCAGATGGCGGTCGGTATGATGGGCATGTTCATTATCCATCCGAAAGACGGCGAGCTTGAACCGATCGATCGTGACTTTGTGATTCTTTTGCACAACTGGGCTTTGCATCCCGGCACTTATCGTCCCGATCCGTCGATTATGACCGAGTTCGATCTATGGACGTTCAACAGCAAAGTGTTTCCGGCAATTGATCCGATGGTCGTTAAGAGCGGCCAGCGCGTTCGTATACGTTTGGGTAACTTGTCGATGTGGAATCATCCGATGCACCTGCACGGGCATCGATTCTGGGTGACCGGATCCGATGGCGGGCGATGGCCGAAGACGTTATGGCGGCCGGAAATTACCGAAATTGTTGGTGTCGGCCAGACGCGTGATATTGAATTTATCGCCACACCCGGTGATTGGGCATTCCACTGCCACATGTCGCATCACACCATGAACGCGATGAGGCATGGTGTTCCTAACACGCTCGGCGTCGATCAGTCTCCGCTGGAAGAGCAGATTCGCTCGATGTTGCCAGGTTATATGGCGATGGGCGAAAACGGCATGGCCAGTCATCAAGTGCACACCGATTCCGGCCATATGAAAGGTCCGGAAAACACGCTACCGATGATGGCTGGTGTCGGGCCATTCGGTAAGCTTGAGATGGGTGGTATGTTTACGGTGGTTAAGGTTCGCGATCAGGTGGCGGCGGACTATCGCGATCCGGGTTGGTACAACAATCCCAAAGGCACTGTCGCCTGGCGTGTTGGTGCTCCTAAGAAGTCTTAAATCTTAAAGAAGATATGAAAACGGATCCCACTGTAAAGACGGCGCATCACCATTGCGTTCATACAATGAACGCGTCACTTGCGGCGCCGAATGTTGTTATGGCGGGCGAGTACCTCTGTCCGATGCACCCGCAGGTCCGGCAGTCGGGTCCAGGCAATTGTCCTATTTGCGGCATGGCACTGGAGCCCGTCATGCCGGTAAGCGAAGTGGAGGATACGACTGAGCTCGACGATTTCACCCGCCGGTTTTGGTGGACATTACCGCTTACGTTCGTCGTGTTTGTTTTAGCCATGTCGGGGCACCGTCTGGCAGTTGTTGCACCACAAACTCAGTCTTGGATCGAATTGATCCTGGCGACACCGGTCGTGTTGTGGGCCGGGTGGCCATTTTTCGTGCGCGCCATTCAATCGGTGATTCATCGCAGCCCGAACATGTGGACCTTGATTGGTCTTGGCATTGCGATTGCCTATTGTTATAGCGTGATCGGCACGCTGGTGCCGCAGGTTTTTCCAGTTTCGTTTGTCGAGCACGGACGCGTCGGGGTTTACTTCGAGGCCGCTGCTGTTATCGTATCGTTGACATTGCTAGGGCAAGTGCTTGAGCTGCGCGCGCGTTCGCAGACATCGCAGGCGATTAAGGCATTGCTGCAGCTTGCGCCGAAAATCGCACGTCGAATTCTTAGCGATGGTTTTGAGGAAGATGTGCCGCTGATGGAGGTGCAACCGGGTGATCGGTTACGCGTGCGCCCTGGTGAAAAAGTTCCCGTTGATGGCGCCGTGATCGAGGGCATCAGTGCGGTTGACGAATCGATGCTAACCGGCGAGCCATTACCGACCACTAAGCGCGCCGGTGATAAGGTCGTTGGCGCAACGCTTAATACCACCGGTAGTCTCATCATGCGCGCCGAGCGCGTCGGCGCGCAAACGATGTTTGCGCAAATTGTGCAAATGGTTGCGCAAGCGCAGCGCACGCGTGCGCCGATGCAGCGCTTAGCCGATGCGGTGGCCGGGTGGTTTGTGGCGGTGGTCATCGCAATTGCTGTGACGACATTTTTTGTTTGGAGCCTGCTCGGTCCCGAACCGCGTTGGGTGTATGCGCTGATCAATGCCCTTGCCGTATTGATCATTGCCTGCCCTTGCGCTTTGGGTCTTGCTACGCCGATGTCGATTATGGTTGCAACCGGTAAGGGCGCCGGTTCAGGTGTGTTGTTTCGCGATGCCGCAGCAATCGAAGCGATGCGCACGATCGATACCTTGGTGATCGATAAAACCGGCACCTTGACCGAAGGCAAGCCGGCATTCGATCGTGTTGTGGCCGCTGAAGGTTTTGATGTTAATGAAATTTTGCGGATTGCCGCGAGCTTAGATCAAGCCGCTGAGCATCCGTTAGCGCAAGCGATCGTTGCCGAAGCCAAGCGCCGGGGCCTTAAGCTAGAACAACCGTCTGCCTTCGACAGTGCTGGCGGGGTGGGCGTGAGCGGGCAGGTCGGCGGCCATGGCATTGTGTTGGGCAGCGTGGGCCTGATGCAGCAAAAAAATATTGAGGTAACTCCGTTGCAAAGGATTGCGGAAACGTTGCGCAACGAAGGCGCCAGCGTGATCTATCTCGCCATTGACGATCGATTAGCGGGTTTGTTCGCGGTATCTGATCCGATCAAAGCGAGCACACCGGAAGCGGTGTACGCACTGCAGGCAGCGGGATTGCGCCTGGTCATGGCAACCGGCGATGGTTGGACGACCGCGCGATCGGTGGGTGAACGCCTGGGTATTGATGAGGTGATCGGGGAAGTTGAACCAGCCGACAAGGTGGCCTTGGTGGCCAAGCTGCAAATGCAAGGACACAAGGTCGCGATGGCTGGAGACGGCATCAACGATGCGCCGGCGTTGGCGCGTGCCGATGTCGGAATTGCAATGGGAACCGGCACCGATGTTGCGATGAACAGCGGCCACGTTACCTTGATTAAGGGTGATCTGCGTGGGATTTTACGCGCGCGCGTGTTGTCGCAGCAGGCGGTGCGCAATATGCATCAGAACTTAGGTTTTGCATTAATCTACAACGCGCTGGGGATTCCGATCGCGGCCGGTGTTTTGTATCCGTTTACAGGGACGTTGTTATCGCCAATGATTGCGGCATTGGCGATGAGTTTCAGTTCGGTTTCGGTGGTCGGTAATGCATTGCGGTTGCGGAGTGTGCGGTAGCACTGCCACGCAACCGTTATTCGGGATAAAACGTAAACTCCACGCGTATTTTCGATAATCGCTCCAACCACCGGCATTCATCACGCGCTTTCCAATGTTCAAAAAGCAAAATTTCGATCGGTCTCCAGAGCGAAACCCAACCCAGAATCAGCAATCCTTCTGAAAAGAACCGCACAATCGGTTCCGGTTGCATTGCGAGCAGGCCGCGTCCAGCAGAGCACGCCGCTAAAATCACAAGGCCCCACAACAGCGAGAAACGCCCGATCCGCATTTGCCGATGCAGTTCACGGCGCGCGGTTTGCGCTTCGAGCCGGAAGTGATTGTGGATTCCTTCGATGATTACGCCGCTTTCATCGCGCAGCGATTGCGCGAGATGGATAACCAAACGCAGTGAGGGGTTGGGTGAGGATTCCTGCGCGCAACTTAGAATATAGCGGTGCGCGGCGGGATCCAGCGCCTTTTCACGAAATGGCGAAGGATCGAACGATTCGAACAATTGGTTCATACTGCGAATGCGCAATTCGATCGGGATTTCAGTGCCTTCGCTAGTCATAGCAAATAGCCTCTATAAAAATTCGATGGTGTGGGAACGGTCGAGCTTGTTATTGATTTAGGTCAGCAACCGGGGGTTGGGCGGAGCGTAATATCGATAAAGGTTACTATAATTGGCAGTAAGGCCATGTGCCATCCCTTTGGTTTCGGCATCGCGGGTGCTAAATGAAGCTTCAATTCTTAGGTGCGGCAGGAACGGTGACCGGCTCAAAATATTTGGTGACCTGCGGCGACAATCGTATTCTTATCGATTGCGGGTTGTTTCAGGGTTTAAAGCAACTGCGTTTGCGCAATTGGTCGGCGCTGCCGTTTGATCCAAAGAAATTGTCCGCCGTGGTGCTCACGCATGCGCACTTGGATCACAGTGGATATATACCGTTGCTGGTCAAACACGGATTCCGCGGGCCCATCCATTGCACCGAAGCAACCTTGGAATTGTGCAAATTATTATTACCAGACAGCGGCCATTTGCAAGAGGAGGATGCGCAATACGCGAATCGGCACGGTTTCTCAAAGCACAAACCCGCGTTGCCGCTGTATACGCAAGGAGATGCAGAAAAGTCGTTGCGCTATTTTCGCCCCGTTCCATACGATCGGCCGATCGAGCTTGGACAAAATCTGACGGCGCAGTTGACCCCATCTGGGCATATTTTGGGTTCCGCGTTTGTGACCCTCACCGATGGTGCTTGTAAGGTTGTTTTTTCTGGCGATCTTGGTCGGCCACACGATTCGATTATGGTTGAGCCGCGGGCAGTCGATCATGCCGATTACCTTATCGTTGAATCGACATATGGCGATCGTTTGCATGCGAACATCAATCCAGCCGATGAACTCGAGCCGATTATTACGCGCACCATTGCACGCGGAGGTGTTGTTATCGTGCCGTCGTTTGCGGTGGGTCGAGCGCAGACGCTGCTTTATTACGTGCATCAATTAAAAGCGCAAGGGCGGATTCCCGCCAGTTTGCCGGTGTATTTGAACAGTCCGATGGCGGTTGACGTCACACAGCTTTATCACGAATTCAGGAACGAGCACCGCCTGGATCCAAAGGAGTGCAACGCGATGTGCCGTGCGGCGAAATACGTCAACAGCGTGGAGGAATCCGAACGCCTCAACGCGCAACGGCAACCGATGATCATTATCGCAGCGAGCGGCATGGCCACGGGTGGTCGCGTCGTGCATCATTTGAAAGCCTTCGCGCCGGATGCGCGCAATACGATTCTGTTTTCGGGATTCCAGGCCGCCGGTACACGAGGTGCCGCGATGCTGGCGGGTGCGAAGGAGATCCGCATTCACGGCCAAGATATTCCGGTGCGTGCAGAAATTGCGTTGTTATCCACATTGTCTGCGCATGCCGATTACTCGGAAATCCTGCAGTGGCTTAAAAATTATCGCGCGCCGCCGCGCATGACGTTTGTCACTCACGGCGAACCGGTCGCGGCCGATGCGCTGCGGCAACGTATCGAACGCCAGTTGGGTTGGTCGGTGCACGTTCCCGAGCATCAGGAATGCGTCGAGCTTGAAGCAACGCCTAGCGCGACATAATACGATGGCCGCTGACTCGAAAACTGCAAACACTCCGGACTGCATTGTGTCTAGCGAGCATGCGTTGCGCATCCGCCGTCTTGGTATCGACACGTACCAGGAACCGGTCGTATTCCTGCGTGAGGAATCGCACGTATGTCGATCGGAGGGTTTTGAATCGCAATCGCGCGTGGAGCTGCGCCAGAATGGCAAGCACATCATCGCCACACTAAATGTTGTGCGCGCCGGTGGACTGATTGAATTGTCCGAGGACGAAGCCGGACTATCCGAAGCGGCCTGGTCGGCGCTCGGGGCGACCGAACAGGATCGCGTCTGCATCCGCCATCCGGCGCCGATTGAGTCGTTCTCGCATGTGCGTGCCAAAGTATTTGGCCATGAGTTCACAGCAGCTGCGCTGCAGCAAGTGATCGACGACATCGGTGCAGGTCACTATTCAAACATCGAGATGGCGGCTTTCATTACGGCGTGTGCTGGAGATCGTCTTAACCAGCAGGAAACCATTGCATTAACGCGTGCGATGGTGTCGACCGGTGCACGGCTTACTTGGCCAACACGCCCCGTTGTGGATAAACATTGTGTTGGCGGTATTCCCGGAAACCGAACTACGCTGATCGTTGTGCCAATTATTGCTGCGCTGGGTTTGGTTATTCCTAAGACGTCTTCGCGTGCCATAACGTCCCCAGCGGGAACTGCCGACACAATGGAAACGCTGGCACCGGTCGCGCTGGACGTTCCGGCGATGCGGCGCGTGGTGGAACGAGAGGGCGGATGCATTGTCTGGGGTGGCTCGGTAACACTAAGCCCGGTGGATGATATTTTGATTCGCGTCGAACGACCATTGGATTTGGACAGCGACGCGCAACTTGTGGCATCGGTCATCTCGAAAAAAGCGGCTGCGGGATCCACCCATGTTCTGGTCGATGTGCCGGTGGGTGCGACGGCGAAAGTCCGCTCCGAAAGTGCCGGCCATGCGTTAGCGTGGCGGTTAATCGAAGTGGGGCGTGCGCTTGGGTTGCAAGTGGATGTTGTGCTTACCGATGGTACGCAGCCGGTGGGGCGCGGGATTGGTCCCGCACTGGAGGCACGCGATGTGCTTGCGGTGCTGCGCAATGAGCCAACGGCACCGGTTGATTTGCGGGATCGTGCCATTATGCTTGCGGGCCGAATCGTGGAATTGGCGCAATTGGCGCCACCGAATTCAGGTGCGGCGCTTGCCGCAAAAGTGCTGGCCGATGGCCGAGCATGGGCGAAATTTCAAGCGATTGCACAAGCGCAAGGCGGATTGCGTGTTCCGCCGGTTGCGCGTGAACATCACGTAATTACTGCGATGCAACCGGGTGTCGTATCCAGCATCGACAATCGGCGTTTGGCGCGTGTTGCGAAATTGGCCGGCGCACCGTTGGTGCCTGCTGCAGGCTTAGATTTGCACGTGACATTAGGTGCGCAAGTGGAAAAAGGTCAACCGCTGTACACGATTCATGCACAATCGCCCGGGGAGTTGCGCTACGCCCTCGATTTCGCGCAGGCGCAGCATGGGATTATTGCATTGGGAACTGCAACATGACGCCATTAGTGTATGCACTGCCCGGCTATGAGACGCTTAGCGCCAGTTTATTGCGTGAGCTTGGTGGTGAGCGTGGCGAGCTCATTGTGCATCAGTTCCCAGACGGTGAGACTTACGTCCGATTGCTGACGTTGCCTGCTGGGCGGCCAGTGATTTTCGCCTGTGGTCTGGATTACCCAAACGACAAAATTATTGAATTGTATTTTGCAGCATCCACTGCGCGCGAACTTGGCGCAACTTCCATTGGGCTGGTTGCGCCCTATTTGGCCTATATGCGCCAGGACGCGCGCTTTAACGATGGGGAGGCGATTACATCAACGCAATTTGCGCGCTGGTTGTCTCAGTATGTCGACTGGTTGGTCACGGTGGATCCGCATTTGCATCGCCATCCGACGTTATCAGCGATCTACTCAGTTCCTACTAAGGTTGTATCGTCGGCAGCGGCAATTGCGCATTGGATTCGTTTGCACGTGCATGATCCTTTGATCATCGGGCCGGATGAGGAAAGCGTGCAGTGGGCGCAGGATGTGGCCCACCGAGTGGATTGTCCGGTGATCGTATTGCATAAGCAACGCCGCGGTGACCGTGACGTGGAAGTGTCTGTTCCTGATGCGAGGGAATGGCAGTCCCGCACGCCGGTGCTCATCGACGATATCATCTCCACCGCCCATACGATGATCGCCGCTACCGCTAAGCTAAACTTGGCCGGGATGCCGGCGCCGATTTGTGTGGGCGTTCATGCGTTATTTTGTGGCGAATCTTACGAAGAGTTAAAAAGTTCCGGAGTGGAAAATATCGTTACTTGCAATACCGTGGCGCACCCCACGAACGCAATCGATGTGTTTTTGGATATTGCTAATGCTATCCGTACGACGTTTCCTTTTAGTTAAAGCGTCGCCCAAATGATCTGTATTAATTTTTTTCGATCATTGCAGGTCCCTGTCTTTTGGTAGGCTCACAGAAATTGGTTGCTGCAAATGAATGGAGAACCTTCCGATGAATAGCCAGGCCATGGGTTCCGTTGATGACCATCTTTTGATGCGGCTTATACGAATCAGACGAAGTCCGGGGATATGATGTCCTCTAATTCCAACTGGTACGGCCTAACCTCGAGCGAAGCAAAGCAACGCCTGGTTTCGAATGGCTTTAATGAATTATCCAAGCCACCAAGGCGCGGAGTGCTTCGTGTCCTTAAGGGTGTACTGGCCGAGCCGATGTTTCTTCTGCTTATGTTTGCCGCGGGAATATATCTAGCGGTCGGTGAGTTGCACGAAGGCCTCTTGTTGACGGCGTTTGCCGCTTTAGCCGTGGGCCTTGTGGTTGTTCAACAAACGCGCAGCGAAGGTGCTCTCGAAGCGCTGCGGACCTTGGTCGCGCCAACCGCACGCGTGGTGCGCGACGGCCATGAGCAGCGCATTCCAGCGCGGGAAGTCGTTGTCGGCGACCTTTTGTTAATAAGTGAAGGGGAGCGTGTCGCAGCTGATGGGTACTTGCGCCGTTGTGAAGGTTTTTCATTAGACGAATCTTTACTTACCGGTGAATCTGTTCCCGTGCATAAAATTCAAGTCGCAGAAAAACCATTTAAATTCTCAGCGCCAGGCGGCGATGGTCAGCCGTGGATATATGCGGGTACTTTGGCTGTTAGCGGAAATGGCATGGCCGAAGTGACTGAGGCGGGTAGTGCGACCCAGGCGGGCAAGATTGGGTTATCGCTCGTGACCATTGAAACCGAATCCACGTTATTACAGAAGTCTATCGGACGGCTCGTGCGGTTGTTTGGCCTAATTGCTTTGGTGATAAGTCTTAGTGTGGTTACTTTGTATGGTTTAGCGTATAGCGATTGGCTGCAAGGTTCGCTCGTTGGTATCGCGGTAGCAATGTCATTGCTCCCTGAAGAATTTCCTATGGTGCTTGTGGTATTTGTGGCGCTGGGTGCTTGGCGGCTCACACGGATCAAAGTACTGGCGCGTCGCCCCGCGGTGATCGAAACGTTGGGCGCTACGAGTGTCCTTTGCGTTGATAAAACCGGCACCTTGACGGAAAATCGGATGCGCATTCGTGTCCTTGTGGTGAATGATCAAACATTTGAACTGCAGGGGGAGGAAACCGAACTTCCTGAAGCGTTTCACCACCTAATTGAATACGCGGTTCTCGCTTCCAAGCGGCAAGCCTTCGATCCCATGGATCAAGCAGTCAGTACCCTGGGTATGAGCACCCTGACTGGCACCGAACATCTGCATGTCGATTGGACGTTGGAACGCGAGTATGGCCTAACGCACACCTTGCCAGCTGTCTCACGAGTGTGGCAAAGGGAGAATGGTTTGCGTCTTATCGCAACCAAAGGCGCGCCCGAGACTGTTGCAGTTTTATGTCGAATGTCGTTGCAGCAAAGCGAGGGGATGCTCGCTCAAGTTGACCGCCTTGCACGGCGGGGTTTGCGGGTTCTTGCCGTCGCGGTTGCGGACCTCGCGGAAGCGACTCCACCGGCTGATCTCCGCGAATTGCGTTTCAATTTACAGGGTTTGTTGGCGTTTCAGGATCCGCTGCGCCCTACTGCAACTAAAGCCGTGCGGGAGGCTCAACAGGCGGGCATTGCGGTAGTGATGATTACTGGCGATTTCCCCGCAACGGCCCACGCCATTGCGTGTGAGGCGGGCATTGACCGCCTCGACCCTGTAATAACCGGCCCGATGGTTGATGCGATGGACGATGCCCGCTTGGCGGAAATCGTACGACAAGCGCAGGTGTTTGCACGTATCCGCCCCGAGCAAAAATTACGCCTCGTCGAGGCTTTTAAAGCCAATGGCGAAATTGTGGCGATGACCGGTGACGGAGTGAATGACGCACCCGCGTTGAAAGCAGCGCATATCGGGTTGGCACTTGGCTCGCGTGCGACCGACGTAGCTCGCGAGGCCGCCGGCATTGTTATGCTCGATGACGACGTTGGGTGTATTGTCGCGGGCATTCGCATGGGGAGGCGTATTTTTAACAATTTACGCAAAGTATTGATTTATATTATTGCTATTCATGTACCCATTGCGGGCCTTGCTTTGTTGCCCCTGCTATTGGGATTGCCGCCCATTCTTATGCCTATGCATGTGGTCTTGATCGAAATGGTGGTTGATCCGATTTGCTCGATCGCTTTCGAGAGTACGCCGGAAGAAAGCGACATTATGCGACGGCGTCCGCGGTCACCTCATGAAGCGCTAATGGATTGGCGGCAGCTCACCCTCGGTATTATCCAGGGTGCATTGCTACTTACTATTAGTTTCGGCATCTATTATACCGCCCTAGCGATGGCGGTAAATGTAGGGCAGGCGCGCGCGCTTACTTTCGTTGCCTTGACTGTAGGAAACTTGATGTTGGTGAGAGTGAATGCTTCACACGAGGCCACCTTGCCACATTTATTTGATCGTGGTTATCAAGCTTTCTGGATTGTGGCCGCTATTGCCATTGCCGTGCTGGCGGGGTGCCTGATTGTTCCTGGGTTGGCCACCATATTTCGTTTCGCGCTCCCATCACCCTTACCGCTCTTTATAGCGGTGATAGGGGGCATAATGTCCGTGTTACTGTTCGATGTGGTTAAGCTAATAAAGGTGCGGTAAATTCAATTGTTGCTCCCTACTCTTCTTGAGAGCACAGCACAGTGGAATTTTCAAAACGGGAAGGGCGATTTAGTTTCATCCGCATTGGGCAGTTTTCGTAAGCTGCGCCTGTGCCTGTGTCTGCGTTAAATTTAAAGAGCAAATCAATTGATCTGCGTCAACTTTCCTATCTACGGGTGTTGCAAACTTGGATTCTTGGGGCTTGCAGTGAAGGAGGGTGTATGTACACAAATAAAACAGTTTCCATAGGTCTGGCTCAAGCCTCGATTCCGCCTGGGTTGCAGTGGTACGAGATGCTTGCCGATGGCACCCCGGTTTTGATTCGACCGATTCGTAAAGACGATGTGCAGATCGAGCGCGATTTCCTAAAGCGGCTTTCCGAGCCGTCGCGGCATGATCGGTTTCTTGCCGTTGTTCAAACACCGATGAGAGATGTTGAAAAAGATCTCACTAACATTGATTACCACGATGAGATGGCGCTGATCGCCATTATTCGGCGCGACGATAGCGATGTGGAAATTGGAGCCGGGGGCTATTGGCGTACCGCCGATGGCGAGAGTTGCCATTGCGCTGTTGCGGTTGATGACCAATGGCGCAAGCGCGGTCTTGGAATATTGCTGGTGCAGCATTTGGTTGAGATTGCACGCGCAACGGGTGTGCGACACATGTACGCGGTCGATGCGGCGGGCTGCGAAAAAACACATCGACTGGCCGCGCGCCTTGGTTTTCGACGCAGGCCCGATCCCGAAGATCCGGCTGCGATCACATATGAGCTTGAACTTTAAGCTATTAAGGGGGCTGCCTGTCGATGTTCGCTAAATTATTCTATAGGTGCTTTGTCCTTATTGGACATGCTTCGTATCTGCGTCCACAAAGCACCTAAGAACGTTGGCAATAACGCAGAACGGGTCACCCGCGAGCGGCTTCGAGCTCGATCCGAGCGCGATGCACTCGCGCACGTGCACCGGCACGGGTCACGACATTTTCTCCATCGTCTGAAACAATGCGGCGCGCCTTAATCGGCACGCACGCGATAAGCCTCGGCCAGCGAGATACGGCCTTGTCGTGCCATACGCATGGCGGCGTCGGTAATTGGAACCATTCCCTCCGCAAGTGCTACCGCGTGGATGCGGTCGGCTTCGGCACCGGGTACAATCAGCTTTCGGATCGCGGGTGTCATTTCCATTAGTTCATACACCGCACTGCGTCGGTATACACCAAGGCCATTGCAATGATGGCAGCCACGACCGATGGTGAACTGCTCTTCTGGGCCGGCGCCCATCAGATTGCGAATATGCGGTGGTGGTTTTTCTTCTTCGCGACAATGCTCGCAAGTCAGACGTACCAGTCGTTGGGCCATAATCGCTAGCAGTGAAGCGCGGAGCAAAAATGCTTCGATGCCGAGATCTAATAGCCGCGTTATTGTGGTTGCCGCGGTATTGGTGTGTAGCGTGCTGAGTACCAGGTGGCCGGTGAGTGCGCTTTCGACCGCGAACCTGGCGGTTTCGTGGTCACGCACCTCGCCCACCATGATGATGTCGGGATCATGACGCAGAAAATTTCTCAGTGCACTAGCGAACTCGAAACCGGTTGCGGGGTTTACTTGAGTTTGCTGGATATTCTCAATGTGGAATTCGACCGGATCTTCTATGGTGAGAATATTTACGCGTTGTCGGCGCATCTGCAGTAGCATGGCGTAAAGCGTCGTAGATTTGCCGCAGCCGGTTGGACCGGTGGTGAGAAACATCCCGTGGCTGCGATTCATTAGGTCATCCAGCTTCACCCGGTCGGTTGGCATTAGGCCGATCTGATCGAGGTTTTTCAGGCTCTCCATGGTATCGAGTAGGCGTATTACAACGCTTTCTCCGAAAACGGTTGGTAGGATTGAGATGCGTAGATCTACCCGGCGCCCCGAATCGAGGGTAAATGTGGTGCGCCCATCTTGTGGGACACGGTGTTCGGCGAGATTCATCGCCCCCAACACTTTGACTCGATTGACGAGGACCGGAGCCAGCCCACGTAGGAAGCGGCGCACTGGCACCAAGTCGTCGTCGATGCGGTAGAGCAACTCAAGCGTATGCTCTCCGGGCCTAAAGTGGATGTCGGAAGCACGGCGCGCTACTGCTTCGGCGATAACGGAATGGATGATCCGCACTACGGGCGTTTTGCTCGCCAGTTGTTCCGATTCGATCACACCGCGCTCCCCGGCCACCGCCGGATCGATACCGAGGTGGAGTGCAATTTCGGTATCTTCAATGCGATCGTAGTGACGGCCAATGGAATCGCGTAATGCGTCTTCGGTAGCTACCACCAGAACCACACGCTCACGAGACACAAAATCAAGCGCGGCGATTGCCGATTGATCGGTCTCGGGATCGACCGCCACGACGACACAGCCGCGAGCTTTTAGCAACGGCACTGCGTGAAATCGCCGAGCGGTTGCCGCCGGCAGTAGTGCTATCGCATCCGAGTTTGCATCGATGTGATCTAAATCTACGAGCGGCAGGTTGCGTGTTTTGGCAAACGTCCACGCCGCGCCCCCGCCATCGTAAACCAGTGCCTTCCAGTTGTCGTTGTTCATCCGAAGCCCATTGAGCGCTGCATCGGGATTGCCTAGAGAATAAGCAGTTACGTAGGTAATGAGCTCTTCCTGTTTGCGGATTACAGGAATAACCTCGGTATCGGAGCTGACAACCATATTTTTCCTATGCTGGGGGAACCGAATGGGTTTTTTACCATTGTATTTGGTATCCGTTTTTGATCTTTGTCAGTTTGGTGTTCGTGCAATATTGAGGCTAAGATGGTGCGTTGTGATCCTGTTGGGATTAAGTAAAAGTGGTAGTCGTTTATTTTATTCAAGGAGTGACGAATATGTGTGCTCGAATCTTGACCGGGTTGGTTCTTACCGCCCTATTCGTTCTCTTGCCGGTCCCAAGCACGAAAGCGGGGTCGTTGCAAAACGGCCAGGCATTGCGTGCCGAGGTCGCTTACGCCCAAGCGCAGGAAAAGGCCCACCCTTCCAAAAGACAAGCCGAGCTCGTTGACGAGGCGTTCACCGCACTCGGCCGCTACGAAGGTGCCTATCGGATAAAAAACATTCCTATCGCAGCGGCGGCACCCACCGTCACCGCGGAAGTCGAGCCGAACGACACGTTTGCGCAAGCGACCGAATTGAACTTAACCGCAGATTATGCGGTCGGCACCGGATCGCTCAGTCCGGGCGGTGACGTCGATTACTGGACCTTCAGCGCACCCGCCGGGTCACGAATCTGGATAGAGACCGACAGTGGCGGCACACAGAACTCTGGGGCTACCAGCAGAGATACCGTCATCGACCTTTTGGAAGCCGATGGTACAACCGTGATCGAGACCGATGATGATGACGGAACCGGCAACGGCGGCGATGGAACCGTTGAGTCGGGGCTTTCTTCCGTGATCGCAGGACGCACGCTGACAACGAGCGGAGTGCATTACATTCGCGTCAGGACTTTCAGTGGAAGCTCGATTGTCGATCCTTATCGTCTCTCGCTCGCGCTTACGCACGCTACTGCCGATTCTGAAGTGGAGGGCAATGACACGGCTGCCGCCGCTACTCCCATCGTCTCGTTAATCAGCCTCCACAGCGGCGCAATCGATGTGGCGGCGGATGTGGATTATTATTCCTTTGCCGCTTTAGCGGGAGACGTGGTCTTCTTTGCCGCCGACGGCGATCCGGCGCGACTTGGTACTGGCACTGATCTGGTGCTTGAATTGCGCAGCTCGGCGGACGCACTATTGCTATCGGTCGATTCGTCGATTGCCGGATCACTTTCTGATCCAACCGCGGAGGGCGCTAACTACGTTATTTCCACCTCCGGCACCTATTACGTCAAGGTTCGGCATTTTAGCGCCACGGGCACCGGCAGCTATGACTTAATGGTTGCTGTAGCTACCGGTATTTTCCGTAATGGCTTTGAATAAAGGGAGTTAACACCGCTCGCCCAACATTTCGGCACAGCAACTTCAGCGCTTACTTTGAGTCTATGTGAAGGACTTCAAGCACGGGATACGGTTGGCCAATGCCAAGAGCAGAAATAATGAGGAGCATCTTCGTCATCGTTTGTTTGCTCTGTGCGCTAACCAAGGTGAATGCATCCGCCTTTCGCTGCGCTGATCGCTTGGTGGATGGGGGTGAGCGCGACATCCAAGTTCGCAGTAAGTGCGGCGAGCCGATTTGGATTGAGCGTTATGGCGCGGTGGATGTGCTGGGTATCGGCAGTCCGATTGAGCAGCTGCGCCAAATCACCACTGAAGTTTGGTACTACAACTTCGGACGCAAGGCCTTTATGCAGCGCCTGGTCTTTAAAGACGGCGTTTTGCAATCGATCGAGTCGCTTGGTTATGGCAGCGACGAGATCGGTTCCGACTGCAGCCCAACGATGAATTATCGAGGCTTATACAGCGGTGAGCTGGTGGCACACTGCGGCCAGCCCAGCGTGAATCGTGACTATCAAGGCACCATTGTGGCTAGGCCAGCGCCTGGGCTAGCCCGCTATGCCGAAGATCGCCGTGAGGAGTGGATTTACGATTTTGGCGGGCGGTATTTCAATCAGTATCTGTTGCTGAATGGGCGTGTGATAGAGATGCAACAGTTCAGTAAATAAACGTTTGGCGCGTTCGCTGCGGATTTTTGTGTTTCGTTAATGGATGCCTGTCGGTTTCTGCGTGCGATTGGGTAAGAAAAACGGTATTGACGACAATCCGTGTTTATATGTTATGTTATAACATGTCATGCATTTTAATGGTTTCACTGTGCGCGGTTTTGAACGTTTTATCGGGATATTAAATTCATTATGAGACGATTTTTGTTCTTACTAGGGGCGTTGTCGAATTTCAGCTCTTCCGTGTCGGCGGCTGAGCCGACTGCGGAACAACGTTTCCAGGCGCTGGATGCGCGCATAAAGATGCTTGAAGCGGAAGCCAAAAAGGCGCAAGAGCAGGCGGTTGCCGCCCTTGCTGTCGCCGAGGCGGCAAAAGCGGAACTGGAAACGATAAGAGGGGCGCAGCACGCAACAGCCACAGTGCAAACAACGCCGGTTACCGTTACCGAAAACGCCACCACGGCTCCCGCTGGCGCCAACGGCAACGCATTCAACCCAGCGATGAGCGTCATTCTCAATGGCGTCTACGCGCACCATTCCTTGAGTCCGGATCGTTACACGCGCTCGGGGTTTCCGTTGGTCGACGGAACCGGCCCAGGCGATCAGGGGTTATCGCTCGGCGAAAGTGAAGTGTCACTGGCGGCCAATATCGATGACAAATTTTACGGGCAGTTTACGTTGTCGTATGAAGACGACGCGGGTGCGGCGCAGGCCAGCATCGAGGAGGCGTATATCGATACAACCGCATTGCCGGAAGGCTTTACGGTACGAGCCGGTCGCTTTTTTTCCAACCTTGGCTATTTAAACAGTCATCACAGTCACACCGACAATTTCACCGATCGGCCGCTTGCGTATCAAGCGTTTCTCGCCAACCAGTACGGCGACGACGGCGTTCAATTGCGTTGGGTTGCTCCAACCGATTTTTTCCTTGAGCTTGGCGGTGAACTGTTTCGCGGCGAAAATTTTCCCACTGGCGGCGCCAATCACGCAGGTATCGGCGCTAGAACACTATTTGCACACGCCGGAGGCGAAGTGGGCACCGATCATTCCTGGCTTGCTGGCGTATCGATGTTGAAAGCGAATACGACTGAAGCGGAAGATGGTTTTGCCGGTGATAATTCCTTGTATATTGCCGATCTCACCTGGAAATGGGCGCCGCAAGGCAATACCAAGGACGGTGGGGTGACTTTACGCGGGGAATATTTTTTGGATGATCGCGACGGCGAATTTTTTAGTTTAGCCGATCCCAGCCAAAATCAACCCTGGGTTGGCAAGCGTCGCGGTGCTTATCTTGAAGGCGTGTATCGCTTCAATCGAACTTGGGATGCGGGCTACCGTTACGACCAGCTGTGGGCAGGCCGCAGTGGCCCCTACAACCCTATTTTCGATCCGTTGCGCCATAGCGTGATGTTGACTTGGCACAACGGCGAGTTCAGTTTATTAAGGCTGCAGTACAGTCACGACGAGCCGAATCCGAACGACACCGACAACGCACTTTATCTGCAGTATCAAGTTAGCCTCGGCGCGCACGGCGCGCATAAATTTTAATGGAGTGGGGATGAAAAAGTTTGCGTGGCTTGCTTTGATTGTGGCTGGCGTGATTTCAATGCCGGTGCACGCCCTTAACGTATTTGCCTGTGAGCCGGAGTGGGGCGCGCTGTTGCGCGAGCTAGGCGGTGATGACATTGCGATTGACGTTGCCACCACCGCGCTGCAGGACGTGCACCAGATTGAAGCCAAACCCAGCCTGATCGCAAAAGTGCGTCGTGCCGATTTGATCGTGTGTTCCGGCGCGGATCTTGAGGTGGGCTGGTTGCCGCAACTGATCAAGCAAGCGGCTAATCCGCGGGTGGGATCGGGTCTTGGCTACTTTATGGCGGCAGAGCAAATCACCACCTTGGAAAAACCGACGCAACTGGATCGCGCCGCTGGCGATGTGCACCCGCAAGGCAATCCCCATTTTCAACTCGATCCGCATCGCGTATTGGCGGTAGCGACTGCACTCGATGCGCGCTTGATCGCGCTTAACCCGGATAAAGCGTCCGGTTATAAACAGCGATTGGGCGATTTCACCGCTCGCTGGCAGGCAGCGATTAAGGCTTGGGAAGTAAAAGCCGCTCCGCTCAAAGGCAGAAAGGTCGTCGTCCATCACGCCAGTTGGGTTTATTTGTTGCAATGGTTAGGTATCGAGCAGGTTGGCACGCTTGAGCCGAAACCCGGTGTACCGCCGACCAGCGCGCACTTGGCGAGTTTGATTGACATTACCAAGAGCCAAGGCGCATTCGCGATTTTAAGCGCGGCGTATCAGGACTCAAAACCGGGTGAATGGCTGTCCGAACGCACCGGCGTGCCCGCGCTGATCTTGCCGTTTACCGTGGGTGGTGACGCGCAGGCGAAGGATTTGTTTGGTCTGTTCGATTCGACCATTGATAAATTGCTGGGAGCTGCGAAGTGAATTGGGAAGGCCTCGAGCTTAGTATCCTCGGGCCGGCGTTTTTGGCCGGGCTCATGGTGTTAGCCACCCATGTCCCGCTCGGCCAGCAGGTGCTGGCGCGCGGTATTATTTTTATCGATCTTGCCATTGCACAGGTTGCGGCTTTAGGCGTGATTTTGGCGCAATATTTTGGCGTTGATGAGCATGGCTACAGCGTCCAGCTGGCGGCGGCATTGGCGGCGTTGGCTGGCGCGGGCTTGCTCACTTGGACCGACCGGCGCTGGCCGGAATACCAAGAGCCACTCATCGGCACGCTGTTCGTGCTTGCCGCCACCGGCAGTTTGCTGCTGTTGGCCAATAATCCTCATGGTGGCGAACATTTGAAGGATTTGCTGATTGGCCAAATTTTGTGGGTGAGCCTTGCTCAGATGATTCCGGCTGCGCTGTTGTCGCTGCTGTTATTGATGGTGATGTGGTGGCGTCGTGGGCGATTGTCGGGGTTGGTGTTTTATGGAGTGTTTGCGCTTGCGATTACGGCCTCGGTGCAATTGGTTGGCGTGTATTTGGTGTTTGCCAGTTTGATTGTGCCGGCGCTCGCGACCGTGGGCATGCGCGGTAAGGCGCGACTGGCCACGGCGTATGCGATCGGCGCTTGCGGTTATGCCAGTGGATTGATGTTATCGGCGGTGTTTGATCTTCCGAGCGGTGCATTGATTGTTTGGACGCTGGCCGGATGCGGTGTATTGGCACAATTGATGCCGGCGGTGCGTCATTCGCATCCCGCCCACGCTGTCAATGATGCGCACATCGATGGGTAATTAGTTACGGTCCGCTAAATAAACGCGTTTTAAATCAAATAGTTGATATTTCACGATCCGTTGGCCGTACGCTGCGGTCTCCTTTTCGTTACCTCATACACGGATTTACCCCGATATTGCGTATTTAATATAGACGCAAGGTTCCCATCGACCATTGCAAACGACAATAACGCGGCGATTACGACGATGCAGGAGAGAGCGATGATGAGCCCAGCACACCCATTCAAACCAAAGCTCGGCATTGCGATGTTCCTCTTCGCGGTCGCGTTGATGGCGCAAGCAGCACCTCCACCCGATCCGGTGGCGTATGACGGCAGTTTTCCGACCTCTACCTCGGGTGGTTTGACTGCAACGACGTTGACTCTTAACGGGCACGTGCGCGATGTCCTGGTGTATCGACCAACCGGCGCCGTTTCACCCCCTCTGCTGATCTTCTTCAGCGGCACCGGTGCTACGTTGGAGTACAACACCGCCGATGAGCTCGGGCGTGAGGCGATGCGTAATATCGCCGATCTGAATCAGGTGGTATTGGTGGTGCCCATTCCGGTCCCTCAGGCGCACGGCGATTGGGATAACCACACGTCCGGCACCCCTTACTGGGAAACGGCGATTGGCGAAGACCCGACCAGCGCGGTGAGCTCCAACCCGGACACCAATCCCGACTTGTTGTTTACCCGGGCGATTATTAAGGAATCGATCAGAGCTTATGGCGTTGATGCAAATAAAGTATTCGTGAACGGTTTTTCAAATGGGGCTTTTTTCTCCTATTTCGTCGCCGCCGTGCTCAATGATCGCATTGCTGCTTTCGCCGAGACTGGCGGCGGTTTGGTATTGAGCAACACCACCGGCGGTAATCCCACTGAGTGCGTTTCAATTCCCTACGTTGGCAGTGTCGATGAGATCCGAGATTGCCCCGCGGCCGGTTGGACGCCCAGCACGTGTTCGTACTCAGGTGCGATCGCCCGGCCAATCGCGCCCTCCGCGGTCAGTCGTGTTCCGCCGGGGTATCTTGAGGCCAACGATAACGATCCCAGCGTACCGTTTCCCCATACTTGCAATTTGGCCGCAAACCTTTCTTCCACCGTTCATCAAACGCGCATCACGCACTCGGGCATTGGGCATGCGGTAAATAGTGGATATGTACAAAATTCACTGAATTTTATGCTGGCCGCGGCCCCGCAAACATCCGGTTACACCATCGACAGCCAAGTCACCGCGAGCTGGTTCAACGCCCAGCAGAGCGGCCATGGGATGGTGTTTGAGT
>CAYXMH010000007.1:0-111039 GCA_964466115.1 uncultured Rhodanobacteraceae bacterium | reverse complement strand
GGGAGCTGGGGGGTGTTAATTTGTATGCGTATGTTGGCAACAATACGGTCAATGCAAATGACCCGACTGGATTGGTTCCTTCTCCGCGCATGGTAAAAAAATTCCTCAACGTCCCACAACAAGGGTTATACGACAATTTCATTGTAGGGCGGGCGGAATTAATGCTCAGTCATGCAAACAATCGCAATGGTAGCAATGTGGATTGTTTGGGTCTGGTGCAATTAATGACCGCGGCTAATGATATTTTGCGAGATTTGGATAATCAAATTGGAGCGGTTGATGGCAATGTGTCCGACCCACGACATCCTTTTTTGCGTCATGCGCAAGAGGGCAGATTGTACGTGCAAGGCATTTATAATCGAGCGGCTGCTGCTTTTAATAATGGTCCGTGTCGCGGTGGCGCCCATCAACAGCAGTTTGATCAACTCAATTCGGCAAATGCTAGTCTTCCAGGCGCTACTTCGGCCCGTGACACGGGCATAGACCCCGTCACCGGTGAAGGCTATGCGGATGCTTCTTATTGGGAGAGAGTTGCCTACGGAATGGGCGATCCGTATATGGGAGATCCCGAAGGCAGCGGCATACCGCCCCAAGTATCGATGAGTTTAATGGTTGCGGCACCATTGGCTCTGGAAGTTGCCGCAGGGTCGTTGTTGGGTGGTGCAGGCTCTTTGGTAGGTTCGGCAGGCGCTTTCGTTGAAGAACTGTTTGATGGAATTTGGACGTTGGCAAGCCAATTCTAGAATTGCCGCAACCTTGAATTTAGCGAACGGTGGGTGAACCCCCACCGTTCGCTGCAGTTCGACTTCGTTGAAAAAACACCTTGTATCCAATCACTCATTAGCGATCTGGTCTGCGTAACGGCTGTCAGTCTCTAAATAAGCGCCAGCACTCCCGATAGTGTGATAGCGATCACTCGAATTGCAAATTTTTATGTCATGCGGCCGATCGGCCCAAAATAGATGGCCATCTTGGGCGCCGTTTTACGCACTCCTTTAATAGCAATCCGTTCGTTGTGAGGAAAATGAAAGCGTTTGCTAAAGCGATAACTGTGTGAGGCACATGCGTTGTGGACCCGCCAGGTCATCGCCAAACAAAACGAAATTTTTCAAGCAAGACGGCGTTGCAGCAACACCCTTATTTTTTTAAAAGGAGTTCAGCATGCGCTGCAAACCAATAAAAGTTCTTTTGATGGCAATGGGCTTGGGTGGGTGTGTTTCTGTTGCCCAAGCAGGCGGTCCAACCAATGAAGGTTCAGGAGGCGGATTGCCGGTGATTCCTGCTCCCGGTGGCTCAGGCGATTCGCCGGGCCCCGCGCTTCCGGACCAGCCTTCCAGCGACAATCCCGCAAAGAATCCCAGCTCAAACGGTGGCAGCCCTTTTACGCGAACGTCTGATCCACCAACGGTTAGGCCGTGCGCGTTGACGGAGTTTACCTGGATACAGATACACCTCAACGGCGAAAAAGTGTGGATACAGATTCGCAATCCACTCGGGGGGTGCCCGTAATCCTGATCCAGCTCTAAATCGCAAGATCGAGAAATACACAGTCTCTCAGAGCGTTTCTCCGCTGCGTTACCGCGGAGGGCTCTGGGTGGCTGCGTCAACAGAGTTTTTGATTGTTTGCGATCAGCGCTTGTGGCTAGTGGATGACATTGGTAAACGTCCGAACCAACCGCATTTTACGCCCGCCAATACTTTAAGCATCTCACCGCGTAATAACGGCGTACGGCTGAAAGGGTAAAACAATCGGTCGCGCCACCAAGCCGCGGCGTCATAATTGGATTGAAACAGCGGCGTCAGCCAGCGGCTGATGAGCTGATAAACATGAACATGACGGCGCCGGTTTCGGTTATACGCCGCCAGCGCTGGTTCTATGTTGCGCTCTTGTGCCAGAGCTTGTGCCAGTTCACGTGCATCGAGCAAGGCCATGTTCGTACCTTGGCCTAATTGCGGGCTCATCGCATGGGCGGCGTCGCCTAAAAATACCAGGCGATCTTGATAAAAACGCCGTAAAACGGCGTCGCGGTAGTTGGCTTTGGCCAACTGCTGCACCGTCGTGATCGACGTAAGTAATGCCGCGGTTTCTGGCCAATAGTTTACAATTTCCTCTTTCCATGATGATAAATCCAAGTTTCCCGATTGTTGCAGCGCCGATTGCGGCAAACTCCAGAAAAAACTGACGCGCTGCTCGGCATCCGGTTCGCCGGGAAGGCGCCCGACCGGTAATACCCCGGCCATGCGCCGGGCACGATCGTAGCGTTGCCATAAAGCGCCTTGAAAGCGGCGTTGCGGATCCGAACAAAGGCACCATAACGCGCCCCACGGATAGGCAGTGTCGTATTTTTGCGTTGTCATCTCGCGACGCAGGCGGGAGGTTGCGCCATCGCAGGCCAATACCAAATCAAAAGGGCCATGACGTTGGCCGCTGGCATCGATCAGTGTGCGTCGATCGGATGCCAGCGTTTGAATGTCAATCCCGCAAGCAATCGCGGCGGTACCGTCGTAAGCGCGTCGCATAAGCTCAAATAAAGCGCCGCGTTGCAGACCAAGCCCGAAATACTGTGGATGTAAATCGCGATACTGCATTTGCATCACGCGGCGGCCGTCGATGGTCGCGCCATACAGGGCGTCAATGCGCGCGCCGCAGGATTGCGCGGCGGTGAACAAGCCAAGATCGGCTAATACACGTAAACCACTCGGCTGCAGCAGGATTCCCGCGCCAACCGGACCTAAGCTTGGACTGCGCTCAAAGATCTGCAAACGATGGCCTGCGCGGCTTAAGTACAGTGCCGCGGCTTGTCCCGCTGTGCCGTAACCGACAATAGCGATATTAAGTGCTCCTATCATAGGACAAGCATGCCATAGCCTCATGCGATAGGCCCTGTTTTCTCAAACGCTCTGCAGCGTAAGTGGGGTAAATCGGTGCTGATGCGGCGCAGCTTTCTCGACAAGGGTTTGGATTGTGTACACAATCTCCATGCGGACGCTGCAAATGACATATTGTTGCGTAATGGATGTTTGCGGCGAGATTAAACACTCACAGCGAGGGTCGTTATGAAAATAATTCGACGCGTATCCATTTCGATGGCGCGAACGATGGCGGTAGCCGGATGGTTGGGTTTGGCGTATGCGCATGCCGCGGAACCTGTAGCAGACAGTGTGCCTGCCCCTCATCTAAACACGTGGACATCGGCCGTTTCGGGAACGACCCAATACCTCTATGACGTTATTTGGAGCGGTTCGCAGTTCGTGATTGTGGGCGTGGGCGGTACGATCCTGACTTCACCGGACGGGATTGTTTGGACGCCTCGTACCTCGGGAACGGTAAACGATTTAAATGGCGTTGCTTGGAATGGGTCGCAGTTTGTAGCGGTTGGGGAGCTTGGCACGATGCGAACCTCGCCGACTGGGGTGACGTGGGGAGTACAGTCATCCGGAGCCGGTCTTACTGCTCTTAAAGGTATTACGTGGAACGGTTCGCAATTTGTGGTTGTTGGCGATGTAGATGGAATGGGCAGTATGATTCTGACATCCGCCACAGGCGGTAGTTGGGTGCGACAGACCTCTGGCGCATCGACGACACTGTCTCGCGTTATTTGGGGTGGAAACCAATACGTGGTGGCTGGATCCGTCGGTACCATTCTGACCGCGCCGAATGGCGGCACGACGTGGACAGCGCGCACCTCAGGAACCACCAACTACCTTTTCGGCGTTACCTGGAGCGGCTCGCAATACGTGGAAGTGGGGGCGAACAGCATGGCGGGGCAACCCGTTGCGCTTTTGACCTCGCCTACTGCGGTGACTTGGACACCTCAATCCGCGGGAACACAAAACCTTTTGGCCGTCGTCTCAAGTGGCTCGCAATATATTGCGGTTGGAGCAAATGGCACCATTTTAAGCTCGACGAATGGCACGGTTTGGAGCGGACAAACATCCGGAACAACCGAGTATCTTGACGGCGTTGCTTGGGGGCACGGTCGATTCGTTGCGGTGGGATCGGGTGGCAAGATTTTGTATAGCGATTCAGATGCCGTTTTTCGTAATGGCTTTGAGGGTTAGTTGTGCCGCCCTAATTCGTGGGTTGCAGCGTCGAGAAGCTCCAGCATCTCGACGCTGGAATTAGGCCATCATTAATGCTTAAGTTTTGCTGCCGCACCCAACGGCGGTTGCGGCACCCGCGGTTCATCGCAACCTGGTGTTTCTCCCTCCAAGGTGATGTCCAGTGGATTGGGGACAAGGTCTTTCATTGCTCCGCTGCCGGCATCAATGCCGGCACCGATGATGCCGCCGACCAATACGTTACCTGCCATACCCGCCGCGCCCGCACCGGCGACTTGGGTTTGAACGGTGGTATCCACGCGTTTGTAACCGGGTTTGCATATATCAACCGTAAATGGAAATTTGCGGCGCAATTTTAGTGTGCATGGGCTTTGGCAAGTCTCTCCGCTAGACAGTGTGATGGTGGCCGCACTTGGTTGAGTGTTCACGGTCCAAGCTTGAGTTGTGCCGCGGGTGATGGTGGCGCAGCCCGATAAAGCCGTTAGGCTTAGCGCCGCAACGGTGGTTAAGTAATTAAAGCGCATCTCGATTTCCTTAGAGTTGGAATGGCATAAATTTTTAAATGAACATCATCCCGATGAGGCAAAGCATTGCTTTGCGCAAGAGGGGCTCCCATCGAGAGAAGGCGGCGCTATGCACCGGAGGAAGATGCGGGCAGAGCTAGCGCACGGGATTGCGCCACCTTCATCCACCGTGTTGGTTGCCTTCTCCCGATCGGAGCGTTAAAAAAGTGCACGGCCTAAGCTGAGCTTCGATACGACCTCTTGATCGGTTACTTCAGATATTCGTAAAAGAAGGAGAAACTCGATCAAAAAAGATCGCTGTTGGCGGGGGAGCATTTCGTTGAAGGCGGAGCAGAGTGCTTTCCGGACAGGCCGGCTACCGAACGTCTACGCTTAAGGTGAACGTTTTACCCATGCGGGCGCGCAGTGGTGGCGTTTTGATGAGGGCTAGTTCGGCGTTTTCTTTTGCTCATCCAGCAACTGCTCGGGATCGACGTCGTCGCTGCCTTGCAAATATTGCAGCATTTCCATTGGCGGATGGCCGTCGTAGACGTCGTACAAACGGTATTGGCGGTACGCGTCGCGGGCAAAGAGATAAGGATCGTAGGCAGTATCGAGCAGGGAGTCGGTATCCAGCCTGCGAGCGCGCAAGCTCACCAGAAACACCAGCGTTGGCCAGTAATCGTGTTGTTCGCGGCCGTATCGCGATAACGGATCGATGGCGCCGTCGGCGGGATAACGCACCACATCGCGCACGGTGGTTGGGCCGATCAAGGGTAGCACCAGGTAGGGGCCTTCCGGGACTCCCCATTTGGCCAGGGTAATACCGAAATCCTCGGGATCGTACTCCAAGCCCATTTTACTGGCCGGATCGAACAAACCGAGCACGCCGACCGTCGTATTGACTAGAAACCGCCCGGTGCTAACCAACGCCTCTTTGGGTTTCGCTTGCAAAACATCGTTGACGATCGTGACCGGCATGCGCAGATTGGCGAAGAAATCACTGACAATGCGGCGGATACCGGCGGTGGTGAGTTTGCGATAGGTCTTGGCGGCAGGTCGAATCGCGATTTTGTCCATGGTTTGATTAAAACCAAACATTTTGCGGTTGAAATGCTCCCATGGATCGTCTTTGCGTGGCATCGAGGTGGCGCAGCCGGCCAGCAGGGTTAAAACGAGCACTAACAGGCTTAGGAGCGAGCGATTGCCAGTCATTGAAACGGCCATTAGAGGGATGCTCCCAGCGAGCTTAATGAATTGAGTAAGGGGCGGTATAGACGCATGATCGTGCTTTTATATCCGTTTGAATCGTTGCATTGCGGCTAGGGTAAAGCAAATGTGACAGCTTGTGCAGGCATAAAAGTTGTTTATGAACAACGCTTAAGTAACTATATCGGCGTTTGGCGGATAAACTGAATCGCTTCAGCGCAGGTTATGTTTGCACTGCACAAATTCGCGAAGGTACAATGGCAGACAGCTAATTTTCTGAATTCTTTGGTTTTTGAGGTGGTTTATGGCACGTATTACGGTGGAAGATTGTTTGACGATGGTGGATAACCGTTTTGAATTGGTGTTGATGGCGACCAAGCGGGCGCGTCAATTGGCCAATGGTGCCGAATCGATGGTGGAAAACCACAACGATAAGCCGACGGTATTGGCGTTGCGTGAGATTGCGCTTGGTAAAGTGGATCAAAAGCTGATTGGCGAAGTCGAACGCCGCGAGCGCGAAAAGGCCGAGCGTGAAGCGCTGGAATGGGCCGCGGCCGAGGTTGACGAAGACATTGCAAAAGGTACCGACGACGTTTGATGCACAGCAACCATTCCGAGTATTGGTCGGCGTAAGCCGGCTGATGAGGTGGCAATGAGTCCGGCCCCCACCAAGCGGGTGTCGTTGACCCAGAAGCTGCCCGGGGATGTATTGGCGTTAGAGCGATCCCTCGCCACCTATTTAACGCCGGAACAAATTGCCGAAGTGCGGCGTGCGTACCAAATTGGGGCAAAGGCGCACGCGGGACAAACGCGCAAGAGCGGCGAACCTTACATCACACATCCTATCGCCGTTGCCGGAATTTTAGCGGAGCTTGGTCTTGATGCAGAAACGATCATCGCCGCAATCCTGCACGATACGTTGGAAGACACCCCGTTATCGCGCGCCGATATCGAAGCGGAATTCGGCGCAGCCATCAGCGAGTTGGTCGAGGGGGTAACTAAGCTCGACCGCTTGCAGTTCAAAAGCCGCCAAGAGGCTGCCGCGGAAAGTTTTCGTAAAATGCTATTGGCAATGGCGCGTGACTTGCGCGTTATCCTGATTAAATTGGCCGATCGTTTGCACAATATGCGCACGCTGGCGTCGATGTCGCCGGAAGCGGGTCGGCGCATTGCGCTTGAAACCTTGGAAATCTACGCGCCGATTGCACAACGTCTGGGTATGAACGGCATTCGTGCGGAATTGCAAGATCTCGGTTTCCGCGTATTGCACCCGGTTCGTTATCGGGTTATTGCCGATCGCATCAAGAGCTTGCTGGGTAATCGCCGCGAGGCCATGTCCAAGATAGAAACCGCGTTGTCGATGAAGTTGATGCAAGAGCAAATCCGGCATCGCATGATCAGCCGGATTAAATCACCGTACAGCATTTATTCAAAAATGAGCGGCGAACATAAATCGTTCGCCCAGGTGATCGATGTTTACGGCTTTCGCGTGGTGGTCGATTCGGTGATGCAGTGCTATCAAGCCTTGGGTGCCGTGCACTCGCTGTTCAAGCCGTTGGATTCGCGGTTCAAAGACTTCATCGCCTTGCCGAAGGCAAATGGCTACCAATCTTTGCATACGGTACTGTTCGGGCCATTCGGTGCGCCGATCGAAATTCAGATCCGCACCGAAGAAATGGACGCGATTGCCGAACACGGCGTTGCGGCCCATTGGATTTATAAAACCGATGGTGCCACCGCCACCGGTGCGCAAAAACGCGCGCGCGAGTGGGTGGCCGGTCTAGTCGATGCGCAAATGCGCGAATCCTCGTCATTGGAATTTTTGGAAAGCGTAAAAGTCGATTTATTTCCAGACGAGGTGTATCTGTTTACCCCGAAAGGCCAAATCTTGGCCTTGCCGCGCAATGCCACCGCACTCGATTTTGCCTATGCCGTGCATACCGATGTCGGCGACCACGCGGTTGCGGCACGGGTGGACCAGAAGCTCGTGCCATTGCGCACGCGCCTAAATAGTGGCCAGAGTGTGGAGATCATTACGGCGCCATCAGCGACGCCGAATGCGCAGTGGTTGGAGTATGTGGCATCGAGCAAAGCGCGCACCGCGATCCGGCATTTCCTCAAGCGGTTGCAGCATGAGGATGCGATTGATCTTGGCCATCGCATGTTGGACCGCGCTTTGGATTCGCGCGATGCCTCGCTCGACAGCATCCCGCAAGAGGTGCTCGATCAATATTTGGAGGACAACAAGTTCAAGCGCCTGGAAGATTTATTGGCGGATATTGCGATGGGTAATCGCATCCCAGAGCAAGTGACCGCGGCATTGTTAAAAGGACAGCAAACACCCGCGAATGAGCAAGGTCTGCGCCATACCGAGAAAATCCTGATCACCGGATCCGAACGCGGCGTCATTAGCTTTGCCAAGTGCTGCCACCCGATTCCGGGCGACGATATTTTCGGTTATATGTCCGCTGGAAAAGGCATTGTCGTGCACCAGATGGAATGTCCAAACCACGCCGAGTTCCGTAAATCGCCGGAGCGTTGCATCGAGATCGGCTGGGATCGCACGGTGCAGGGCGATTACCGGGTTGAGCTGCGCATCATCGTCATAAATAAGCCGGGCGTACTGGCTACGGTCGCAACGGCGATCGCTGAGGCCGATTCCAATATTGAAAATGTGGAATACCAGGAGCGCGATATGCGCACCTCGGTTTTGCTGTTCACGATCGAGGTCCGCAATCGCAGTCATTTGGCGCATATCCTGCGTCGTGTGCGACGTGCGAACGTCGTTCATGCGGTGCATCGGTATCCGGTTTGAAATCGCCACGCCTCTAGTGATACCGGGAGTCGTGAGCGAGCTTGCCAGCTCCAGCACGCCCACTCACCGAATCCGATCAGCGACTTTGCCGGGTGCGGAATGCAGCGCATAATGTTGGGGTTGGCAAGCTCCCCCACAATTTACGCGGTCCTATATGAATCGAAAAATCGTCAATACCGAATCCGCGCCTCGTGCCATTGGCCCTTACTCACAAGCAGTGCACTGCAATAATACGGTGTATCTATCGGGGCAAATTCCGCTTGATCCGGTCAGCGGCGAATTGGTTGGCGGCAGCATCGATGCTCAGACACGGCGCGTGTTTGAGAATCTAAAAATGGTTTGCGAAGCGGCCGGTGGTTCGCTCGGTCAGATTGTGCGGGTTGGGATTTATCTGACCGATTTGGCGAGTTTCAGCGCGGTGAATGCGGTGATGGCGGAGGTGTTTACGGAACCGTATCCGGCGCGGTCGACGATTGGTGTGGCGGCGTTGCCGCGGGGTGCGGAGGTTGAGGTTGATGCGATTATGGTTGTCGGCTGAATGGAATGGGGTATCGTTAGGTATCTTTATCGCCTCTTATTTCACTCCCCCTTGCTGGGGGAGTCAGCGCGCGTAGCGCGCTGGTGGGGGTGGCTAGCGTATCCCCTCTTACGCAACGCTTGATGGCTACGCTTCGAACCCACCCCCATCCCAACCTTTCCCCATCAAGGGGGAAGGAGCGCGCATCCCCAAAGGTTGAGGGCACACCCGATCCGGGACTTGCCGCAGTCGCGACGTTAAGCGGCGTCGGGCCGGCGTTGGTGGCGACATTGGCGCGCCTGGGGATCGAGAGGGTGCAGGACCTGTGGTTCCATCTACCTCTGCGGTACGAGGACAAAACCCGGATTAGCGCAATCGGTGACCTGCGTGTGGGTGAAAGTGCTCAGGTGGAAGGCGTCATCGAAGCCGTCGAACGTGGATTTCGTTTTCGTCCGCAATTGAAAGTCGCCATCTCCGACGCTTCACAACACACGTTGGTTTTGCGCTTTTTCCACTTTCGCAACAGCCAAATTGCACAGTTGAAGCCGGGCGGGAGATTGCGCTGCTACGGCGAGGTTCGCCACGGCGCGAACAGCTTGGAAATGGTGCATCCGCAGTATCAACACTTGCGCGATAGTAGCGTTAGTACGGTTGAAGAAAGCTTAACCCCGATTTATCCGACGACCGAGGGTTTAGGTCAGGCGCGATTGGCGGCGTTGATCCAACGCGCGTTGCAGCATTTACCGGATGACGCGGTATTGGAGCTGATACCGGAGCCATTGCGCGCCACATCGAAATTAGGATCGCTGCGTGCGGCGCTTTTGTATGTGCATCGGCCTCCGCCGGATACGAATCTGGCGAAGCTCGCGCTTGGGCAACATCCGGCGCAACAGCGCCTCGCATTCGAGGAATTGTTGACTCACCATTTGAGTTTGAAACGGTTGCGGGCGCGGGTTCGCGCCCATAGCGCACCGGTGTTGCGCGGCGCGGGTAAATTGCGCCAGGGTTTTTTGAAAACGCTGCCATTCCAGTTGACCAAGGCACAAGCTCGAGTATTTGAGGACATCGCGCAGGACTTGGGCGCGCGCAAACCGATGCTACGATTGGTGCAGGGTGATGTGGGGTCGGGCAAAACGGTGGTCGCTGCATTGGCGGCATTAACAGCGGTTGAGGCGGGTTGCCAAGTCGCGTTGATGGCGCCAACCGAGCTGTTGGCGGAACAGCATTTTTCCAATTTTAATAAGTGGCTGAGTCCATTAGGGGTAAACATCGCTTGGTTGGCCGGTAAGGTGCAAGGCAAGGCGCGCCAAGCGGCGCTTAAGGCGGTCGCCAATGACGCCGATATCGTCATCGGCACGCATGCGTTGATGCAAGAAGAGGTGGTGTTTCGCGCACTTGGCATTGCGATCATCGATGAGCAGCATCGGTTTGGCGTGCATCAACGGTTGGCATTGCGCGATAAGGGGCGTGAGGGCGAGCGCCTCCCGCATCAATTGGTGCTAACCGCAACCCCGATTCCGCGCACGTTGGCGATGACGGCCTACGCCGATCTTGATGTTTCGGCAATTGACGAATTACCGCCTGGACGCACGCCAGTCGCGACGGTCGCGATCGGCAATACGCGCCGCGCCGATGTGATCGAACGCATCCGCGAGGCGTGTGAGCAGGGGCGCCAGGCGTATTGGGTGTGCACGTTGATTGAAGAGTCCGACCAATTGCAGGCGCAGGCCGCCGAAGTCAGTTTTGCGGAGCTTTCGGCGGCATTGCCGAAATTGAAAGTGGGGTTGATCCACGGCCGATTGAAGCCGAAAGAAAAGCAAGCGGTCATGAGCGCGTTCGCCGCCGGGGAGCTCGCCTTGTTGGTGGCCACGACCGTGATCGAGGTTGGCGTGGATGTACCAAATGCAAGCCTCATGGTGATTGAAAACGCCGAAAGATTGGGGTTGGCGCAGCTGCATCAACTGCGCGGCCGCGTTGGGCGTGGCAGTAAGGCGTCGAGCTGCGTGTTGCTGTATCAGTCGCCGCTGTCGCAGATGGCGCGGCAACGATTGGCGGTTCTGCGCGAAACCAACGACGGGTTTCGCATCGCCGAAAAAGATTTGCAGCTGCGCGGCCCTGGCGAGCTGCTCGGTACACGGCAAACCGGGCAGCTGGCATTCCGTATTGCCGATGTGGTGCGCGACGCGAAATTGCTTCCGCTGGTCCATCGGATCGGCGATTCACTGTTGACGCAGTATCCGGACGAGGCCGAACGCCTGATCGCGCGCTGGGTTGGCGGGGCGAGCCGTTATGTTGAAGTGTAAGATATTGGCGAATGATGCCGCCTTGAACTTGGACTGAATGCAGTGGTTATGGAAATAAAAAAACCGGGAACTACAAAAATACTGATCGATACCGATCCGGGTGTGGACGATGCGCTGGCGATTTTAATGGCGCATGCGCACGCCGAGGTTGTTGGGCTAAGCATCGCCGCCGGGAACGTCGGTCTTCGATATACGACCGCCAATGCGTTGAAGTTGCTTGAGACAATCGGCGCGTCAATTCCGGTGTTTCCGGGTTGTCCCGAGCCCTTGGTTTTGGCCGCCGAAGACGCAGCCTTTGTCCATGGCAACGACGGTTTCGGTGATATTGGGTACGCTCCGGCCGCAAATAAACCGGTGGACGAACATGCGGCTTTGGCCATTTTGCGTTTGGCGCGCGAGCATGCCGGCCGGCTCACGCTGGTTGCGTTGGCGCCGCTGACCAACTTAGCGTTGGCGCTGAAGCTTGATCCTACCCTGCCATCACGGATTGAGCGTTTGGTCGTTATGGGCGGTGCCGTGACCGGTCGCGGCAACACTTCGCGCATTCCCGCCGAGTTTAATATTGGCTTCGATCCCGAGGCCGCGCACATTGTTTTTTCCTCTTGGCCGCAGTTTGAACTGGTGGACTGGGAAGCGACGATGGCGCACGGCATCGATTTCGCGTCGTTTGCCCGATGGATGGGCAGCGCCAATCCCGCGGCGCGTTTTTATCGCGATATTGCAGGCAAGGCGGTCGATTTCGCGCACCAGCACGGGCGGCAGAAAATGCTGATTGCGGATGCGTTGGCGATGGCGGTGGCCTTGGACCCTGCCATTGTGCGACGTGCAGAACAGCGTCATGTCGCGATTGAGTTACAGGGAACGTTGACTCGCGGCGCTACGGTGGTGGACTGGGATCAACGCGGGAATCGGGCGCCGAATGCGCGCATTGTGTTGGGGGTTGACCAAGAACGCTTTGCGGCGATGGTGCAGCATAGCTTTGAAGCGTGGTGAGATTTGAAATAAATCCACTGCAACGCCATCGTTAATTTTAAAAAAACCGTTCGTACTGAGCCCTTCGACTATGCTCCGGACCGGCTTGTCGAAGCACCCTTCGACAGGCGCAGGGTGAACGGAACTTTCGAATTTTTCGACGGATAAAGGAAATAAGATCTAGCGCGGGGGAAACAATTGATTAACCGTGCCTTATTTAGACGTGGCTGATGATTGTCCTTGTGAACGGTGCAACCAAACATCCATCTGCTGCGGCAGCGACATGTCAATGCCGTTCTCGCGCAGACATGTAATGATTGCCTGTTGTAAATCGGTGCGCACCAAATTGCGCTGGTTGATCTCGGCCACAAAAACGCGCAACTCAAAGTCGAGCGTATTCGCCCCAAAACCCATCATCCAGCAATTCGGTGCGGGTTCTTTCAGCACCAGTGGATGGTCGGTGGCCACCGCGATCAGCAAGCGCTGCACCTGCGCGATATCGCTGCCATACACCACACCGACTTTAATAACGACGCGCGTCATCGTATCCGACAGCGTCCAGTTGATTAGGCGTTCGGTGATGAAGGTCTTATTCGGGACCACCACTTCTTTGTGGTCCCAATCGATGATGGTCGTGGCGCGAGTGCGAATGCGAGCGATGGTCCCCTCGACGTTACCGATGCTGACCACATCGCCGATGCGGATTGGTCGTTCAAACAGCACGATCAACCCGGAAATGAAGTTAGCGAAAATCTCCTGCAGACCAAATCCCAAGCCTACGGTTAAGCCGGCTACGAGCCACTGCATATGGCTCCACTGCACACCCAGCAAGCCGATGCCGAAGATCGTTCCCACAATCACGATGAGATAGCGCAACACGCTGGTGAGTGCGTAGCGCGTAGGCGCATCGATCTGCAAACGGCGCAAGAGACCGACTTCGAGCAAGCCGGGTAGGTTGCGTGTTGCGATCGAGGTCAGCGCCAGCACTACGATCGAGGCCAGTACATCACGCAAAGTGATATGCAGCGCCGTCTCGGTGCTACCGGTGAGTGAGGTGGAATCCCAAACAATGAATTTCCCAAGGAATGACAGGGCCGGGGCAATATCCGACCAGATCCAAAGTAGGGTGGCACTGAACAGCACCACGGTAACTGCACGCAACAGGTGCCGGGTTTGCGCACTGACATTGGCAAGCGTCAGGGCTTCGACTTCGGGTGGCTCCGGCAATGCTTCACTGCCTTCGTTGACCTCGCTGCTGGCCGCTTCCGCCTCGCGTTTCTCCTCCATGCGCTTAAGCGCTAACCGACGCTCTCCCAACACCAGCCAGCGCGTAGCCATTCCGTATAAGGTCGCTCCGCCGAGCAGCAACGCCAATGACTGCAGCAGGTGTTCGGCAAGGCCCAGCGCGGTTAGAAAATAGCCAGCTAAAGGCAGCAGCAGCAGCAAAATAGAAAAAGAAAACAACGATATTCGAGTGAATTGACGCAAACGCGATGGCTCCGGCAACACCACATCGCGCAGCGTCCACAACGTGCCCGGCCGCAATTCATTCCACACGACAATGGCGAACAGCAAACAACTTAGGGCAAACAGCGCGCGGCCGACGCTGCTGATAATTCCCTCGTCGCCTTGTGCAAGAATTAGGCTAAGCAAAAATTGCAGCGGTAACAGACCCAGCGCAAACCATCGCGCTATCCGTAGCAATGCGTCGCGGCGGGTGCGTGGCCAACGAAAATGAAGGTGGGCCAATCCCTTGTCCGTGCATAGCCAGGTTAAGAAAGCCACGGCGTAAACACCGAGCACGAGATTGGACGACGCCACCGCCAGCGCGTCGCTAAAAGGCTGTATCGATTCTGCGGCCGGTTGCCACAATTTTGCACACAACCACAGCAACCAGGGCCATACGGATGCAGCCAGTGCGGTTAGGAGCAGGGCTGAGCCGGTGTAGCGATAACGATCTGTGCGGATGCGTTTAAGGGGTGTCGCCAGCTGCTCCAATAGAGCGGGAACGCGGTAGCGAACGACGAATAAAGCGATCAGCGAGAGCAACCCCAGCAGTGTTAGCAGCGGATGGGCGCGGGCGTGTTGCCAACCGCGTTGGGCGGCATCCAGCCAAGGTTGTGGTCGCATGAAACGCCCCTGATCGCGTGGCAGTTGCAGCAACCAGCCAAGACCGATCGCGCTATGGCTTGGCGTCCATAACAATCGCGCATCGAGTGTCGTGGTGAGGGTATCGGTTACCGTGGCTAAACCGTCAAGTTCCTGCTCGGTTTCACTTAATGCACCGGTAAGACGTGTTTGCGCCTCGATCAGTCGCGCGATTAACTCCGCACGCGTGTTCAGCAGTTGATACAAATTCTGGTGCAATTCGGCCGGGTTCGCTCCATTGCTGTCCATACGAGTCAGCTCTTGGCTTACCGCGGTACTGATGTCATCGAGGCTGGTTTGCTGTTCGCGCAAATCGATCAAGCGTATGCGGGTACGCGCCAATTCGGTTTGCAGGGCGGCCAGCTGGTGTTTGAGAACGGCCAACGGCCGCAGTTTGCGGCGTTCCGCCAACAAAATCAGGCCTACCGCTTCGCTGACGCCACCGATCTGCAGACGTTCTTGCGTGTGTTTCAATGCTTGTTCGGTATCGGTGTGCGCATGCGAGTAGTCGTCCTTAAGCGCACGCACTTCGCCCAAGCGCGCCACGTTTGCGGCGAGCTCCTCTCCAATGGTGAGATTGGCGTCGGCGGCCTCTTCAAGTATTGGGACAGATGTGCTCAGCTGTTCGCGTTCGTGCTTAAGCCGTGCCTGCAATTCCGCAACTTGGGCACCGCTGCGATCCAGCACCAAATTTTCCAACGCGCCGACATGCTCTGCCCGCACGCTGGCTTGGCGCTGCTGATCGCGAAGCTGTGCCGACAGCAGCCGCATGCGCGCTTCGTAGCTGCGATTTTCCGTTTCCAGTTGCGCGATTTGCGTTAACGCCAAGCGTTGTGCGGCTTGTGTGCGTAAACGCAACGCGGTGGCTAGCGGTATGGATGTTGCGTTAACTTCGGCGGGAGCGCCCGTCTGTTCCAGACGAGATCGGGCGGCGGCCAATTCGTCGCGGATTTGAGCGGGTCGTTCGGCTTGTTGATCGAGTTCAGTGCGCAGCGTGTTGGCGCGGTTGCGAGCGTCCAACATGGCATTGCGTTCGCGCAAAAGCAAAGTTTCCAATTGTTCAACACTGGCGCGCTCCGGTAGATTGGAGCGCCAGGCCAATAGCTCGGCGGTATTGTCGTGGGCCAGCGTTTCCTCCAATCGACGCGTTTCTTCGCCGACCCGCACGCCTATTTGCTGCATGCTTTGCCACTGTTCCTGCGCTTGGTCGGCGTGCTGTTCGTCATCGAGGGCCTGTCGTAGCAGCTCTTCGCTGCGTTGCCGTTGCTCGGCTGTGAGTCCGCGCTGACGCGGCAGTGCTGCCAGTACCGCGGTGATCTCCTCGGTATGGGCGACGGGAGGCGGAACCGAGGCATCGCCTACTGGGTTGCTATCGGCAGTTGTGTTTTTAAGCCAACGTTCGCGCAAGTTTTTTTCTTCATCAACCGTTATCTCCTTCAAGACAGCATCGAGAATGTCCTTCAGTTCCGGCCAGTCGGAGCGGATCGCAAAACCAAGCGGTGCTTCCAGACCGAGCGGTCCGGCCAAGGCAATGCGACTTTTGCCGATGCGTGAGATCGCGCTTGCGGCACTGACGGTATCGCCGGCGTAAGCATCCACCTCCCCGTGTGCAAGCGCCGCTAGCGCGGAGGCGATATTTGGATACGACGTAATGGCGAGTTTGGCCGCAGCATCGCCGATTAATTCCTTCCATACATGATCGGTGACCAAGCCGAGTTTGCGCCCGGCCAATTGATCGATTTTGGTTAATGTCGGATCGTCATCCCTTGCGTACAAAGCAGCCGACAAGCGCAAATACGGTGCACTGTACAGCGCAAATGAATTGCGTTGGGGCGAGGTAAATGCGCTGGCCAACATATCGACGCGATGCTGCCGCAAAGCCTCTAGAGCGGCGCCCGCGGACTTGCTGCGTACAATGCGAAAGGTGAGGCCACCGCGCGCGCTAATCAGTTTCAAATAGTCGGCGGCCAAACCGCGTTGGTGGCCCTCGGCATCGAAGAAGTCGATGGGTTCAAACTCGGGATCGGCGGCAACGCGAATTTCGCTGTGTTGCGTAACCCAAAGACGTTGAGCGGGACTTAAGGTCGCATCCGCAGCTGCATTGGCCCCGGTTGAACATAGGGCGACGAATAAAGCGATTAGGAGCAGCAGTAGGTAGTGAATTGGGCGCATGTGTGGGGTGATATTCGTAGCAAAGATGGCCGAAACCGGATCAATAAGCCCGCCTTAGCGAGGTAAACTTGCGCACGGGGTGGGGAAAACGATACCATAAGTATCTTTTTCGTTGATCCTTCATGGAGTTGCCGTTATGAAACCCGACATCCACCCCAAATACCACGACGTGGTTTTCCAGGATGTCTCTTCCAGCTTTGCGTTCCTAACCCGGTCAACCATGACCAGCAAGGAAACGATCAAATGGGAAGATGGTAAAGAGTATCCCGTCGTCAAGGTAGAAATTTCCAGTAAATCACACCCGTTTTATACTGGAAAGCAGAAAACGGCCGATCTTGGCGGTCGCGTCGACAAGTTCCGTCGCCGTTACGCGCAAGCGACACCGGCTCCTGCTAAATAAGCGTCTGAACTGTGGATTCAGCCTGATCGAATGTCAGGCTGTTGCTGGTCTTTTGCTGTAGCCCAGTGTTTATGTGATTGCCCGAATGACGAACGAAGGAGCTTAACGTGTCCGATCGCACTGTTGCGCTTACCGATTCCGTATCGAACAAAAGCACCCTCCTGCCGGTAGTGACCGGTTCGTTGGGCGATCCGGCCGTTGACATCAGCAAGCTCAATAAGGACACAGGGTACTTCACGTTCGATCCCGGGTTTATGTCCACCGCCAGCTGCAAGAGTGCGGTGACCTTTATCGATGGCGATGCAGGGGTATTGCTGTATCGCGGCTACCCGATCGAGCAATTGGCCAAGCAATCGAGCTTTTTAGAAGTTACCTATTTATTAATCAATGGCGAGCTGCCAAACGCAGCCCAATTCAGTCAATTTGAAGACCACGTCACGCATCACACGATGATGCGTGAATCGCTGAAAAACTTTCTTAATGGGTTTCACTACGACGCACATCCAATGGCGATGCTGTGTGCGGTTGTCGGCTCGTTGGCGGCGTTTTATCACGATTCGTTGAACATCACCGACCCGGCGCAGCGCAAACTTGCCGCGATTCGTCTGGTCGCGAAAATGCCGACCATTGCCTCAGCCTGTTATCGCTATTCCATTGGCTGGCCCATTCGATACCCACGCAATAACTTGGACTATGTTTCGCGCTTCCTGCATATGATGTTTGAGGTGCCTTCGGAGCCTTATAACCTCAACCCTACAGCGGCCAAAGCGCTGGATCTGTTGTTTATCCTGCATGCCGATCACGAACAAAATGCCAGCACCTCGACCGTCCGCCTGGTCGGCTCCACCGGTGCTAATCCGTATGCCTGCGTTGCCGCCGGCATCGCCGCTTTATGGGGGCCGGCACACGGCGGGGCAAACGAAGCGGTGCTTAAGATGCTGGAGGAAATCGGCGACGTTAAGCAGGTATCCAGTGCGGTAGCCAAAGCCAAGGATAAAAACTCCGGATTCCGCTTAATGGGATTTGGCCATCGCGTCTATAAGAATTTTGACCCGCGCGCGACGATCATTCGCGAAATGTGCCACAAAGTGCTGCATGAGCTCGGCGTTAACGACCCCTTGCTCGATATCGCAATTGAGCTGGAGCAAGCCGCGCTGAAGGACGAGTACTTCATCGAACGCAAGTTGTATCCGAATGTCGATTTCTATTCCGGCATCATCTATAAAGCATTGGGAATTCCCACCGAAATGTTCACGGTGATGTTTGCCATCGCGCGTACGGTAGGCTGGGTTGCCCATTGGTTGGAGCAAAATGACACGCCGGACACCAAAATTGGGCGACCACGCCAAGTGTATATTGGACCACCCTCCCGCGATTATGTGGCGCTGGCCAAGCGCTGATATTTGGTAAAGATGGCGTTGTCTGTTGGTATGCGCTGAAGACTTTTGTGGCTGAACAAGACCGCACTTTGGTTTGTTTCTCATTCAACCCGTCGGGGCCATTTATAAACGAAAAAGTTGTCATCTGTCATTGAATATAGCGCGCATGCGTAACCTAAAAAATCAGGTTTGTTCAGCTTGCAACAACAGATGTCCGATTTGAGAAATTCATCTAATTTTTCGCTCGAAAAACAAAAAAACCCAAAATTTTAGCGTGTTTGAGGCAAAAACAGCGTTTGGGACGCGTATTTTTTGAAACAATCTTACTTGCCGACCGATTGAAATCGGGTTTCTAAAAAGCGGACAACTATTTTCTTGCCGTTTTGTAAAACTGAGAACCAGTTCACAGTTATGCGGTTCTTCGAGGGAGAGCATTCGCCGCCGAATCTTTGATTGTTTTGTGAAACTGAGAACCCGTTCTGGGTTCTTGATACTTCGTAAAAACCGTTCAGATTCGCTTATTTCCGATGCAACTGCGAAGTGCAGTTGCGACGGAGCTTATCGCTATTGCTTTTTTACTGGGTATCTCGAGGAAAAGTTCAATGATCATGCACTTCATCAGAGTATCGCTGCTGATGGCAGCCACGTCCCTGTTATTCGTGGGTGCCAGCGCATATACCGACTCGGCTGACGCGAGGTCGGCTGCGCACGCCAAATCGAATACCTCGAAATCCAGCAAGAAAGCGCCCGTCAGCAAATCTGCTGCGATTAACGCAGGCGATACCTACATTGTGCGTTTCGCGGAACCGCCGCTTGGTTTGTATAAAGGCGGTATTCAAAAAATGGCCAAAGTGCCAACCAAGGTTCAAGAAAACGGTCGAGCTAGACTCGATGTGCATAGCCCTGAGGCGCAAGCCTATGTTTCTTATCTACAAGATCTGCAAACCACGCGATTGGATGGAATGAAAACCGCGCTGGGTCATTCGCTCACCGTGCGTTTTCAAATGCAACACGCGTTGAATGCGGTTGTGGTCGATCTCACTCCCGAAGAGGCGAAACGCGTTCAGAGCATGGAAGGCGTCGAGGCCGTTGAGCGCGATTTTTACAATCCATTGGCAACCGACAGTGGCCCCGGTTTTATCGGCGCGGCTTCCATGTGGTGGGGTGCGAAGGCCGGCCAAGATACGATGTTTGCCAACAGTTTCGATGACGACGTCGGCACCGGTGGCCAAGGGGTGGTGATTGGCGATATCGATACCGGCTACAACAGTGCGAGTCCTTCCTTCAGCGCAACCGATGATCGCGGGTACACCATCCACAACCCTTTAGGCAATGGCGTCTATCTTGGCGATTGCAGCCTTTCCACGAGCGCTAGTGCGCCTTGCAATGCAAAAGTGATTGGACGCTACGATGCCATCTCTAGAATAACAACGCCGTTGCCGGCAATGTCAGCCTATACGGTTGAGGACACCGGCGGCCATGGCAGTCATACCGGCAGTACGGCGGCCGGTAATACGCGCACGGCAACGATACGCGATTTCACTACCCGCATTACCGGCGTGGCCCCACACGCCAATTTGATTATCTATCGTGCTTGCGACGCTAACGGTTGCAAGCAGTCGGCGACCAGTGCGTCGGTTAATCAAGCGATAGCCGATGGGGTAGTTGATGTATTAACGTACTCGATCAGCGGTGGAACCGATTTTTGGAATGACTCCACCTCGCAAGCCTTTTTAACTGCAACCATTAGCGGCATATTCGTAGCTGCCGCAGGCGGCAACACGAGCCCAACGGTGCCGACCCCGGTGCCCGGAACGGTGAACCACTTTGAACCTTGGGTGCTGACGGTTGCTGCAAGCACGCATCAAGCCAAAGCCTTGGGTGGCCAGTTAAGCGTTACTGGCCCCGGCACTCCACCTGCCAATACCCGAAACCTGTCTTTAGCAGAAGCCAATGGTACGGCGTATACCCACTTCTCCGCCAATATTCCCGGCACGACACCGATAATTCTTAGCCCCAGTTTTCACAACAACGATACGATGGGCTCGGATGGCTGCTCAGCTTATCCGGCCGGTCGGTTCATGGGAGGCATTGCTTTAATCAGCCGGGGTACCTGTTGCTTTAAGATGAAGGTGCGCAATGCAACGACCGCCGGCGCAGTGGCGGTGGTTATCTCGGATAACCGTGTTGAGGATCCAATTTCACCGAGCATCAGTCCATCGACCGCTGACTGTTCGGTAGCGGGAACCATAACAACACCAACTTTTGGCATCTCCCAAGCTGACGGTACCGCTCTGCAAACCTATTTGATGGGGGCCACCGGCGCCACCGCGCAGATCCCTTATCACTATGAACGCACTCCTACGCAGGCCGATACGCTAGCCAAATTCAGTTTGCTTGGCCCCGCTGAGGTCAACGTCGTTAAGCCGGAAGTGCAGGCGCCCGGAGTGAGTATCTTGGCTGCCGTTGCACGCAGTGGTACTAATCCTAACCTGGTCGATTTCTTAGACGGTACATCAATGGCAACACCGCATACGGCAGGCGCGGCTGCTTTGATCATCGCCGCCCATCCAACCTGGACGCCATCGATGGTGAAGTCCGCACTCATGATGACGGCCAAGGAAACCGGGCTTACCAAAGCCGACGGAATGGCGACGAGCGATGCGTTTGATCGTGGTGCTGGCCGCATTCAGGTAGATAAGGCGACCCATGCAGGACTGGTTCTGCATGAAGACAATTACGGTGCCTATAACCCGAAATACGGTACATTCGATATGTCCACATTGAATGTACCCAGTATGCAACAAAGCAATTGCGTCACCGTCACGCCCGGTACGCCGGCAACGGCCAGCACGAAAACCTGTTCGTTTACCCGTCGATTCCGTGGTACGCAGAACATCGGATCATGGATTCAATATTCCGCAACACTTACTGGGGTTACTGGAACGGTGACACCTTCGACATTTTCGGTGTTCGTGGATGGCACGCAAAACGTCACGGTGAATGTGGATGCGTCGGCCTATGCCTCTGACGGCGCATATCACTTTGGCGAGTTGGTTTTGACTTCGACCAATTTCCCCAATTTGCCGCCACTGCATCTGCCGATTGCGGTTGCAGTGAAAGCACCTACGATTTATACACCGCCCACGATCCCGATCAATGTAACGGCCGGAGGAACGGGCAGTTATACGTTCCACGTACAAAATGTCGGCGGGCCAACATTGAACGTGACTGACACGAACCTTCGAGATGCCGAAGGAGCCGCCCCAACCCACGTTTATTTGCCAGCGAACCAGACGGTTCCTCACGTAAACAATGGCAACATGAGCACCTTGTTTAGCGATGCCATGTCGGGAATTTACGCTGCGGATGATTTCACTATCGCCGCAGACCCGTTGGTGCATAAAGGCACGGTAAGTTTGTCGCGTATTCAGGTAATGGGATTTATGACCGGCACAGCGACGTTGGCGTCACTTGCCGGTCACAACATCCACTTCGAGATTTACCAGGATGCAGGCGGCAAACCGGCCGGTGCTCCGGAAGCGCTTTACGACACCAGCGTCGATCCACCAACGCCCATCGCGCCAGGAGACCCCGGCAACGACCTTCCGGTTTGGTCCTTTGTTGGGGTCATTGGCTCCACACCGCCGACAATGACCATGATGACTTCGCCGGGTCTTACCATAACCAGCGCTGGTGGCACCGATCAAATCACTTTGGATCTGACCAATCCTGCGTACACCGGCGATCAACCGAGTCTTTTCTCCGGCAGGTACTGGTTATTGGTCTATCCAGAGACGGATTTCTCGACGCAAAAAGGTTGGGCTTGGGCACAGGCCAAAGTGGGTAACGGTAGCCCATGGAAAGGTTTTGCGCCCGCTGTATACGATCCAATGGCTATGCCGCCAGACGATCCACCAGCATGGGCGTCTTTAGGCTCAGTTGGTGGAGTAATGCGCATCGAGCAGAGAGTCGTTTGTGGTGCACCATGGTTAACGACCAGCCGGCCAACCATGACCCTACCCGGATTGATCGATGCGACAGTGGGCGTCTCGGTTGATGGCACCGATCTCTTAAGTGGCGATTCTAGGGTGGCGTATCTGTGCTTACGCAGCAACGATGCTACGAATAACATTCAGGTCGTTCGCGTGGAAGCAACGGTGCCTTAACGGCATCGCTATGTAGAGCTTAGACCTCTACATCGAGTAGCAGACTGACAAAGGGCGCCATCGGCGCCCTTTGTTTTTTTAATGGAGAATTTTCATAGCGACGAAACGTTAATCTGCTGGTGATATCTCTTAATTTTGATGCAAGGCTAAAGGTGCCTTGACAGACAGGGGTCGAGCGCTAACCCGCTTAAGCGCACTTGGCATATTGCGCATCCCCATGCCAGCCCTTACAGTGCCGGCCCACCAGGCTTTGTATCCCGAGAAAAATACTCAAGGAGAAGCACCAATGCAACATCGTTTCCGGAGTCGGTATCTTGCCGCTGCTATCACCGTTGCGTTGACACCCACATTGGCGTGCGCTCAATCGGTGAACCAGGCAATGTTACCGACGGTGGAGGTCACCACGTCCAAATTACCGGAATCGATTGCTATTACCCCGGCGATGATTAGCGTCATTACCGGTGAGGATTTGCGTGCGCGCGGGGTGACCGATCTTCGCACCGCATTGTCGTTGGTTGCGGGTGTTGATATCGCGCCGGGCGGGGACGCGGGGCCCGCAAGCTCGGTGCCGGGTTTGTGGGGCTTGCGCGAATTCGATGCGTTCTTGCTGGTGGTGGATGGCGTGCCGGCGGGGGGTGCATTTAATCCCGCGTTGACGACGTTGAATCTCAACAATGTTGCCCGGATTGAGGTGCTGCGTGGCGCCGCACCGGTGATGTACGGCGCCACGTCGTTCGTTGGTGTCATTCAAGTGATTCATTACGGTCCGGGTGAAACGCCATCGCATGCCAGTGCGGCGTTAGGCACCCGCAGTACGGCCAGTGCGAGTATCAGCACGAATCTTCAAGATTGGGGGCTATTTAAACAATCGATCAGCGCCGATACGCAAACGCGCGAATTCAGCCAGGATCGCTCACAGGTTCAGCGCGCACATCTGCTGTATCGCAATGCAGCGGATCTCGATTTTGGAAAAGTCCATTTTGATCTTGATGCGACCGTGTTGCATCAAGAGCCTTATAGCCCGCATCCGCGCGAAGGCGGTGTGCTAAGCCCACGCTTTCCACTCGATGCGAATGTCAACCCGTCGGACGCCAAGCAAAACGAAAGCCGAGTGCAGTTGAATGCCGGCCTTGATAAACCGATTGGTATTGGTGAGTGGGTGACGACGTTATCGCTGGCCCACACCAACGGCAACAACATCCGCGGGTTTTTGCGTGAAGATTTCGCCGACGATGGGATAACCCACAATGCCGATGGGTTCAGCCAGCATGTCAACAAGACCGATGTCTACTTTGATTCGTTTGTGGCAATGCACCCTGCCGAAAATGTGTCCGTTACGTTCGGCTTGGATTGGATGTATGGCCGCGGTCAAGAAAACTCGAATAACTTTGAATATGCGGTGTTCCCCGACGGCTCCAATGCGCCGCGGGCCAGCACTTTGGAGATCGACGAATCCACTCAGTTGAAAGATCGGCGTAACTTCGGCGGTTTGTACCTGCAGGCGGATTGGAAACCGACGGAGCGCTGGGATGTTATTGCCGGCTTGCGTTTCAATCATACGGCCGAGACGCGCGATGGCGAGGTTGTAGACCAACATGCCGATCCCGGCACCCCGGCGGATACGGCTTCCGACAGCAAGGACAAATCACGCTTATCCGGGGTTATTGGCGTAAGTTATGCGCTTTGGGAGCAGGCGGCCGATCGCCTGACGGCGTTTGCCGATTATCGCAACACCTATAAACCGGCGGCGATTGATTTTGGTCCGGAGGCGGAGGGCGATATTTTAAAACCAGAAACCGCCAATAGCCGTGAAGCGGGATTCAAGGGGCGCTTTATGGAAGGGCGCTTTGAATGGGAGGCGTCGGTCTTTCATATGAATTTCGCGAATCTAGTCATTGCCGAGAACATTGATGGACTGCCTGCGCTCGCCAATGCGGGGACCGAGCGATTTAAAGGTGCGGAACTGGAGGGCAGTTATCGTCTTTGTGATGATTTTCGTGTGGCCGCAACCTACGCGTATCACAATGCACGCTTTGTGGATTATGCGCGTTTGCGCCCCGATGACTCGATCCAGCAACTGGGCGGAAATCGCTTGGAGCTGTCACCGCAAAATCTTGGCGCGCTGGGTTTAATCTATGCGCCAGCGAAGGGGTTCAACGGATCACTGGTTTGGAACCATGTGGGTAGCCGGTTTCTCAACAAAGGCAATACTTCGATTGCGAGCGCCTATAGCACCGTGGATGCGGGTATCGGCTATCGTTTTACCGGTTGGGAGTTGCGCCTGGATGGGTATAACTTAAGCGATCGCCGTGATCCGGTGGCAGAAAGCGAGTTGGGCGATGCGCAGTTTTATCGTTTGTCGGGACGAAGCGCGCTGCTCTCGGCCGGGATCGACTTTTAATACGGATATATCGGGCGGGTTGACTTTAAGCGTCTACCCGCCCGCGTTAGAAGCGATAGCCCTGGCTAGTCTTAAGCTTGTATCGGCTGATTTTTAAGCTTCTAAAGGTTTTGAGTCGCATAGTTAAGACGGACTCATGCAACGGTGGCGAACTTTAAGTTCAGCGTTTACCATGATCGCTGCGAAGTGGATATGGGAACGGAATGAGCGCTAACGGGTCTTCGGATGCTGCTTCCATCGCTTTGGATCGCGCTGATTTTGGCGCATTGCTTGAACGCATTCCCGATGCGGTGGTGCTGTTTGATCAGGACGTTATTCCGATTACTTTTAATCCGGCGGCGCGCGCTATCGATCAGTGGCTATCGAATTCACCCGAATTACCAACACAGATACCGCATCATTTAGCGGATGCGTTGCGTCGCATGTCGGTAATTCCGCCCGACCAGAAATCGCGATTGACAGAAATTGCGTTGACGGCGGCGTCCGGCGAAATGCGGCGCTACACGCTCATACTGTCAAGCCAGTCGACGGAGCATGATAGCGGTGCGCGCTACCTCGTCGTGCTGACGCAAATCCGTGATGAAACCACCAACCCGATTGGTCGGGAATCTGAGTTGGAAATCGTTCACGCCAGGCTTAAGGATATTCAAAACCAATTGCTGCAATCGGAGAAATTGGCTTCCATTGGGCAGCTGGCCGCCGGGGTTGCGCATGAGATCAATAATCCGATTGGGTATATTCATTCAAATCTCGGTACGTTGCAGGAATACATCAGCAATCTTTTTAGCTTGATCGATACCTACGAAGCGCTATTACGCGAGCTGCAAGCGCCGCGAACGGAGCGGTGGCGTGAAGTTGAAGCATTGAAGCAGCGCGTTGACTATGAGTTTCTGGTGCGTGATTTGCCACTGCTGTTAACCGAATCGCGAGAGGGCGTCGATCGGGTACGCAAAATCGTGCAGGATTTACGCGATTTCTCGCATGCCGGTCACGCGGAACAGTGGACATTAACCGATCTTCATCGTGGACTCGATAGCACCTTAAACATTGTTTGGAACGAACTTAAATACAAGGCCGAGGTGCGCAAGGAATACGGCGAAGTGCCGTTAGTGGAATGCCTGCCATCGCAATTGAATCAGGTATTCATGAATTTGCTGGTCAATGCCGGGCATGCCATTGAGGGTCGCGGAAAAATTGTCATTGCCACAAGAGCCGACGCCGAATTTGCCTATATTGAAATATCCGATACCGGAAAAGGCATTGATAGCGCGAATCTTGGACGAATTTTCGATCCTTTCTTTACCACTAAGGCGGTGGGGCAGGGTACCGGGCTTGGCTTATCGCTCTCTTATGGCATTGTGCGCAAGCACGGCGGGCAGATCGATGTGCGCAGCGAAGTTGGAAACGGCACGACATTTTTGATTACATTGCCGTTAAAGCGCCCGCCTGCGGAACCGGGAAACACCGCTCCAGGGATGATGTAAACGCGGTTGGTGGCGGCGCGGCATAACCTGGTACTCTATTGCGACTTGTGTAAATGAGCGCCTAGTCAAGCCCCCTTAAGTTAAGGGGCGGCGGCCTTAGGCTTGCTATGCAAGGTTAAGGCGGGGTTGTGGGGGCAATACGGCGGTTCGAACGAAGTCAGGCTTCCGCTCGCGCACCCAAATTTTCTACCGGAGGGGGCATGTATCGAGTGCTGTTGGTTGATGATGAGACAGGCATCGTCTCGGCATTACGCCGGGTATTGATGAGCATTCCCGCAAATGAGTTGGATGGGGATTCGCCTGTTATCGAAAGCTTTACTTCCGCGAAGGAAGCCTTGGAACGCGCTTCCGGAATGGCTTTCGATTTGGTGATTGCCGATTATCGCATGCCGGAGATGAGCGGCGTCGAATTTTTATCAAAAATGATTCAAAAGCAGCCGGAGGTGGCGCGGTTGATCTTAAGCGCTTATGCGGACATCAACGCGGTTATCTCGGCCGTAAATGAAGTCCATATTTTCCGTTTTATCAGCAAACCCTGGCACGATTTTGAATTGAAATCGGCCGTAACCCAAGCGTTGGCAGCGCGCTCACTGGCGCTTGAGAATCAACGCTTGGCGGATCGCTTGCGGGTGCAGGAGGGACGGCTAAGTCGCAGGGAGGCCGAATTGCAGCGTTTGGAGCGGGAGTCCCCCGGCATAACCAAACTTAAACGCAGTGAGGATGGCGGGATTATCCTTGACGAGGACGATTATTGATCGAGCCCCGATGCTTATTAGGCGTTGCGGGGCGCTGAACGCATCTCGTAATTGCGAAACGCTTCGCGAATTTGCCGCCGTAAATCGTCGTCATCCCACGGTTTGGTTAAATACTTGTAGATGGCGCCTTGGTTGATCGCCTCGGTGATCGAGGCCAAATCGGTATAGCCGCTCAATACCAACCGTATCGTTTCCGGGTAGAGGTCCTTCACCTTGCTTAAGAATTGCGTACCGCTGATATCGGGCATGCGCTGATCGGAGATGATCACTTGCACCTGGTGGCGCGCCAGAATATCGAACGCATCGGTGGCGCGCGCCGCGGTGAGAATGGTGTAGCCGTCGCGCCTTAAGGTACGGCTCAGTGCATTGAGGATGTTTTCTTCGTCATCGACCAGCAGCAGAGTTTTGCTTTCCGGGGTTTCCGCGATTCCTTCATGGGCAATATAGCGGTGCCTAAGGATTTGAAACGCTTGATCGGCCGTGACTGGTGCGCTGAAATAGGTGCCTTGGAAAAAGTCGCAATCGTTGCGCCGCAGATAGCTCACTTGCGCCGCGGTTTCGACACCCTCGGCCGTTACTGTGAAACCCAATTGATGGCCGAGTGTGATGATGGCGCGGCAAATGCCGGCGGCACCACTGTCGACGGTAATGTCGGTAACAAAAGTGGGATCAATCTTGAGTTTGTCGATCGGAAAGCGGCGCAAGTAATTCAGGCTGGAGTAACCCGTCCCCACGCCATCCATAGAAATCACCACGCCGATGGCTTTTAATGCACGCATGGTATCGATCACGCGCTCGACATTATTCATCACCACGCCTTCGGTTAGCTCCAACTCAAGATAGCGTGGGGGTAAGCGCGCCGTCGTCAGCGCCTTTTGCACGTCCTCGACAAAACTGGCGCGTTGCAACTGCAATGCCGAGACGTTGATGGCGAGTATGAAGTCCCCAAGCCCAGCATCAAGCCAGGTGCGGGCCTGGCGGCAGGCCGTGGTAAGCGCCCATTGCCCAATTTCAACAATGAGTCCCAACGCTTCCGCGACGGGCATAAAACGCGCCGCGGAAACCAACCCCAACTCCGGGCTTTGCCACTGAGCGACAGCCTCTATTCCCATAACCTGCCAGCTTTGCCCGCTGATTTGCGGCTGATAGTGCAGAACGAGCTCGCTCTCGCGGATGGCTTTGTGCAGGTGCTTGCCAATGGCATTGCGTTGCTGCAGCTCTTCGGCTTGCTCGTTGGAAAACGCGCAAACCGAACTGCGGCCTTCGCGCTTGGCCCGGGTCATCGCGGCCTCCGCTTGGCGCAACAATTCTTGCGGGCTGCTGCCATTGTCCGGGAAGCAACTGACGCCGATGCTGCATGTGAGATAAATGCGAAGGTCGTCGATCTCCAGGGGTGATTCAACGGCCGCGCGCACTTTTTCGGCAAATTCGACTTGGTCCTCGATGCCCTCGTGATCGACCAAGGCCGCGGCGAATTCGTCGCTGGCAACCCGCGCGACGCTACCCGATGTGCCGACCGTGTCGGATAGCCGGTCCGCTATGGTTCGCAGAACTTGATCGCCGACGCTATGGCCATGGGTTTCGTTGACGAGGTGGAACCGATCAAGGTCAACGCTAAGCACAACGATGCGTCCGCCTTGTCCGGCCACCGCGACGAATGCCGATTGCAGAAACTCCTCAATTTGAGCTAATCGCGGCAATCCGGTGGTGGCGTCGCGTTCCGTATGGAAGGCGGTTTCCTCCTCGCGCCGACGCGTCTCTGTCACATCATACAAAAGACAAAGAAAATAAATAATTTCATTATTTTCATTATATATGGGATCGAGAATGAGGTGATTCCAAAATAAGTTGTTGTCCTTGTTGCGGTGAACGTGCAGGGTTACCGAGCAGGCGCTGCGCGCCTCTAATGCGCGTTGCAGCTTCTGAATCTCCGGATGCTGCCGTTCGGAGTCTTGCGCTTTTCTGCACGTGCGGCTGAAGAACCCGTCGGCGCTGGCGCCGATTAATTTTTCAAACCCGGGGCTTGCATAGAGAGTTGGGAAATCCGGTTGCTGCGCGTCCGCAATCAATATTCCCGCTTTTGACGAGGCGATTGCGCGCCCCAACAGTCGTTCTTGATCTGTCGCCGAGAGGTTCTGGGACAGCGTATTCTCAACCATTGCCACTGCTCCCGTTAATCAAGACCCGCTTTTATGCCGCGCCCAATTCCAACCTCGAGGAAAAATATACTGCATCCAGCCAAATTTGGTTGGCCGCACGACGCTACTGGCTTTAATCGAGGCGTTTGCGTATCCGCAAGACCGCTGCCGTTAAAACCACCGTCGTAAACAACGCCAATGCAACCAATTCCCGCCATAGGTCACCTAATGTCGCCGCACGCAACATAATGCCGCGAATCAAACGCACAAAGTGTGTCATCGGTAGGACTTCAGACAACCATTGTGCCGGATGCGGCATGCCTTCGTACGGAAACATAAAGCCCGACAGCAGGATTTGCGGTAAAAACGTGAAAAACGCCAATTGCATGGCCTGAAATTGACTTTGCGCCAAGGTGGACAAAAACACACCCAGCGACAAGCTGGCGCAGATGAACGCCAAAGCGGCCGTATATACCTCCCATAACGAGCCATTGACGGGAACATGGAAAATTAGCACGCCGAGCATTAGAACCACCGTTACTTGCACCAGGCCAATACCGACAAACGGCAAAACCTTGCCAATGGTAAGCTCCGCCGGTGATACCGGTGTGGCGATCAGAAACTCCAAATTGCCGCGTTCGCGCTCCCGCACCAAGGCCATTGCGGTGAATAACACCATGGTCATGGTCAAAATCACGCCGATTAAACCCGGCACGGTGTTGATCGGCGCGCGTCTTTCGGGATTGTAAAAGTTGACGATCTCGATGCTGGGTTGTTTCTGGGACGTTGAATTGCTGTACAGATCGCGCAGCGATAATGCGCCGAGTTGGCGCGCCGCCGACTGCACCACTTGGTCGGAGCCATCGACGATCATCTGTAACGGTGCTCGATCCGCCTCGCTAAGGCGACGTTCAAAATCCTCCGGAATGACGAGTGCGGCACTGATGTTCCCCTGGCGCAGCAGGATCGAAAGCTCTTGTGCCGTGTGCACGTGATAGTTGAAATCGAGCACATCCGATTGTTCGATCGCGGCGATCAACTCTCGGCTGTGCCAAGTTTGGGCTTGGTCAAATACGGCCGCTTGCAAGTGACGAACATCCAAATTGATCGCATAGCCAAACAATAGCAGCTGCATGGTCGGGATGCCGACGATCATTGCGAAAGTGAGCCGATCGCGGCGCAGCTGTCTAAGCTCTTTTAAAACAATGCTACCGAGTCGGCGCAGGTTCATGGCGCGGAAGTGGTTGATCTGCGGTAATGGCCGTCTGTCGCCGAGCGTTGGGTGGCGGCGACAAAAACGTCTTCAAGGTTCGCCGCGGTGGGCTCGACGCGCGCATCGATTCCGGCCTGGCGCAGTGTGTCGCTAATGCGTGCCTCGGTCGCTGCGCCATCGTCGGTTAATACGCGCAACCGATTTCCGATTTGGGCCAAGGCAGCAACACCCGGCAAACCGGTTAACGCGGCTTGCGCGCGCCTGGGGGCGGCACACTCCACCAGCAACGCGCGCCCGGGCAAGGCATTCATGAGCTCGCGCGGACTGCCGTCTGCGACCAGGTGACCGTGATTGAGAATGGCCAACCGGTGGCAGCGTTCGGCCTCATCCATATAGTGAGTCGATACCAGGATGGTGGTGCCGGCATCGGCCAATTCGAACAAACTGTCCCAAAAATCTCGCCGTGACTGCGGATCGACCGCGCTGGTTGGTTCGTCCAACAGCAGCAGCTCCGGTTCGTTCAATACCGCGGCGGCCAGCGCTAGGCGTTGTTTTTGTCCACCGGAAAGCGTACCGGCGAGTTGTCGGCACTGCTCGTGCAACCAGTATCGCTGCAACAGGGTTTCGATTCGGGCCGGTGTTAAGGCTCGCGGGAAGTCGTGGACGGCGGCGACAAATTCAAGGTTTTCGCGCACGGTTAGGTCTTCGTATAAGGAAAATTTTTGCGTCATATAGCCGATGCGGCGTTTAAGTTTTTCTGCATTTTGCGGAATGGTATAACCTAATACTTGGATGCTCCCGCTGGTCGGTAGGAGCAATCCGCACAGCATGCGAATGCTGGTCGATTTGCCCGAACCGTTGGGTCCCAAGAAACCGTAAACTTGAGCGCGCTCAACGGTCAAATCAAGATGATCCACCGCCACCACGGCACCGAAGTTGCGCGTTAACCCGCGCGCGCGAATGGCGATGGCAGGGTCAGTGCCGTTCATCGGTTGCCAGGTCCGCCTGAAGCGGCAGTCCGGCGGGTAGTTCCTTGGCCGCCTCGCCTTCCAGTGCGAGCTCAGCGCGATAACTTAATCGGCTGGCGTCTTCGTCGTGTAAAGCGTAGTAGGGAGTGAAGGTGGGCTCAGCGCGGATACTGCGAAGTGTTGCGGTGAAAGGCTTTTCTACGCCGTCCACATGGATACGAAAATGCGTGCCGAGTTTAAGCGCCGCACGCTGGGGTTCCGGTACATACACGCGGGCGTAAGGCGCATCCCCGACCAATAAACTAACCAGGCTTGCTCCAGCGGGTGGTTGATCGCCCAATTTGTAGGGTAAAGCGTCCACGCGCCCGGCGCGTGGAGCATGCAGGCTTAAATGCTCAAGCTGCACGGCGAAGGCTTGCAGTTTTGCTTGTGCGCTGCTGAGAGCCGCTTGCGCTTGCGCGATGTCTTCTGGGCGGGTGCCGTGCAGGAGTTCAGCGAGCTTAGCCCGTTTCGCGTTCACATCGGCTTGGCTGGTACGCAATATCGTGTCGGCGCGATCCATATCCGCTTGGCTGTTGAACCCTTTTTTACGCACCTCCGCCGCACGCAGGCGTTCCTGCTTGGCGTTGACCAGCTGGCTATCGGCATGCGCGAGCTCCGCTCGCGCCGCTTCGATGACCTCGACCCGCGTGCCATGGAGCAACTCATCCATAGCGGCTTGCAGTCGCTGTGCATCGGCTTGTGCCGCATCGTATTGCGCTTGCGCGCGCCGCGGGTCAAGCTCCAGCAGCAACTGCCCGGCTTGCACTTGCGCACCTTCAACGACGGCGATTTTTACGATCGGCTCCGAGGTTTCGCAAGGTATCGCGATGCGATCCCATTCCAACTCGCCGAGCAATTGTGGCGGCGTCGGTGCGCGTGTGCAGGCGGTTAGCAGCCAGCTGATTAAGAATGCAGTCGTTGCGTTGATTAAGCGCGAATGCGCTGCTCCCGAGTCTCTCATGGGACGCGAAGGTTGACGGATTTCCGGCGAAACCTTGGTATGAGCAACAGGCATACTCAAATTTAATTGAACGATGGGTGGAATTCCAGTCTGTCACGCCACGTGATACCGTCGCTAAGAGTAACTTAAGGTGGACGTTGATGCGAAGGATAGGCGGAAGTAGGCGGTGATGATGGCGGGATTTTGGTCCCCAGCGGTGGCTCCGTTGGTGAATCTCGGTGCATTTTTGCTTGCGTTGGCGTTTCGGCGCAATCGGGCTGCATTGGTGGTCGGCGTTCTGGTACTGGTGGCAACGGTGCTTGATGGGTTCGTAACCAGCGCTCCGGCGCTGACATCTCGGTTGTTGGAAGGCATTCGAATTTTTGCTCCCTGGTTTTTGGTAATGATTGTGGTGATGCCCGAACCGCGTTTATTGGCGCGCCGTTCCTTACTGCTGGTATTGCTGATCACCGCTGCCGTTTGGTGCACCCTGAGTGCATCCGCCTCTTTCTGGACCATGCTGGAGTCGCTGTTGCTGCTGAAATGGCTGACCCCGCATTCAGATCGGGTCGTGGCAGGAGTGACCCTCCTCGCCGCCCTGGTCTGCGCTGTGCGCTGGATTGTGCGCGGTATTGTGTTAGAGGCCGGGTTATCGTTGGTCATTTTGTTGGTGGCGCTGGCACTGTGGCCCGCGTTAAAGCCGGTGCAGGCTGAAATCGCCATTGCCGGGGCCGGAGTGCTTGCCATGCTCGCAATCCTGTACGCGTCCTATCGCATGGCGTTTGTTGATGCGCTTTCAGGCCTGCCGAACCGGCGCGCCCTGGATGAAACCTTGGCGCGGTTGTCGGGTGAATTCGCTTTGGCGATGGTCGATGTCGATCATTTTAAACGCTTTAACGACACCCACGGCCACGCCGCCGGTGACCGCGTTTTGGCTGCCGTGGCGCGGCAGTTAGTCGGCACGAGCGGAGGACGCGCGTTTCGGTACGGTGGAGAGGAGTTTTGTCTGCTGTTCACCGGACGGCGGGTGCACACGGCAGCAGCCGCCTGCGAGAATACGCGTGAACGCATCGCGCAACAGCGCGTGCGCATTCGCTCAGCGCCAAGTTCACGGCGTCGAACACAAGCGGTGCGCCGGGTCGATGCGAGCGATGTTCGCGTTACCGTGAGTATCGGTCTTGCGACGCGCAACAGCGAGACGAGAACGACCGATGAGGTGATGAAGGCAGCCGACCAAGCGCTTTATCGCGCTAAGGACAAAGGGCGCAATCGCGTGATGGAGCGGTGACGGTTGAGAGAGTCATAAAATGAGCGGTACAGGTATGGAATCGTTTCAAAGGCCAAATTCGTGGGTGATGTAATCAAACTTGCCTTGGTCACCACGGACGAAGCGCGCGACCTTGACGAGGACCTCATGCCTTTGCATGGCGCGTTACGCGACGCCGGTGCTGAACCACACATTGTTGCCTGGGATGACGCAAAGGTCGATTGGTCGAACTACAGCCTGGTGCTGCTGCGCTCCACATGGGATTACACGATGCGCTTGCCGGAGTTTCTGGCTTGGACGCAACGTGTGGCATTGCTTTCCACGTTGTGCAATCCAGTCGAGATTGTCCGTTGGAATACCGATAAGCATTATTTGCGTGACCTGGCCGATGTCGGTATTCCGATCGTGAGCAGTTTTTTTCTCGAGCCATTGGATGATCCTGCAATCTTGCCGCAGTACGACGAGTTCGTCGTCAAACCCGCGGTTGGCGCGGGATCGCGTGATGCGCAACGTTATGTGCGCGCCGAACGTGTAACTGCTATTGCGCACGCACGTCGCCTTCTCGATGAGGGGCGTAGTGTTTTGGTGCAGCCGTATTTGCATAGCGTGGACGATTATGGCGAGACGGCGTTGGTCTTTTTTGCCGGTCGTTTTAGCCATGCGATTCGCAAAGGGCCATTATTGCAACGCGGTGCGGCAGCTACCCGTGCTCTATTCGCTCCCGAGCACATCATCCCACGCATACCTAATTCCGAAGAACGTGCGCTTGCCGAACGAGTTGTAGCAGCTATTCCAATGCTTGATAGGATTAATAGTCCTAGCACTGGACCTCAATCTCGGCCATTGCTTTATGCGCGCGTTGATTTAATTCTAGATAGCGATGGCAGTCCGTGCTTATTGGAGTTGGAGCTGACCGAGCCTTCGCTATTCTTTGCACAGGCGCCCAATGCGGTGGAACGATTTGTGGCAGCAATATTGGATTTGGCGCGTAGCGGGGGCGCTTGATTCGAGATTGCTATGTTGAGTCCGTTGGGGTTCGCACCATAACGGTACCCATCGCCAAATCGTGCCAGCTGCGGCGCTCAGCATCAATCAGCGTCCACAAAAATCCTGCACCAAACAGCAACAACGAGATTAAGGCCAGCACAAATCGGCCGATGGCTTGTCCCACCGTTACATGCCCGCCATCGCGACGCTGCACGCGCAGCCGCCACGGTTTCATGCCGATCGTTTGACCGCCGCGCACCCACGATGTCACGAAATAGGCGGCGGTCGTGGTCAGCAGCAATAAGCGATACCAAAGCGGCGGATGTGGCGCGTCCATCGTGCCGGCGCTGATCGCAAAACCAACTATTGCGGTAAAAAACCAAATGGCAATAAGTGGAAGAAGATCATAAACGGCAGCGGCAAGGCGCAGCCAAAGTGGGGCAGGGATGGTCGGTGGTTTCATCAGTAGGGTATTCATCAACCGTGAAGCGCGATATAAATTTCTCACCGGCAATGCAAGCCGATGCTGACGTACTTTAGCACCTGTTTGCTCTACTATAGGTCGCATGGATGTTCCAGAAACCGCAATGGTCTTTTACTCCCCCTTGAGGGGGAAGTCAGCGCGCATAGCACGCTGGTGGGGGTGGCTGCGACATCACTGGTTACGGAGCACATGATGGCCTTGCTCCGAACCCGCCCCCATCCCAACCTTCCCCCGTCCAGGGGGAAGGAGCACACAGGGGAAACCTTAGATGTGCTCGACCACGCCGAGATCGAGGCTTTTCTCGAACGCGCTTGGTCGGAGCATGGTCTTTCGGATAACACCCTAGTCAGTTATCGCCGCGATCTGGAAGGGTTTGCCCGTTGGCTGAATGCTCGCTCAATGCGGTTAATGGACTGCCAGCGCGAGCAGCTGTTTCACTATCTAGCTGAGCGCGGCCGGCAAAGCTACAAGGCGCGCAGCAATGCGCGGTTGTTGTCTTGCCTGCGACAATACTTCCGCGCACTGGTCGCTAGCGGGCGAATCGATCACGACCCCACCGTATTGTTGGATGCGCCGAAGTTGCCGCGGTCGTTGCCCAAGGCATTAAGCGAAAACGAAATTGAAGCGCTGTTGCAGGCGCCGGATACCGGCACGCCACGCGGATTGCGCGATCGAACCATGTTTGAGTTGATGTACGCCAGCGGTTTGCGCGTTACCGAATTGGTGTCGCTGACGTTGGACCAGTTGAATTTGCGCCAAGGGGTAGTACGCGTCGCGGGCAAGGGAGGCAAGGAACGCTTGGTGCCGATTGGGGCTGAGGCGCAACATTGGCTGGAGCAGTATTTGGCCAGCGCCCGGCTTCTGTTTTTGCGCGGTGTGGTGCTGGACGAGGTCTTTGTCAGTCACCGTCGCTGCGGGTTAACCCGACAAATGTTTTGGACCTTGGTCAAGGGGTATGCGTTGCAGGTCGGAATCGACGCCAAACGCATCTCGCCGCACGTGTTGCGGCATTCGTTCGCAACCCATTTGTTGAATCACGGCGCGGATTTGCGTGCATTGCAAATGTTGCTCGGCCACAGTTCGCTCTCCACAACGCAGATTTACACGTTTGTGGCAAAAGAAGGGCTTAAGCGGCTGCATGCCGAGCATCATCCGCGCGGATAAGCCGGTCTTTGCGGCTCATTTAGTCCTTGGGGTACGGTTAAAACGCGATTACCGGCACTGATTTGGAGCTTGATCCAGGTTTCGTCGGTTGTTTGAGGCCACACGACAAGGATGGAACCGGATTGATATACTGCTTGTCTAAGGCATTCACGCGATGGGTTGCATAATTTGGCCGCCGGGTTCGCACTAACGATTTGAAATTCACCAAGGAACCGCAATGGTAAAGAAATGGGTGTTCGCCAGCGTATTTGCCGTTTTCGCAGGCATGGCTTTTGCCGGTGACGAGCAAAAAAAGGGGGACGGCGCCTCCGCAGATAAAATGGTGCGTGACGCCATTCATTCCTTAGTGCCAACCGCGGTCATCGATACCGTTGAAAAATCCGATCTACCGGGATTTTATGAAGTGGCGATGGGCGGGGCGGTGGTGTATGTCAGCGCCGACGGTAAATACCTGTTTCAAGGTAATTTATTTGATATCGCCAACAAACAAGACCTGACCGAACAGCGCATGGCGAAGGTGCGCAAGGTGGCCTTGGATAAGGTATCGCAGAGCAAGCAATTGGTGTTTGCCCCGCAAAACCCGAAGCACACCGTCACCGTGTTCACCGACATCGATTGCCCTTATTGCCGTCGTTTCCACCAACAAATTGCCGAATACAACAAAGCCGGCATCGCGGTGAATTACATTTTGTTTCCACTGAGCATCCATCCGGGCGCCGATAAAAAGGCCATTGCGGTTTGGTGCGCGGCCGATCGCAATGCTGCCTACACCGCGGCGATGTCAGGTCAGGACCCGGGAACGAAGACGTGCGATAACCCGGTCGCGGAGCTGACCAGTATGGCCACGGCCATTGGCGTGAATGGAACCCCGACGGTGTTTGCCGAAGACGGCACTCAAGTATCGGGTAATATCGCTTATGAGCCAGCCAAGTTGATTGTGGAGCTTGATCGAATTGCTGCCACGAAAGGCAAGTCCGGCACTAAGTAATGTGTTTTGGTTCGCAGGCGCATTTTTGTGTGCGCCTGCGGCATTCCGGTCTTAGGGGTTGGGGTAGACCGCAGTTGCGCAACACCTTGGAGTTACCAATTACGCCATGATGGTTCTTGACGGCCATGCGGCGCTGTCGCGTTTTCGGCGCGAACGCCTGAATCGAGAACTTGCCAATTCGGTTCCTGGGGTGCATATCGAAGGGGCCCAATACGTGTATTTCGTTGCGGCGCAGCGTGGCGCGACGTTGGACTCGCTGCGATTGTGTGACGTATTGATGGCGCTGCCGGGAACCTCGCAGGCGGCAACGCTGTGGGTAGTGCCGCGGTTGGGAACGATTTCACCGTGGTCCAGCAAGGCTACCGAAATTCTTCGCGGATGCGGATTTGCGGTCACTCGAGTCGAACGTGGCATAGCATTCGTGTTGGATGCCGCACCCGCACCGGGCAGCAGCGAATGGCGGCAATTGGTGGGCGCTTTGCACGATCCAATGACCCAGTCGGTATTAACCGATTTGGCCATGGCGAAAAACCTGTTCTTCTCTGAACCCGCGGGGCCATTGGGGCGCATTGCGCTTGATCAAGATCCCAGTGGTGCCTTAAACCTAGCCAATCAAACATTGGGATTGGCCTTATCCACCGAAGAGATGGCGTATTTGGCGAAATCCTATGCTGCGCTCGACCGCGATCCCACCGATGCGGAATTGATGATGTTTGCGCAGGCCAACTCCGAACACTGCCGGCACAAAGTGTTTAATGCCGCTTGGACGATTGATGGGCAACCGCAGCCGTCGTCGTTGTTTGCAATGATCAAGCACACCCACGAATGCGCGCCGGCCCATACGCTCTCGGCTTACCACGACAATGCGGCGGTGGTAGAGGGAACACCGGGCCGGCGTTTTTTTTCCGAGAGCAATAACGGCTTGTACGTTGCGCATAGTGAAGATATTCCCTATGCGATTAAAGTGGAAACGCACAATCATCCCACCGCGATCGCTCCGTTTCCCGGTGCGGCTACCGGAGCGGGCGGCGAAATTCGCGACGAGGGCGCTACGGGGCGCGGTGGCAAACCGAAAGCCGGTGTGACCGGGTTTAGCGTTTCTCACTTGCGCATTCCCGGACTGTCGCGACCATGGGAACACGATCGCCCGTTACCGCCTGGAATGGCCAGCAGCTTTGAAATCATGCGCGACGGACCCATTGGAGCCGCAGCGTTCAATAACGAATTTGGGCGGCCCGCGTTGGGCGGCTATTTCCGCACCTTCGAGCAGGACAGCGGCCGCGAAGGTGAGCGTCGCGGTTACGACAAGCCGATCATGATCGCCGGCGGCCTGGCCAATTTGCGGGCAATGCATGTGGCAAAGCGGACCTTAACGCCGGGCGATCTCGTCATTGTGATTGGCGGCCCATCGATGTTAATCGGCTTGGGTGGCGGCGCGGCTTCGTCGGTGGCCGGTGGCGCCAACCGCCAGGAGCACGATTTTGCCTCCGTACAGCGCGATAACGCAGAAATGCAGCGGCGCTGCCAGGAATTGATCGACCGCTGTTGGGAGCGCGGCCAGAACAATCCCATCGTTAGCATTCACGACGTGGGTGCCGGCGGTTTGTCCAACGCCATACCTGAAATCCTGAACGACTCTCACGTCGGCGCCGTGATTGAACTGCGCAAGATTCCCTGCGCTGACTCGGCGCTGACGCCGATGCAGATTTGGTGCAATGAATCGCAAGAGCGCTATGTGCTGGGGATTGGGCAGGCCGATCTTGCCGAATTTGAAGCGCTGTGTGTGCGTGAACGCTGCCCCTACGCGGTACTGGGCAGTGTCACGGCCGAGCAGACCTTAGTCGTCACGGATGCGCTGCTTAAGGCGAATTCGATTGAATTGCCATTAAGTGTGCTATTTGGAAAAGCGCCTAAAATGCAACGAAATGCCAAACGCCAAGTAACACGTTTGGATATCGTGTCGGATCTTGACGGCATCATGTTGGATGAAGCGGTGACAAGGGTGTTGCAGCTGCCGGCGGTGGGCAGTAAAGCGTTTTTGATAACCATCGGTGACCGCAGTGTTGGCGGTTTGTGCTCGCGCGACCCCATGGTGGGGCCGTGGCAGGTGCCGGTTGCCGATTGTGCGGTCACGCTGAACGATTTTGACGGTTACGCCGGTGAAGCGATGGCGATCGGAGAACGCACGCCGTTGGCCTTGTTATCGGCCGTGGCTTCGGCGCGGATGGCGGTGGGCGAGGCGATTACCAATTTGGCTGCTGCACCGATCGCGGCGCTGTCGGAAATCAAATTGTCCGCAAACTGGATGGCGGCGGTATCGCACCCCGGTGAAGATGTGGCTTTGTTTGAAGCGGTACAAGCGATTGGGATGGAGCTTTGTCCGCAGTTGGGCATTTCAATTCCGGTTGGCAAAGATTCGCTGTCGATGCAAGCGCAATGGCAGCACGAGAACAAATTGCAAAAGACCGTTTCTCCGCTGTCGTTGATCGTGACCGGTTTTGCGCGGGTCAACGATGTGCGTGGCGCGTTGACGCCGCAGTTGCGCTTCGATCAAGGCGCGAGCGAGTTGTGGCTGCTCGATCTTGGCGCTGGCCAAAATCGACTCGGTGGTTCGGCCTTGCTGCAGGTGTTCAATCGCGGCGGCGGATTGCCGCCGGATCTGGATGATCCGATTGTTTTGAAAAATTTCTTTGCGCTAATTCAAGCGGCGAATCAAGCGGGTTTGCTGCTGGCGTACCACGATCGCGCCGACGGGGGGGTGTTGACGAGCTTGATCGAAATGGCATTCGCAAGCCACTGTGGGCTAATGATCGACCTCGATGGTTGGGCGGATAATGCGCGCCGCGCTTTGTTTACTGAGGAGCTTGGTGCTGTCGTCCAAATCCGGGCCGCCGATCGAGACGTTTTCAAGGCCCTCCTTGAAATGCATGGGTTGTCTGCGATGGCTCATTGCATTGGTCAGCCGAGTGAAAAGCTCACCATTGCGTTGAAATCCAATGGTGATGTTATAGCGCGTTGGCCGGTTATGGAATTGATGGCAACTTGGTCGGAAACGAGCTACACGATGCAAAAGTTGCGTGATAACCCGGAGTGCGCCGAAGCGGAATTTGCTTTGCGCGCGAATGAGGACGATCCCGGCATCACGCCCAAATTGCTGTTCGATCCGGCTGAGGATAATGCGGCGGTATACATTGCAACGTCCGTGCGCCCAAAGCTTGCGGTATTGCGCGATCAGGGTGTGAATGGGCATATCGAGATGGCCGCGGCGTTTACGCGTGCGGGTTTTGATGCTTACGACGTCCACATGACCGATTTGCAGAGGGGCCGTTATCGGCTTGCGGACTTTTCCGGATTCGCGGCCTGTGGCGGGTTTTCTTATGGCGATGTGCTAGGCGCTGGACGTGGTTGGGCGACCTCGATTCTGTTCAATCCGAAGCTGCGCGAGCAATTCGCTGCGTTTTTCGCAGATACCACGAAATTTGCCCTGGGGGTATGCAACGGTTGCCAGATGATGGCCGAACTTAAGGCGATTATTCCCGGGGCGGTGCATTGGCCGAGTTTTGAACGCAACTTGTCCGAACAATACGAGGCGCGTTTGGTGACGGTGGAGATCTTGGATTCGCCGTCCTTGTTCTTTCGCGATATGGCCGGTTCACGTATTCCGGTCGTCGTGGCGCACGGCGAGGGTCGCGTTGCGTTTGCCGATCCGGCCGATAGCAAGCGCATCATTCCGTGCGTGCGTTTCGTGGATAATCGTGGGCGTGCGACGGAAGCCTTCCCCTTAAATTCGAACGGCTCGGTCAAAGGCATTACCGGCCTTACCGCCGCGGAAGGCCGCGTCAGCATTCTGATGCCGCATCCGGAGCGCGTGTTTCGCAGCGTGCAAATGTCGTGGCGGCCACCCGAATGGCAAGAGGATTCGCCGTGGATGCGCATGTTTCGTAATGCGCGTGCCTGGGTTGGGTAATGTCGCCTAATCCATTACGGCAATTCATGCTTGCGGCGTTGTTGTGGCTGCCGGCGATGTTTTTTCTCTGGTTCTGGCTGGCGCCGCTGCTGATGTGGCCGGTAATTGCGTTGGCCAGGGCGGTTCTGTTGGAGTATTGGCCTTACCTGATCTCAGGGGTGGAGCAACATGGTTTTTTAATGGAAGTGGCGACGCGAATTTTGGTGGCGCAGGCTGGTGAGGGCCCTTCGCGCGTGGGCGAACTCGTGTTGAGCGTGAACCCGATGGTGTACGGCTACCCGCTGCCCTTGTACGCAGGCCTGGTGAGCGCTACGCCACTGGTACCATCCAAACGCGTATGGCAGCTTGGCGTTGGCTTACTATGCATTGGTTTGGCGCAGAGCCTGGGTGCGCTTGCTGAAACGTTTAAGTTACTCGCGTTCGATTCTGGGCCGGAAGGGCGCGTGGCGGTCACGCAGGCGGGATTTGCGGCTGATGCGATTGCACTCGGTTATCAATTCGGGTATCTGATTCTTCCAGCGATCCTGCCGGTGGTGTTATGGATTGTGTTCAATCGGGTATTCATCGAGACTTTGACTTTACGCCATGCTTTTATTGAACCAGTGACCCCATCTCGGGTCGAAACGCCAGCCAACCCAAATGAATAATGCGATGTCCAGTGTGGAAGTTACTCAAACCTCGCCGCAAGACTCCGTTGTCGATACGGAGCTTGAGTCATTTGACGAGCGCATTTGTCAGTTCTTAGTCGCCAAGGGCCGGTTGAAGGAGACCGATCTTAATCGTGCGCGCCGCTTGCATGAAGAAAGTGAGGGCAGCAATTTTATCCCGCTGTTAACGCGCTTAGGGTTGGTGTCCGAACGCGAGATGGCGGAGGCATTGTCGGAACTGCTGGAACTGCCGTTGCTGGCCGCCAAGGACTTTCCGGAAGCGCCACCGGCGAATGTTCAAGTTTCGGTGCGGTTTCTTAAGCAGCACCACATCGTACCGATCAGTGAAACCGAAGCGGAAGTGGGGCTTTTGGTTGCCGACCCGATGGAGCGTTATCCGATCGAGGCGGTTGAGCTTGCCACTGCTAAGCAGGCGAAAGTCTCCGTGGGGTTGCAGGCCGAAATCGATGACCTGATCGAGCGCTATTACGGTACCGGCCGATCCGCGATGGGCACCATTGTGGAAAATCTTACCGATGAGAACGCGCGCAGCGAGGACGACGTCGAGCATCTGCGCGATCTCGCCTCGGAAGCCCCGGTCATTCGATTGGTGAACCTAGTGATCCAGCGCGCGGTAGAGGCGCGCGCCTCCGATATCCATATCGAACCGTTTGAGAACCGACTCAAAGTGCGCTATCGCATCGATGGCGTGTTGCAGGAAGTGGAATCGCCGCCGTCAAGCTCCACCGCGGCGGTCATCTCGCGCGTGAAGATCATGGCAAAGTTGAATATTGCCGAACGCCGCCTGCCGCAGGACGGTCGCATCATGTTGCGGGTTCAGGGCAAGGAATTGGATTTGCGCGTTTCCACGGTGCCGACCGCATTCGGTGAATCGGTGGTCATGCGCATTTTGGATCGCGAATCGATCGTGTTGGACTTCCACACCTTAGGATTCACCGATCAGTTTCTGCAACAGTTCATGCAGGTGTTGGAACTGCCGCACGGCATTTTGTTGGTAACCGGGCCCACCGGTTCGGGTAAAACGACGACGCTTTATACCGCATTAAGCCGGCTTAATACGCCGAACGTAAAAATTATTACGGTAGAAGATCCGGTTGAGTACCAAATTGAGGGCGTCAATCAAATTCAAGCCAAGCCGGCCATTGGATTGGACTTTTCGCATGCGCTGCGCTCGATTGTGCGCCAGGACCCGGACATCATCATGATCGGCGAAATGCGCGATTTGGAAACCGCCAAGATTGCCATCCAATCCGCGCTTACCGGGCATTTGGTGTTATCCACATTGCATACCAACAATGCGGCGGGCGGGATCACGCGTTTGCTGGATATGGGTGTGGAAGACTATCTTTTGACCTCTACGGTCAATGGCATACTTGCGCAACGCTTAGTACGCCGCCTTGATTCCGCTTGCGCGCAACCATATGAGGCATTACCGGAAGTTATCGAAGAGTTTGGCCTGCGCCGTTATCGGCCAACCGGCAAGATTGAATTGTATAAACCGGTGCCTTCGGCGTTGACCGCAACCGGCTACCACGGGCGCACTACCATCATGGAATTTCTGGTGATGAGCGACCCGTTGCGCCGATTGGTGATGCAGCACGCCGATATGGGCAAAATCGAAACGCTGGCTCGCGAAGAAGGCATGCGCACGATGTATGAAGATGGCCTGGTTAAAGCGCTCGATGGGGTGACCACGATTGAGGAAGTCCTGCGCGTGACGCAGGAAAATTAGTCAATCATGGCCTTATACCACTACAAAGCCGTTACTCCTGTTGGCGATACCATCGAAGGTCAGATGGAGGTTGCATCGAATGAGGAAGTAATTGCGCGGTTGCAAGACGCGGGCAATATTCCGCTGGATGTGCGCGTGGCCGGCGGCGCTGATTCGGCGCACATCCTAAGCAAGGTGTTTAAACGCGCTGCGATGAATACGGCCGAGGTGGTGCAGTTCACGCAACAATTGGCGACCTTGCTTGGTGCTGGGCAACCACTGGACCGAGCCTTGCAGATTCTTCTGGATTTACCCGAAAGCGACAAAGCGCGGCGTTTGATCGAACGCATCCGCGATCACGTGCGTGGCGGTGGAACCTTGTCCGATGCTTTGGAGGTGGAGCATGGCGTGTTCTCGCGCCTATACGTCAACATGGTGCGTGCCGGTGAGGTGGGTGGAGCGCTGGACGATACCTTACGCCGTTTGTCCGATTATTTGGAGCGCAGCAAAGCGCTTAAGGAATCGGTCATCAATGCGATGATTTACCCGGCCATCTTGGTTGTCATGGTGATTGGCGCGCTGCTAATTTTACTGATGTACGTGGTTCCGCAATTTGTGCCGATGTTCCAGGACATGGACGTGCAGTTGCCGTTGATTACTCGAATGGTGGTGGCCGTAGGCAGTACGTTGCAGAGCTTTTGGTGGTTGATGGCGTTGCTGATTTTTGTTCTCGGTATTTGGTTTAGTAAACAAATGGCCGATCCGGTGGCGCGATTGAGGCTCGATGAGCACTTGCTTAAGGTGCGTATTGCCGGCCCGCTATTGGTGAAGATGGAAACGGCGCGCCTGGCGCGCACATTGGGAACTTTGCTTAAGAACGGCGTTCCTTTGCTTACCGCGCTTTCGATTTCGCGTAAAGTTATGAACAACACGGCGTTGTCGCAAGCGGTCGACGCGGCGGCGAACGAAGTAAAGACCGGCTCCGGTCTTGGTTTCGCGTTGACACAAAGCAAGCGTTTCCCAAAATTGGCCTTGCAGATGATCAGTGTCGGCGAAGAATCCGGCGAGCTTGATGGTATGTTGCTTAAGGTTGCCGACACGTTCGATGTGGAAGTAAAGAATACATTGGATCGATTGCTGGCCGCTTTAGTGCCCGCGATGACCATCGCTATGACCGTCATGGTCGCAATTATCATGATGGCGATCATCCTGCCGATTCTCGATTTGGCCGGCTCAATCAAATAGATCTATAGGTGACCATATGATGCTCCAGCTTAATTATTCAGCCAATTTACCAACCCCGTTTAAGCGGGTTGCGCCTGCGCGAGGGTTTACGTTGATCGAGATGTTGGCGGTGATCGTGCTCATTGGCATCGTCGCCGCGGTCGTTGCGCAACAAATCGGCAATCGGGTTGCCCAGGGAAAATACAACGCGGGTAAGGCGCAAGTGCAGTCGTTGGCGATGAAAGTCGAAGCCTATGCGCTGGATAATGGCAGCCCGCCGGAACGCTTGGAAGATTTGGTGACTAAACCGGGCAGTTCCAGCAATTGGACTGGCCCGTATGCCAAAGCTTCGGACATGAAAGATCCCTTTGGGCATGCTTTCATTTACCGTCGGCCTGGTGAACACGGCGATTTTGATGTCATTTTCTTGGGCAAGGATGGGCAAGCTGGCGGCGATGGCTTGAACGCCGATATTGGCAATTGGCAATAATATCTAATTACACAATGAAATATCGGCTGTTGCGAAACCGTGGCTTCAGCCTGATCGAGATGCTCGCGGTTATCGTATTGATTGCGATCATACTTACCGCGGTGTCGTTTTCGTTTTCAAAAAGCCTCTCGAACGCGCGTATTCAGGCCGCCAGCCGCGATTTGGTGGCGGCATTGCGCTACACCCGCGGCCAAGCGATTGTAAAGGGCACCGACCAGACACTTGAGCTTGACCTGGAAAAGAACACCTATCAAGCACCCAATCGCGCGGCGGTGGCGTTACCGGACAAGATGCAATTGCGCCTTTTAACCGCTTCAAACGAGTTGACCAGCGAGCATTCCGGGCGTATCCGTTTTTACCGCGACGGTAGCTCAACCGGAGGGCACATATCGGTCATTCTCGGCGAGCGCGAATGGCGGATCAATGTCAATTGGCTCACCGGCGAAGTCGTGTTGATAGAGCAAACGCGCTAAAGGCGAACTTGTGCAGCCTGAGCAGGTCATAATGAGCGTTATGAAATTGCATTGCTGGCAATTTAAGAAATCCGCTCATGCTGGGCCTGTCGAAGTACCGAGGCTTTTCCGTTCACCCTTCGACAGGCTTAAGGGCAACGGAAAAGAGGAGTTTCCATTGCAAATTGGGACAACAAATCTTACGACTTGGCCTTCGCGGCAGCGAGGGTTCAGTTTGATCGAGTTGATTGCGGCGTTCGTTATTTTTGCGCTCGGTTTCGGTATTTTACTGCAGGTTCTTGGGGGGTCGATTCGCAATACGCAGTGGTCCGCCGATTACACGCAAGCTGCGTTGTGGGCGCAATCCAAGCTCGATGTGGTGGGGGTTGGTGAGCCGGTCAAGGAGGGCTCAACCAGTGGCGAGTTCGACCGTGACTACCACTGGGATCTGCAGATCAGCAAATATCAGCCGAGCGACGGCGGAACGCAAACCGCCTTGACCACTCCAGCGGTTGTGGATTTATATAAAATTGATTTGCAGGTGAGCTGGGGTGGGGGGCAACATCCCCATACTGCTCGTTTCGTCACGCTGCGCGCCAGCAATCCGGATATCAATGGCATGAACCTGAGCTCAGGGTTTAGCCGTGCCAGCTCGCCAAACCGGTCGCGTGGTGGAAATAAGCAGCCATGAGTGAGTTTTTACACAAAACACGTTCCCATGGATTTACCTTGCTCGAGGTGCTGTTGGTTATTTTGCTATTGGGGCTGTTGCTTGCCGGCGCTTATGGCAGTATTCGCGCTGCGGCGCGAGCCATCCACGCGGGCGAACAAACCATCGAGCGCACCAACCGCTTGCGCGCAGCGCAGGAGTTTATTCGCCATCAGATCAGTCGAGCCTTGCCGTTGTCGTTTGGGCAGGAGCAAGCAAGCGGTAACAACTTTCTCTTTCAAGGTGAGCGCGATTTCATGCGTTTTGTCGCACCGATGCCAGGTTATCTTTCGCATGGCGGAGCTTATGTTCAGACGCTTGAGTTGGCCAACGGGCGTGACGGGATGCAATTGCTGTTCACCAACCAAATGTTGAACGGATTTGATTTGCAAAAATTGGCCGGATCCGATCTTGAACCGGAACCGTTATTGGATCAGATCCGCTCCGGCCATTTCGAATTTCGCAGTTTCGATGCGGAAGGCAAGCTTGGCGAGTGGAAAGACAAATGGGACGAGTCCAATCAATTGCCGTTGATGGTGCGCATCGAGCTTACGATGCAGGACTCTTCGCGTTTGGTTTGGCCCAGCATGGAAATTCCCTTGTTGCTGGATATGGGTGGGATGCAGCGCCCATTCGGCGGCGGTGGCGGATTCATCCCGCAGCCGCCAATGCCGATGCCGCCTCGGGGTACGCCATGAATGATATTTTATTGAAAAATAAACAAAATGGTGTAGCGTTTATCTTTGTGCTTTGGGTAATTGCCCTGCTTACCGTGTTGCTCGGTAGCTTCGCGGTGCTGGCGCGCACAGAAAATATGCAGGCGCGGCATTTGTTCGACAGCACCACCGCGCGTTACGCGGCCGAGGCGGGCTTAAACCGTGCGGTATTCGAGCTGCGCAATCCCGACCCATTAACGCGCTGGGTGGCGGATGGGCGGCCGTACGAATTCGAGTTTGAAGCCGTCAAGCTTAAACTTGAGATTACCGATGATGCCGGTAAGATCGATATCAACACGGCCGATGACAACCTGCTCAAACCGTTGTTCTTATCGGTGGGGGCTACGCTTGAGCAAGCGCAGTCGTTAAGCGACGCCATTCAGGATTGGCGCGACCCTGACGATTTAGTTCATCCCAATGGCGCGGAAGAAAAAGAATACAAAGCCGCGGGGCTTAGCTATAAGCCGAAGAACGGTCCGTTCGACACGATTTCCGAAGTGCAGCAAGTGCTGGGCATGGATTATGAAATCTACCGCAAGATTGAGCCCGCACTCACGATATATTCTGGGCGCGCCAACATCAGTGCAGCGTACGCGCCATTCGAGGTATTGCGCGCGTTGCCCGGCATGACGGACGACTTGGCGCGTCAAGTATTGGCACAGCGGCAACAATTGCCAGGGTACCAGGCCGGTTCCCCCTCTGGATTAACCTTGCCCGATGGCACACCCATCGTAGCGGACGGCGGCGGGCTCACGTATAGTATTAAATCCCGTGCCACACTTTCCAACGGCTCTAGCACTGAGCTTGATGCTACCATCCGCTTGGGTGGTAACGGAGTGGGTGGGCGGCCGTATGTTGTGCTGCGCTGGCGCGATGGCGAAACCTCATAATGGCAACGATTGAAGCGCTCGATAAAGGGCTCGTCCAATTGCGGATGCGCTATGCAAAAACCCCTCTGCCAAAGTTTTTCAGTTGGTGGGCACGGGAATTATTAGCTTGCCTGCCTGCGCGCTGGCGCAATCTGCTCGCGGAGCGCTCCGAGCCCATACTTATCGAAAAACAAGACCGCACCTTGGTGTTACGGCGGCAATCCGGTTCGCATTTGGCCGAGCTTGGCCAAGTTAATTTAGAGGCGCCACCGGAACAGCAAAAAGCGGAATTCGAGCGCATCTATCAAAGCATGGATGACCCGAATTTGCGCGTCTTCTACTGCATTTCCTCGAACAACACGTTGCGCCGGTCATTGACCTTACCGGCTGCGACCGAGGACAACTTGCGCCAAGTGCTGACGTTCGAGATGGATCGGCAAACGCCGTTCAAGTCCGAGCAAGTGTATTTTGACTATCACATTGCAGGGCGCGATCCGCGCAACCGCAATGTGCAAGTGGAGCTCATCGTGGTGCCGCGCGGTCAGTTGGATGGCGATCTTGCGCTGCTTGCCGGCAGCGGCATCGCTTTGGACGGCGTGGATTGTTGGATCGAAGCTGCCGGTGAAGGGCGCTTGGAAGTGAATTTGCTGCCGCCGGAACATCGCGCAAGGCGTCGAAATTTGCGGCTGCTGGTGAATTTGATCCTCGCGGCGGCCGTATTGGGCTTGTTGATATTCGTCATGGCGCAATCGCTATCGAATCGGGAAACCGCGCTGGCGGCCATGCGAGCGGAAGTGGAAAAAGAGCAAGATGAAGCAAAGCAAGTGATGGCCGCGCGTAAAAAATTGGCGGATACCGTCACCTCCGCTAATTTCCTGAACTTGAAGAAGCGCGAGTCTCCGGTGATGGTGGCGTTGCTCAGCGACCTAACCAAGCGGCTGCCCGACGATACGTTTCTTGAGCGCCTCAATGTGGATGAAAAAGGTAAAATTGAAATAACCGGGCAAAGTAACGATGCTTCAAAATTGATCGACTCGTTGAAGCAGTCTGAAATCCTGGATAACCCCAACTTTCAAGGAACCATTCAGCCCGACCCGCGCACCAAAAAGGAGCGTTTTAACCTGGTGGTGGAGTTTAAAAAACCGGCCAGCAAGAACCCCGAGCACGATGGCAAAGGCAAGGACCGCAAAGAAGGAGGGGCAAATGCGCCTATTGCCGGAAGCCCGTAATAGCCGTTTTCTGGCGGTGGTGTTGTTGCTGATCGTCGTATCGGGCGTGTATTTTTTTGGCGTGCATTGGTGGTTCGTTGCGCCGCATTTGGACTACATCAGCCAAATGGAGGATTTGCGTGAGCAAGAACTTAAGTTGCGCCAAACCACCCATCAACGGCCCGAAATCGAAAAACGCCAAATTGAGGTGAGCGCGTTTGAACAGAACAATCAATCATTCCTTGCCGACAAAGACGCCAGCGGTGCGTTTTCCGATCTCACCCAGCGCCTAAAACAGGCGATTACCGATCACGTGCGCGATCAAAACCGGTGCCAAATTCTTAGCAATCAACCGTTTCGTGGCGGGGAGGACGAAACCTATCAACGCGTGGCGATTCAAGTACGCATGCGCTGCGATTTGGAACCGTTCTCCTCGATTTTGTACGACTTGGAAAACGGCAATCCGTATCTGTTTGTGGACCAGCTGATGATTTACAAGCAATCGGGCGGGTATGTGCCGCCGGGCAGTAAACAAACGATGAGCTTTCTCGACATACGATTTAACCTGTCGGGTTATTTGCGCCAACGCGGTAAAGCATCGCCATGACTACACGCAGCGCAACCGCGTTTTCCATCGCACTGGCGGCCGCCGGTGGACTGCTCTGCGTGCTGGCTTTGGTTCAGCAATTGGGTTGGGGGCAGGGTTATCACTGGTTGGCGGACGAAGCGCAGGCGCCGCGTGAACTGGAAGTGACCCACATCGAGCGCGAGCAATTTAAATTGCCGGCGGAGGCGAGTTTTAGCGATATCGCCTTACGGCCCATCTTTAATGATGATCGTAAACCGAGCCCAGAAGCTCCTGCGGAATCCGTCGCCAGCGAGGCAGCACCTGCGCAACCATTGAACGTGATTCTTACCGGCATCATTCTTACTCCGGAACTGCGTTTGGCGATGTTGCGCGACAACGTCAAGAACATCGGCGTGGCGCTTAAGGAAGGCATGCCGATGCCGGGTGATCAGGGCAGTTGGACCTTGGTCAAGATTAAACCGCGCAGCGCCGTGTTCAAGGGCAGCGGGGATGACAATATCGAAGTGGAACTAACGGCTGCCGCGGACGCTCAGAAGCAAGCGCAGCCAGGCAAACCGGGTTACATACCGAATAGTTTGCAGCCACCTTCGCCAATGCCAATGCCGATGATGCCGAAACCCGAAGCCGCCAGCGTTAGCAAACAGGCCGAGGAATTACAGCATCGCATCGAAGAACGGCGCCGGCAGATGAGAGAGGAGGCTGAGAAGCTGAAACAACACGGTTCAAATCCGCCGCCTGAAACCATACCCAATCAAAACTTGGCTAACCCAAATACGCAAAACCAGAACCAATAACGGAGTGAGTTTGTGCCCCTCAATTTAAGAAATTTTAGCGTCGCATTGCTCATTGGTATCGTAGCCGGTTGCGCCAGCACACCGGTGACCAAATCCGATATCACGCCTGCTGTGGCGATATCTGCCGAGCAGCAACAGATACCTAAGGAGTCCGCTGCCGCCAGAGACCCTTCGCAGCCGTTGTCGCTGATTCATCGTGATAAGGACGGTGAGCATCCCGCGGTGAAAGCGGAAATTGAGCCCGGCACCGGCGCGTTCATCAATGAGCAAGCGGCAAACAAGGATTTGCCCGAACCGGCGGCGGAAGGCCAAATCACATTCAATTTCGACAACCAGCCGATTCAGGCCGTGGTGCAGGCGATCTTGGGTGAATTGTTGAAAGAGAATTACACCATAGCGCCTGGTGTTACCGGCAACGTTACTTTTTCCACATCAAAGCCAATTCGTCCCGACCAAGCGTTATCGATCCTCGAGTTGTTATTGTCATGGACACATAACGCCTTGGTTTACAAAGACGGCCGTTATTTGATCACCACGGTTGCGGAGGCGATCCCCGGCAACCTCACGCCGCGCGTCGCGCCGCCCAAAATACCGCGCGGGTATGAAGTGCGGGTGTTTCCTCTGCATTTCATTTCACCGGTGGAGATGGCGAAATTGTTGAAACCCTATGCCCGTGCCGAGGCGGTCGTTTCCATTGATACCTCGCGCAGCATGTTGATCTTGGCCGGCAATGCCGCCGAGTTGGAAAATTACCAGCGCACCATCGAGATCTTCGATGTCGATTGGCTAAAAGGCATGTCGGTCGGCGTTTACACGCTCGAGCACATCGAAGTGGCGAAGCTGATGCCGGAGATGGAAAAGTTGTTTGGCGCAACCGGTGAATCGCCGATGGCCGGCATGTTTCGCTTTATTCCCCTGGATCGCATGAACGCGATTGCGGTGATCACGCCGAATAAGGATTATCTGGACCAGGCGGAAAAATGGTTGCACCGCTTGGATACGGGCACCAGCGAAAACACCACGCAGCTTTATGTGTACGATGTAAAAAATGTGAAGGCCGCGGATTTGTCCGACAAGCTCAATGAGATATTCACCGGCGCGAAGGCCGCGCCAAGGCGTTCTGGCGGGAACGTTGCGCCGGGGCTTAATCCGGTTGAAGTGCGCAGCACCACCGATGTCAGCAAAAAGCCGCAGCCGCCGAAAGCAGCGCCGACGCAACCGGCAACGCCGTCCACTCCAGTAACCCCGGGCACCGAAAACACCGATATTCGAATCACTTCGATTGAGGAAAACAATCAAATCCTGGTGCTTGCCACCTCGAGCGAGTGGGACACGATCTTATCCGCGGTCAAGCGCCTAGATACGCCGCCGTTGCAGGTACAGATTGAAACGCGGATTTTGGAGGTAACGTTGTCCGGCGCGCTCAGTTTTGGCGTGCAATGGTATTTGAACGGCTTGATTAACTCGTCGCATTCCCCATCGGTTGGTTACGATCGACCGTATGAGCGCCACCGCACGGCTTTGGGCATTGGCGCCCCGGCTCAAAGCAGCAGCAGTGCTTTTTTCTATTCATTCCTCAACCACGATTACGAAATGGCAATCAATGCGCTGGAGTCCAACGGCAACAGTAAATTGCTGTCGGCACCTTCGCTGGTGGTTTTAAACAACCGGCAAGCCAAGATCAACGTGGGCCAAAAAATTCCGATTGTGCAGAACTACATTTCCAATAATGTGCTTCCGGTGACGACCACCACCTCAAGCGGCAGTACCACCACTACCCCCACCACTTCCGGCGTCGGGTTGACTGGATCGGTGCAATACTTAGACACCGGTACCATCCTAACCGCCACGCCAAGGGTTAACCCCGGCGGATTGGTCTTTTTGGACGTAAGCCAAGAAGTGAGTGTGGCGGCGCCCACCACGTCGGTATCGGGTAACCCACCGGTAAATAACCGCACGATCGATACGACGATCGCGGTGCAGAGCGGCGAGACCGTGCTATTAGGCGGATTGATTCGCGAAGACGATTCATCTTCCAATGACGGCATTCCCGGTTTAAATCATGTTCCGATCCTGGGGCGCTTATTCGGCAATAAAAACGACAAGAAATCACGCACGGAATTGATTGTGTTGATAACACCAACGGTAATAACCAGCAGTGACGACGCGCGCGAAGTGACCGAGGAGTATCAGCGGCGATTCCAATCTCTGAAGCCTTTACAAAACTCCAAGCAGGCGGCAAAGCCTGTCCAAAACTCAAAATAAACGAGGTTATTATCGTGAGCTCTAAGTTAGAAAAATCCATTCTGCGTACGATTGCACTATTTATTTGTTTAGCATGCCTGGCTGGTTGCGTTGCCGGGGCAAAAAAAGACACCACAGCGACCATTGACACACGCTCTGTCGAGCGCTGGAGTTTATTGATCGGTGGTAAGGCCGATAAAGCCTATGATTTTCTATCGCCCGGCTACCGTGCCACCAAGCCGCGCAAAGAGTATGCGGAAGAAATGAACAATCGCCCGGTTCATTGGAAAGAAGCCAAATTTATCGACAAAGAATGCCACGAAGATGCATGCAATGTGCGGGTGTGGGTGTCGTTCACGGTCCGCATGCGTGCCGGCGCGCCGGAAACCAAATCGGGCGATATGCTGCAGGAAAAGTGGGTGAACGTTTCCGGTGCGTGGTATTACGTACCTTGAAAAAAACCGGGATGCTGGTAAACGGAACCTGTAGCTAGAATTTTTTTGCGGTACTCTGCGCAAAAAAATGTTTTATTGCAGCGTTTAAATTCCTTCGTTGCAGAACGGATTAGCCATCATTGGTTTTTCCAATGATGGCCTTTTGGATGTTGTCGATGGCCAGCCCGATTTTTTTGGACAATGCGATCGATGGCCTTTCAATAATGAACATCAGGCCGCCGGCCGCTAAGATCGAAACCGCGACAAAAAACACTAACGACAAAATCATTGTCTGCGCGTAGGGCAACCCCAGGCCGAGCGCTGCTAAGGCGCCGCTGCATACGATGGACAACAACAGTGGAATATGGATCAGGTACAGCGGAAACGATATGTCGCCAAGAAATAGAAAGCGGCGGCTGGCGAGCATCCTGCGAAACGGAAGATAGGCGTTAGCCGCAATCAGGATCAGTAATGCGCCTATGGAGTGATAAAAACTGATGGATGAATGCGCATAAGGAATTCCCGGTAGTGTCGGAAGTGTTTGTTCAACGAATGGGCGGACAATGCGCCAAGGGGCTGCGCTGTAGGGGATCGTTCCTAAAAATAGACCCAAACCAAGAAGAATGGCTGCTCCGCGCGAGCTTATTCTTCGATGAATCTGCGTTAGGTATAGCAATGCACCAAAGGCGAATAATCCAAGGTAAGAGCAAGCTCCCAGAAGTCCCAAAATTAGAAAAATAATGACGCGATCATTTTCGCGGGTTTTTTCCGAGCGCGAGCGAAACGCAGTCAAGCTAAAAACCGCGATCAAAACGATCGAACCCCATAACTCAATGGGCATAGTCCATAGAGAGGAGTCGTAAGCGGACGAGCCCATGATCAACGCGCCATACAATCCATCGCCTAGCGCCTGAATGAACGAAGGCGTTTGCTGCATCTGATCCGCCAGCCAGGTGGACTTTGAAACAACCGCCAGGGAATGGTTGTCCATCAAACCGCTGGCAAGCAGCGCGTAGGAAATCAGGCAGGCTGAAAGGATGGGAAGAGTAAAGCGAACGTAGCGTTTGAATAACAGCGCTATGGCACTAAGGCGTGTTTTGGAAAAAGAGTGCGATAGAACATAGCCACTTAGGGCAAAGAATAGGCATACCGACAAATCCCCGGCCATTGGGATTAGTAGGGGAGCGCCGGAAATTAAAACATCCCAGGAAACCAGGCTGTCTTTCGCCTGCCCCGTGTAGAACGCGAAATCAAAGGCGATAATCCCATGAACGACAACGACCACAAGTGCAGCCAGCCCGCGCAAACCGTCTAGATGTGTGCTCCGGTCGGAGTGCGCGTCGTTCGTTTTCATTTTTATCGGAGGCGGCCCGTCTAATGACGGTGTCAATCCTCATGCATTCTTTAATGCAAAATATACTGAACCGTCTCGAAGGCGTACTGTAAAGGCTAACCTGAAAAAGTACCAATCGCGGTATCAGGGAACCTGAAGGCATCGTGTGCAAAAAATACATACCGTTATTGAGAGCAGTCGCTGTCCAAATGATTCGAAATTTTTAAATCGCTCACGATGAAATCACCGATTTTGGTTGATTTCGATGCTAAGGGCTCCCTAATGTTGAATAAAACATCCATAATGAGAGCATAATTGGCTAGAACCCTTCTCTCTGGCTCGCCTGGCGTTAGCTGCAATATGAGCTAATTCGGGGGATTGCGTTGGCTAGCGCTTTGTCATAGGATATCGGCGCTGTTGCCTAACCTTGCCATAACAAGGAGGCCAAAAACCGCTCGATCGGTTATGTTTGTTAGCAAAAAGCCCTGTTGATTGATTAGGAGTGTTGCGATGAAAAGAAATAATCTGACAACCGCCGTTGTCGCCGGTTTAACTGGCGTAGCGGGTCTGGTGAACTTAGCCGGCGCCGTGGATTTAAATCCAGATGGTTTAGGCCAAGTATTGATTTACCCGTATTACACGGTGAATGGCGGCAACCAAACCCTGGTTTCCGTAGTCAACACCACCGCGGTAGCGAAGGCCGTTAAAGTCCGTTTCCTGGAAGGCCATAACTCTCGCGAAGTTCTCGACTTTAACTTGTTCCTGTCTCCGTTCGACGTTTGGACGGCTGCTGTATTCAGTCTGGCCACCGGCACCGGCGCTCCCGGTAACCTGGTAACCACCGACACCAGCTGTACCGCACCTGCCATTAGAACCAACACCGGCCTGCCAACCTTGCCGGATGGTCGCCACTATGTACCGTTCCGTAACATCGCGTATTCGGGAACGGTTAACGATACCGGCCCAGAAACCTTGGATCGCACGCGCGAAGGCCATTTGGAAATGATCGAAATGGCTACCTTAACGGACGCAACCGCAACCGCGGTTACCCACGTTGGTGGTACCCCGCCAGGCTGCGCTTCGGTGCAAGCTTTAGCTCCGACCAGCACCACCTTGTTATCACCAACCGGTGGCTTGTTTGGTTCGGGCAGCATCGTGAACACCGCGCAAGGTGTCATGAATGCGTATAACGCTGACGCCATTGACGGCTTCTTTACCGTTGCTGGCAACCTGTTCTCGGCTACCAGCTCGCTTACCCCAAGCTTAGCTCAAGCCGATAACTCGAACGTTGTTGCATTGAGCGCAGTAAGCTATGTATTCAACAATGGCACGTTAATTCAGTCGAACTACTTGGCTCCTAATCATATCGATGCGGTTTCGGCAGTATTTGCCGCGAACGCAATCTATAACGAATATGAACTCGAAGCCGCAGCCGGTGCTGAATCCGAGTGGATTATCACCTTCCCGACCAAGCGTTTTTATGTGGATGACGCGATTGTCGGTGCGGGCCCAGCAGCAATTGCTCCGTTCCATGAAGTGTTCGGTGCCGTTAACGACGATGAATCTTGCGTCCTGATTGGCCTGAACATCTATAACCGCGAAGAAGCTACCACGACGACATCGGTAGATTTCTCGCCACCACCGGCAACCCCGCAAAATTCGTTGTGCTATGAGGCGCAAGTCCTCACGTTCCAGCGCGCAGCGGACTATACTTCTGGCGGTGGTGTATCGAGGATTTTAGGCTCCACGTTGACCACCAACGTTGACGCTCGTGGCTTAGGCTTCGAAGCTGGCTGGTTACGTCTCGATCTGAACCCAGGCGGTGAACCGCATGCAATGCGCGCTTCAACCGATTTGGATGTGTTCAACGGATTGCCGGTCACTGGCTATCTGGCGACGCAGATCACCAACAACAATGTCACGCCTGGCGTATTGGCCAACTACTCGGCTCTGTATCGTCACCGTGCATCGCGTAGCTGCACCAACACCGGTGGTGCGTGCTCCTAAGCACCTATCGGTAGCTCTAATAAAAAGGGGCCCGAAAGGGCCCCTTTTTTTATTTAAAGAATTTCGATTAGCGTGAAAGGCGCTTTAATCGGTCAGTTAAGACCATTTAACCAAGCGTTAGCAACTGTTGAAGTAATTCGCTCTATACTGCCACCGGTTTGTTTTAACTCGGGACTAAAAATGCCACGTATTCTCCTTGCTATTGCCTTCTTTTCATTTGCCATAAGCTGTCATGCAACCGAAGTTATCGTAAATGGCAACTGCCATATCACCGTTACTTCAAGTACGGGGGTGACGATTGACCCCGCGACCGGCAATCTGATTGCCGATGGAACCTATGGGTCTGGTTGCCCGGGTGGATCTGTTCCCGCTGGTCCCAGCTTCAGTACGGCACTGCATTCCGATCAAAGCCCCGCAACGACGGGCGTTGGATTTACCATCGGGTGGGCTACTAGCAATGTAGACAATTGCACAACCGATGGAAGTTCATTTCCTGCTGGAGCCAGCTTTGGTAGCTTGTGGCCGACCAGTGGCGCAATTTGCAGCGGAGCCGCTTGCGCAACCGGATCGATTCTGCTGACCACATCCGTTAGCGGAACATACAATTTTCAATTGCACTGTTACAAAAGCGGCACTACGGCACCCGCAGATTCCAATCTAAGTTTAAGCGTAACCCCCCCCGATAGCGGCGCCTGCAGTGGCATAGTGCCTTCGGGGATTACACGGCAAACCAGCACTTCTATAGGCACGGTTGCTCCGGTTACCTCTAGGGTTGGTGTGGACGCAACGCATTTTGAGTCGGCATTTGGTTACGATCCGACAAATCCGAGTGCTCCGTTGTCCTTATGGCCAGGAACCCTAAATACCGTGTACGGTATACGGGTTAATAGAAACCAATATATTGCATTGCAGTTCACTGTCCCTTCCGACTTCTCACCGAGCCGGTACGGTGATTATTATCGCCAGCAAACTCAAACCCAAGCGCCATCGTCTTGGACAATCAGTACCTGTCCGGGTGATTTCCGAACCAGCTCGTTGCCCAACGGCTGCTATGCAAATCTATCCTCAAAAGGCGGGTTTTTCTGGCAAACCGGAACAACCCCGGGTATCTGCGCATTGGTACCAGGGCAGACGTATTATTTGAACATCATTACCGCGAGCCTTAGTTCCCTTACCACCTCGAGCTGTCCGGGAACGAGTTCCAGTTGTAACGTTGAAATGACCAACGAGTACCATTAAGTTTTTCCAAATAGGAAAACAAATGCGCCGTTTGGCGCATTTGTTTTTTCGGCCATAAATATTTTAAATTTTTTTAATTTTCCTATGAAGCATTTGAAAAAAATATTATTTGTTTTTGCATCAATTACAACGGCGCAAATGTCCTTTGCCGGTTCCGTTGGTACGAACCCTGAGGCAATTGTCGTGCGACGGGGTACCGCCACCATTACGTTGGGAGACATCGACGCGTATTTGGAACAGCATGTGGCACCCAAAGATCGAGCCGGCTATATGGATAGCCCAAAACGCATTGAAGGTCTTCTGTTGAGCATGTTATTGCAACAACAGTTGGCGAATGACGCGCGAGCGCTGCATCTGGAGCAGGATAAGGATGTTGAGCGCCAGATAGCCTTGGTTATCAATGAGCTCCTTGCGCACCGACGGCTGGACCAAGCGACAAAAGACTTGCAGGTTCCTAACCTGGAGCAGTTGGCGAAAGAAAAGTACGCTCTTCAAAAGGCGGAGTTTATAGAGCGCGGTCCAGTTGACGTAAAACACATATTGATCAGCAACAAAAGTCATGCGCCGGATGAGGCCGCCAAATTAGCCAATGAAATCGTCGAGGAGGCAAAAAAGAATCCCGATGCATTTGATGAATTGGTGGAAAAATATTCCGAGGACAAAAGCAAGAAAGACAACGCTGGTTTAATTGTCAACGCCGCATCAAGCCAATACGACAAAGCGTTTGCTGCCGCAGCAAGTGAACTCCAAAAACCTGGAGACATATCACCCCCAGTGCGAAGTGCATTTGGACTGCATGTGCTAAAACTCATCAAACGCGATCCTGACAGGCAGAAGAGCTTTGAGGAGGTGCACGACGCGCTCATCTCGCAATTAACCAATGATTTTATCGATCAGCGCCGCCGCGATTTTCGCGATAAGTTCGTGAATGAAAAAATGGACGCGAACGCGGAATTGGTGGCGTCGTTGCGCGATCGTTACAGAAACCCTGCTACGGCGCCTGCTCCGGAATCGGAGACTAAATCGGAAACCGAGCCAACCATGCAGGATAACTAATTTCGCATTGATGGAACGGGCACGGCACGGGCCATAGACTTTTCTGCTATGCCAATAATGGAGTGCACTTATGATGGAGCCTCATCCATTTCTGCGATAATGCACAAACTGCCGCCACTGCCTAACGACGCCTAACGCATGCACGCGCTTAATCTAGCGCTACATTTCACCCATCGCGAGCTGCTCAACCGTTATCAGGGCAGTTTTAGCGGTGGGTTATGGTCATTGTTGCAACCGTTGATCCAATTGGCCGTCTACAGCTTTGTGTTTGTTTATGTGTTTAAAGCGCGTCTGCCAGGGGCTGATGCGCCCGGTTTCGTGCCGTTCCTGATCGTGGCATTGTGGCCGTGGACTGCATTTTCCGAGGCGATTACCCGCGCGACGACAGCCATTCACGATAACGCGGCGCTAATCGGAAAAGTGGCATTGCCGCGCGAGGTGTTGGTGGTCGCTATTGTGGCATCGAGCTTCTTGTTGCACCTGTGTGGATTTGTAGCGGTGTGCTTGGCGTTGGCCTTATTTGGCGGCAATATTCATTTGCCCTATTTGCCTTTAGCGTTGCTTGCCTTCGTTCCGTTGTTTTGTCTGGCGCTGGGATTTGCGCTGATTTTTTCCGCGGTGCAAGTGTTTGTGCGCGATTTGGCGCAAGCCTTAACTCAAATCATTACGCTGTGGATGTTTGCCTCGCCAATTTTCTACAGTCGTGGAATGTTGCCGCAGGCTTATCAAGGGTTGCTCGATTTCAATCCATTTACCTACTACGCGGAATTGTTTCGTGCCTTACTTCTTGGCAATGGAACCATCAGCAGCACCATGCATCTGGTCAGCGTTGTTGTGGCTGCATCCGTACTTGCATTGGGTTGGGTCATGTTTCGCCGCCTAGCTCCGCATTTCGAGGATTTCCTGTGAGCGCACCGGCTACGTCCTCGGTGTTGATCGAAACCCGGGCCTTAAGCAAGTCCTATCCCAAAGTGTTCCGTCGCCGAGATCGGCTACGTGCGCTTGCGCGCTTGTTAACCGGCCGTGGCAATCTCGCTGCCGAACCGGTATTGAAGGACATAGATCTTAACGTTGCGCGGGGCCAGTCGCTGGGGCTGATCGGCGAAAACGGTGCTGGAAAATCCACTTTATTAAAATTGCTCACCGGCGTGCTAACACCCAGCAGTGGTACCGTGCGTGTGCATGGTCGGATTGGGGCGTTATTGGAGCTTGGTGCAGGGTTTCATCCTGAATACAGCGGTCGCGACAACATTGCATTGGCGGGTACGTTATACGGATTAAGCGTAGAGGAGTTACGGGCGAAATTGCCCGAAATTATTGGTTTTGCCGATATTGGCCATTACATCGATGAGCCGGTTAAACATTATTCATCGGGAATGGTGGTGCGTTTGGGCTTTGCGGTGGTCGCGGCCACTTGTCCGGATTTGCTGATTACCGACGAAGTGCTCGCGGTTGGTGATGAGTCGTTTCAGAAAAAATGCGTGCGTTGGATCGAAACCTACTTGGAAGGGGGCGGTACGCTGATTCTCGTTTCTCATAGCATGTACCACGTGCAAAAGCTGTGTCAGCAGGCTTGCTGGCTGCGCGAAGGCAAGATGGCGGCCTACGGTGATGTGTACGACGTCACCCAAGCGTACCTTGCGTTTCACGAGCGCAAATCGGCGGAAAAGACGACTCAATCGCGCGTTGAAATTGAAGCCAAGGGCCTTGAGTTTCACGTACGCGATATGACCCTGAACGGAAGCGACGCCAAGCAAATGCTGGTGCTCGATCAGGGTGCGGATTTGTTGGTCGAGGCACGAATCGCGTCGCGCGATGGGCGTGTTCCGGTGGTTCACGTCGGCATTGTGCGGGCGGATGGTACGCCGGTGTATGGGGTCAGCAGCGATATGGATGCGGTGCAGCCCTTAGCGGCCCAGCCTGGTGAATATCAAATCGGTTTGCGCTTCCCACAGTTAAGCCTTTTACCTGGTGGGTACACGGTGCGAGTGCACCCTCTGGACAGCGAAGGGGTGCGTCTGTTCGATACCTATGAAGGTGCGTTGACGATCCGAGGCAAAAGCCGTGAATTGGGGCTGGTGCGGCTTCAACACGTGTGGGAGCCGTCCATGCCTATAGTCGCCGCGCAGCGGGGTGTCGCTGTATGAGTGAGATACCGCAGCAGCCGTTACCATTTACCGGCGAGCGCTTTACGCCCGAGTGCGTGCGCGAGATTTGGTACGAGCACTGGCATCGTTATGCGTTTGCGCAGATGTTTGTGCGCGGTACGCGGGTGCTCGATGCGGCGTGTGGTGAAGGGTATGGCAGCGCCATGATGGCGAGCATTGCGCAATCAGTATTGGGTCTTGATATCGCCGAGGCTGCGATTGAGCACGCACGTTCACGCTATGGCGGGCGAGCCAATTTAAGTTTTGAACGCGGCGATGTCACGGCACTTACGCTACCCGCAGCAAGCGTGGATGTGATCACCTCGTTTGAGACATTGGAGCACGTTACCGCGCAAGAGGCCCTGGTGGCAGGCTTTGCCAATGTCCTTAAGCCGGATGGTGTGTTGCTGATCTCATCACCGGATAAGGCCACCTACACCGATGCCAGTGGCTTTCACAACGAATTTCACGTGCGCGAGTTGTATCGCGAAGAGCTTTTGGCGTTGCTGGGCCAGCACTTTCCTTATGTGCAGTTGTATGGGCAAAAACTCCTCTTTCAGTCCGCGTTGTGGCCATTGCAAGTGCAAACCGGGGCAACCCAGATGGTTACGGCCACCAATCAAGACGGTGAAACCGTGGAGCGGCTTGACTACGCACCGCTGTATTATCTTGCCGTTTGCAGCCGCCAGCCGTTGAATCAGGCGCTGCCCAATTTATCGTTGTTCGGCGACCGCGACGAATCGGTCTATCGGCATTACAATAGCGAAATCCGTAAATCCATTGCCGCAGGCGGCCGTATCGTCGAGCTTGAGGCGCAAGTCAATGCCTTGCTCCGTGAGCGTGACGCATGGAACGCGCAACGCGCTGAGGCGAGACCTGAGCAAAAGTCGGTGGTGGTAAAACCGTTGCCTTGGTGGCGGCGAATTTTAAGCCGCACTCAACACAATTAATACCCACACTGAACCTACACATGAATACCGAAGTGCAATTTCAATATACCTACGACGCGTCAATGCCGGCCCTGGCGAATGTGCGTCCCGATCCGAATGCACCGATGTATGCATCCGAGGACGGAGCTGTGGCTTCTCTGTCCAACAGCGAATGCATTTTCCAGGTCAAGCGCACCGGTGAAGCGCATGTAATGACTTATCAAGTGCTGCAAGCGATGGATCAATGCCGGGAATTTCGCACGCTGGCCGAACACAGCGCACGCATTCTTACCACCTTGCCAGGTTTGACCAATCAACAAGAAGGCATGCAACGCGTGCTGGACAATTTGATTCAGCGTAACTTGTTGGTGTCCGATCAAGAGTTCATTAATAAACTGCAACAAACGCAGGCTCGAAAACCTGTACCGATGCGGGCGGTATTCATTCGTGCTTGCGATCGCCCGGTCCAATTGGAGCGGTTACTGCACACTTTGGTTGAGCATGAACGGCGTTACCGCAGCAACCAGCATTATGTGGTATTGGACGATTCGCTGGACAGCAAGAACATCGATCGGCAACGCGATTTGTTGCGCGAATACGCGCGCAACACGGGTTGCAAGGTGAGTTACGTGGGCGCGGTTGAGCGTGCTCGCTTGGTCGAGCGTATGGCACGAGCCGTACCGCATTCACGCGCCAGTTTGGAATGGCTGCTAATGCGCGGGGCACAAAGCCGTGCCGGCGGCGGGCGTGGCTGGAATCTTGCGCTGCTGTTATCGGCGGGTGCGCGATTGAGTTTCCTCGATGAGGATTTTCGGCTGCCGCTGCGGCAGTTGGACTACACTGCGGGACTGGATCCGGATCCCGCTACACCAGCGTTTGCGCGTTTTTGCCGCAACATGGAAGACGCATTGACTGTCGGCGAGGAAGTCGAAGGCGATCCCTTCGCGATGCATCTTAACGCCTGCGGAAAGGGTATCGGCGAGTTAGTTACAAACGCCGCGTATCATTTGGATCGCCGGAATTTGCGCGGCTTGAACTTCGGCCGGTTGGCGCATCTTAATCCCAACGCCCATATTCTTGGAACGCTAAACGGAACCTATGGCAGTTCCGGTGCCGAGACCGGTTTGTGGCTGTATCAACTTGATCCGGCCAGTCGCGCCGATTTTTGGCTCGATCGCGAGAGCTACCTTAGGAATATCGAGGCGCAGCACTTATGGTACGGGGTCAATCGCTCGCGCATGTCGAGTTTTGCGTATTTCACGCCGTTCACATTGGATAATAGCGAATTATTGCCGTGTACCAATCCGCAAGGCCGCGGGGAAGACGGCTTGTTTGGCGTAGCCGCTCATTTTTGCCGCCCGGATTCATTAATCCTGCAGATGCCAAGCGCGATGGGGCATGTGCAGGAGAGCTCGCGCAAGCGCTCCACGCTTACGCTTGCCGCGCATACGCCGCGCTACAATCATTTTTTGCGCGATTATATTCAGAAGCAGTTGGGGGTGTTTAAAGCCGAAGATCCGGGTCAGCGATTGCGGTTATTGGCCGATGTGCTGCGCGATCTTGCCGGGGCGTCTGCGCACGAGCGTGCGATGCACCTACGCGAATACTTGGGCTTTGTTCGCGCCGATGTCATTGAACGGTTGCAACAGCAGTTGGAAGCGGCCAGCGATGCGCCGGTTTATTGGCAAGCCGATGTGCGCGCGATCATTGAAGCCAACGGCAAAGCCCTATTGAGCAAGGCTGCGCCGCGTTTGGGGGACTGGCCGGAGTCGCTCGATGAGCGTGGCTGCACCGATAGCTTGAGTCGCGAGCTGACCGACATGGCCGACGCCTACACCGTTTGGCCCGATATCTGGCGTTACGCGCATGAGCAGGGCGATAAATTGTTGTCGGCGATTTGATGGGTCGAGAATTACCTATTGCTGGGTTTGTCAGCCCAGCCTACCGCTAAGTCGTGGTTAAATGCAGACCGACGATTTAACCAGTGTCATTGTGGTTGCGGCCGACAGCGGTCCGGCGCTCCACGAATGCATCGAGCGCTTGCTGGCCAGCAGTGCCGCCGTTGAGGTAACCCTGATTGATAACGCCTCGAGCGACGGTATGGTATCAATGGTGGCTGAACGTTTCGCGGTCGATGAGCGGCTTCGTGTTATCCGCAACAAAAAAAACATCGGATTTGGCCCGGCGTGTAACACCGTCGCCGCTGATCTGCACGGCGATGTGTTAGTAATTTTGAATCCGGATTGTTATGTTGCGCCCGATACCATAAGCGCTCTGCGCGATCTGTTGCATGACAATCCAGGAGCGGGTTTGATTGGCGTCAATGTCTGCCAACCGGATGGAACGCCAGAGCGCGCCAACCGTCGCCGTGATCCTACTTTATGGCGGGCATTGATGACGTTAACGGGCTTAGCCCGTTGGGAATCGCGTTTCCCTCGATTAGCGGGCATCGTATTGCCGTCACTTACGCAAACCGAACGGTTAGAGGAAGTAGAAGCGGTTTCCGGCGCCTGTTTAAGCCTGCGCCGTTCGGTATTCGACCAGGTGGGTGGCTTTGATTCGGGCTATTTCCTGCACTGCGAGGATCTCGATTTGTGCCGGCGGGTTAGGGCGGCTGGGCGCAAGGTACTATTTGCGAAGGAGTTGCGCGCAGTGCATGTGCAAGGAAGCTCGAGCCGCCACCGGCCGGTATTTGTATCCTGGCACAAACACCGGAGCATGTGGCGCTATTTCCGCAAATTTGATAATGCGGCAAAAAACCCCGCACTCTCGGCACTGGTGTGGTGTGGCATCTGGGCGCATTTCGTTGCATTGCTGCCCATGCATGGCTGGCGCAAATTCCGTTCTCGCGTCTGACTTAAGCCAGTTTCTTATAACGAACGCGGTGCGGTTTAGCGGCTTCCTCGCCCAGGCGTTGTTTCTTGTCGGCCTCGTATTCGGTGTAGTTGCCGGGGAAGAATTCGACATGAGAATCGCCTTCAAACGCAAGAATATGCGTTGCTACGCGATCTAAAAACCAACGGTCGTGGGAAATAACCAATGCGCAGCCGGGGAATTCCAGCAATGCCTCTTCCAATGCGCGCAAGGTTTCGATATCCAAATCGTTCGAGGGTTCATCCAGCAGCAACACATTTCCACCGCTCATTAAGGTTTTGGCCAAATGCAGTCGGCCGCGCTCACCGCCGGAAAGCTGGCCCACCATTTTCTGTTGGTCGGAGCCTTTGAAGTTAAATCGTCCGATGTAGGCGCGCGACGGGGTTTCGTATTTGCCAACGGTGATGATTTCAGCGCCGCCGGAAATTTCTTGCCAGACGTTGTTGCTGCCGTTCAGTGCGTCGCGCGATTGATCGACATACGCCAGTTGCACGGTTTGCCCGAAGACAATTTCACCGGAATCGGGTTTTTCCAGGTCGGTGATCATGCGGAACAGCGTTGATTTACCGGCGCCGTTCGGTCCGATAATTCCAACGATGGCGCCCGGCGGCAGCTTAAAGCTGAGATCATCGATTAATACCCGATCACCGAATGCTTTCGAGACGTGTTTGAATTCGATTACCAGGTCGCCCAGGCGCTCGCCCGGCGGAATGTAGATTTCGTTGGTTTCGTTGCGCTTTTGGTACTCTTGCGAGCTTAATTCGTCGAATCGAGCCAAGCGTGCCTTGCTTTTGGCTTGGCGGCCCTTGGCGTTTTGGCGTACCCACTCCAGTTCATGTTGAATCGCTTTTTGGCGCGCTTTTTCACCGGAAGCTTCTTGCTTTAAGCGGGCGTCTTTTTGTTCCAACCAAGAGGAATAATTGCCTTTCCACGGAATGCCGCGGCCGCGATCCAATTCCAATATCCATTCGGCCGCATTATCCAAAAAATACCGATCATGGGTGACGGCGACGACAGTGCCCGGGAAACTCTGTAAGAAGTGCTCGAGCCATTCGACCGATTCGGCGTCGAGATGGTTGGTCGGCTCGTCGAGCAACAGCATGTCCGGCTTGGACAACAGCAGCCGGCACAGGGCAACGCGCCGTTTTTCGCCACCGGACAGTTGAGCCACTTTGGCGTCCCACGGCGGCAAACGCAGCGCATCGGCGGCGACTTCCAAGGTTCGCTCCAGCGTGTGGCCGTCACTGGCCGCAAGAATCGCCTCCAAGCGTGCCTGTTCTGCCGCCAGTTTGTCGAAGTCGGCATCCGGTTCGGAATAAGCGGCGTACACTTTGTCCAAGTCAGCTTGCGCGTTGGTGATCTCGGCAACCCCTTCCTCCACCACTTCGCGTACGGTTTTGTTCGGATCGATCTGCGGCTCTTGCTGCAAATAGCCGATCTTAATGCCGGGTTGTGGTCGGGCCTCGCCGTTATATTCGCTATCGACACCGGCCATGATGCGAAGCACGGTCGATTTTCCCGCACCGTTTAGGCCAAGCAGGCCGATTTTGGCGCCCGGGAAAAAGCTTAAGGAAATGTCTTTAATGATTTCGCGTTTGGGGGGAACGACTTTACTTACCCCAATCATGGTGTAGATGTATTGCATTGGTAATCCCACAAGGATGGATGGCGCAGACCGTAGATTATCCTTGATGTGAGGCCTGTGCGCTATGGCCAGGTGGTTCGACTTGGCGCAGGAAATCAGCCAGAGCGATACCCACGCTGGCATCTTCGTACAATTGGGCTTTGTGCGAGCGAATTCGCGCGCTCAATTCGCCCCGCCAGGTCGGATCCGTCGCCAGGCGAGTGGCTATTCGAACATAGTCGTCGTAATCGGCCGCGATTAACTCGTCCAAACCGATCAGCTTCAGCATCGCATAGCTTTGTCGCCCACGCATAAGCGGCCCCGGCAGCGTTACCACCGGTAAATCGTGCCAGAGCGCATCGAGCGTCGTTATGCCTCCGGAAAAATCCAGGGTATCTAAGATCGCATCGGCTTGGGTGAGCTTGGCAAAATACTCCGCCATAGGAAGGCTTTTATAGACTTGGCAACGGCTGTCGAAATCGAGCTTGTGCTTATCGAAAGCCTCGCGCAGCCGCCGTTCAAACTCTTGTGCAATCGACTCGGAAACAGCGCTGGTTAAAAAGTGCAGCCGCGCTTGGGGGCAGGCTATGGCAACTCGAACAAACAGCTCGTCGTTTTTGGGGTTGAGTTTGGCAATCGACTGCAAACAAAAAAACTGTACGGCTGCTTCGGTATTAAAGACAGCGCGTTGCGGAACTTCAGCGGGTTTCACTAAAGTTGTGCCAAGGCGCGGCAGACGAATCAATACCTCGCTGTAATGGTCTTGGGCGTTGTCAGGTTCGCACGCATCGGCACTGAGGAAATAATCGATGCTGTCCATTCCGCTGGTCACTGGATGGGCCCAGGTGGTGACTTGCACGGGGGCGAAACGCAAGGCCGCCAGCGCTTGTTGATACTGGCCCATGCCGATGTCCAAAAAAATCGCGACATCGAGCTTGGCCTCGTGAATGGCCGATACCCAAAAGCGCACATCGCGTGATCCGGACAAATAAACGTCGGCTCGGTCGCGCCAGCGGGCGGTGCTGTCGTCTTCGTTTGCATCCAAGTAAAACACGAGCAATTCAAATTCGGCTCGATCCAAGCCGAGCAGCGCCTGCGACCAAACTTTGCTGACGACATGGCCGTACAACAGCGAGGAGACAATGCCAATGCGCCGGCGCTTTGACCCGATGCGCCCAGCCGCAACCTCAGTGATGCCGGGGCATGCCGCCAACATTAAACGACGCACCACGTGCGCGTGGCGCCGATGCAGATCGAGCAACGGCTCACCCAAATACGCGAGATAAAAATTGGTGGTTGTGGATAGTACGGCTTGCGCCTGCTTGGTGATCTCGGGCGTGCTGTAATCGAGGGATTCGAAATAGTCGATGCCGCGCTCCCAGTTTTTTCGATACTCGACCATCGCCTCAAGATTGGGATGGGCGGCTTGGTCGGGAAGCTGAAAGCTCATCCAGCGCGCGGCCAAATTGTCGGGACTGAGCGCAATCACTTTTTCAAATGCGCGTTTGGCCTCACGGTATTGTTGCGCCTTGACCAACGATAAGCCGAGACCCAATTGGAACTCCCAAACATCCGGCCGCAGCGCGATCAAGCGTTGTCGCACCGCCAGAATCTCTGGCGTCGCGGCATTGCCGTTCTCCATCACGGTGATCAATCGTTCTATTGCATTGACGTTTTCCGGCGCTAGCGTACATGCGTGTTTAAGCGCTTCCACGGCCGCGGTATGTTCGCCTTGGTCCGCGTGGGCAACACCGAGATTAACCCAAGCTTCAACCCAGTTTGGCCGCCAACGTGTGCAGGCTTGAAAATGCTTGCTTGCCTCTGAAAATTCGCGACGTTCGTAGCATTGCAAAGCAAGTTGGAAGCGAACGTCGGCCGAGCGGGCATCGCTTTGCGCCACGGCATCGAATAACGCTTCGGCTTCGGAATAACGGCGTTGCAGGAATAGCGCTTGGGCCAAAACAAAGTTTGCCGGCCCACTGGGAGCGAGCTTCACTGCCTCGCGCGCTGCACGTTCCGCGGTTATTCCATCGCCGCGGCGCAAGGCGATTCCAGCCAGATCTACCCATGGTTGAGGCAGGGCCGGCGAAATCTTATGTGCCTGCGACAGTAGGTCTTGCGCTTCTTCATCCCGCCCAAGACGATGCAATATATGGCCAAGCAAGGCCAATGGGGGCGCTTGGTTAGGATATCGATGAATCAATTCTCGGCCCAACCGCTCGGCAGCGGCGTTATCGCCGGCCTGATAACACTGCAGGACCTGGTTCAGTTGCGTAGGCAGTAAAGCTAAGGGGTCGGCCGTCATGGGGGCGATTTTCGTGCGTTAAGAGGCCATTATCTCATGGGTTATGCGGTGTAACATCAGTGGGAGTCGCTGCGCGAAACCGTTACCATTGCACCTCCAAACCATTCATATTTAGGATTGCCCATGTTTGCCCGAGACCTGCACATTGCCGGTTATGACGATGAACTCGCGCACGCGATTGCCAACGAGCGCCAGCGCCAAGAAGATCACGTGGAGCTGATTGCGTCGGAAAACTACGCGAGCCCCCGGGTTTTGGAGGCGCAAGGCTCGGTGCTCACCAACAAATACGCGGAAGGCTACCCCGGAAAACGCTATTACGGTGGTTGCGAATTTGTCGACGTGGCCGAGCGTTTGGCGATTGAGCGAGTCAAACAATTGTTCGGCGCCGATTACGCCAATGTGCAGCCGCATTCGGGCTCGCAGGCGAATGCCGCGGTGTATTTCGCGCTGCTGAAGCCCGGCGACACCATTCTTGGCATGAGCCTGGCGCATGGCGGCCATCTCACGCACGGCGCTAAAGTGAATTTGTCCGGCAAGGTATTCCATGCGGTGCAATATGGCTTGGATGTCAGCACCGGTTTGATCGATTACGTTGAGATGGAGCGGTTGGCGCGCGAACATAAGCCAAAGATGCTGATTGGCGGATTCTCGGCCTATTCGCAAGTGGTGGATTGGCAGCGGATGGCGGCGATTGCACAAGCGGTCGGTGCGTATTTTATGGTGGATATGGCGCACGTGGCTGGATTGGTGGCCGCCGGCGTCTACCCCAATCCAGTGCCTTACGCGGATGTCGTCACTTCCACCACGCACAAGACATTGCGCGGTCCGCGCGGGGGAATCATCATTGCGAAATCGAATGAGGAGATTGAGAAAAAGCTGCAATCTCTGGTTTTCCCAGGTACACAAGGCGGCCCGTTGATGCATGTGATTGCCGCTAAGGCCGTTGCTTTTAAAGAGGCGTTGGAACCTTCGTTTAAATCCTATCAACAGCAAGTCGTGAAAAATGCACAGGCGATGGCGGAAGTGATCGTGCAGCGCGGCTATCGGGTGGTCTCGGGTGGTACCAAAAACCATTTGTTCTTGGTCGATATGATCGGTCGTGATGTGACCGGCAAGGACGCTGAGGAAGCGTTGGGCAAAGCCCATATCACAGTGAATAAAAACGCGGTACCGAACGATCCGCGCTCACCGTTCGTCACCTCCGGGTTGCGTTTGGGTACTCCGGCCGTTACTACGCGTGGCTATAGGGAAGCCGATGTAACGAGTCTGGCGCACTGGATTTGCGATGTACTTGATGCGCCAAGCGCCGATACGCTCATTGCGGGTGTGCGTGAAAAAGTGACTCAACAATGCCGGGCGTTTCCGGTGTATGGTCGGTAGTAGCACACAAACATTCAATGCGTTGCCTTTATTGCCAGCATGAAGATACGAGGGTCATCGATTCGCGCTTAGCGGACGATGGCGCCACCGTGCGCCGGCGGCGCGAGTGCCCTTCGTGTAGCGAGCGCTTCAATACGTTCGAAACCGCGGAAGTAAAATTGCCGGTGATCGTGAAAAGCGACGGCCGGCGCGAGGCGTTCGATGAACGAAAACTGCGTACCGGAATCGAACGCGCGTTACAGAAACGGCCGGTTTCCAGCGATGCGGTCGACGCGGTGGTGCGTGAGGTGGTACGCAGCTTGCGCGCCATCAACGAGCGCGAGGTGCCGGCACGGCATTTGGGCGAATGGGTGATGCGCGAATTAAAAGGGATCGACCAAGTGGCCTACGTGCGGTTTGCCTCGGTGTATCGACGTTTCGACGATATGTACGATTTTCGCGCTGAAATTGAGCGTTTGGAGCGCGATTTACCGGCGATCGAGGGTAAGCAATTGCCGTTGCTGAATGAGCCGGCACCGCCGATAAAGAAGACCTGAACGCATGATAGGGATTAAACTAGCGTTCTTGCCACGAAACCCTAACCCCGATGAGTAAGAAACGTTCCGACGGTATTGATCTGGCCGCGCGCAGCCGCTCGCGCCGGCGTGCCTTACAGGCGATTTATGCCTGGCAGATCAGTGGCAATCCCATGCCGCTGATCATCGATCAGTTCCGCCAAGAGCAGGAAATGGAGATTGCAGACCTTGCCTATTTCGAAGACTTATTAAAGGGTGTCGAAAAGCACCAAGAGGAAATCGACGGCAAATTGCGCCCGTGCCTGGATCGGGAAATGGCCGGTGTCGATCAAATCGAACGCGCGGTATTGCGATTGGCGGGATACGAGCTATTGCACCGTTTGGATGTGCCGTATCGTGTGGTGATCAACGAAGCGATCGAAATCACCAAGCGTTTTGGAACCGATCAGAGCCATACCTACATCAACGGCGTACTCGACAAGGCCGCAGCCGCGTGGCGTACGGAAGAGTATCGCGGCACCAACCGCTGAGCATCTAAGGTTTGGGGGATGGGCGAATTCTCATTAATCCATGAAATTCGCGAGCGCTGCGCCATCGCACGCAACGATGTGCGTGTTGGCATCGGCGATGACGGCGCGGTATTGACGGTTCCTTATGGTCAGGAATTGGTCGTGAGTACCGACACGTTAGTTGCTGGCGTGCATTTTCCGCTCAATACCAGCGCGCAAGACATTGGCTGGAAAGCATTGGCGGTGAATCTGAGCGATCTTGCCGCGATGGGGGCGGTGCCGGCGTGGGCGACGTTGGCATTAACCCTGCCGACCGCCGATGGCGATTGGGTGCGGTGCTTTGCCGATGGGTTCGCGCAATTGGCGCGTCATTACCAACTGGCTTTGGTGGGTGGTGATACCACGCAAGGGCCGTTGACCATTACGGTGACGGTGCATGGGTTTGTACCGACAGGGCAAGCGCTGTTGCGTTCCGGGGCCAACGTGGGGGATACCGTTTGGGTAACCGGTACCTTAGGTGATGCCGCCGCGGGTTTGCAGATCGCCACTAAGCCAGGGAAGGGGCAAACGCCGAACGCTGCGGCAGCCGGTTTGATGAAACGGCTTAATCGACCCGACCCGCGCATCAAGGCCGGTTTGGCATTGCGTGATATTGCCACCGCTGCGATCGATATTTCGGATGGGTTGCTTGCCGATCTTGGACACATTTGTGCACAAAGCGATGTTGGTGCGGAACTGAATATCGAGGCGTTACCGAGTTCGAAAGCGTTGCGCGCGTTATTCGATCCCGATTCGCGTTGGCGTTTGCAGCTGGCCGGTGGCGACGATTATGAGCTGTGCTTTACCGTGCCTAGCGAAAAGGCGACCGCATTAGTCCAAGACTTGATCGACTTGGACTGTGGCGTCACCTGCATTGGTCGAATCACCTCGGGTTCGGGTGTGCGTGTGAATAAACCGGATGGCAGTGAGCTGATATTGCCCCATCGCGGCTTCGAGCATTTTGCTGTATGAGCCTTATTTCAGCGCATAATAAAAACTCAGGTTTTCCGTTCGCCCTGAGCCTGTCGAAGGGTGAACGGAAAAGCCGTTCATGCTTCGACAGGCTCAGCACGAACGGCTTTTCTTAAAATTGATACGCATGCCATTTTTATTGCACATTGGAATTACGCGCGAGCAACGATTGGCTCTTCTTAAAGATCCGGCCGGATGGATTGCCAGCGGCTTTGGCTGCGGGTTCAGCCCGTTTGCGCCGGGAACGGTAGGGTCAGCGGTGGCATTGCTGCCGTATTGGTTTGGACGTGAGCTGCCGTTCGCGTTGTACATAGGCTTAGTTGCGCTGGCATTTGGCATCGGTGTATGGGCCAGCAGCATTGCTGTGCGTCGCCTTGGCGTTCAAGACCCCGGTGTCATTGTCTGGGATGAATTCGTCGGTCAATGGTTGACCTTAACGTTCGCCGCGCACGATTGGCGTTCGATGGTGCTCGGATTTTTTCTTTTCCGTATATTTGACGTGTGGAAACCGTGGCCGGTGTCTTGGGCGGATCGCAGCGTAAAGGGAGGGTTTGGCGTGATGCTCGACGATCTCTTGGCGGGAATGTATGCCGGTGGCGCGCTGATGCTGCTTCAGCGATTGTGGTGATCGTCATTGAGCTGCGGCAACAACTTCCCCGGGTTTAATATCCCATCCGGATCAAATTGGGTTTTGATTCGGTGCATCAAGTCCAGTGCAATCGGATCGAGAGCCAAAGGCAAAAACTCGCGTTTATCAAGGCCGATGCCGTGCTCGCCCGACAAAGTCCCGTCCAAACGGATCACCAACTCGAACACGGCGCGCAAACACGATGGCGCGTTGCTGGCCTGCTGGGGATTTTCCGGCTGATACAATAAGTTGACGTGGACATTGCCGTTACCGGCATGCCCAAAGGTTACAATCGGAATTCCGTGCGTTGTGGAAATGGTGCGCAGCCCGCTGATCAGTTCCGGTAGACGCGAAACCGGCACCACCACATCTTCATTGATCTTTTTCGGGGCGATTTTACGCAGAGCGGGCGACAGCGCCTTGCGCGCGGCCCACAGCTGCATCGACTCTTCCGCCGTTGTTGCGGTTTGCAATTCGATCAACCCGGCACCGCGTGCGGCATTCGCTACCGATTCGGTGATGTTAAGCAAGGCATCGGCTTGGCCGTCCACCTCGATCAGCAACATGGCGGCCGCGTTGGGAATAAGGCCGCCGCCGTGCTCGCGCGCCAAACGCAGCGCTTCATCGTCAAGAAACTCCAATGCGCAAGGTGTGATCGATTGGCGCATGATGCGTACCACCGCCTGGGTCGCGCTTGCGATATCGGTATAGGTGGCGCGCAGCGTTTGTTTTGCCGCCGGCAATGGCGTGAGTTTCAAGGTGGCCTCCGTAATCAAGGCCAAGGTTCCTTCAGACCCGATCAACAAACGGGTGAGATCGTAGCCGGTCGCGCCTTTGCTGGTGTACACGCCGCAACGGAATTCATCGCCGGCGCCGCTGACGGCGCGCAGCCCATAAACATTTTCGCGCGTTGCGCCGTACTTCACCGTGCGCGGCCCACCGGCATTGCAGGCAAGATTGCCGCCGATGGAACAATACGGTGCGCTGGTGGGGTCCGGCGGCCAAAAAAAACCAAGCGGGGCGATGGCGTTTTGCAGGTCGGCGTTGATAACACCGGGTTCGACCACGGCCAGGCGGTTGTCGGGATCGATGCGCAAAATGCGGCTCATGCGTTCGAACGATGCAACCACTCCTCCTGCGATTGGAACAGTTGCGCCTGTGGTGTTGGTGCCGCGGCCGCGTGCTACCAGGGGGATGCGTGACTCGCGACAGGCGCGCACCAAGGCCACTACTTGATCGTGCGAGTGTGGAAACACCACCGCCAGCGGTTGCGCCTGATGGCGGGAATTGTCGTAGCCATAGGCAAAGCAATCGGCGGGGTCGGTCAGCAGTGCGTCATTGGGGAATAAGTGCCGAAGGGTGTTAAGCAAAGTGATCGGTAAGCTCATGTTGCGACCATGCGCTTCGTAAGCGGTGGCATTACAGGCTGTAGGCTGGGCTGCCAAGCCCAGCTTATTCCAATGTTATACATAGCGGCGCATGTTTGTAAGCGTGTCACAAATGGCTGGGCTTAGCAGCCCAGCCTACCAGGTTGGAGAGGTGTCAACCGCTGCGCTCTCGTATCAATGTCCGCCACCCGAATCAATCGCCTTCAATTCCGAAATCAATTTGTTCGCGGCTTCTTGCCCATCGGCGTAAAGCATTTTGCAATTATCGGCATAGAACAGCGCATTTTCGATTCCGGCGAAACCGGTGCCTTTGCCGCGTTTGATCACGATGACCTGTTTGGCGTTGATGACATCAAGAATCGGCATGCCGTAAATGGGGCTTGATTTGTCGGTTTTCGCCACGGGATTCACCACGTCGTTGGCGCCGATCACAATCGCGACATCGCAGGTGGAGAATTCGGGATTGATGTCTTCCATATCGGCAATCAAATCGTAGGGAACGCCCGCCTCGGCCAGCAGCACGTTCATGTGGCCCGGCATGCGCCCGGCCACCGGATGAATCGCAAATTTCACTTGCTTGTCGCGCTTAATCAACTGCTGGCTAAGCTCCCAGATTTTGTGCTGGGCTTGCGCCACCGCCATGCCGTAACCGGGAACGATGATCACTTTGTCGGCCAAGTACAATAACGATGCAGCGTCCGAGGCTTCGATCGGTTTCATCGAGCCTTTGATTTCCGTTACCGCGCCGCCACCGCCGCCAAAATTCGAGAACAGCACATTGCTGATCGAGCGGTTCATCGCTTTGGCCATCAGCCGGGTTAGCAAAGTACCGGCAGCGCCGACCACGGTACCGGCGATGATCAGCGCGACGTTTTGTTGAACAAAGCCCTCAAAGCCCACCGCCAAACCGGTAAATGCATTGAACAGCGAAATCACCACCGGCATATCGGCGCCGCCGATCGGCAAGGTCATCAATACGCCGAACAGCAACGCCAGGACAAAAAACACGACGATCAGGTTTGTATCCAAGTGAATCACTAGATAAGCGCCAAGCCCGGCTGCCGCGAGAAAGCAAAGACCGTTGACTACTTGTTGCCCACCAAAGCGGAAGGTTTTATCCATCCAGCCTTGCAACTTCATAAACGCAATCAGCGAGCCGGTAAACGAGATTGCGCCGATTAAAGCGCCGATGACCGCCAATACCGTTTGTTGTGTGGTTAGCAGATGACCACTCATGGCCGCGCCAAGCAACGCGCTGGCGCCGATCGCTGCGGCCGAACCACCGCCCATGCCGTTATACAAAGCGACCATCTGCGGCATGTCGGTCATGGCGACTTTTTTGCCGCTGTACCACGCAAACAGCGCGCTGACGCCAATCGCAATCGTCATCAATGCCAGGTTTTCCATGTTGCCATGGAAATAGGTGGCAATCGTTGCCACCAACATGCCGACACCCGCCCATTGAATGCCGCTGCGCGCGGTAACCGGCGAGGACATGCGCTTAATGCCCATAATGAACAGCACCGCGGCGGCGAAGTAGCTCACCTGCACCAGGAAATGCAACAGTTGTGCGGTATCCATTACTGCGCCCCCGGCTTCTTGCTGGACTTGAACATTTGCAGCATGCGTTCGGTTACGACATAACCGCCCGCTGCATTACCAGCACCTAAAAACACGCCGATAAAGCCGATGATCTGTTGCAGTGTTGTAGTGGCTTCGCCAAGCGCGATCATGGCGCCGACCAGGACGATGCCATGCACGAAATTCGATCCCGACATCAGCGGGGTATGCAAGATCACCGGCACCCTCGAGATGATCTCATGGCCGGTAAATGCGGCAAGCATAAAGATGTACAACGCTAAAAATCCGTCAATCATGGCGCCCCCTTCAATGGCATTCCAAATATCTAGGTAGCCTGGCGTTAGCGGCCGGCTAGCTTGCGACCGTCTAACCTTCGACCAGCTTTTTCGTTGGTTCGTGTTTGATCTCGCCGGCGTGGGTAAGACAGGTTTTGGCAATCAGCTCATCATCCCAGTCAAGCGTAAGCGCGCCGTCCTTCAGCATCAATTCAAGAAAGTTGTATAAATTTTTCGAATACATTTCGCTGGCGTGAATCGGTGCGCTGGCCGGCAGATTAACCGGTCCGACAATCGTCACGCCGTTATGATCAACGGTTTTGCCTGCTTCGGTCAGCTCGCAGTTCCCGCCGGATTCCGCGGCGATGTCGACAATCACGGAGCCCGGTTTCATGCCGGCCACCATAGCGGCGGTCACAATGCGCGGCGCCTTGCGACCCGGCACCGCGGCGGTGGTGACGATGACATCCACGCCTTTGATGTGATTGGCCAATGCCTGTTGCTGTTGCTCGCGTTCTTCCGGTGTGAGTTCGCGCGCATAGCCGCCGCTGCCGGCGGCCGATACGCCAAGATCCAGGAATTTGGCGCCCAACGATTCAATCTGTTCCTTGGTTTCCGGGCGCACGTCGAAACCCTCGACTTGCGCGCCGAGCCGCCGCGCCGTCGCGATCGCCTGCAAACCGGCCACACCGGCGCCGATGATGAGCACTTTGGATGGCCGGATGGTGCCGGCTGCGGTGGTCAACATCGGAAAAAATTTCGGGCACACTTGTGCAGCAATCAGTACCGCTTTGTAACCGGATACAGCAGCTTGCGAGGACAATACGTCCATGGCTTGCGCGCGCGTGGTGCGGGGTAAAAGCTCCATCGCGAATGCGGTAATTTTGCGATCGCGCAGCGCTTTGGTTCGTTCGGGCGAGAGATGAGGTTGTAAATGACCAATTACCATGCTGCCTTCTCGCAGCAAGGCGATTTCCGCGAGACTCGGCGGCTGCACTTTCAATAGCACATCGGCGCGCCCGAGCACGGCTTTCGCGTCGCCCGCGATTTCAACACCCGCGAAAGCGCTGTCGATGAAACTGGCGCTATTGCCGGAATTTTGCTCCATAAGGATATTGGCGCCGCGGCCTTTAAGCTTTTTTGCCACTTCCGGCACCAAGGCGACACGGCGCTCAGTGGGTTCGGTTTCTCGTACTAAGGCTACGGTAATCGGCATAACAGTTTTCCCCCACATGCGTGCGCATGAAGATGCGATCGTAGCGTAAGCGTGCAGCCAAGGGCTAGGGGTTTTACGGTGGCACTCCTTCCCCCTTGATGGGGGAAGGTTGGGATGGGGGTGGGTTCGGAGCGAAGCAATCATTTGCTGCGTAAGCGGTGATATCGCAGCACCCCCACCAGCGCGCTTAAGCGCGCTGACTCCCCCGTCAAGGGGGAGTGAAGTAAAGGGGCAGTGTTGCCACTTGACTTGTGCAGGTATTAATCCTTGTATTCAAACACCTTTACCACCCGCTCCACGCCACGCACATTGCGTGCAATTTCAGCCACCCGTTCATCTTCGGCGTGGCTGACCAAGCCCATTAGATAGACCACACGATGCGCGCTGGACACATTGATGCGGCTCGGATCGAAACCGGGCAGGTCGACAATGTCCAATAGTGCCGTTTTTACTTGCGCGGTCAAAAGATCGTCGCGCCGCCGGCTGCCAAAGCCTTCCGGCTCCTGCACCGCGATTTCATTGACCAAGCGGCGTACTCCTTCGATGCCGCTGGTGAGTTTTTCCGCGCGTTGTTTCAATGCTTGCGTGCGAACTTCACCGATCAACAACATTTGACGTTCGTAAACGATGATGTAGACGTTGTTCTTCAAGGCAATTTCTTTGTCGTGGTTGATCGAATCGGTGGCGGTTAATTGGATGTTTTTGTCGTCGATGATGGTGCCGATGGAGCGGCGATCGTGGGTTGCGCTGGCCCCTACGGCCGCGCCCGCGGCGATGACGGCTAGGCAACCATTCAATAATGGGAATAGCGCGATCAGTGCTAACAGTCCGATACGAGTGAAAATGTTCATAAGTATTCCTCAATGAAAAGCATCAAAGGCTGCACGCAGCCAGCGAATTTGTGGTTGCTCGGCATCACCCTCTATGGCGAGGACATCAAATCGACAGGTAAGACTGGCCAGCTGCGGATGGGCCTGTAGATAGAGTTTAGCGGTGCGCACCAATTTCAAACGTTTTGCCGCGCCGACCGAGGCCGCACCATCGCCACGAGTATTTGATTCACGATAGCGCACTTCAACAAACACAATAACATTCTTTTCGCGCAAGATAAGGTCGATTTCACCGAGCCGGCTGGTGTAGTTGCGCTTAAGCAGGGTAAGCCCGGCGCGCTGCAAATGCGCCAAAGCCACCTCCTCGAACAACGCTCCGGTGTCGCGCACGGGTTAGGGCGCTTGACTCATGCTGAGCTCGCCGTTGATCGGGTGTGCCACACCATTGTCGAATTGAGCCCAGATCATCAATCGATGAATGCGCCCAAGCGCATCCTCGGTGAGCTGGCCGGTTGCACCGGGCAAGTAGCTGTCGTGGTGCTGTGAAAGCCAATCAAGGTAGGGCAACAGCGCGTAAGCATCCATACCTAGCGCAAACAAACGCGCGCCACCTCCGCGTACGGAATCGAGGTTGCGTGCAATGTCGTTGCGCTTGGGCGAGGTTGGCGTGGCGTCGAATAACCACGGCGCATCGCAAAACTGTACGCCGTTCAAGTCGCGGTCTTGCCCTGGGTTGGAGGCGCCGGAATAGATATGCGAGGTGGCGAAGACCGGCACGCTGGCGAAGCCGGCGATTTTTATTTGCGGAAGCAGCAGGCGCGCCTGTTGCGGCCGCATGCTGATAAACAATCCGGTATCGGGCGGCGCGGCTTCGGGCGCATTCGCGCTTGGTGTGCGCGGGGCGCTTTTAATCGCCTGCACGCCGCTCATGGCTTGTTTGATCATAGTGGAGAAATTCACTTCCCCGTCTTTGATCCGCGCTTCGTTTAGCATGGTTCCGCCGTGTTGTTCGAACTGGGCGCGAAATGCCAATGCGGCACGTTCGGCCCAATCGTCGTTGGCGACAATGGCCACAGCATGGGTAATGCCGCGATCAATCATGTGCTCGGCCACTTGCGCGGCTTCCGCATCGGGCAGCAAGCCAAATTCGGCGCTTCCGGGCGGCGGTGATTCACCGCCGTCGGGGTGATTGAGTGCCAATACCGGCACTTTTAATCGCCCCTGGGCGAAAATCGCGCTGACCGCTTCGCGCGTCAACGGCCCAACCACACGTTCCGCTCCATCGGTTAGGGCCTGTTGATACGCTTTAACGGCGTCTTCCGCGGTTTTGCCGCTGTCGTAAACGCGAATCTCCGGGCGGGTGTCGGCTTGATCGTTGAAATAGGCCGAGAAGAAACCGTCGCGTACCGGCTGCGCAAACGACTTCAGCGATCCACTGCTTGGCAACAGCAGCGCGACAAAACGCGTACTACGGTAGCCTTCGCGCTGCATCTGTTGATCCGGTAATTGCGTTCCCACCGGGCGATTCGGGCGCGGAATCACTTGCGATAAACCTTGTCCGCTTTTGCGCAACGCTTGCGCCATCCAGGGTCTAAGCGCATCGTTCGCCGGTAATGCAGTGGCTTGGGCTTTTAGCGCCTCCGGCGTAAGCGTGCGCAGCGTTTCGACGATCTGCGCTTCATTTTGGGCGCGGTCGGTACCGCCGAGCCAGCGGTTTAAGGTTGCGCGCGTACGGGCACTGGCTAACGCGTCACCGCTTTGCGCTTGCGCGCGTGCGCGCAGCTCAAGGGCGCGTGCGCGCATGTTCACCGGGAGGTTTGCATCGGGCAAAGCAAGCAAGGTCAAGGCGCGCTGCAAATCGTGGTGCTGCAGCGCAAGTTCGGCCTGGAGTAAGTCATAGCGCAGGGCATCTTCATCGGCCAAGCGCCGGCGCTTTATGCCATCCAGAGTGTGGGCGACGGCATCCAAATTGCCCTCCTCGCGTTGCGCCTCCGCCGCACGCAGCCGGTAATGCGCGCGATCGGCAGAGTGTGTGTCGGCCAATTGCAAAAACGCCTGTGCCGCTCGATTAAACTCACCTTTGTCGTACCAGGCTTGCGCTTCAGCGGCATCCGCCGGATCCGGCAATGCCCGGGATCCGCCATCGCCCATCGTGGCGCAACCACCCAGCAACAACAGGGCTGCCAAAACGAAAACGGATTTTGCGTGTGCGCGTTTTATCATGGTTGTCATCGCGTTTAAGAATTTCAAAGCAATAGCAATAATACCAGTATCAATAATAACCGGTCGCTAAGATGACAAGCGGGTATGCTGGGCAGCGTGGCGCAGGAGTGGATTGCAATGTCGAAGACCGCAGGGAAATTATGGGTAGTGGCAACGCCGATCGGCAATCTCGAGGATTTTTCCCATCGAGCGCAAGCGGTATTGCAAAGCGTGGATTTGATCGCCGCTGAAGACACACGGCACAGCCAGCCGTTACTGGCGCGCTACGGCATTACCACCCGCACCTTGGCGCTGCACGACCATAATGAGCAAGCGGCATCGGAACGCTTGGTGGAGCTTTTGTCTTCGGGAACAACCATTGCTTTGATTTCCGACGCGGGTACGCCGTTGGTCAGCGATCCCGGTTTTCGCTTGGTGCGCGCCGCGCGTGCCGCGGGGATTGCGGTAAGCCCGGTTCCGGGGCCCTGCGCCGCCGTTGCGGCACTGTCGATTGCCGGATTGCCGAGCGATCGTTTTGTGTTCGAGGGGTTTTTGCCCGCAAAAACCACTCCGCGGCAAGCGCGCCTGGTTGAACTTTGTACCGAAACGCGCACGTTGATTTTTTACGAATCGAGCCACCGAATCGTGGATGCGATCGTTGATATCGCCGCGATTTTTGGCGCGCAACGGCAGGCCGTGGTGGGACGTGAGCTGACGAAACTGTATGAAACCGTTTTGGACGGCACCTTGGCCGACTTATTGCAGCGCGTGCAATCGGAAGCAAACCAACAGCGCGGTGAGTTCGTTTTGGTCGTGGCGGGCGCGCCGGAAAGCGAAGCGGAAGAGAATTTGGCCGAAGGCCGGCGCGTGTTCGATATCCTGCGCGCCGAGTTACCGCCGAGCCAGGCGGCGAAGTTGGCTGCGGCCATCACCGGCGCATCGCGCAAGCGCCTGTATGAAGGCGGCTAGATGCCTTGTAGGGTGGGCCTTGGCCCACCGTTTTCGGTGGGTTAAAACCCACCCTACAAAAACACACGTGAGCATAGCGCTCTTTTAACGCTTGCATTAGCCTCTTCCTCCGCCCACACTCACGGATGGAGTCGGCCAAACAGTCGCGAGAGCTTACGCTTTCGAGGAAAGTCCGGGCTCCATAGGGCAGGGTGCCAGGTAACGCCTGGGAGGCGTGAGCCTACGGAAAGTGCAACAGAAAGCAAACCGCCGAACTCACGTTGATCGTGGGTGGTAAGGGTGAAACGGTGCGGTAAGAGCGCACCGCGTCGGTGGCAACACACGACGGCACGGCAAACCCCACCCGGAGCAAGACCAAATAGGGAAGCAATGGCGTGGCCCGCGCCGCTTCCGGGTTGGTCGCTTGAGCCCAATGGCGACGTTGGGCCTAGAGGAATGACTGTTCACGACAGAACCCGGCTTATCGGCCGACTCCTTCTATCTTATTCATTCCAATTTGCATATAGACACTTTTTCCGTTCGCCCTGAGCCCTTCGACTTCGCTCAGGACAGGCTTGGTCGTTGGGTGGACGGAAAGACTCGGTGCTTCGACAAGCTCAGCATGAACGGTTTTCTTAAAACCAGCCACACGTACGGTCTACTGAAAACTGGAATTAGACAGCGATAGGATTTTTTGTGTAAAGATATGCAGTGAGTTATCACTGTCATGACTTTTGCAAATTAAAAGAAAAATTAAAAGAATGAAAGTTCTTCATTCCGGCGTATCAGTCACCATTGGAGAGTGCGCACTATGATGGATATGAACGCGCTGATTCGTTCGGCCGATGAGATTGAACCGTTGCCGGCCACGGTCGCCCGATTGATTACTTTGACTGGAGACGATAATTGGTCCTGGCCCCAGGTGGTCGATCTGATCCGGCTCGATCCGATCATGGCTTCGCGCGTACTGCGCGTGGCGAACTCGGCCGCTTTTTACAGCTCGCACGGCCCGATCGTGAAGATCGACGTGGCGGCAAAAAAGCTCGGTATCTCGAACATACTCACGATTGTCATGGCCGGTGGCGTTCGGGGCTTGATGAACGAGGCGCTTCCGGAGTTCGGTTGGGAGAAGGGCCAACTTTGGCGCAACGCGGTCGCCGCTTCCTTGGTGCCTGAAGTATGCGCAGGGGTATTGCATATCGAGGTGCCAGGCGAAGCCACCACGGCCGCGCTGTTGCATAACATCGGCGCTTTCGTCATGCGCCGCTTCATCCATTCGGACGAGTTTGGCGTGTTGCTGGAAACGTGGGCGGCGGACGGCAATCTTTTTTCCGCCGAAAAAACCGTGTTCAACATCAATCACGCCGAAGTCGGCGGTATGATTTTAAAAAAATGGAAAATGCCTGAAAATATTGTCAAATCGGTGACCTACCACCATCAACCCAATCCAACGTATGGTAAATGCGCGGACGTGGTCTATCTTTCCTGCAAAGTCGCCACCAAAATCATTCCCCCGACCCGACAAATGACCGACGACGCGTTGGACGCCGGTGTTTGCGAGCGCTTGGGCGTTACGGACGAGCATTTCAATACTTTGGTTACGGTCGTCAGCGAATATTTGGATGAATTGATATCGCTTTACGCTTAAGGAAAGCTTCGTACCTTACCCTCTGATAAGGTTTCGCCAATGGCGTAATGCCACGTGTTCTGGTCTCGGCCGCCGTAATAATCGGTAGCGGTTTTATCTGCGATTTTGCTCACACAGCAAGGTGTGCGATATCCCTGCGCTGGAAGCAGACTGTTGCAAAGACTCTCGCCATTTGTCTGCGAGCGTCAATTTTTGGCGTAGGTATAGGGGAGCAAAAGCGACTCGCCCGAATAAGCGGGGCATTTTCTGGTTGCCATTCACCCCCTCTGCCGCTCTCGCACCCAGGCGTAAACACCTTTTTTTCAAGGATTTTTTCCTTGACACCCCTCATTGCACGCACTATCTTGAGCAGCAGTGGGATTTTGTGGTTTTTTGTGGGGGTATGTGTGTTTCAAGGCGAAAGTGCCATCACATTGGACGACAAAGGCCGCATGGCGGTCCCGACGGCCTATCGTGAGCTGATCGCCTCGACCTGCGCCAATCGTCTGGTATTCACTTACAACCCGTTCGAACGTGGCTGTTTGTGGCTGTTTCCGCAGAGTGAGTGGGAAACGGTGCGCGACCAAGTGAACGAGTTGACCAGCGTGAAGCGCGAGCACCGCCGCTTGCAGTTGAAATTGGTCGGCGCTGCGCAACCGGTCGAGCCCGATGGCAATGGCCGCATTCTGGTTCCGGCCAGCCAGCGCAATGCGGCCGGCATCGAGAAAAAAGCGGTGCTGCTGGGCATGAACAACAAATTTGAACTGTGGAGCGAATTGGCACATTTGGCACAAATTCATCAAACCATCGGTGAAGACGATTTAAGCGAAGACATGCTGAAGCTGAAGTTGTAACGGAAAGGCGGGCAGGTGCGGATGCAATCAACGTGATGGAGCCGCAGGCCTTAGGTCATATACCCGTGATGGTAAAGCAGGCATTGGACGGCTTGCGAGTGTTGCCAGAAGGAAGGTATTTGGACGGCACATTTGGGCGCGGAGGGCACGCGCGCGAGGTGTTGAAGCGGCTTGGCCCGGATGGCCGGTTATTGCTAATGGATTTGGATCCAAGTGCGATTGCGGTGGCGCAACAGGAGTTTGCTGGCGACCCGCGTGTGCGAATTCGACACGGCAGTTTCGCTGAGCTGGCGAGCTGGGAGGAAACAAAAGAGGGCTTGGATGGCGTGCTTTTGGACCTTGGCGTTTCGTCGGTGCAGTTAGATGAAGCGGCGCGCGGGTTTAGTTTTAAAGCCGATGCGCCGCTCGATATGCGGATGAATTCCGCCGCCGGTGAAACGGCGGCGCAGTGGTTAAGTAAGGCAAGTGAAGCCGAGATTGCGCAAGTGCTTTGGCAGTATGGTGAAGAGCGATTTAGCCGTCCAATTGCAAAAGCGGTGGTAATGATGCGAGCTGAAACGGCGATTGAAACGACAGGGCAGCTTGCTGCTTTGATCGCGCAGGTGGTGAAGAAGCGCGAACCCGGCAAACATCCGGCAACGCGCAGTTTTCAGGCATTGCGCATCGTGATCAACGGCGAGCTTGATGCGCTTGAAGCCGGTTTGGCGGGTGCCTTGGCAAGGCTTAAATCGGGCGGGCGGTTGGTGGTGATCAGCTTCCATTCGTTGGAGGATCGTTTGGTGAAACGATTTATTCGCAACCAGTCGCAAGCACCGGTCGTGCGGCGGAATTTACCGCCGGCGGAGGCCACGTTGACGTTGAAGGCGATTGGTGGCGCGCAGTTTCCGGACGCAGCGGAAGTCGCTGGCAATCCGCGCGCGCGCAGTGCGGTGCTTAGGGTTGCGGAGCGATTGCCATGATGCGCGCAGGGTTTGTGCTGCTGGCGATTTTGTTAGTGGCGGTCATTGGCAGTGCGATTGGCGTTGTGCATGCACGGCACGAGAGCCGGCGGTTGTTCGTCGAGCTTGAGCGCCTGCAAAGCGAACGCGACGACTTTAATTATGAATTTGGACGCCTGCAGTTGGAGCAGGCGACGTGGGCGGAAACCAATCGGATTGAACAAATCGCCCGGGGTCAGCTTGGCATGGTAACGCCAAGTACAGCAGAGACAGTGCTTATAAAAAGGTGAACTTTAAAAAAGGTGATATGGCGGTGAGGGGGAAAACTCACGCTTTACGCGGGACGAGGTCAAAAAGGCCCATAACCCGCCGCGCAGCACGTGGCATCGCCATGGGCTCGCGCTTGCCTGTGCGTACCCATTTACACTGCGCGGCGCGCACGGGGTGGCTATGAAACCACGCCCGCAAGCCATAAACACGCGCGCCCGCTTGTACCTGGTGTTGATGGTGTTGGCGCTTGGCTCAACCGCGTTGATTGTGCGCGCGGTTGACTTGCAAATCGTGCGCAAGGATTTTTATCAGGGCCAGGGGGACGCGCGCTTTTTGCGCGAAATCGCCATCCCGGTGTCGCGCGGCATGATCAGCGACCGCAATGGCGAGCCCTTGGCGGTGTCGACGCCGGTCGAATCGATTTGGGCCAATCCACCCGAGGTTTTGGAGCATCGCGATCGCCTGCCCGAACTGGCGCGCGCGTTGGGTTTGGATGAGGACGCGCTGGAGCAAAAAATCAACCAGCACGCGGAAAAGGAGTTTATCTATCTAAAGCGCCACCTTAATCCTGACGATGCGCAGAAGATCCTGCATTTGGAAATTCCGGGCATCGCCTCGCAGCGCGAGTTCCGTCGCTATTACCCGGGCGGTGAGGTGCTGGCGCATGCCTTGGGGTTCACCAATGTCGATGACCGCGGTCAGGAAGGCTTGGAGTTGGCCTTTGACGATTGGCTGGCCGGCAAGCCCGGGGCGAAGCGAGTGATTCGCGATCGTCTTGGTCATGTCGTGGAAAATGTGGAATTGGTGCGCGAACCGAAACCGGGGCGTGATCTCATCTTGTCCATCGATCAGCGTATTCAATATTTGGCCTATCGTGAATTGAAAGCGGCCATTCTTGAGCATCGCGCCAGTTCCGGCTCCATGGTGATTTTGGATGTCACCAATGGCGAGATTTTGGCGATGGTGAATCAACCGTCGTTTAACCCGAATGCGCGCACCACCACGGTTGATCCTTCCGTGCGGCGCAATCGTGCGCTTACCGACGTGATTGAACCCGGTTCAACGATGAAACCGTTCACCATTGCCGCGGCGCTGGAGAGCGGTCAATGGAAACCGGATACCCCGGTCGATACCACTCCCGGAACTTTAAGCATCGCTGGGCATATTGTGCGCGATGTGCACAATGTAGGATTTATCAACGTCACCAAGGTGCTGACGAAATCAAGCAACGTCGGGGCGGCGAAGATCGCCTTAACGTTGCCGAATGAACACCTGTACGACGTTTTCCACCGGTTTGGTTTTGGTGAATCGACCGGTTGCGGATTTCCGGGCGAGTCACCCGGCATGCTTCCGGGCGCGCGCACGTGGGGGATTTTGGAAAAAGTCACTTTGGCATATGGGTATGGCTTGAACGTAACGCCGCTGCAATTGGCGCAGGCCTATGCCGCGTTAGCCAATGGCGGACGTTTGCGCCCACCCACGTTCGTTAAAAATGCGCTGAATCCTGACAACGCGGTGGTAGATCCCGAGATCGCAAGAAACATCGTTGCGATGCTGGAAACGGTGGTCACGCCGGAAGGGACCGGTCTTAAAGCAGCCGTTCCCAATTACCGTGTGGCCGGCAAAACCGGTACTTCGCGCAGGGCCGTCAGCGGTGGTTACGAAAGCCGTTACATTTCACTGTTCGCCGGCCTTGTTCCTGCCAGTAACCCGCGGCTGGTGGGCGTGGTGGTGGTGAACGATCCCGGTAGCGGGGCCGGTGGCGCTTATTACGGTGGCTTGGTATCGGCCCCGGTGTTTAGCCGCGTGATGAGCGGGGCGCTGCGTTTGCTCGATGTGCCGCCGGACGATGTGCAGCATTGGTATACCGACACCACGGCGGCGGACGCCGCGCTATCGCGCGCCGCGCCGGATTACGCGCCGGACACGCCAAGTTATGAGGAGGGCGTGCCGCAATGAGTAAACCGCAGCGGCCATGGCGCTTGGATGAATTGCTCGACGGCATCGCCAGTGCTGGCAGCCACGGCGATATTCTGGTGCATGGGTTGACATTGGATTCACGTAAGGTTGCGTTGGGCGATGCGTTTATTGCCCTTGAAGGTGCATTGCAACACGGTGTGACGTTTGCCCCGGCGGCGTTGGCGCACGGTGCTTGTGTGGTGCTGGCGCAAGCACCGGCGCCCGCCGTTTTCCCGGAGGTTGAGCCGGTGCTATGGATCGATCATTTGCGCGATCGCGTGGGCGTAATTGCCGATCGGTACTTTGGACAGCCTTCGCAGGCACTTAATGTCATCGGTGTTACCGGTACCAATGGTAAAACCTCCACTGTGCAACTTTTGGCACAAGTTCTTAGTGGCTGCGGCCATTGCGTAGCCACCATCGGCACCCTGGGGGCAGGGTTTTCAGGGGCTCTTGAAAACCCGGATCGCACCACCCCGGATGCCATTCAGGTGCACTCGCTGCTGGCGCGGTTTCGCGATACGGGGGCGAGCCATGTCGCTATGGAGGTTTCCTCGCATGCGCTTGAGCAAGGCCGAGTCAATGCGGTTGCGTTCGACATCGCCGTGTTCACTAACCTGACGCGCGATCATTTGGACTACCACGCCAGCATGCAAGAGTATGCGGCGGCAAAGGCAAAACTGTTTACTTGGCCTTCATTGGCGTGCGCTGTGATCAACGCCGACGATGAATTTGGACGGGTGTTGTTGGCTGAACTGCCAAAAGGCTTGGCGGCTTGGTCGTACGGAATCGAATCGGCCGGGTGTGATCTTCGCGCCAGTGCAATCCGCAGTGACTCTGCCGGCTTACGTTTTCACCTTGCAACCCCATGGGGTGAAGGCCCGATCACCACGCGCTTGCTGGGGCGGTTTAATGTCGCGAACCTGCTCGCTGTGGCTGGGTGTCTTGGCGCGCTGGGATTTGATTTTTTGCAAATCCAACAGGCGTTTTCGCTATTGGAACCGGTCACCGGGCGCATGAACCGTCTTGGTGGTGATGCCAAATCACCGCTGATCGTTGTCGATTATGCACACACACCGGATGCGCTAGAGCAAGTGTTGACCGGGCTGCGCTCGCATACGCAGGGGCGGTTGATTTGCGTTTTCGGTTGCGGCGGCGAACGCGACGCGGGCAAACGGCCGCAAATGGGGGCGGTCGTCGAGCGGTTGGCCGATCTTGCCATCGTTACCGACGACAACCCGCGTGGCGAAAATGGCGATGCCATCGTGGCCCAAATTCTGGCCGGTTTTATAAAGCCGCACATGGCGATGGTGGAGCGCGATCGTGCGGCGGCAATCGCACAAGCGGTGCGGACGGCGCGTGCTGGCGATGTGGTGTTAATTGCCGGCAAAGGGCATGAGGAACACCAAGAAATTGCTGGTCGAAAACTGCCGTTCAACGATCTTAACGTCGCGCGCGGCGCACTGGAGGCAGGCTTATGCTGAGTGTGCGCCTATCCGACATCGCAACATGGACCAGCGGGCAGCTCAATGCGCCAGCGTTGGCGGCTTGCGAATCCGTTGTCATGGGTGTGTCGACCGATACCCGCACCTTGAAAAACGGCGAGGTGTTCATTGCGCTTCGTGGCGAGCGTTTTGACGGTCACGATTTTCTCGATGCCGCGCAAAAACTGGGCGCTGCGGCGTTGTTGGTGCATCGATTCGTTGACAGTGCATTGCCGCAAATACGGGTGGCCGATACGGAGCGCGCGCTTGGTGCGATTGCGAAAGCCGTTCGCACCAGCCGGTCAACGTGCGTGATCGGCATTACCGGGTCGAACGGTAAAACCACCGTTAAGGCGTTGACCGCATCCATTTTGCAACTGGCCGGCCGCACGCATGTAAATGCCGGCAATCTGAACAACGAAATCGGTTTGCCCTTAAGTTTGCTTGCCGAGCCGGTCGATACGAAGTTCGGCGTGTATGAGATGGGTGCAGGCAAGCCGGGAGACATCGCGTACCTGGCGGCCATCGCACAGCCACAAATTGGCCTCGTTAACAACATCGCGCCGGCGCATCTTGAAAGAATGGGCAGTCTTCAAGGTGTGGCGCAAACCAAGGCGGCACTGTATGCCGCGTTGCCGGACGACGGAATCGCGGTGATTAATGCCGATGACGCATTTGCATCGTATTTCACAAGCATTGCGCAGCCGCGGCGAATTTTACGCTTTGGTCTGGATAACCCCGCGCACGTGACGGCGAGCGAGATCGAACTTGCAATAACCACTCGTTTCACCTTGCGCACGCCGCAGGGTGAGATCGCAATACAGATGCCCTTATCCGGCCGCCATAATGTCCAAAATGCGTTAGCGGCGGCTGCGATTGCGTGCGCGCTCGATATTCCCTTGAGCGAAATTCAGGCCGGTCTTGCCGTGGCCAAGACGGTCGCCGGCCGCGGTGTGCGGCACCAAGGCGCCGCCGGTTGGATTTTGATCGACGACAGTTACAACGCCAACCCGGGATCAACGGCCGCCGCGATTGCTACATTGGCGTTGGAGCCCGGTGAAACTTGGCTGGTGCTGGGCGATATGCGGGAACTTGGCCCCGATGCGCTTCGACTGCATAGTGAAGTGGGAGCATTGGCAAAAGCCAAAGGCATCGCGCGGCTTTACGCGGTTGGAGAACTGGCGCAAGCGGCGGTATTGAGTTTTGGCCCGGGCGCCGCGCACTTTGCCGATCAAGAAGCGTTGATCGCCGCGCTGAAGCCCGCACTGCACGCGGATGTGCATTGCCTGGTCAAGGGATCGCGCGGATCGGCGATGGAGCGGGTCGTCGCCGCGCTCTTGGATGCGAATGGAACGCATCGAGGAGACCGCCATGCTGCTTGAGCTGTCGGAATGGATGAAAGATTACTGGGGCATGCACCTGTTTCAGTACCTTACGTTTCGCACCATCATGAGCACGCTTACCGCTTTGGCCGTATCGCTGCTGTTTGGGCCCGTTGTTATCCGCCGGCTTACCGAAATTAAAGTGGGGCAAGTGATTCGGAAAGACGGACCGCAGTCGCATTTGGCGAAAGCGGGAACGCCGACGATGGGCGGCGCGTTGATTTTGGTCGCGGTTGCGAGCGCAACGCTGCTTTGGTCGGATTTGCACAATCGATACATGTGGACAACGCTATTGTTGACGCTGGCGTTCGGTGCCATCGGCTTTTACGATGACTATAAAAAATTGGTGTTAAAAGACAGCCGCGGCTTGTCGGCGCGCTGGAAGTATTTTTGGCAGTCGGTGTTTGGGTTGGGTGCGGCGGTAGCGTTGTATGCCAGTGCCGATGCACCGTCCGCGACCGCATTGTATCTACCGTTGTTCAAGCAAGTGGAATTGCCGTTGGGCTTGGCATTCGTCGGCATTGCGTATTTGATGATCGTCGGTTTTTCCAATGCGGTGAACCTAACCGATGGTTTGGATGGCTTGGCGATCATGCCAACGGTGTTGGTGGCGGCCGCGCTTGGCGTGTTCGCCTATGTCGCCGGCAACAGCATTTTTTCCTCCTATTTGCATATTCCACCCATTCCCGGCGCCGGGGAGCTGTGCATTTTTTGCGGCGCGCTGACCGGCGCCGGCTTAGGGTTTCTCTGGTTCAACACCTATCCCGCGCAAGTGTTCATGGGCGACGTGGGCGCGTTGGCGGTGGGTGCCGCGCTTGGCGTGGTGGCGGTTATCGTGCGCCAGGAGATTGTGCTGCTGATTATGGGCGGCGTCTTCGTAATGGAAACGGCGTCCGTCATTTTGCAGGTGGCCAGTTTCAAATTAACCGGCAAACGCATTTTTCGAATGGCGCCGATCCATCACCATTTTGAGTTGAAAGGCTGGCCGGAGCCGCGCGTCATCGTACGTTTTTGGATCATCAGCGTCATGCTGGTGCTGATTGGCTTAGCCACACTGAAGGTGCGCTGATGTTCGGTTTGACCATACAAGCCAAACGCAAACCCGAAGGTGCCGGGCGCTATGACATCGGCATCTTGTGTGCGGCATTGGGTCTTGCCAGCTTGGGCGTGATCATGGTGGCGTCAAGCTCGATCGCGATTGCCGATGGTCAACACATTGGGCCGTTTTATTTCCTGGTTCGTCATTTGGTGTTTCTGGGTCTTGGCATGGCGCTGGCGGCGGTGGCGATGCGTTTCGAGCTGAAATGGCTTGAACGGCATAGCTTCCTGCTGTTGTTGGCGGCGGTGATGTTGTTGCTGCTCGTGTTTGTGCCCGGTATTGGCATGCGCATCAATGGCGCACGGCGTTGGATTCGTCTTGGCTTCGCCGGGTTTCAATCGGTGGAGGCGGTAAAACTTTTATTCATTGTGTATTTATCCGGTTATCTGGTGCGCCATCGAGTCCAGGTGCAGGGCGGTTTGTTCGGCGTCATCAAACCGCTGAGCGTGGCGTTGGTTCTGGTCGTTCTGTTGTTGGCACAACCGGATTTCGGCAGCGCTGCGTTGATTATCGCGGTGACGGTTGGCATGGTTTGGTTGGGCGGGGTGAAGTTGCGCAACTTGGTGTATCTCGCCATTCCCGCAACACCGGCATTGGCCTGGGCGGCGCTGACGCAGGATTACCGAGTTAAGCGCTTAACCTCGTTCCTGGATCCTTGGGCCGATCCCTTCAACGACGGTTTTCAATTAACGCAGGCGCTGATTGCGATCGGTCGTGGCGAATGGTTTGGCGTTGGCCTGGGCGGCAGTGTGCAAAAGTTGTTTTATTTGCCCGAAGCGCACACCGATTTCATTTTGGCGGTGATTGCCGAGGAGCTCGGCTTGGCCGGCATCGTATTGGTGCTGGGCTTGTTTGCCGTATTGGTGGGGCGCGCATTTGCACTGGGACTGAAGGCGATTGATCAGGGCAAGTATTTCAGTGGGTATTGCGCGTTTGGAATTGCGTTGTGGTTGGGTTTGCAAACCTTGGTCTCGATTGGCGTGAATTTGGGCGTGCTGCCGACCAAGGGTTTGACCTTGCCGTTGATCAGCTCCGGGGGTTCCAGCGTATTGATGACATGCGTAGCGGTGGGTTTGCTGCTGCGGATCAGTTATGAGCTCACGCGCATTGAAACCGATGCCGACGCCGCGGCTGAGGGGGCTAAGGCATGAGCCAGCAGTCGCCCGTGGCAATCATGGCCGGAGGTACCGGTGGGCATATCTTCCCAGGCATTGCGGTTGGCCGGGAGCTCGTCGCGCGCGGCGTTCCGGTGGTGTGGTTGGGATCCAATAATGGGTTGGAAACGCGTTTGGTGCCGGCCGCGGGATTCGTATTGGAAACCGTCACGATCAGCGCTTTGCGTGGCAAGAATTGGGCCGGACCGTTTATGGCGGTCAAGTGGCTATGGGGACTTTTGATGGCCGTGGCACAGCTGTTGAAAGCGGTGATTCACGCGATGGGGATACTGCGTCGAGTTCGTCCGCGCAGCGTGTTAAGTCTCGGTGGGTTTGCCGCCGGACCTTCCGGTGTAGCGGCTTGGGTGCTTGGTCTGCCGATGATCGTGCACGAACAGAATCGAGTGCCGGGGTTAACCAATCGCTGGTTGGCGAGATTGTCCAAAAAAGTGTTGTGCGGATTTGTGGACGCATTTCCGACGCGAACTCACGCATTGTGGGTGGGCAATCCGGTGCGGCGCGAGATTGGCGATTTGCTGCCGCCCGCGCAGCGCCTAATCGGGCGGGACGGCCCGGTGCGGTTGTTGGTGCTTGGCGGCAGCCAAGGTTCGCACGCATTGAATGTCGCGTTTCCCCAGGCACTCGGTCGGTTGCCGGCCGCGTTGAAGCCGCAAATCCGGCATCAATGCGGCGTGCATCATTTAGAGCGCGCTCGACGCGGTTACGGTGCGGCGCGCGTGGATGTCACGGTGGAAGCGTTTATCGAGGATATGGCACAAGCCTATGCCTGGGCGGATTTGGTGATCTGCCGCGCCGGTGCGCTGACGTTGGCCGAGCTCTGCGCCGCGGGTATTGGTGCGGTGTTGGTGCCATTCCCCAAGGCGGCCGATGACCATCAAACCCGCAACGCGCAAGTGCTGGTGGAGCAAGGTGCGGCGGTGCTGGTTCAGGAAGGGCTTGAGTTTGAAAGTCGTCTCGCCGCGGCGGTGGCCGAGTTGGTAACCGATCCGGCGCGCCGTTTAACCATGGCGCAAGCGGCACGCGCTTTAGCAAAACCCGATGCGGCGCAACGCATTGCCGACGTCTGCTTGGAGGTGGCCGCATGATTACGCCGCGCCTGCACAAGCACGATGACATCATGCAGGATTTCCGCCGCGTCCATTTCGTTGGCATTGGCGGCGTTGGCATGAGCGGCATTGCCGAGGTGCTGCACAATCTTGGCTATTCGGTTTCCGGTTCCGACAAATCCGATTCAGCGGTCACCCGCAGGCTCGCTAAGCTTGGCGTGTGCGTGAGTTTAGGCCACGACGAAAGCCATGTTGCGACGGCCGATGTGCTGGTGGTATCCAGTGCCATCAAAGCCGATAACCCGGAGCTCGTCGCGGCGCGCGAACGGCGTATCCCAGTGGTACCCCGGGCCGAAATGTTGGGAGAGCTGATGCGGTTTCGCCGCGGTATCGCGATCGCCGGTACGCACGGTAAAACCACGACCACGAGTCTTGCGGCAAGCGTGCTTGCTGAAGCCGGATTGGATCCCACGTTCGTGATCGGCGGTCAGTTGACCTCCGCCGGCGCCAATGCGCGGCTTGGTGCAGGTGAGTATTTGGTTGCGGAAGCCGATGAGTCCGACGGTTCGTTCTTGATGCTAAACCCGGTGATTGCCATCGTCACCAATATCGATGTCGATCATTTGGAGAATTACAACGGTGATTTTGGTCGGTTGAAGAAAGCGTTCGCCGATTTTCTGCACCGGTTGCCGTTTTACGGTGTGGCGGTGCTGTGCGTAGACGATGCCGAAGTAGCCGCATTGGCCAAAGACACCACGCGCCGGATGATCACCTACGGCATCGACCAAGCCGCCGATGTCAGCGCCAGCAACATCCGTCAATCCGGACACCAAATGCGTTTTGATGTGCATTTACCGGAAGATGAGGTTCCGTTGCCGGTGATGCTAAATCTTCCCGGGCGCCACAATGTACAGAATGCGTTAGCGGCGGTGGCAGTGGCCTGGTTGCTCGGTGTTGAGCGTGAAGCGATTCAGCGCGCGTTATCGCAATTTGCGGGCGTGGGTCGCCGCTTTCATCTGCGTGGTGACATTACTCTTGGTACATCCACGGTGCTGTTGGTCGACGACTACGGGCATCATCCGAGCGAGTTGGCCGCGGTATTCGCGGCCGCGCGTGGCGGTTGGCCGAAGCGGCGCTTGGTCGTCGCGTTCCAGCCGCACCGATATTCGCGCACCCGCGATTTGCTGGACGATTTCGCGCGCGTGCTGGCCGATGTGGATGTGCTGGTGCTTACCGAAGTCTATCCCGCTGGCGAGGCCCCCATCGTCAACGCCGACGGCCGCGCCTTGGCGCGCGCTGTGCGTGCGCGAGGCCGGGTCGATCCGGTGCTGATCGATCACCCAAGAAACTTAAAAGACGCGCTGCCAGCGTTGCTGCACGACGGCGATTTGCTGCTATTGCTCGGAGCCGGCGATATCGGGGCGGTGGCCTCTGAATTGGCGATGACCGGAAAAGTGGAAATAGGGAAAATCGCCAATGCGCATTAACGACCCGCAAAAATTTGGCCGGGTCGCGGTCGTTATGGGCGGCAACAGCGCTGAGCGCGAGGTGTCGCTTGATTCCGGTGCGAACGTATTGGCAGCGCTGAAACGGCGCGGCGTGGACGCACATGCGATCGACGGTGTGCCCGCGTTGTTGGATGCCTTGCGCGCCGGACATTTTGCGCGGGTGTTCAATATTCTGCACGGTCGCGGCGGTGAAGATGGGGTATTGCAGGGCGCTCTGGAGTCGTTGCGGGTGCCGTATACCGGCTCCGGCGTGCTCGGTTCGGCGTTGTCGATGGACAAAGTGCGTACCAAACAGATTTGGCTGGCGCTTGGATTGCCCACTCCGCGTTATGCGGCGATTGCGGCGCACGGCGATGTCGGTGCGGTGATCGCGGCACTGGGGTTTCCGGTCATCGTGAAACCGTCGCACGAAGGATCGAGTGTCGGCATTACGCGCGTGCATACGGCTGCCGATTTGCCAGCTGCGATTGAGCTTGCGGCGCGCTATGACGGCGAGTTGTTGGTGGAGCAGTTGATCGTTGGCGACGAATACACCGTCGGCATACTTGCGGCCAACGCATTGCCGAGCATCCGCATTGTGCCGCACGGCGATTTCTACGATTACCACGCAAAATATGTTGCAGAAGATACTAAATATATTTGTCCCGGGTTGGCGGGGCGTGCCGAGCAGGAGATGAGCGAGTTGGCGTTGCGCGCGTTTAATGCGGTTGCCTGCGCCGGCTGGGGGCGCGTCGATGTCATGCGCGATGCGGCCGGCAACAATTGGTTGTTGGAAGTGAATACCACCCCGGGGATGACCAGTCATTCGCTGGTGCCCAAAGCGGCGCGCGCGGTTGATATCGAGTTTGATGAGCTGTGCTGGCGCATTCTTGAAACCAGTTGCGAAGGAGCTCATCCATGAAAGGTGGATTAATGCTCAAGCTGGTGGCATGGACTTTGGCGTTGACCTTGGTTGGATTGCCATTGTTCGGTGTGCTGAATGGCTGGTTTGCCTCCGATCGTTGGCCGTTGCGGCAGATCAAAGTGGAGGCGGAATTCAACCACGTTAGCGCCGAACAAATCCGTGCCACGGCGTCCATGCATTTGGGTGGTGGATTTTTCGCCGTGCAACTTGATGAAGTGCAGCGCGCGGTGGCGGCTTTGCCGTGGGTTGAGACCAGCGAAGCACGCAAACGCTGGCCGGATACGATCGAGCTGCGTGTGGTGGAGCGCCAAGCCATCGCGCGCTGGCGCGACGACCGCTTGATCAGCCGCAGCGGCAAACTGTTTGCGGTACCGGGGGCGGATACCTTGCAAGGGTTGCCCCATTTGGCCGGACCCGATCGCCAACTCGATGAGGTCTTGAATTTCTATGCGCGCAGCCAAACCGATTTTTCCGGCAGCGGTTATAGCGTGGTTGGCGTTGAGTTAAGTGAGCGCGGCAATTGGCGTTTGGTTTTAAACGGCGGCTCGGAAATCTTGATCGGGCATGAAGCCCCCGAGCAACGCTTGCAACGGTTTCTCGCAGTGTTGCCGCGCTTGTTAGCGGGACGCAGCGGATTTGAACGTGCGGATTTACGTTACAGCAACGGTTTCGCCATCCAGTGGCCCGCATCGAATCACCCACCGGCAATGAAAAAACCGCAAGCGGGAACCGGCAATGCGGGAGCGCAGGCATGAGCATGAAAGCTAAGGGAGAGAAATCGCTGATCGTGGGCTTGGACATCGGCACCTCCAAGATCGTGGCGATCGTCGGTGAGTACACACCCGGCGAACTGGTCGAGGTGATCGGCATCGGCTCGCACGCCGCACACGGGCTAAAGCGTGGCGTGGTGGTCGATATCGAATCGACCGTGCAATCGATCCAGCGCGCGGTCGAAGAGGCGGAGCTCATGGCCGGCTGCGAAATTCGCTCCGTCTATGCCGGTATTTCCGGCAGTCACATTCGTTGCTTGAATTCGCACGGCATCGTGCCGATCCGCGACAAGGAAGTCACCGAAATCGACCGCGAACACGTGATCGAGGCGGCGCGCGCGGTGGCAATCCCGGCCGACCAAGAGCGCTTGTACGTGGAGCCGCAGGATTACGTCATCGACGGCCAGGAAGGCATCCGTCATCCGATCGGCATGGCCGGGGTGCGTCTGGAAGCGCGCGTGCATTTGGTCACCGGGGCAATGAGCGCCGCGCAGAATATCCGCAAATGCGTCTCGCGTTGCGGCTTGCGCGTGGACGATTTGGTGCCGCAGCAGGTGGCGTCGAGTTACGCCGTGCTCACTCAAGACGAGCGTGATCTTGGCGTGTGCCTGGTCGATATCGGAGCCGGTACGACCGATATCGCGATCTTCACGCAAGGCGCGATCCGGCATACCGCATCGTTACCGATTGCCGGTGATCAAGTGACGAACGATATCGCGGTGGCATTGCGTACACCGACCGCGCATGCGGAAGAGATCAAAGTGAAGTACGCCTGCGCACTCGCGCAATTGGCCACGGCCGAGGAGACCATCCAAGTGCCCAGTGTCGGCGATCGCCCGCCGCGGCGACTGGCGCGCCAAACCCTGGCCGAAGTGGTGCAGCCGCGATACGAAGAATTGTTCTCGCTGGCGCAGGCCGAGTTGCGCCGTTCCGGGTACGAAAGCCTGGTTGCCGCCGGCATCGTGTTGACCGGTGGCTCGTCAAAGATGGAAGGCGTGGTTGAGCTCGCTGAGGAAGTGTTCCACATGCCGGTGCGCATCGGCATTCCCCAGCATGTGAGTGGCCTGGCCGATGTGGTCAGTAATCAGATTCATGCCACCGGTGTTGGCTTGCTGCTGTACGGCAGCCGCAACGAGAGCGCGCGCGTGGCAGCTCCAAACCCAATTGGTGTTGGTGGTCTTTGGGCGCGGATCAAAACTTGGATCGCGGGAGAATTTTAGTGTGGCGGTAAAAAGGGCATAACGATTTTTTGTAATGAATGAATAGCACGATAAACAAAAACGACAGCAGCCTTTAAGGAGGATGGGAAAATGTTTGAACTGGTCGAAAAACTCGCACCGAATGCGGTGATCAAGGTGATCGGGATTGGCGGTGGTGGTGGTAATGCCGTTAGCCACATGGTCAATTCTCATGTTGAGGGTGTGGATTTTGTCTGCGCCAATACCGACGCACAGGCGCTGACGAACAGCGGTGCGAAACTCACCTTGCAATTGGGCGGCAACGTCACCAAAGGACTGGGTGCTGGCGCCAACCCTGAGGTAGGTCGGCAAGCGGCACTGGAGGATCGCGAACGCATCGTTGAGATTTTAACCGGCGCGGATATGGTGTTCATCACGGCCGGCATGGGCGGTGGCACCGGCACCGGCGCGGCACCGGTGGTGGCGCAATTGGCCAAGGAAATGGGCGTGTTGACGGTTGCCATCGTCACCAAGCCGTTCCCGTTCGAAGGTCGCCGGCGCATGCAGGTGGCGATGAAGGGCATTGAAGACCTATCGCAGCACGTCGATTCGCTGATCACTGTACCGAACGAGAAGTTGCTGACGGTGTTAGGTCGGGAAATCACCCTGCTTAGCGCGTTCAAATCGGCCAACGATGTGCTATTGGGTGCCGTGCAAGGCATTGCCGATTTGATCACCCGCCCCGGTTTGATCAACGTCGATTTTGCCGATGTGCGTACGGTGATGTCGGAGATGGGCATGGCGATGATGGGTTCGGGCATCGCGCGCGGCGATGATCGCGCGGTTGCGGCGGCGGAAGCGGCGATCAACAACCCGCTGTTGGAGGACGTTAACCTGTCGGGTGCCTGCGGCATTTTGGTTAACGTCACGGCCGGTCCCAATTTGACCATGCGCGAGTTTGATGAAATCGGCCAAGTGGTGCATCAATTTGCCTCCGAAGATGCCACTGTGGTTGTGGGTACCGCCTTGGATATGGAGATGCAGGATGATGTGCGGGTGACGGTCGTGGCCACTGGCCTTAACCGTGCTGCGTTAAGAATGCCGGTGCGTAAGGAAGAGGCCGTCACGGTACAGCGCCCACGCATCGTTGCGCGTACCGGTACGGACAATGTTCCGGTTGACTATGCGATTGGCGCCGCGCGTGATGGAGCGAAACGAGCTCCCACGGCAGCCGAGTCGGCGAAGTTGCCACCGGACTCGCAAATCGATTATCTCGATATCCCGGCATTTCTGCGCCGTCAGGCCGACTGATGAACCAGGAGCGCAGCTAGATATAGCTGCGTTTTCAACCGGTTTGGGCGATGCGTGTGAGCGCATCGCCGACGTTCCTGCGCCGCAGGGTTGAATCCGATTTGTTGCGTTTCCGCAACATAACGTCGGTTTCGCGCTGCGTTTTTGCTTTTCTCATCCCGATCGCTGTGCTAGCATCCGCTCCGTTTTGTCACCTCCTGCCCCAAGGGGAAACAAAAAAAAGATGATTAGACAACGTACGCTCAAGAATGTGATCCGAGCGACCGGCGTTGGCATACACACTGGTGAAAAGGTGTATATGACCTTGCGTCCGGCGGCGGTGGATACTGGCATTGTGTTTCGCCGGGTTGATCTTAAACAGCCGGTGGAAATTCGTGCCTGTAGTGAAAACGTGGGCGATACCAGTTTGTCGACCACCCTGGTTAAAGGCAATGTCCGCATTGCCACGATCGAGCATCTATTGTCGGCCATGGCCGGGCTTGGCATCGATAACGCGTATGTGGATTTAAGCGCCCCTGAAGTGCCGATTATGGACGGGAGCGCGGGCCCGTTCGTATTCTTATTGCAGTCGGCCGGAATTGAAGAGCAATCCGTCGCCAAACGTTTCATCCGCATCAAAAAATCGGTAACGGTGAGCGATGGCGATAAATGGGCGCGGTTCGAGCCGTTCGATGGCTTTAAAGTCGGTTTCGCGATCGATTTTGATCACCCCATTTTTACGAAACGCAGTTCCAGCGCGGAAATCGATTTCTCAACGACGTCGTTCGTAAAAGAAGTATCGCGCGCACGCACGTTTGGTTTTATGCGCGACATCGAAATGCTGCGTGAACGCAATTTGGTCTTGGGCGGATCGATGGACAATGCGATCGTGCTGGATGACTACCGTGTGCTGAACGAAGACGGTTTGCGTTACGAAGACGAGTTCGTCAAACACAAAATCTTAGATGCGATCGGCGATTTGTACTTGCTTGGCCGAAGCTTAATCGGCGCGTTTCATGGCTATAAATCGGGCCATGAGCTCAACAACAAATTATTGCGCGCCATGCTTGCTGATGTGAAAGCATGGGAAGAGGTCAGTTTTGATGACCCGGCCAAAGCCCCGATTTCTTACGCCCACCCTGCGCAAGCTATATAACTAATAAGAGAGAGGATTTGAATTCCTTGCATCGGGTTTGATGCGCGAAACGTTTTAGCGGGAAGAAGAATTTTCGGCGAGGGACGCCAGCTCAAGATATAAATTTTTAAGTTCCGGATCAGAAATGGATTTGGCCGCCGCGGTTAAGTGTGAAGCTGCGGTCTCGGAAAGTGGTTTGGATTTTGTCGGTTCCGGGGGAACGGGCGGCAAGAGAGCTACTTTGACGGTCAGTTTTTCAACTTTGGGGCCCAGGGCAACACGGGCTTCGGTTAATAACGCGGTGTGGTAAAGCCGGAGTTTGGCCGCCCAAGTCGAAGAGCTGGCTAGAAAAACAATCCGTCCTGCGCGCACATCGGCCAGGCGACATTGGTCGCGTAGTGCTGCGGGTAACGGTTGGCGCAGTCTTTGATCCAGCGCATCCAACGCGCGCGCGCGTTCTTTTAGCGCCGCGACGGGAGCGCATTCGCCGATGGTTTTTATGCCAGTTGCGATGCGTTTGGGGCGTTTAGGGGGAAGGGATTGCATAGTCAAAACTCATTCGAATAGCGAACAGCATGAACATCATAATCGTTGCTAAAGCTAGTGCGGTACCGAAAGTCATCAATCTTAAGTCGTGGCGCGTGCAAATTGGCATTGGCGCTGGTTTAATGGCAGGTCTGATCTTTTGTACGGTTCTCGGGTTTTTCGCCGCACGTGTGGTTGCCGATCCGCGCGACCGTGCCTTAAGCGAAATCGCGGCATTGCGTGGACAAATCAATACCCAGAAAAACGGCCTTGGCGCATTGGAAAATGCCTCGCGGCGCGATTTGAACGCGCTGGCGCTGAAGCTTGGCGAGTTGCAAGCCCAATCGATGCGCTTGAATGCGTTGGGCGAGCGTTTAACGCGCATGGGCAAGCTCGACGACGGTGAGTTCGATTTTAACGAAACACCGGCCATGGGCGGCCCGGAAGACCCGAACGCCGCATCGCACACCTTAAATACGCAATTGACCGGCATGATCGATCGTCTGCGCGATCAATACTCGCGCCAAGAAGCGCAGCTGACGGTGCTGGAAAACATGCTGCTGGATCGCCATGTCGACAACGCCCTGCTGCCAAGCGGCATGCCGGTCGAAGCCGGCTACTTAGGATCGGGCTATGGCGATCGCACCGACCCCATCAACGGCCAAAGCGAATTCCACGCCGGTATGGATTTCGATGCTCCGATTGGCACCGACGTACAAGCCGTCGCCGAAGGCGTGATCACTTACGCGGGCGATCGTCCCGGCTACGGTAATGTCGTCGAGATTGATCATGGCAACGGCTATATGACGCGCTACGCGCACAATTCGCGCAATTTAGCTGAGGTTGGCGTACGCGTGCATGCCGGTCAGGTGATCGCCAAAGTCGGCGCCACCGGGCGCGCCACCGGCCCGCATTGCCATTTCGAGGTTTGGTTGAACGGACATACCGTCAATCCGGTGGCGTATGTGCACAGTGGCAAGCGTGGGTAGTTTCGTAACCGTTTAGTTTTCACGAATATTGTTGTAGCCCGGGTAAGCGCCAGCGCACCCGGGAAAGCATTTCCGATGCCTCGCCAATATCAACCCTGCACTGATCGCCCCATACCGCTATAATCCCAAGCTTGTCCCATGCAAGGGCCGCCGTATCCGTCGACGGCCCTTGTTTTTATTCAATCAGCGTCCATCTTGAGACGCTCTTTTTAATTTTCAATCGTTTGAGTGCCCATGCTAAATTCATTTTTGACGCGAGTTTTCGGCAGCCGCAACGAGCGCTTGCTGCGCCAAATGAACAAGATCGTCGCGCAGATCTCGCAGTTCGAGCCGCATTTAAAATCTTTAAGCGATGCCGAGCTTCGCGCCAAAACCGATGAATTTAAGCAACGCTTAAAAGACGGTCAAACGCTGGATCAATTGCTGCCGGAAGCGTTTGCCGTGGTGCGCGAAGCCTCGCGCCGTGTATTAGGGCTGCGCCATTACGACGTGCAGATGATCGGCGGCATGGTGTTGCACCAAGGCAAAATCTCCGAGATGCGCACCGGTGAAGGCAAAACCTTGGTCGCCACGCTGCCAGTGTATTTAAATGCCTTGGCCGGCAAGGGTGCGCACGTGGTGACGGTCAATGACTATCTGGCGCGGCGCGATGCGGCCTGGATGGGCAAGGTCTACAATTTTCTTGGGATGAGCGTTGGGGTGGTTTACCCCGGCATGGATCACGCCGATAAACACGTGGCCTACGCCGCCGATATCACCTACGGCACCAACAACGAATACGGTTTCGATTACTTGCGCGACAATATGGCCTCGTCGAAAGAGCAGCGCTACCAGCGCGGCCTGAATTTCGCCATCGTCGATGAAGTCGATTCGATCCTAATCGACGAGGCGCGCACGCCGCTGATTATCTCCGGTCCCTCGGACGATTCGCCGCAGTTGTATGTGCGCGTCAACCGCATCGTTCCGCGCCTTATTCGCCAAGAAAAAGAAGACAGCAGTGGCGATTACTTCGTCGATGAGAAACAAAAGCAGGTGCATTTGTCCGAAGAGGGAATGGAGCACGCTGAACAATTGCTCACGGCGGATGGCATTCTTGCCGAAGGTGAAAGCCTTTACGACGCCAAGCATTTGGCGGTAGTGCATCATTTGAACGCCGCGTTGCGCGCCAATGCGTTGTATCAGCGCGATGTCGATTACATCGTGCGCGATGGTGAAGTGATCATTGTGGACGAATTCACCGGTCGCACCTTGGCCGGCCGGCGCTGGTCGGATGGCCTGCATCAGGCGGTGGAAGCGAAGGAAGGCGTGCCGATCCAGCGCGAAAATCAAACCCTGGCGTCGATCACGTTCCAGAATTTTTTCCGCATGTACAAAAAATTGGCCGGCATGACCGGTACGGCCGATACCGAAGCGTACGAGTTCCAGTCGATCTACGGCTTGGAAGTGGTGGTTATTCCCACGCATCAACCGATGGTGCGCAAAGACGCGCAAGATCTGGTGTTTATCAAACAGAACTACAAGTTCGATGCGGTGGTTGAGGACATCAAGGATTGCCATCAACGCAAGCAGCCGGTCCTGGTCGGCACCACCTCAATCGAAACCTCGGAATACATTTCCCGTTTGCTGCAAAAAGAAAAAGTACCGCACGAAGTGCTGAACGCCAAACAGCACGAGCGCGAAGCGCATATCGTGGCGCAAGCCGGCCGCCCCGGCGGCGTCACGATTGCCACCAATATGGCCGGCCGTGGTACCGACATCGTGCTGGGCGGCAGCTTAGAGGCGGAGTTGGAAACGCTACCCGCTGATGCCACCGATGCGGATCGTGAGCGTGTACGGGAAGGTTGGAAACAACGCCACGCTGAGGTCTTGGCCGCCGGCGGGTTGCACATCATCGGCACCGAACGGCACGAATCACGCCGCATCGACAACCAGCTGCGTGGCCGCTCTGGCCGCCAGGGCGATCCCGGCTCCAGCCGTTTTTACCTGTCGCTGGAAGACAATCTGATGCGCATCTTTGCGCCCGATTGGGTAGCGCGCTGGATGCAGATCTTCGGCATGAAAGAACACGAAGCGCTGGAAGACCGCATGATCTCGCGCCAAATCGAAAAAGCGCAACGCAAAGTCGAAGCGCACAACTTCGACATCCGCAAACATTTGCTGGAATTTGACGACGTTGCAAATGACCAGCGCAAAGTCATCTACGAGCAACGCAGCGAATTGCTCGAAGCCGATCAAGTGGCCGACACGATTGCCAATATCCGCTATGACGTATTTAGCGATCTCAGCCATCGCTATGTTCCGGAACACAGCATCGACGAGCAATGGGATATTGTTGGTTTGGAGAAAGCGCTGGAGTCGGATTTCGGGCTTAAAATTGCGCTTAAGAATTGGGTTGAAACGCAGCCGGAAATTGGCGCCAATGACATACGTGATCGCGTGATCGAGGAAGTCGATCGCTATTTCCGCGAGAAGGAAACGTTGATCGGGTCTGAGGTTATGCGTGGCCTGGAAAAGCACATGATGCTATCGGTGCTGGATAACTGCTGGAAAGAGCATCTGGCCAGCATGGATTACCTGCGCCAAGGCATTTACCTGCGCGGCTATGCGCAGAAACAACCGAAGCAAGAGTTCAAACGCGAATCGTTCGAGCTATTTCAAGCGATGCTGGAACGCATTAAAACCGAAGTGATCACCGTGATCACACGCGTACGCGTGCGCAGCGAAAGCGAAATCGCCGAGATGGAAGCCCAGCAGCGCCGCCAGCAAGAACAAGCCCCGTTGCAGTTTCAGCACGCGGAATCGACCGGCTTCCAATCCGAAGCACCGCCGCCGGCAGCGAGCCCCGGATCGCACACACCAATGACGCGCGAGGCGCCGAAAGTGGGGCGTAACGATCCTTGTCCGTGTGGCTCTGGCAAAAAATACAAGCAGTGCCATGGGCGATTGGCGTGATGGTGGGCTTATTCTAATTGTGTAATATGCAATAGGAATTCTCCTTTTCCGTTCGCCCTGAGCCTGTCGAAGGGTGAATGGAAAAGGCGCGATGCTTCGACAGGCTCAGCATGAACGGGTTTCGTAAAACTGCCAATCTAATAGCAAATACGCCGCCACTTGCTACGCGGATTTTTATTGTTGCTAAGTTTGGGCTAACCCAGTTTATTCCACCAAACCGATGACTTCCGATGCGGTCAACATCGTGCATGTCGTCGCCGGCGTCCTACGCGACCCACAAAACCGCATCCTTCTCGCCGAACGCCCCCCCGGAAAACACTTAAGCGGCTTGTGGGAATTCCCCGGCGGCAAATGCGAACCCGGTGAATTACCGGAAGTCGCCCTAAAGCGCGAATTACTCGAAGAAATCGGCGTGATCGCCGATCAACTCACCCCCTTAATCCGAATCCCTTGGATTTATCCGACAAAACGAATTGTTCTGGCCGTATATTGTGTCGATGCGTATCACGGCGAACCCTATGGCCGCGAAGGCCAAAATCTGCGCTGGCAAACACTAGCCGATTTGAACATCGCCGACATGCCCGCCGCCGATCGCCCGGTAATCCACGCACTGAAACTTCCCCCGCATTATGTGATTACCCCGGAGCCGGTTTCGAATGACGAATCATTTCTTGCTTCAGTCGAACGCGTACTTGCACGCGGTGAACGTCTGCTGCAACTGCGCGACAAAGCGCTACCACGCGATCAATTACGTGCACTCGCATCGCAAGTCTCAAAACTTTGTCTTTCCGCCGGCACCGAGCTATTGATCAACGCCGATATCGAACTAGCGCAGGAACTCCATCTTTCCGGCGTGCATCTGACCAGCGCACAACTGCGCAGCCTAAAACAACGACCATTGCCAGCGAATCAATGGGTCGCCGCTTCCTGCCACAACCAAGAAGAGCTGGAGTTAGCCCACGCACTCGACGTCGATTTCATCACGCTATCACCGGTAAACCCAACACCCAGCCACCCACAACTCCCCGCGCTCGGTTGGGATGCATTTTCGCAACTTTGCGATTTGGCTCGCGTTCCGGTTTACGCATTGGGTGGCGTAAATAAAATCGATTGGCAACAAGCCCGTAATCACGGTGCGCAAGGAGTGGCGGGCATTCGCAGTTTTTGGTGAGCCTTGTGGGAGCGCCATCTTGGCGCGATTAGGCGTAACAAGTTAATAAGGTTAATCATAGTAAGCCGAGGCGCATCACCCTTGATCTTCACTCCCTCTTGATAGGGGAGTCTGCGCGCAGCGCCGGTGGGGGTGCTGCGACACGCTTTCTATAGTCGCAAATTCGAATCTCTATGATCGAGGCCATTCAGCGAGATATCGCCTCATCTGAGCGCACCCATCGCCAGGGCGATCAGTAGTACTTACACCATCAGCGCTTCTTTTGATGCCTTTTTCCACAAACGATAGAAATTCCTCTTTTCCGTTCGCCCTGAGCTTGTCGAAGGGTGAATGGAATAGCCGCCGTGCTTCGACAGGCTCAGCATGAACGGATTCCTTAAAATTGCCGCACATGCCGTTTCTATTGCTTGTGGAATTCAATAGCAGCTAGCAATATATCTCAAAATGAGATATATTGCGTTATGCGTGTGATCTCGAACAAGACATTGAAGGACTTCGCTATGAGCAACGTAGACGCGCAGCGTCCGCTGCAAGCGTGGCGCAAAACGCTTGAAAGAGGTCAATTCCCGCACTTTGCTAGCCTCAAGAAGACCTTCAATAGCGTGGATCGAGTTAGCGATTTTTATGTCTTCGATATTTCGGGCAACAAGTATCGAATTATCACCGCCATCCACTTCAACACGCAGTGCCTCTATGTTCGCCATATTTTCACTCATACCGACTACGACAATTGGAAGCCGCCCTCATGAACGCAGCCCTTCGCACCATTGAAAGCCGCTACACGGCGCTTAACGCGCTTGTGCCGATTCATCCTATTCGCTCTAAGGCGGATTACCAGGCCGCCGTGAAGGCACTGAATAACCTCCTGGATAGCGGGGCCGCGGATGAGAAGAGTCCGCTGGCCGGTTTGATCGGCACGCTGGGGAACCTGATTGCCGAATATGACGCACAGAACTACGCCATTCCGCAAGCCAGCGCAGGGGAAACGCTCCGTTTTCTCATGGACCAGCACGGTCTGCGCCAAGTCGATCTATCCGACATTGGAACCCAAGGCGTCGTGTCCGAAATTCTAAGCGGACATCGAGAACTCAACGCGCGCCAAATCCGCGCACTCGCGGCCCGTTTCAAAGTGAGCCCGGCGGTTTTTCTGTAAGGGATCGCATAATCTATGGGACTAGCTCTGTCCTCAAGTTAACGTCGTCAACAACGTAGAAAATTGGCTCCATGCGGCGATGTTCAATGATTTCCGTAACTGTATTGCCGTCTATTGGCGAGGACGTGGAGGGGTGCGACGTGTCATTACAAGACCTGATCCCATACTCCTTAGACCACCCGCCCATTCTTGGCAATTAGTGCTCACTGGCCAATATCAGGATGAAGTAACGTGGGATTTGGGGAAAAAAGAAAGGGGCCTTCATTTGGACTATCTTTGCTTTCGTAAAAAATAGATAAATCGGTAATATCCACTTCCTTGATGCCTTGCTTCGATTCGGTGAAGACAGCAAACAAGATGATATCGTCATGTTTACCGTACCACCAGTTCAATCCATGGTGCCGTTCAACGCGACTTGGCTTCAAAAAAGTGGCTGCGGGAAGTATTCCGACACAATCAGAAAGTGTATGACAATTTTCCTCTGTCGCAGACCCGAAGGGCGCCCCATAAAGTGTTGTTGAGTGCGGGGTTCTAGGTTGGCGCGTCGGAACCAGTGCAATGCGTTCGCCTGCCATGCCATCATCTACTTTCATTATGAACAGATCTACAGCGGTCACATACACATCGCCAGGATCATATCCTTCCCATAGTTTAGGCGCTGAGCGGGAGGAAATGTCAAGACATCCACCAAGACAAGCAAATGCTAGTAAATAGAAAATGCGATAAGGATACATAGTGTTTCTTCACCCGCCCCAACCATCCAAAATCCATGGCGGTGGAGACGAGGAGCCACCACCTCCGGATGGATTGCATGGACAATTTTTTACGCCTCCATCATACGAACTCTGACCCAATCGTTTTACGAACTGGTAGTAAGTTCCAGCGAACCTATTGCATACAAAATGAATGGGTGGACTGTATTTATTACATTTTCCCCGCATGCAATTGCGGAAATTCGTATCGCAGTCATTTTTCTTAAATCCTGCCGCCAAGCCTTTGCAGTCATAACAGTCATCGTGATCATCGCAACAGGAACTAAATTTAAACCGGAAAGGATTATCTGGCACAAGGCGTTCATTCCAACCTGAGCCGCATCCTGCAAGGCCGTAAAAATCAGTTCGGTTCAAGGAGCTCGAGGAAACAAATGCATAGGTGGACGGCCCGCCATCTAGCCCAATAGGATCACTCTCGACGTATCTACCTGTGTTGGGCTCATAGTCCCTAAAGTGGTTGTAGTTAAGGTTGGTTTCTTGATCGTAATACTGCCCCGTAAACCGCAGGTTCAAAACGAACGGAATGCCATCCGCATCCGGATCTTGATTCGGTAGATTCTCCCCAAACGCACTGCCAAAGAAATCCCATCTCCAGACGGTGACGTTTCTGGTCGGGTCGATCACTTGTCTTGGGGTGTTTAGGTGATCGGTTTCGATGTAATACAGCTTATTGGCCTTTTGGATCGCGATCGGCTGATTGTCGATGTACAGGTATTCAACGATCGCCTGGCCAGTTATTGAGTATTCGCCCGTGATCTGTCCGCCTTCGCCGTAGACGTACGCTTGGCCGCCCAATAGCCAGCCGCTCGGTTCTCCGGGTAGTGGTGTGGCGTTATCGTAGGTGACACTCTGTTTGGCCACGCGCTCGCCTTTGCCGTTGTATTGATATTGGACTGAATTACTAACCAGATTGATCGTGCCGTCCGGTTGAAGTTGCCAGCCGGCCAATCGGTTTCTGGCATCGTAGCTTAAGCCCATGCTGGTGAGGTTGCCGTCGGCGTCGTAGGTTCTTGGTGTTCCCGCCACACTCTGCAATCGGTGGCTGGTGGTGGGATAGACGTAGATCTGGTCCGCTTGGCCTTGCTTGGTCTTTCTCGTGCGATCGCCGGTCTTGGCGTAGGTGTAGCCTTCGAGAATTGCCGCTGTAGCACTATCAACTTCCGTTAACCGGTACAGATCATCATACCGATAGCGCTGCGTCGGTGGGGTTAATCCCAGTGCACTGCTGGCGTCCTGCACATTGCCGACCGCATCCAAGCTGAAATCGAGCGTTAAACCCCCAGCGGATGTGCTTGAGATCGCGTCAATGCCGTAGTTTTGGTCGTAACTTTTGGTTTGGCGACGACCATTATTAAAGGTTAGTATATTTATTTTTATGTTCATTTGGTTGTTTTATTAATTTTATGAAAAGCACAAAAACAAACGTATGTCGCTACTACATAAATTATTGTATTAACGGTTATAAAAAGTATTTCTCCAATTCTTGCGACACCATTTGGCCAAATCGATTGCAAAGGAAGCAGGACTACTAACAACATAGGTTGTAGGGGGTCTTGAATTAACCCTCGTTCGGACACATGCATAGCTATTACAAAAACACTCAGTATGAAGTGCAAAGTCACAATAATGCATAGGGTGAGTAGCAAGCGCTTGGACATATAAACCTTAGGCTTTAGTTTCTTGGTGGCGCAACTGCCGGAATATTGAATTGTAAATACTTAAGGTTGATTTCCCACCATTTTTTATACGACCAGTCTCGGCAATTGTTTCCAAGTAGCCAATATCTACCACGCTTGCCAAGAGCAGTAGCTAGCTCGCTTTCGATCTTACTATCAGTGTCTAATGAGGTTTTTCGGTAAGTCGAGCTGTCTATTTCTCCGCCGGGCACCATATCCTCATAGATAGAACCATGTGCGTTCCAACAATCCATCAAGCCAGTGCAATCTTCTGCACCAAAGCTGAAACAACGGTTCTTACCATTGGGATTACCAACACATAGGCTGCGGTGATATCCACCGCCACCTTCCTTGCCAGGCACTCCCGATTCAACCCAGAAATCCAAACCAGCTGGGTCCGTATTCTTCAATGGAGAAAGACCAACATAAGCGTAAGTCGATACGCCGCCATTCAGCCCAATGGGATCACTCTCGACATATCTGCCGGTTGTTGGCTCGTAATCTCGGAAGTAGTTGTAGTTAAGGTTGGTTTCTTGATCGTAATACTGCCCCGGAAATCTCAGGTTCAAAACGAACGGAATTCCATCGGCATCCGGATCTTGATTCGGTCCGTTTTCTCCAAACGCACTGCCAAAGAAATCCCATCTCCAGACGGTGACGTTTCGGGTCGGGTCGATCACTTGTCTTGGCGTGTTGAGATGATCGGTTTCGATGTAATAGAGCTTATTGGTCTTCTGAATCGCGATCGGTTGGTTGTCTAGGTACAGGTATTCGACAATCGCCTGGCCGGTGACTGAGTATTCGCCCGTGATCTGTCCGCCTTCGCCATACGTGTACGCTTGGCCGCCCAATAGCCAGCCGCTCGGTTCTCCGGGTAGAGGTATGGCGTTATCGTAAGTGACGCTTTGCTTGGCCACGCGCTCGCCTTTGCCGTTGTATTGGTATTGAACCGAATTGCTGACCAGATTGATCGTGCCGTCCGGTTGAAGTTGCCAGCCCGCCAATCGGTTTCTGGCGTCGTAGCTTAAGCCCATACTGGTGAGGTTGCCGTCGGCGTCGTAGCTTCGTGCTGTTCCCGCCACACTCTGCAATCGATGGCTGGTCGTGGGATAGACGTAGATCTGATCCGCCTGTCCCTGTTTGGTCTTTCTCGTACGATCCCCGGTCTTGGTGTAGCTGTAGCCTTCGAGCACTGCCGCTGCCGAATTATCGACTTCCGTTAACCGATACAGATCGTCATAGCGATAACGCTGCGTCGGTGGGGTTAATCCCAGTGCATTGCTGGCGTCCTGCACATTGCCCATCGCATCCAAGCTGAAATCGAGCGTCAATCCGCCAGCCGAGGTGCTTGAAATCGCATCAATGCCGTAGTTTTGATCGTAACTCTTGGTCTGGCGCCGGCCATTGCCAAAAGTGAGGGTATTGATGGGGCCAAACGGCAAATACGTCGCACTGCTCAGTATCGCAGTGGTTGCGGCCGTGGGGGTGGGTTTGTAGCTGATTTGGTTGATCTGGCCGATCGCGTTTCTGACATAGGTGACCTGCAACCCACTGGGGTAGGTCATGGCGCTTAATCGATCGGCCAAGGTGTAGGCATACCGGGTGGTGAGCGTCAGCACGGTGGTGTTG